>JAJPHF010000020.1 GCA_021325365.1 Pseudomonadota bacterium
CCCCCTGGGAGAGGGTCGGGGTGAGGGCCCGCCCCGGTAGGGCAGCCGCCGGATCGGAGCAGCCCAGCGGTTGCCGACCGCTCACCCAGGCTGCCAACCGCAATAGCCAGGCCGCGAGGCGCGCGGTAGGGCCCGCCGTCCGGCGCGACGTGGTCGCCGTCCCTACCCGTACACGCCTCCCCCGCGCCCGCCGCCCGCGCCCGGCCCGGGGCCACCCCCGCCGGCCTGGCCCGCGGCGGAACAGCGGAGGAGTATCGTACGGGGTAAACGATGCGACCTTCCGCGCCCGACCAGCACGCTGCATCCCGCGCCCGGCCTGGCAATTCGCCATCCCAGGAGGGAGCATCGTTTGACCGTTCCTCGGATACATTCATCCACCCGCGGGCGGGGGCTCGGCCGGCGCGATCGAGTGCGCTCCTACCCCGCGGCGCAAGGATGGGGGTCACTCACTGCCTCGTGTCGCTTTGACCGACGGCCGAGTGGCGCGCTAGACTGGGCCGGCCGCGCTCGACGACCGAACGCAGCGCCGGCCGGGCTGGGGGTGCGATGACGCGCGAAACCACCGCATCGGCGACCGATCTGGTCCGCGTAGGCAAGGGCACGCTGGGCGGCGACTGGCTGCGCCGCTACTGGCTGGCCGTGAGCCGTGCCGAGGACCTGCACGACGTGCCGCAGGCCGTGCGCCTGCTGGGCGAGGACCTCGTCCTCTTCCGCGATGGCGCGGGGCGCCCGGGCTTGCTCGGTATCGCCTGCCCGCACCGCGGCACGTCGCTGGAATACGGCGACGCGGAGGCCGCGGGGCTGCGCTGCCCGTATCACGGCTGGCTGTTCGACGTGACGGGCCAATGCCTGGAGCAGCCGGCCGAGCCGAAGGACAGCACGTTCTACCGCCGCGTGCGCCACACCGCCTACCCCGTGCGCGAGCTAGGCGGCCTGCTGTTCGCTTACCTCGGCCCGGACGGGGACGACCCGCCGCCGCTACCGCGCTACGCGCCATTGGTCGAGCCCGGCCAACGACAGCTCGAGCCGCCGCGGCACCTGGACTACAACTGGTTCAACTTCTGGGAGAACTCGGCCGACCCCTGCCACATCTCGATCCTGCACCGCTTCAGCGCCTACGGCGCGCAGACCTGGGGCAATCAGTTCTTCGACTACCATGACATGCCGGCCTTCGAGCCCGTCGAGCAGGACTACGGGCTGACGATCGTCATGCGGAAGCCGGGGCCGACGCCGGACACCGAGTTCGTGGACGAGATGAGCCTGGCGCTGCCGAGCGTCATCCAGATCGGCGATACGGAGTTCGTGCATCTGCGGCTGGAGCAGGCAGAGGCACTCGCCGGCGGCTCGCACAACGCCCACCTGTTGTTCCTGACACCGACCGACGACGACCACTTCACGATCTTCACCGTGGACAACTACACCGGCCCCGAGCCCGACTTCTTCGCCCGACTGCAGCAGATGCGCGCCCACGAGGTCCCGCGGCAAGCGGTGGCATCCTACGACCGGCGCAAGTACATGCCGTTCCGTGGCAGCGTGCGCGACGAGGACGTGGTGACGCAGGCGACGCAGGGCCTGCTGGGCGAGCGGAGCGAGCGCCTGGCGACCTCCGACCGCGGCGTGATCGCGCTGCGTCGCATCGCCCGCGAGGCCGCCGAGGCGGCGCGGCGTGGCGCGCGCCCGAAGGGTGTCCTCGCGCCCGAGCAGGCCGACGAGGTGATCCGCCTCGACACCTTCGTCGGCATGCGGCCGAAGTCAGCCGTGCCAGCGCGCTACACCGGCGCGCCGGCTGGGTGAGCGCCGGTCACCACCGCCGCTGCTCGACGGCCAAGCCGTGCGGATCAGCTCGTCGCCGGCGAGCCGAATCCCTAGCCCGGCGATGCACGGCGCCGGAGACGACGAAGCACCCCTGGTGTACACGCCACCAGGGGTGCTTCAGCCGCGCGCCACGCGGCTTACCAGAAGTAAGGGTAGTACAGCGCGGGATACGGCGGGACGAACCCGTACGCGGGAACCCAGCGCGGCCCGAACGGCGTCGGTACAACTACCATCGTTGTCACTCCTTCCTTTTTTCCCTTAGCTCGGAGCCGCTGGCCCGTACCAGCCGCTCCTTACGTAGTTAATGTAGCGCGCCCCGGCCGAGCGGCTTGTTAAGGCCGTTACAGGTCTTCTGTGAACTGCGTCACATTGAGGTACCGACGAAGTACGATGCTCCGTCGGTGCTGCAGGGGAGCCTCGGGAGTGCCGCCTGCGGCAGCCTCGCCTTGACCTCAGGTACGTCTCGGAGCGGCGCAAGGCGGCGGCCCGGGTCAGGGAGTGCCGCCTGCGGCAGCCTCGCCTTGACCTCGGGGGCCGCGGTGGCTAAGGCTCGGGGCGATTATGGATCGGCGCCGAGAGGGTAAGCACGCAGGCCCCGGCGCGCGGCCTACTTCCAGGCGCTTGTCCGCAGGCCGCTCGTGGCGGCGCGGGCCGGCGCGCCGGCGCCCAGCCCGCCGGCCGCGCCGGCCCGGCCGAGGGCGGCGCAGTCGGCCACGGCCACGACGCCATCGCCCACGCCGCGGGCCGTCGCGGTGCCGAGTCCCGCGCCCCAAGCGCCGGGCCGCCTGGCGCCGTGGCAGGCCGAGTGGGACCGTAGGCTCGCTGCCGCCAGACAAGCGGGTAAGCTGGCCGTATCCGCGCCGGTGGGCGACGTGTGGCGCAACGCGCTCATGGTCTTCAGCAGGCTGACCCGGACGTCGCCCTGGAGCTAACCGGATTCAGCAGCCGCGACTTCTGGCCGCGCGTCGCGCAGCGGCGCCAGGCCGAGCAGCATCTCTGGGACCTGCGCGAGGGAGGGCCGGATATCACGGTCTCCAACGCGATCAACGCCGGGGAGCTGGCGCCGATTTGCCCCTTGCGGCTCCTGCTCAAGGTGACCGACGACAGCAAGTGACTACAAGGGCTCGACGGGCTGTTCGCGGACGATGCGGGCCAGTACCAGCCGAGCTTCATGGCCCACGGGTCGTCGCCAGCAGCTGAACAGCCGCCGCCTGGACGTGGCGCCCGGCCATCCGCCGACGCTGTCCCCCCGAGCCACCTCGACCAGTACGTGCCGAGCCAGGCGGAGAGGCATGCGCCGCTACTGGAGCAGACGCTGAGCATCGTGCGGGAGCTTATTCGCTAGCGCGAGTGGACAGAAGGGAAAGGTGGGGGACGCCCCCATACCCCCCGGGTAAGAGAAGAGCTGCGGTGTTCTCACGGGAAAGGCTCCCTGGTTATCCAGGCTGTGAGCGGGTCGCGCTTCGGACGGCCGCCTGCGGCGCGGCGGTTGGCTCGAAGATGAGCACGTCGATGGCTTTGCCGCCCACGGTGAGGTCGGGACAGGCGCTAATGGCGACGAGGGCATCCATTTCGGCGCGGAACTCGACGTAGGTGCCGGGGCGGGGGCGGATGTTGGTGTTCGCCATGCGGCCTGTCTGCGGGTCGATGGCCAGCGTCTGGAAGAGGTTGAACGGGCTCGGCACGTCCTCGGGCGGGACGCCATAGGGGGCGAGCGCGGTCGAGAGGTTCTCCCAACAGCCGTGGTCGGGCAGGTCGTCGGGACGGATCGGGCGGTTGTAATACTCGGCCAGGCGGCCCTCGTCGGCGGCACGCTGGAAGCGGCGACCGCTGCACATGCCTTTCTGAAGGTCGTGCGTGCCCTGGTCGGCGTAGGTGTCGGCGACGATGGCGAGCAGCGGGTTGTTGGCCTTGGTCATCAGCACGTCGCCGGCGCTGATCCAGATCTTGCTGTTGTAGGTCTTGGTGCGGGCCTGGTCGAAGCGCTCGCGCAGATCGTGGCGGTTGAAGGCCACGAAGTCGGCAATCGTCGTGCCGCTCACGCGCAGGTGCTGGCCACGCGCCAGCTCGAACGCCATGCCGCTGTTGGGCGGGATGGTGGCTTGCTGGATGATCCGCTCGGGCACAGAAACCTCCATGATGGGCCAGGCTGCAGGCCGGATGCGGGGTGGCTAGGCCCGGCGTGTCGTGAGCCCCGAACGCTAGCGATCAGGCGGGGCGGCGATGGGCGCGCCAGAGCCGCTCCCCTGAGCGCCGAGCTGGCGCCGCTCGACGTAGCGCCAGCGCCGTCGCCGGGCCTGCCGCCCCGCCGGGGCGGGCGATTCTCCACATCATCTCCACGCGCGCGGGCCGGCCCTCGGCATGGGCCGTGCAGGGTGAATCCCTCTGGGGATGATAGCCCGGCCGCGCGAGCAGCGCCGCGCCCCGGCCCCCGAGGGAACCCTGGCGCATCCATGGCGCCCAAGGAGACAAGCTCATGCGACCGTTGCGCTACGCCATCGTCTTGGGACTCGTCGTGCTGCTCGGCGCCGTCCTGGTGCCGACGCTCTGGGCGGCGCCGCCGGCGCAGCAGCCCATCGATCCGACGCTCGTACCAATCCCCACCACCGCGCTCCTGCCCACGGAGTCCCCCCTACAGCCTATCGCGCCCGCGCCCACGCCGTTCACCTTGCCGACGAGCATGCCCATGCCCACCATGCTCCCGCTGCCGACACCGATGCCCGTGCCCACGCTCCTGCCGCTGCCCTGAGGCGCGAGACGCGCGAAGTCCATACCTATCGCCCCGGGTGTTCGCCCGGGCATGCGGCCGAGGCCGCGCTCGCGCGCTCGGCGGCGGGCGCCCCGGCCTGCCGGCGCTGCGACCGCGCGCTGCCGCAGCGGGCGCGCCGCGATCGCCGGCCCGCCGTGGGCCGCGAGCAAGCCAGGGGACCCGGCCGACAGGCGGCCGCCCGGCGGCCGGCCGCCGGGCTAGTCGTCGCGCTGGGTTGCCGCCTGCCCGCCTGGCCGGTGGATGACGGCGGCGAGGCCCTCGAGGCGGCGGGCGGGGTCGTCGGGCACGCCGGCCAGGCGCTCCTCGCAGGTGCGGCGCAGGCTGGCCGAGAGGGCCGCGACAGTCAGCAGCCGCTCCAGGCCCGGGCGGTCGTACTTGTTGTGGTGCAGCAGCCGGTTCGCCTCGGCGACGGTACAGGCGGGCGCCGGTCGCTCGAGCAGCGTGATCGCATCGCCGGCCTGCATCGCGCCCGGCTCCAGACAGCGGAAGTAGTAGCCCGTCCGGCCCGACTCCTGCACCCAGAGGGCGAACGCCGGCTGGCCCTGGCGCGTGGCGAGCTTGTAGCACGGTTGGCGCGGCTGCGTGACCTGCACGAGCGCCGTGCCGACGCGGTACACATCGCCGAGGCAGACGTCGGCCTCCAGCAGCCCGGTCACGCTGAAATTCTCGCCGAACGCCGCCGGCTCCAAGCGCCGTCCGAGGCGCTCCGACCAGTAGGCCAGGTGCTCGGCGGGGTAGACGCACACCGCCTTGTCGGGGCCGCCGTGGACGTGGAGGTCGGCCTGCGCGTCGCCCACGAGCCCTGTCGGCCCGAGCGGCAGCGGGCCGGCTACCGGCTGCTTGCGGATGGCGCTGGCGACGGTGCCGCCGCGAAACGCCAGCGGGGCCGGCTGCCCCACGTTCAGGGAGATAAGCTGTCCATTCACGCTGTATCCTCGTCCGGTGAGCGGCGCTCGGCACGGCCTGAGCGCGGCCAAGGCGGCGGACACGATCGCCAGGCCGGGCGCGACCTTGCCGCGGTCGATTCGTTCGGCGCCCGGCCTAGCGCGGACGACGTTCTGGCACGCGGCCGGATGCCTGCATTCTAGCGCGCGGGACTGGACGGCGCTACGTGCCGCTCCGGCCGGGGTGCGCCCGACGATGGTGCGGCGCAATTTAGCCGAGGAACGGTCAAACGATGCTCCTTTACCGGGTGGTTAACTGTTAGGCCGGGCGCGGGATTCAGCGTGCTCCTCGGGCGCGGAAGGTCGCATCGTTTACCCCGTACGATACTCCCCCGGGCGCTCCGCCGCGGGCCGGGCCGGCGGGGCGAGGCCCCGGGCCGGGCGCGGGCGGCGGGCGGGGTGGGAGGCGTGTACGGGCCGGGACGGCGACCACGTCGCGCGAGATGGCAGGCGCTCTCCGGCGCGCCTCGCGGCCTCGCTATTGCGGTTGGCAGCCTGGGTGAGCGGTCGGCAACCGCTGGGCTGCTCCGATCCGGCGGCTGCCCTACCGGGGCGGGCCCTCACCCCGACCCTCTCCCAGGGGG
>JAJPHF010000193.1 GCA_021325365.1 Pseudomonadota bacterium
CCGCCCGCGCCCGGCCCGGGGCACTCCCCGCCGGCCCGGCCCGCGGCAGGAGAGCCGGGGAGTATCGTACGGGGCAAACGATGCGACCTTCCGCGCCCGACCAGCACGCGCAGACCCGCGCCCGGCCTAGCACTTAACCACCCGGTCAAGGAGCATCGTTTGACCGTTCCTCGGCTAAACCGTGCCGCAAAATCGTGGGGCGCCCCCGGGCCGCGCCGGCGAGTGGACGGGCCGGGGCGCGGCGCCTATACTGCGGGACAGCGAGCGCCGGGGGAGCGCGCCTCGCCGGCCGCAAGCGGGTGGTCCGGACTTCAGGGGCGGTGCGCGCCGCGGGCAGGTCGAGAGGAGCGAACGATGTACGGACAGCTCGTGAGCGCGGCTCTCCTGACGGTGCTGCTCGGCAGCGCCTGCGCCGGGGCGGCGTCCCGTTCGAGCGGCCCGGCCGCCGCGCCGCCCGCGGCTCCCGCCGCGCAATCGCCCCCCGGTGTGGGTGGATCGGGGCAGTCCGCGCCCGCCAACAGTGGGGGATCGGGCGGGCCGTCCGCGAGTACGGCGGGCTCCGTGGGCGAGGCGGCCGCGGCGAGCCCGGCGGCCGCGCCGGCGAGTGCCGGGGCGCAGGCCGTGCCAGTGCCCCAGCCGATCACCGTGCGCTTCGCCAACGCGGGCATCGCCGCCCAGACCCCCACGTTCCTGGGCATCGAGCAGGGCTACTTCCAGGAGCTAGGCATCAACATCGACGTCCACGAGATCACCTCCACGAACGACATGGTGGCGCTGCTGAGCGGCGACCAGCTGGACGTGGGCCACCAGGCCGTCTCGCCGGCGCTGTTCAACGCGGCGGCGCGCGGCGTCGGCGTGCGCATGGTGGCCGACCACGGCGGCAACATCCCCGGCCGCACCACGCCGAGCCTCGCCGTGCGCACGGACATCCTCGAGCGGCAGCCGTGGACCGGCTACCAGGACCTCAAGGGTTTCAAGGTGGGCCTGTCGAGCCTCGGCACGCTGAGCGAGTATGCGTTCGACCTGATGCTGGCGCGCGGGGGCCTACAGCCCGACGACGTCGAGATGGTGCCGCTGGCGTTCCCCGACATGGCCGTGGCGTTCAGCAACAAGGCCATCGACGCCGGGATGTTCAACGAGCCCTGGGCGACCCAGTTGGAGGATGCGGGCGTCATCAAGAAAGTAGTGTACACCGACGACGTGGATCCGAACGGCAACGTCTCCGGCGTCGAGTACAGCGAGACGTTCGCGCGCAACACGCCGGCCGCGCGCAACTACATGGTCGCCTACCTGCGCGGCGTGCGCGACTACTGGGACGCCTACGACGGCCGGCGCGATTTCCAGATCATCGTGGACGTGCAGAAGAAATTCACGCCGCTCAAGGACGAGCGGCTGATCCGCAAGGTGCCGCCCACCGGCATGAAGCCTGACGGCTACCTGAACCTGGAGAAGATGGCGATCTACCAGGACTGGTTCATCGAGAAGGGGCTGGTGACGCAGAAGGTCGATCTCAGCCAGGTCGTGGACCACAGCTTCCTAGACTACGCCAACAGCATCCTGGGGCCGTACCAGCCGGTCGAGCACCCGCAGCGGCCTAGATGAGTCGGATCGCCCTAGGGCACGTACGGGCGCGTCTCGTGCGCGCCCGCGGCCGTCGAGGCCGCCGCTCCGTTCTGGCCCGCGCTCCCATTATTCCGCGCGATCCCGCGACGCCGCGCGCCGCACGGGCGTGGCGTCAGGAGGTTAGGCAGCCATGTTCGGCAAGACGTGGCAGACGTCCGAGCGGCAGTACGAGGTGCGCGCCGAGCACGGCGTGCGGGTGCGCATGAGCGACGGCGTCGAGCTAGAGGCGACTATCTTCCGCCCCGCCGCGGCCGGCCAATTCCCCGCGATCCTCGGCATGCACCCTTACGATCCGGTGGGGCAGTGGGCACCGATCGGCGCGGCCGGCTTCGCGGCGATCGGCCTGCGACCGGGCCAGGAGAAGGGCAACGGCTTCCTGGAGGCGGGCGACTCGTCGTTCTTCGTGCGTCGCGGCTACGTCCACGTCATCGCTAACGTGCGCGGCACCGGCAACTCCGGCGGCACGTACCAGTTTCTCGACCGGCGCGAGTGCCAGGACGGCTACGAGCTGATCGAGTGGGCCGCCAGCCAGCCGTGGTGCGACGGCAACGTGGGCATGTTCGGCGTGTCCTACTTCGCGCGCATCCAGCTCTTCGTCGCCGCGCTGAACCCGCCCCACCTGAAATGCCTGTTTTCGCCGTGGGCCTCCACCGACCAGTACCGCGACTCGTTCTACCACGGCGGCATCCTGAACAAGAACTGGGCGATCCACTGGGGCCGCGGCTCGCTGTACAACTGCCGTTACGAGAGCGAGGCGCGGCGCGAGTGGGGCGAGGAGCGCTACCGCGCCGCCATCGCGGAGGCGCTGCGAGACCCCGACCTGCGCGCCATCCCCGAGCTGGTGGCCGCGCTGCGCAACGTGGACGAGCCCACCGCCGCGCTGCTCTCGGACATCGTCGTGAACCCGACCGACGGGCCGTTCTGGGACAAGCGACGCCTGAAGTACGAGACGATCGACGTGCCGGCCTACGTCGGCGCCGACTGGTCGCTCTACGGCCTGCACCTGCCCGGCGCCTTCCGCAGCTGGGACAACCTGCGCGGGCCGAAGAAGATGATCGTCGGCCCGCAGGCGTACCTCGACCGGCCCGTCTACCAGCTTCAGTACGAGTCGCTGCGCTGGTTCGACTACTGGCTGAAGGGCAACGACACGCGCATCATGGACGAGCCGCCGATCCGCCTCTTCCTGATGGGCACGCACCGCTGGAAAGCCGCCGACGAATGGCCGCTGGCCGAGACGAAGTGGACGCCGTTCTACCTGCACGAGAACGGCCTGCTGTGGGAGCACGAGCTATATCCCGGCGAGGGCTACACCACGTTCTCCGACTCGCCGTGGAGCCGCGGCTACCTGGAGTTCACCACGCCGAAGCTGGTCGAGGAGACGGAGGTGATCGGCCCCGCCGTGCTGCGCCTCTACGCCTCGACGACCGACGACGACGTGCTGCTGTTCGTGAGCCTGCGCGAGGTGGACCCAAGCGGCAAGGAGCGGGTCCTGACGCGCGGCTGGCTGCGCGGCTCCCACCGCGCCGTCGACCCGGCGCGGTCGACGCCCTGGCAGCCGTACCACCCGCACGACCGGGCCGAGCCGCTGACGCCCGGCGAGGTCTACGAGTTCCAGATCCCGATCGTGCCGACGGCTAACCTGTTCGCGGGCGGCTCGCGCATCAAGCTGCGCGTCTCGTGTACCGACGACGAGCCGGCCCACTCGCTGGAGGCGATTGCGGCCGGCCACATCCGCCGCCAGATGCCCGCGCGCGTCACGGTGTACCACGACGCCGCCCACCCGTCGTGCCTGCTCCTGCCGATCACCCGCGGCAACGTCCTCGGCACCTACATCTCGGGCGGCGAGCCGTATATGTAACTATGTAATGGGGGACGGGGGCCAGGCCATCGCCGCTTCAGCTTCCCTAGCTGTGCCGCGCTGGGCGACGACTGGGAGAGGCACCACGAGCGGGAGCAGCCGCCCGCTCACGGACGAGGTTCGCGAGCACCCGAAGCGCCTCGTTGACGGAGTCGGAGTCGGTGAACACCTCGGCGACATCGGGCGCCAGAACCACGACGTTGCTACCCGCCGCATAGCGCTCGGCGTACTTGCCGCGCACGCCGGTAGTGAAGTCGTACTCAGGCTGCATCCCCGCGTCCGACTCCGATTGACGCTTATGGCTCTTCATACGTGGCCCTCTCTCGCGTGGTCGCCCGGCGCGATTGTCCGCTCCCTAGCCACCTTCGCCATCGCCGAGGCCATTATAGGCACGGGCCTGTGGGCGCCCGAGTACCTCCTAGAAACGAGCTGCTGGCCGGGGTATGGAGCGGTCCGCCACAATAGGCGGCATGCGCGCGAAGGAGAATCCATGAAGATTCACCACCTGTACCCGGACGCCAACGGCGAGTCCCACTTCGAGGACCTGGAGATCGAGTGGGCGGAGCAAGCGCGGGGCAGCAAGCTGTCCCAGCGGTTCCCCGCGAACGGCATCATCTTCCGCGAGGTGGCGCCGACCTACGACCTCGACTGGCACCCGGCGCCGCGCCGCCAGTACATCATCAACCTGGAAGGCGCGGTCGAGATCACGGCGAGCGACGGCGAGAGCCGCGTCATCGGCCCCGGCGAGGTGCTGCTCGTCGAGGACGTGACGGGCAAGGGCCATCTGTCGAAGGCCGTCGGCAACCAGCCGCGCCTGTGCATCTTCGTGCCGGTGGAGTAGCGCTGAGGCCACCCGAGCCACTGGTCACGGGGCGGCGACGCTCAGCGCCCAGCGGCGGCGAGGGCCGCGGCGAGGAGGGGCAGGCCGAGGCCGAGCAGGTCGGCGAGCCAGTGGCCGAGGATGAGCGCCGTCAGCCGTCGGGTGCGCACGTACACCCAGCCGAGGAAGAGCGCCGTGGCGGCGGTCGCGCCGAAGCGCACGAGCGAGACCTGAGGCGACACGAGCGGCAGCACGAGGTGCTGGGCGCCGAACGCCAGCGTCATCAGCAGGACACCACGCCCCGCGCTCCCCGTCAGCGCCTCGAAGCGGGGCTGGCTGTAGCCCCGGTAAACCATCTCCTCCACGAAGCCAACCGCGATGGGGAAGACCAGGACGCCCCACCAGCCGATCCACGGCGGCGGCGGGGTGAAGCCGCTCGCGCCCGACGGCGAGAGGCCGAGCGCCAACGAGAGCGCGAACTGCACGACGAACAGGATCACGAGCATGGCAACGCCCACGCCCAGCCCCAGCCCGACGTCGAGCGGCAGCCGGTCGGCACGGTAGCCGATGAGGTCGCGCAGGCGCAGCCCCTCGGCCCGCGTCCGCCAGACCAGCAGCGCCAGGCAGGGCAAATCGACCACGAGCGTGAACCAGAACAGATTGGACGCCTGGGCGGCTCCCCACGGATCAGCGGCGCCCGTGGCCCTGTACGCGGCGTAGGCGAGCGCATAGCCGATGAGAATCAGGGGCAAGCGCACGAGCGCCAGCGCGACGGGCCACGTCCAGCCGAGCCGCCCAGCCGCCACCCGAGCGCGCAGGCGCTCGACCGAGTTGGGGTCCTCCGCCGGGGCAGGGGGGCCGACGGTCGTATCCGCTGGCAGCGGGGCGTTCATACGCACCTCTCCCGTGCGACGCCAAGCAGTGGCCCAGGTTCGCGTGTGTATTTGGCCAAGCCAAATACACACGCGAACCTGGGCCGGCAACTCAGGGCCGGCAGTGCGTTGTGCAGACGGCGTACCACCGGAAGGCTAGCGCGGAGCGACGGGGGCGCTGCCGGACGTACGTGCCCGCGGCGCCGTCGGCGTACCCGGCGCGGGCGAGGCCGCGGCCCGCGCCGCCCCGAGCCTTCGCACACCCAGGAACAGGATCACCCCGAGCGCCCCGAGGGCGACCGCCCGCAGGACCAGCGCCGGTGACCAGTCGCGGCCCTCCCATGCGTCCGGCGCTATCGGGTACTCTAGCCAGCGCGCGGCGCTCGCCGCGATCAGCCGCGTCTCCTGCCGCGCCAGGTCGCGGAAGGTCACATCATATGGATAGCCGCCGGCCTCGTGGATGCGCTCCGCGCCCTGGCCCACGTGGGTAGCTGCCCAGCGCTCGACGGGCGCGGCAACCGCCGCGTCCGGTCGGCCGGGGAGCAGCACGCGGTCCAGCGCTGGCGCCGACGCCAAATCGAAGCGCGGGAGCAGGTCGAGGCCGTGGCGCGTGCGCACGAACGTCCGCTCGGGCGCGATAGTGTGCACGTCCGCCGCCGTGGAGCGCGGGTAGGCGTCGACGATCGAGGCCAGCTCGATCTCCCGTACGCCCGAGTAGAGGGCGACGCCGATCTGGGTGCGATGCCAGCGGAAGGCGTTCGGCCAGACGGCGACGTCGAGCGGACCGGGCCGGGCCAGGAGGCCGTCGTCCGGTACCGGCCAGGTCGGGTCGTCCAGGAACCGCGTGTAGGGGTAGCCGACGCGCGCGGCCGTGTCCTCGGCGGCATCGCGGCCGAGGAAGCGCTCGAGGGTGTGCAGCGTCGCGTCGATGCCGGAGGTCACGCCCGCCGACGAGATGAAGCGCCCGTCGTCGACGTAGCGGACGCCGTGCACCCAGGTGACCTCGGGGTGGGTCCGTGCCAGAATCGGCAGGTTGGTGGCGTGCGAGGTGGCCTGGCGGCCGGCGAGCAGGCCCGCGTCGGCGACCATCTTCGCGCCGCCGCAGATCGACAGGATCACGGTCTGCTCCCCTGGCTGCGCGAGCAGCCAGGGGAGCACCTCGGCGTCCACGGTGTCCGTGAACGGGATGAAGGGAACGACCACCAGGTCCGGGGCCGCCCCGATCACGCGGTCGTAGTCGGCGAACGAGTAGTGGGGGACCACGTCGAGGGGGCCGCAGCAGTGCGGCTGCGGCACCAGCGGCGTCAGGCGGCGCTCGGGCGCGACGAGGTACACGTTGAAGGCGCCCGACGCGGCAAGCACCTCGTACGGGCCAAGCAGGTCGCTGCTCTCGGTGGCCGCGTTGCCGGCCACGATCACCGCGGTGCGCTTGGCCGGGTCGTGCGCGGGGGGCGCCGGCAGCGGCTGGTCGAAGGCCGGCGGCCGCGGCTGGCTCTGGGCCCGGACGATGATGGCCCCCTGGGCAATCACGACAACGATGAGCGGCGGCAAGAGAAACGCCAGCGCATAGCCCAGCGGCTTCAGGAGCCGCCGGGGGAGACGGGCAACGAGTAGCAATGTCTGTGCTGCCATCCGGACGTTCACCTCCCTCACAGGTTCGTTACTCACAGTATCCTGTTGGAGCCGCCGCCCGGCATCCGAAGGAACGCGGAACGAGGAGCCCACAATTCGCGGATTCGCGCTCCAACAAATGTTGGAGTGAGCAGGTCGTTCCCGTGGCGCCGCCGCACGCGCCCCTCGGCACGCTCCCTGCGGAGGCCCCGATATGGAGACAGACACCCTCGGGCCGGAGGTCGGGGCGCTGCTCGACGCGGCCCGCGACCTGGCCTCCACGCTCGAGCTGCACCCGCTGCTGGAGCTGCTGTTGGACCATCTCGGCATGGTGGTGAACTACAGTGGCACGGCGATCCTCGTCCTCGACCCGGCCGGCGAGTGCCTGACGTTCGCGCACATGCGGGGGCCGGCCTCCTTCACCTGGGAGGAGGCGCGCCGCATTCACTACGCGGTGAACGATTTCCGCGCCTACTGGGATCGGCTCAGCCAGGACGAGCCGATCATCATCGCGGATGTCCGGGGAGAGAGCGCCGAGGCGGCGACGTTCCGCCGTCTGATCGGCGAAGACGAGCTGGATACTACCTATGCCTTCATCCGCTCGGCGATGTGGGTGCCGCTGGTGGTGCGCGGTCGGATCATCGGCCTGCTCAGCATCACCAACCCCGCGCCGCACGCCTACGGTCCACGCGACGCCGCGCTTGCACTGGCGATCGCCCGCCAGGCCGCGGTCGCCATGGAGAACGCGCGGCTGCACGAGCGCGCCCGCCAGGCGGCGGTGCTGGAGGAGCGGCAGCGGCTGGCCCGCGAGCTGCACGACTCCGTGAGCCAGGCGCTCTACGGCGTGTCGCTGTACGCCGAGGCGGCCGGGCGGGCGCTAGCGGACGGGGAGACGGCGCCCGCGGCCGCCCACCTGCGGGAGATCCGCGAGACAGTTCAGGAGGCGCTGGGGGAGATGCGGCTCCTGCTGTTCGAGCTGCGGCCGCCGCTGCTGGAGGAGCACGGCCTGGCGGGGGCGCTCGAAGCGCGGCTGCGGGCGGTCGAGGCGCGGGCGGGGCTAGTGACTGAGTTTCACGGCGAGCACGCGGCGCGGCTGCCGCCCGAGACGGAGCAGGAGCTGTATCGACTGGCGCAGGAGGCGCTCAACAACGTGCTCCGGCACGCACAGGCCACTCGGGTCACGGTGTGGCTGGACGTGGCACCCGACGGCGCCACGCTGGAGATTGTCGACGACGGCGTCGGGTTCGAGCCGGCGCGGGGATGCAGCGGCGGCTTCGGGCTGCGGGGCATGAGCGAGCGGGCCGAACGGCTCGGCGGCACGCTGGCGGTCGAGAGCGCGCCCGGCGCCGGGACGCGCGTGCGGGTCGAGGTGCCGTGATGAGCGAGGCCGGCGAGCCTGCCATCCGGGTGCTGCTCGTGGACGACCATGCGGTGGTGCGGAAGGGGCTGCGCGCCCTGTTCGACCGCGAGCCGGACGTCGAGATCGTCGGCGAGGCCGAGAGCGGCGAGGAGGCGCTGCAACTGCTGGAGCGCCACCGGCCGGACGTCATCCTGATGGACCTGGAGATGCCCGGCATGGGCGGCGTCGAGGCAACACGCCGAATCGGCGCGCGCCATCCCGACGCGAAGATCGTCGTGCTGACCAGCCACGCCGCCGAGGAGGACGTGTTCCCCGCGCTGAAGGCGGGCGCGGTCGGCTACCTGCTCAAGCACTCCGCCCCGGACGAAGTCCTGCGCGCCATTCGCCAGGCCCAGCGCGGGGAGACGGCGCTGCACCCGGCCGTCGCGCGGATGGTGCTGCAAGAGGTGCAGCGCCCGGCCCAGCCGCGGCAGCCCCTCACCGCCGAGCCGCTGTCGGCCCGCGAGCTAGAGGTGCTGCGGCTGCTGGCCCGCGGCCTGAGCAACCAGGAGATCGCCGACACGCTCGTGGTGGGCGAGGCGACCGTGCGCAGCCACGTCAGCGCCATCCTGCGCAAGCTCCAGCTCGCGAGCCGCACGCAGGCGGCGCTCTACGCCCTGCGCGAGGGCCTCGCGTCGCTGGACGACGCCGACCTGCCGCGCTGATTCCTCGAATGGCGACGAGTGCCGACGGGGGCGCCAGGCGGGGCCGGCTGCACGCTGTAACGCCGTGGGGGTAGCCAAGAGCCGGCCTGAGAGCCGGGCCAAGCAGCTACGAGCAGGCCCGCCGTTCACGGCGGCGGCAAGCCAGCCAGCAGGTTAGGTGTGACAGGGCGCTAAGCGAACACCCCCCGCCACTTGGCCAGCGTCTGCTCGCGGAGGGCGTCGCTGGCGCGGCTGACGGGCGGGAACTGGTCCTTCCACTGCCACGGGCGGCAGGCGATGACGACGGCGCGGTTGGTCGTCATCTCGTTGCGGGCGCGCTTGTCGGGCGGCAGGGTAGGGTCGAGGGTGTGCGACGGACACTCGGGGTGAATCTCGAAGGCCACGGCCGGATCGGCGCGCGTGGCGATCGCCCACAGCACGTCCTCGGGCCGCGACGGGTCGATGTCCTCGTCCACGACGACGATCAGGTGATAGAAGGCGTGGACGAGCGCCGAGGCCACGCGCCCAACCTGACGCGCGTGGCCGGCGTACTGCTGCTTGATGGCGACGGTCAGCACCAGGCCACCCTCGCCGCCCAGCGTATCGTAGACGCCGACGACGCCGGGGATGCCCGACTTCTCCAGACCCTGCCAGACGCGCTGCACGCTGCCCGAGGCGATGCCGCCCCAGTGGGCCACCGGCGGCTTCAGCGGCGGGTCGCCCTGCAGGATGGGGTCCGTGCGATGGTAGAGGGCTTGGACACGGATGATCGGGCGCAGCTTCTCGCCGCCGGCGTAATAGCCGGTGAACTCGCCGAACGGCCCCTCGACGCGCTGCTCCACCTCCGGCGGCGGCACCTCGCCCTCGAACACCAGCTCGGCGGTGGCGGGCAGCGGCAGGCCGGTCTTCAGGCCCGGCACGACCTCCAGCGGCTCGCCGCGGATGTAGCCAGCGAAGTCGAACTCGCTGCTGCCCCACGGCAGGCCGTTGCTGGCGGTAAAGAAGAGCGCGGGATCGGGGCTGATAGCGACGGCGATGGGGCAGCCCTTCCCCTGCGCCCACCACTTGCGGAAGTGCAGGTTGCCGTGGTGGTAGGGCGCGACATCGATGCCCGTGGTACGCGCGTCGTGCAGCATACAACGGTAGGCGCCGGCGTTGACCCAGCCCTCGTCGGGGTCGCGCGTGATGACCGCGCAGCCGGTGCCCAGGTAGCGGCCGCCGTCGCCCTCGTGCCAGCGGGGGATGGGGAAGCGCGTGAGGTCCACAGCGTCGTCCTCGGCGACGTTCTGCAGCACCACACCCGAGGACACCGCGACGGGCGGGATGGGGCGGTAGGCGGCGGCCTTCTCCTTCCAGGCCTTCACCAGCGCGAGCGGGGGCTGTGTGGCGTCGAGGCCGAGCGCGACGGCAGCGCGGGCCGGCGTGGCGTAGGGCTTGCCGGCGATGCGGTAGCCGAGCGGGAAGCCCTTGATCTCGTCGAAGAGCAGCATCGGGCCCATCCGCTCGCACATCAGCTCAACGAGCGTGCCGATCTCCAGGTCGGGGTCGGCGCCGGCGACGTGGCGCACCATGCCGCGCCGCTCCAGCTCGGCCAGGAAGTCCCGAAAGTCGCGCCAGCCCATCGCCGCCTCCCGCCTGCACTTTGCGCGGACCATAGCACGGGCATCCCAGGCCGTCAAACGCTATATTGCCCTTAGCGCGCCTCGGATACGCGGGCGCTCTGCCGGAGAGGCGAAGATGGCGACTACCCACAAGCTGATGACCGCGGACGAGCTACTGCGCCTGCCCGACGATGGGCAGCGGCACGAGCTGCTCTATGGAGAGCTGCGGACGATGGCGCCGAGCGGGGCCGAGCATGGATGGGTAACCATGAAGGTGAGCGGCCCCCTGGGGCAGCACGTCGAGGCGAACCGGCTGGGGCTGGTGTTCACGGCCGAGACGGGATTCTGGCTGGCGCGAGATCCCGACCTGGTACGCGCCCCAGACGTAGCGTTCGTACGGCGCGAGCGGGTGCTGGCGGCGGGCGACGTGGAGGGCTACTGGCCGGGTGCGCCGGACCTAGTGGTTGAGGTAGTCTCGCCCAGCGACCTGTATACCGAGGTCGACGAGAAGGTTGCCCAGTGGCTAGCGTATGGCGCGCAGATGGTGCTCGTGGTCAACCCGCGCCGGTGCACCGTGGCGGTGCACCGCCCAGACCGGACGGTGCGCGTCCTGACCGAAGACGACGTCCTGGATGGCGAGGACGTCGTGCCCGGCTGGACGCTGCCTGTTCGCCACATCTTCGCGCACGGGCTGGTCAGTTGAGATCAGCCGCCAGGAGGCCAGATGAGCGCCCGCGCCTTTGGCATCGAGCTGTACGGCTATACGGACGCCCCGACGCTGCTGGAGGAGATCCAGCTGGCCGAGCGGCTGGGCTTCGAGTCGGTCTGGCTGGGGGACTCGCAGCTCATCTGGCGCGACTTGTACGTGATGCTCGGCGCGGCCGCGGCCACCACTTCGCGCGTGGCGCTGGCGACCGGTGTGACGAACCCCGTCACGCGGCACCCGGCGGTCACGGCGAGCGCCATGATGACCATGCAGGAGCTAACGCGCTCCCGGACGATCCTGGGCGTCGGCGTCGGCTTCACGTCGCTGCGCATGATGGGCCAGGCGCCCGTGACGCGCGCGGAGCTGCGGCGCTTCGTGGCGTACGTGCGGGCACTGTGCAACGGCGAGGCGGTGCCCGGGGAGGGCGGCGAGATTCGGCTGGCTTTCGGTAAGCGCGGCGGCTGCCCGCCGGTCGTGATCCCCGCCTCTGGTCCGAAGATGCTGCGACTGGCGGGCGAGATCGGCGACGGCGTGATGCTGCAATCGGTCGTGTTCGGCGGCGACGTGCTGGCGACGATGCAGGGCTGCGTGCGGGCCGGGCGCGAGGCGAGCGGCCGCGCCGACGCGCCGTTCCGCACCTACATCACCATCCCCTGCGCCGTGAGCCACGACCGTGCGGCGGCACTCGCGGCGGTGAAAGCGCACGTGGCGGTGGCGCTGCTGAAGCCGCAGTGGCCGGTGAGCGAGGTGTCGCGCGAGGCAGGGGCAGCGGTGCGCGCCGTCTACGACGCCTACGAGCACATGAGCCCGAGCGCGAACGCGAAGTTCGCCCAGGCGGTGCCCGACGCAGCGGTCACGGAGTTCGCGCTGGCCGGCACGCCCGCGGAGTGCATCGCGCGCAGTGAGGAGCTATTCGCGGGCGGCGTGGACGAGATCACGGTGCGGCCCTACGGCGTGAACGGCGAGTCCCGCCTGGCCGCCATGGAAGCCTTCGCCCGCGACGTCATGCAGCCGCTGCGCCGCTGAGCCGTGTCCATCCAGATATTGGGGGGGCGGGGCATTGAGATGGTCCGGTGGAGTATTGCTGGGCTGATACTGCTGCTCGCGCGTAGCAGCGGTGTGGCGCTGGCATCGCCCGCCAACCAAGACACCGGCGCGGCTGATGTGCGGCCTTGCAGCGCGTCAGACCTCGACGCCTCGGCGGGATGGCAGGGCGCGACAGGCTCCATGCTAGGCGGTGTCGTTTTTACCAACCGGAGTAGTGACCCCTGCCTGCTCACTGGCCGTCCCGTGGTCCAAATCGTGGATGGTCAAGGGGAGCCGTTGCCGGTGGTGCAAACCATCGGACGTGACGAGTCCCCAGGAGTATTGGTGATCGTCCAGCCTCAAGAGCAAGCGTTCGCCTCCATCCACTGGTGGCCACAATGGTGTCAGCCATCCCCGGTTCCGCCTCTGACGCTGCATCTCCGCCTGCCCGGTGGCTCAGAGCTGGTTGCTCCAGTTCGCAATGGCGGCACTCCGCGATGCGACGCGCCCGAGAGAATGACAACGAACTCGGTCATCAACGTGGGCACATTCCAGTGGCCGCCAAACGCCCGTTGACATACTCCCGACTGCCATAGGGGCACGAGATGCCCGCGCTACGGAGGCCCCCCTTCCTTGGTAGGGGAGGAGGGCCGGGGGGGTTACGTCCGTCGCTGGCGTCGGCCGCGCCCTGGCTGCTACCCTGCTGGGGACAGACGTAACTCTGGCGGAGGCGTGGGCGAGGCGATGCGCGATCTACGGCCCCTGTTGGCGCCGCGCAGCGTAGCGATCCTGGGCGCGTCGAGCCGGCCGACAAGCGTGGCCGGGCGGCCGCTGGCGAACTTGCAGCAGGTCGGCTACGCGGGCGCCATCTACCCGATCAACCCGCAGCGCGACGAGATCGCGGGCCTGCGGAGCTACCCCAACCTGGACGCGCTGCCCGAGGTGCCCGAGCTAGCGCTCGTCGTACTGCCGCAGGCGCACGTCCTGCCAGCCGTCGAGCGCTGCGCCGCGGCGGGGGTGCGCGCGGCCATCATGATCAGCGCGGGCTTTGCCGAGGCCGGGCCGGAGGGCGTGCGGGCGCAGCAGCGCATGGGCGAGCTGGCGCGAGCGAGCGGCATGGTGCTCTGCGGCCCGAATAGCCTGGGGCTGCTGAACTACGTGGACCGCGTGCCGCTCAGCTTCACCACCGCCAGCGACATGCTGCGCGGGCCGGCGGGCCGCATCGGCTTCGTCTCGCAGAGCGGCGGGCTGATGACGACGATCGCCAACCGCGCCTGGGACGCGGGCATCGGGGTGAGCCGCGCCGTGGCGACGGGCAACGAGGCCGACCTGACAGCGGCCGAGGTGCTGGAGCACCTGGCCGACGATCCCGCCACCGACGCCTGCGTGCTGCTGCTGGAGGCGGTGCGCGACGGCCCGCGCTTCCTGGCGGTCTGCGACCGGCTGCTGGCGCGCGGCAAGCCGCTCGTCGCCTACAAGATCGGGCGCGGCGCGGCGGGCAGCGCGGCGGCCGCGTCGCACACGGGCGCGCTCGCCGGCTCGTACGCGGCGCTGCAAGCCGTGTTCCGCCAGCGCGGCGTGATCGAGGCGCAGGACATCGAGGACCTGTTCGACCTGGCGGCGGCCGCGTCGGCGGGGCGGTTCCCGGAAGGGCCGGGCGTCGCCATCATGACCTCGTCCGGCGGCGCGGGCGCCATCGCGGCCGACCAGGCGGAGGAGTGCGGCCTGCAAGTCGTGCCGTTCGGCGCGGCGACCGTCGAGCGCTTGCGGGCCCTGGTGCCCGCCTTCGGCTCGGGCGCCGTCGTCAACCCGTTCGACATCGCCGTGGCGGCGATCGAGAACGCTGCCGCGGAGAGTCAGATGGCCGCCGCGGTACTGGACGATCCGGCGGTGGACGGCCTGGTGCTCTGCACGCCGGGCGTGGGCGAGCCGGGCCGGCAGAGCGCGGCGTACCTGGCCGAGCTAGCGCCCGCGACGCCGAAGCCGATGCTGCCGGTCGTGCTGGGCGGCAGCCACGGTGCGGCGGCGCGCGAGGTGCTGCGGCGGGCGCGTGTGCCCGTGTTCGCGTCGCCGCGCAAGGCGGTGCTGGCGCTCGACGGCCTGCGCCGCTTTGATAGCGCCCGCGCCGCGCACGCCGCCGCGCCCGCGCCGAACGCCGCGCCGCTCGAGGCGCGCGTGCGCCGCCTGCTCGACAGCCTCGGCCCGCGGCCGACGGAGTACGACGCGAAGCGCTTCCTGGCGCAAGTGGGCGTGCCGGTGGTCGAGGAGTACGTGGCCGAGTCGGCCGACGCGGCGGTGCGCGCCGCCGAGCTAATCGGCTATCCGGTCGCGCTGAAGGTCCTCTCCCCCGATATCACGCACAAGACCGAGGTGGGCGGCGTGCGGCTGGGCCTGGCAGACGCGGATGCCGTGCACGCCGCCTACAACGAGGTGCTGGCGCGGGCGCGCGCCGCCGCGCCGCGGGCCGAGATCGTGGGCGCGCTGGTATCGGGCATGCTGCCGACGCCGCTGGAGCTGATCGCGGGCATCCACACCGATCCGACGTTCGGGCCGCTGGTGCTGCTCGGGCTGGGCGGTATCTGGGTGGAGGTGTTCGGCGACGTGGCGATGCGACCGGCGCCGCTGCGCGCCGACGATCCGGCGGCGATGCTGGCGGATCTGCGCGGCGCGCGGCTGCTCGCGGGCGCCCGCGGCCTGCCGCCCGTCGCGCCGGCGGCCGTCGAGCGGCTGCTGCACGCCCTCTCGGACCTCGCGGTGGGCAGCGCGGGTCGGCTCAGCGGCGTGGACATCAACCCGCTGGTGTCCACCGCGGACGGCGAGCTGGTGGCGCTGGACGCGACGCTGTACCTGGCAGGATCGAGCGAGCGGGCCTGATAAGCGCACAGAGCGATCGAATTTGATGTAGGGTAGAGGCCGTGGCGCGGTAGCATTCCGTGCCAGACCTGCTACCGGGTTGGCGTAGACGCGCAGGATCGCGCGTGGCCGGGCAACCGTCTGGAGTAGCTTGGCCGCAGGCGCACATGGGAGAGAGGGCGATGGTGGACTTCCCGCAGTACCAGAACGTGAAGGTGGAGCGCGGCGACGGCATCGGCTGGCTGTACTTCAACCGGCCCGAGAAGCGCAACGCGATGAGTCCGCAGCTGCTCGCCGAGGGCGTGGACGCGCTGGACCGCCTGGAGGTGGACGACGAGACGCGCGTGCTGGTCCTTACCGGCGAGGGCGAGGCCTGGTCGGCGGGCATGGACCTCAAGGAGTACTTCCGCGCGCTGGACGACAAGCCGGCCGAGCGCCAGAAGGCCTCGTGGAACTCCCGCATGTTCAACCACTACCGCCTGGTGAAGTTCCCCAAGCCGACGATCGCGATGGTGAATGGCTGGTGCTTCGGCGGCGCCTGGAGCCCGCTCATCTCGTGCGACTTCGCCATCGCCGCCGAGGACGCCAAGTTCGGCCTGTCGGAGGTGAACTGGGGCATCATCCCGGGCGGCTTCGTGAGCAAGGACGTGGCCGTGGCGCTGCCCTACCGCCACCAGCTCTACTACGTGCTGACGGGCGAGACGTTCGACGCGAAGCGCGCGGTCGAGATCGGCCTGATCAACATGGCGGTGCCGCGCGACCAGCTCCGCGCGAAGACGATCGAGCTGGCGCAGCGGCTGATGAAGATCAGTCCCGCCGTGTTGCGCGCGGCGAAAGAAGGGATCCGCACCGTCGCGAACATGGACTACGACGAGGCCTGGGACTACCTGCGGGCGAAGAACGCGGAGCTGATCAGCAGCGACCCGGAGGGCAGCCGCAACCGGGGCATCCAGCAATTCATCGACGAGAAGAAATTCCGCCCGGGCCTCGGCCCCCAGCCGCGGTCGTAGCGCGGGCGGCACCGAATGTTCCGTGCGCGGGCGTACGCGACGCCCCCCGAGAACGTACGCGTCTCGGCCGCCTCCCCGGCCGAGGCAGGGCCGGCCGGGCCGGCGAGACGCCCGCACTCCCCGGGGAGAGCTGGCCCAGCCGCGTAGCAGGCGGCGCCAGGCGGGTGGGATCCGTGGGCTCCCGGGCGCAGCGACAGGCCGGGCTACGATGGTAGAGCAAGGCGTCGCCGGGAGCTGAGCCGGGAGAACAGGAGGCCCTGATGGTCGATTTCGCGCTGAGCGAGCCCCAGGAGATGCTGCGCCGCACGCTGCGCGAGTTCATGCAGCGCGAGTACCCGCCCACGGCCGTGCGCGCCGCCGAGACGACCGAGCGCGGCTACGATCTGGCGATCTACCAGCGGCTCAACGACCTCGGCGTGCTCGGCCTCGGCCTGCCCGAGGAGGTGGGCGGCGCGGGCGGCAGTTGGGTCGACCTGGCCGTGTTCTACGAGGAGGCGGGGCGCGCGCTGCTCGCCAGCCCCCACCTGAGCAGCGTCGTGCTGGGCGGCGGGCTGCTCGCGCGCCACGGCAGCGCCGCCCAGCAGCAGGCGTGGCTCGCCGACCTGGCGCGCGGCGCCCGCGTGCTGGCGGTCGGCTGGCCGCTGGAAGGGGGCGAGGCCGGGCCGAGCGGCATCGAAGCGCGGCGCGACGGCGACGGCTACGTGCTGCGCGGCGAGGTCGCGCACGTCGCGGGCTACGTGGGCGCCGACGGCGTGCTGCTGGTGGCCGAGATGGCGGACACGGGCGGGCGGCAAGGGTTATTCCTGGCCGCGCCGGACACGCCCGGCCTGACGGGCACGCGGCAGCCGCTGATGAGCGGCGAGCCGCTGGCGCGGCTGCGCCTGGACGACGCGCGCCTGGACGCCGCGGCGGCCGTGGGCGAGGCGCTGGCGCCCGCCGCCTTGTGGGGACCGCTGCTGGACGGCGCCAAGGTGGCCCTGGCCGCGTACGCGCTGGGCGCGGCGAGCGCGGCGGTGGACATGGGAGTGGCCTACGCGAAGGACCGCCAGCAGTTCGGACGCCCTATCGGCAGCTTCCAGGCGGTCCAGCACCGGCTCGCCAACCTGCAGATCCTCGTCGAGCAGGCGCGGCTGCTGACGTACCACGCCGCCTGGCTACTCGACCAGGGCGCGGACGCGCGGCGGGCCGCGGCGATGGCGAAGCTGCGCGCCAGCATCGCCGTGCGCGAGGCCGCAACGGGGAACATTCTCGTCCACGGCGGCTACGGGTTCATGCTGGAGGCTGATCCGCAGCTCTACTACCGCCGCGCAAAGCTGCTCGAATTGGCGCTGGGCAACCCCGACGCCGAGCGGGCGCTGCTGGCGCGCGAGCACCAGCCGCTCGTCGCGGCACAGTGAGAAGCTTGTAGACGCGCGGTTGATGGTGTCATCCGATGGATGACACCATCAACCGCGGAGTCACGGACGGGGAGGAGGCCGCGCATGGACTTCTCGTTTACCCCCGAGCAAGAGCAGTTCCGCCAGGAGGTGCGCGCCTTCTGCCGCGCGGCGGTCGCGGACGAGCAGATGCGGTCGCTCATCGGCGTGGGCCACGAGGACCACGATCCAACCCTCTACCACAGGATCGCCGAGCGCGGCTGGATCGGCATGCAGTGGCCACGCGAGTACGGCGGCCAGGAGCGCAGCCGCGTGGACATGTGCATCTTCTACGAGGAGATGAACTACGCGCGCGCTCGCATCGGCCGCTACACGGGCTCGGTGGTGTTCGTGGGCGAGTCGATCGTGACCTACGGCACGGCGCAGCAGAAGGCGGAGTTCTTGCCGCGCATCGCCCGCGGCGAGCTGACCTGCTGCTGGGGGCTGACCGAGCCGGGGTCGGGGTCCGACGCGGCGGCGCTGCAGATGCGCGCCGTCGACAAGGGCGACCACTTCGTCGTGACGGGCCAGAAGGTGTTCACCAGCGGCGCGCATCTGGCCGACATGGGCATGTTCGCCGTGCGCACCGATCCGAGCGCGCCGAAGTACCACGGCATCAGCCTCCTGCTCATCGACATGAACAGCCCCGGCATCTCGCTGCGGCCGCTGCACACGCTCGGCGGCTGGCGCGTGAACGAGACCTATCTGGACGAGGTGGTCGTCCCGAAAGAGCGGCTGATGGGCCAGCAGAACGAGGGCTGGAAGCACGTCCTCACTACGCTGGGTTTCGAGCGCTCGGGCATCGCCAGCGTGGGCGCCGTGATGCGCACGGCCGACGACCTGGCGGCCTACATGGCCGAGCGCGAGGCGGCGGGGCAGCCGGTGGCGCAGGCGCACAAGGACCGCTTCGCCGACCTAGTGGCGCAGCTCCACGCCGCGCGCTGGATGGGCTACCGCGTGGCGTGGATGCAGGACCAGGCGCTGCCCGACCTGGCGCGCTCGTCGATGGTGAAGGTGCTCGCCTCGGACCTGCAGCTCCACATGGCGAACCTGGTGGTGGACGTGCTGGGGCTGGACGGGCTGGTGCAGGGGCCGGAAGCGCCGCTCGACGGCCTGGCCGAGCAGCTTTACCGCGCCGCGCTGTTCCACCACCTGGGCGGCGGCACGATGGAGATGCAGCTCAACGCGATCGCGCTGCAGGGCCTGGGGCTCCCCCGCGGCGCCTGATCCTCAGCCGCGGCCGCATCCCGATCAGTCGCGGTACGCGCGACCGCGCGGCCGAACGCGCAGCACGCGGATGACCCGGTGCTCGAAGTCGTAGACGAAGCGCACGCGCCAGTCGCCGACGCGCAGCCGCCACTCGGGCTCAGTTGAGGTGAGCCGGATCACGTCACCGTATTGCGTTTCGGCGAGACGCCGCACAGCAGTTCGCACGCGTTCGGCTACCTGACGATCCATGTGACGTAAATCGCGGATGGCGGCGGGAGTCCATTCGATTCTCCAGCTCACCAGCCTAGCTCACGATCCAGATCCTCGTCGGCAACATAGCCAACGCGTGCAGCCTCCTCACGCGCCTCCCGCACCGCGGCGCGCTCCTCGTCGGTCTCGGGCTCGTCGTCGATCGGGGCGGTGAGGAGCAGGCGCGCCAGCGGGTCGTCGCGCAGGGCCGCGAGGTAGCGCGCGACCTCGGGCAGGATGTCGTCGGGCAGCTCGTCGAGCAGTTGGTGGACGTCGTCTCGCGCGATCACGGTAGCACCTCTAGCGGCGAATCGGCGCGGCGCTCACAGACGGAAGAAGCGGCGCGCGTTGCCGCCGAGCACGGCGGCTTGCTCCTCGCGCGTGAGCGCGGAGTTATCCAGCGTCTCGGCGATCATGCGGCGGGCGCCGGGCAGGTCCACCTCGTGCGGGTAGTCGGAGGAGTAGGCGAACGCCTCGATGCCCACGCGCTTGGCCAGGTAGGGCAGGCTGTCGTCGTTGCCCTCGCAGCCGATGAGGATCTGGCCGCTCGTCAGGTAGTCGGGCAGCTTGCGCTTCGCGCCGGCGAAGAACTCGCTGTCGCGCTCCATGCGCTCGAAGACGGGCACCGTCCAGGCCGCGCCGCCCTCCAGGAAGCTCACGCGCAGGTCGGGCAGGCGGTCGAACAGGCCGTGGTAGATGAAGGCGACGAGCGCCACCATCAGCGGCATGGGGTGCCACAGCAGGCGCGCGCCCAGACGGTTGGAGAACGTGTCGAGGTGGCAGATGTCGCGGTTCGCGCCGCCATGCACGCCGAGCGGGCAGCCCAGCCGCGCCGCCTCCTCGTACACCGGCCAGTAATACTCGTGCGCCAGGTGCAGCGGCAGGCCGGTCGAGGGCAGCATGGCGCCCGTCAGGTTTAGCTCCTTCACCGCGCGCCGCAGCTCGGCCACCGCCTCCTTGGGATCCTGCATGGGGATGAGCGCTGCCGGATGGATCCGGGGGCTCAGCCGGCGGAAGCGGTCGGCCACGTAGTCGTTGTACGCGCGGCACAGGCGCACGGCGTACTCCGGTACGCCGATGTTGCCCACGGCCAGCCCCTCGCTAGGATACAGGACGGTGTGCTCGATCTCCGCCTGCTCCAGGAACGCCAGCACGTCCTCGCCCGAGCCGGCGCGGTGGCTGCTCGCCCGCACCTTGGCCTCGCTCTCGTCCTCTTGCCGCTCGCTGGTCGGGTAGTGGAAGCCGTCGAGCGACGGGAACACGCCCTGGCGGTTGCGAAGCGGGGTCAGCGCGTTTGCGCGAACCATCGGGTCCATGTACTCCGCGAACTCGGCGACCGACTCAACCAGATGGCCGTCACAATCGATAACCGCGACCTCACGCGCCATAGCCGCACCTCCTGCTCTCTTGCAGTATCTGCCCGGCGCCCCAGCCCCCGCAAGCGCCCAGCGCATCCGAGCGACCTGCCGGGGGCACCGGTAGACGCGCGAGACTCCGTTTGACGTGCCGCGCGGTCCGCTGCCACAATGCCGACGACGCGGGTGGTCAAGCCGGGACGGTGGCATTCCCGACCTCTCAGCCGTTGATCCACGTGCCCCTGTTAGGAAGGACTGATATGGTAGCCCGCGCGACGTGCTTGCTAGTGGTCGTGCTTCTCGCGGCCTGCTCGGGCGGCAGCGACGCGGCGCGATCATCTGCCCCAGCACCCTCCGCCGTCGGGGCGACGGATGCCAATGCGGCTAGTGGCGCGGCAGCGGGGGCCGCTCCGCCTGCGGCGCCGGCCCGTCAAGTAATCAAGTATGGCTCCAATCCGATTCTAACCGGGGCGCCGTTATACCTGGCGAATGATCGGGGCTATTTTGCCGAGCAGGGTATCGAGCTCGACTATACGCCCTTCGACTCCGGCGCGTTGGCCGTGGCGCCCACCTCGGCCGGCCAGCTCGACATGACCCAGTCACCGCCGAGCCCAAGCTATTTCAACGCGCTGGCCCGAGGCGTCGCTCTCACAGGCATCGCGGCCACGTCGTACGCGGAGACGATCCTGCTCGTGCGCCAACCGCTGCTCGATAGCGGCGAGGTGCGCTCCGTCGCCGATTTGCGGGGCCGGCGAGTGAGCTTCAACGTCGAGGGCTCGCCGATCGATTACGCGCTGCGCAACATGCTACCGAAAGAAGGGGTGAGTCTACAGGAGGTCGAAATCCAGCGCCTGACCAATAGTGACCTGCCGGCCGCGCTCGCGAACGGGGCGGTAGACGCCGGTGCGGTCTCCGATCCGCTGCCGATCGAGCGCAGCGGCATCGGCAGGCGCATCCGCAGCAGCAACGACGTGCTGGGCAAACTCAGCGGGAGCACGCTGGTCATCGGGCCCAGCATGCGCGCCCGCGCCGCCGAGGTCGGGGTGCGGTTCCTGGTCGCCTACCTGAAAGGGCTGCGCGACTACCGCGCGGCGCTCCAGAACAACCGCGTCGTCGAGCCCGAGGTCATTGAGATTCTGAGCCGCTGGACGCACGTCCCGGCGGATGCGATCGCGCAGTCCACCGCGGCCGATCTCGTACCGAACGGGCGCATCGACCTGGATGACCTGAATCGCCAGCAGGACTTCTGGGTGCGCGAGGGGCTGGTCCCTACTCGCGTCGACCTCGCTCAATTCGTGGACTATCACTATCTCGACGCGGCGCTCGCGCGGCTCCCATAGCGGCGCTCGCCCTCGGGCGAGAGGCGCGCCGGCGTTCACCCGCCGGGCTGCAGGCCGGCGAACGGAGGAGACAGGACGGATGGCCCAGCAGCGCATGACCACGCGCTTCCGCGAGCTGTTGCGGCGCCCGGAGCCGCTGCTGATCCCCGGCGGCTTCAGTCCGCTGTTCGCCAAGATGACGGAGCTAGCGGGCTTCGACGCCTTCTTCCTCGCCGGCTCCCAGACCTCGGCGTTCCTGTACGGTCTGCCCGACGTGGGCATCATGGGCCTGCGCGACATGGTGGACCACGCGCGCCACGTGGCCGCCCGCTGTAGCATCCCGATCTTCGTGGACGCCGATACGGGCTTTGGCAACGCCGTCGGCGTCTACTTCACCGTGCAGGAGTACGTGCGGGCGGGCGCCGCCGGGCTGCACATCGAGGACCAGGAGGCCCCGAAGAAGTCGGGCACGACGGCCGGCCGCCGCTGCATCTCCGTCGACGAAGCGATCGGCAAGTACCAGGCGGCTGTCGCCGCCCGCGATGCGCTCGACCCGGACTTCGTGATCTGCGCCCGCTGCGACCTCATCGGCGCCGAGGGCGGCACCTTCGACGGCGCGGTGGAGCGCTGCATCGCCTACGTCGAGCAGGGGCACGCCGACATGGTCTGGCTGAACACCATCCAGAGTCGCGAGCAGATCGCCGAGGCCTGCCGCCGCATCCCGGCCCCGGTGCTGCCGGTGTACGGCGGCCCACCACCCGGCCCGACGCTGGAGGAGTGGGCGCAGCTGGGCGCGGCGGCGGTCATTTTCCCCGCGCTCACTACCAGCGCCGCGCTGCAAGCCACCTGGGACCTCCTGCACGACTTCAGAGCGCGCGGGACGGCAGCGCTGGCGGAGTCGCGCCAGCGGGCGCAGGCGAGCCACTGGGGCGTCGCCGACCGCGGCCTGCTCGTCGGCAACGCGCAGATCCGGGAGCTAGAGGACCGCTACCTGCCCGGCGAGCTGCAGCGCGACTACCAGGGCACGTTCGGCTACGTGGACCGGCCGTCGTCTTAGGCGCCGAAACGAGGGTGGTCCTGTATCCCGCCGGACAACGGAGGTCATGGACGCTGGGCGGCAGGGAACGAGCCCCGGCCCTACGCTTCTCGGCCGCTAATTGGCGGCGGCATGGGCAGAAGCGACGAACGCGAGGGAGAAACGATGAACGACAGCCCAACTCGCGCGACGACGCAGCTGCGCGCGCTCATCCGGCGGCCGGAGCCGCTCGTCATGCCGGGCGGCTTCAGCCCATACTTCGCGCGCATGGCCGAGGCGACGGGCTGCGAGGCGTTCTTCTTGGCCGGCTCGCAGACCGCCGCCTTCCTGTACGGCCTCCCGGACGTGGGCATCATGGGCCTGCGCGACATGGTGGACCACGCGCGCCACCTGGCCGCCCGCTGCAGCATCCCGATCTTCGTGGACGCCGATACCGGCTTCGGCAACGCCGTCGGCGTCTACTTCACCGTGCAGGAGTACGTCCGAGCGGGCGTGGCCGGGCTGCACCTGGAGGACCAGGAGGCACCGAAGAAGTCGGGCAAGCACGCGGGGCGGCGCTGCATCTCCGTCGAGGAGGCGATCGGCAAATACCGGGCGGCGGTCGCCGCCCGCGACGCGCTGGACCCCGACTTCGTGATCTGCGCCCGCTGCGACCTGATCGGTGCGGAGGGCGGTTCCTTTGAGGGGGCGATCGAGCGAGCAACCACGTACCTGCAAGAGGGCGGCGTGGACATCGTCTGGATGAACAGCATGAACACCCGCGAGGAGATCCGTGAGGTGTGCCGGCGCGTGCCCGGACCGGTGATGGTGTCGTATTACGGCGCGCCGCCGACGCCGACACTCGACGAGTGGCGCGAGCTAGGCCCGGCCGTCGTCATCTTCCCGGCCATCGTCGCGTCGGTCGCCGCGCAGGCGGCCTGGGACTTCCTGCACGACTTTCGCGAGCAGGGCCCCGCGGCGATGGACACATGGCGCGGCAAGGGCGGCCAGAGCCGCTGGGGCCGCCCCACCGCCGACACGCTGCTGGGCGACGACTTCGTGGTACAGCTCGAGGAGCGCTACCTGCCCGCCGAGCTGCGCCGCGACTACGAGGCCACCTTCGGCCACCACTAGGGGGGTGGAAGCCGCAGCCTGCCCCGTGCACAGTATCTTCACATCGTCTCCGTCAGCTGTTAACTCGCCGCGGCTACGGTAGGAGCAGCTATATTACCACCGGCGAGTACCTGCATGCTGGCCATTCCGCACCGCCTGCGCAAGCCTGCCGCTCGGCTGTCCGTCCCGCTGCTGACGGTTCGCGCCGGGACCGCGTGGTGGCAGCACGCCGTCGCGCTGGGGCCACTGCTGCTCGCGGCGGCGCTCGCCGGCTACCGCCTGGATCAGGAAGGCTACGGCAACCTGTACTACGCGGCCACCGTCCGCAGCATGCTCGCGAGCTGGCACAACTTCTTCTTCGCCGCCTTCGATCCCGGCGGCTTCGTCAGTGTAGACAAGCCGCCACTGGGCTTCTGGGCGCAAGCACTCAGCGCCAAACTGCTCGGCTTCAGTGGCCTCGCCCTACTGCTGCCCGAAGCGTTGGCCGGCGTCGCCGCCGTGGGGTTGCTCTACTACCTCGTGCAGCGCGCCTTCGGCCCGCTCGCCGGCTTCCTGGCCGCGCTGCTCCTCACCCTGACGCCGATCAGCGTGGCCACGAGCCGCAACAACACGATCGACAGTCTGCTCGTCCTCGTCGTGCTGCTCGCCGCCGGGGCGACCCTCCGGGCCGTCGAGACGGGATGGCCGCGCTGGCTGTTCGGCGCGGCGGCCGTCGCCGGCGTCGGCTTCAACGTCAAGATGCTCGAAGCATACCTGGTGCTGCCGGCGCTGTACCTCGTGTACCTGGTCGCCGGCCCGCGGCGCTGGCCCGCGCGCCTGCTGCACCTCGCCGCCGCGACCGCCGTGCTGCTAGCCGTGTCGCTATCCTGGGCGGTAGCCGTGGACCTGACGCCACCGGCTGCGCGGCCGTATGTCGGGTCCAGCGAGCACAACTCGGTCCTGGAGCTAATCGTGTGGCACAACGGCTTGAGCCGCGTGCTGCCCGGGGTGCCGCTGTTCGGCGGCCCAATGGCACTGGGCGCGAATGTGCCGCCGGCGCCCCGCGTCGCCCCGCTGGCGGCGCCCGGCGCGGCGTCCGACGCCCCCGGCGCGGCCTTCGGCGACCGGGGCTTCGGCGCCTTCGGGATCGGCGCGCCCGGACCGCTGCGCCTGTTCACTCAACCGCTCGGCAGCCAGATCGGCTGGCTGCTCCCGCTCGCCCTGTTCAGCCTCGCGGCGATTGCCTCTGACCTGCGGCGGGCGCCCGGCCGGCCGTTGGCCCGGGCCAGCGCCCTGCTCTGGGGCGTATGGCTGCTCTCGGTCGGCGCCTTCTTCAGCCTCACGCGCCAGTTCCAGCCCTATTACCTCGTCATGCTGGCTCCCGCCAGCGCGGCGCTGGGCGGCGTAGGGCTCGCCCTGAGCTGGCAGGCGTACCGTGCGGGGCGGCGCGCGGGCTGGCTGCTGCCGCTCATCCTCAGCAGCAGCGCCGTCGGCGAGCTAGCCTTGCTGGCCAGCTTCCCGGACTGGAGCGCGCGGCTCACGCCGTGGATCGCCGGCCTCGCGCTCGCCAGCCTGGCGGCGCTGGCTCTTGGGCGCTGGAGGCCGTGGGCGCGCCGGCAGCCGGGCTGGCTGCCGGCGCTGGCGGGCACGGCGGGCCTGCTGGCGCTGCTCGCGGCGCCGGCGGTCTGGGCCAGCGCCCCTGCCTGGGCAGGCATGGGTCCTCGGCCTCTGGCGGACCCGACGGCCGGGGCGCGGCGCGGCCGAGCGTTCGCGCCGACGGCGGACGCGGCCGCCTACCTCGTGGCGCACCGCGACGACGCGGCGTTCCTGGCGGCAACCCTCAACGCGAACGCGGCAGCGCCTCTTATCCTCGCCACAGGAGCGCCCGTGATGGCAGTCGGCGGCTTTAGCGGCGCCGATCCGATCCTGACGGCGGACGAGTTCGCGGCGCGCGTGGCCGCCGGGGAGGTCCGCTACGCGCTCTTCCCGGCCCGCGGGGAGCGCGCCGGCCGCGGGCCACTGGGCGACCGCGACCGGCAGCAGCCGCTGGTCGCTTGGGTGCAGGACCACTGCACGGCACTGCCGGCTACGGCCTGGCAGCCGCGCCCAGCCGAAGGCCAGCGCGCCGCGCAGCCGACCCGCGAGAACGTCGCGCCACCAGCCAACGCGGCTGCCCGGCCTCTGGGCTACTTCGGGCCGGGCGCCCCGCCGACGCTCTACGATTGCGCGGTCGCCAGCGCGTCGCCCTCGAGCGGCGGGTAGGCCGGGCCACATCCACGAGATCTCCACGCCTAGCCCGTCCGAAACCCTGGACCGCGGCGGCCGCGACGCCTTACATTGAACTGCTCTCGAGCTGTCCGCTTGAGAGCGGTCCTGCTCACCGCCGTGCTGCACGAGGGAGAAACGGACGGGGAGATGCGCCTGGTACGCCGCCCGCTGTACGCGCTCTTGACGTCGGTACTGGCCGCCATACTGGTGCTGGTCCATCTGCCGGCACCCGAGGCGGCCGGGCAGGGCAGCCCCTTCGCGCCGCCCACAACGCCAACCGCCACCGCGCCGGCGGGGCAAGCCCTCCCGGGCCACGTCATCGGCGCGCTCGCGCAGGCGACCCCCCTCGCGCGTAACCCGCAGGCCGGCGGTGAGCTGATGACCCTGACGCTCGTGCTCAATCGCACCGACCAGGCCGGCTTCGACGCCTTCCGCCAGGACGTCGAGAACCCGCGCTCCCCGAACTTCCGCCATTTCGCCTCGCAGACCGATCTCGCGCGCCGCTTCGGCCCGAGCCAGCAAGCCTACGACGCCGTCCTGGCCTACCTGCAGGCGCAAGGTCTGACGCTGGTACACGGCGCGGCGAACCGCCTGACCCTCACCGTCCAGGGCACGCGGGCGCAGGTCGAGCAGGCCTTCAACACGCCGATCAACGACTATCAGCTCAATGGCCGGACGTTTCACGCGAATGGCGCTGACCCGCGTCTGCCGCCAGCCGTTGCGCCGTTCGTCCAGAGCGTCGAGGGCTTGAGCAACCTGGCCCGGCCGCGCCCGAACGTGGCGCGCACTCAGCGCCCGCAGGCGACCGCCAACACGGCGCCCACCCCCGCCTCGCCGCAGTCGCTCGCCACGGCCTACAACTTCCCCGCCGTTCGCGTCGGCGGTGGCGGGCCGGCGACCGGCGCCGGGCAGACGATCGGCCTCATGGAGTTCGATTCGTTCGTGCCGTCTGATGTGCAGAATTGGCTGAGCTTCGCGGGCCTCTGCGCCGCGACGGACACAGCGTGCATCAACGGCTTCATGGGCCGGCTCACCACCGTTCCGCTGACGGGCTCGCTGTCGCCGCCCGGGGAGGGCGAGACGGAGGTTCTACTCGATATCGACACCGTGATGGGCATGGCGCCCGGGGCGAACTACCGCGTGTACGAGAGCTGCAACGCGTGCCCGGCCAGCCTCAGCTACCAGGCCATGTTCAACCAGATGATCAACGATGGGGTGACGGTCATCAGCAATAGCTGGTCGAATTGCGAGTACTTCGAGATTTCGCCCGCCACCGCCGCGAGCATCGACACGATATTTCAGGCCGCGGCCGCAGGGGGTGTGAGCGTGTTCAACGCCGCCGGGGACACCGGCAGCTTCTGCCTATCGGGCGACGGCAGCACGTTCTTCCCGAACACCATCACGGTGCCCGGCGATGCGCCGCACGGCATCGCCGTGGGCGGGACCAGCCTCACGGTCGGCGCCGGCAACTCGTATCAGAGCGAGACGTGGTGGAACAACACGATCGGCGCGGGCTCGTTCGGCCTCAGTCGGTTCTTCGCCACGCCGTCGTACCAGGCGGGGCTGGTAAGCAGCAACATGCGGTCGGTGCCCGACCTGGTGGCCGACGCGGACCCTAATACGGGCATCTTGATCTGCGAGGCCGATTCGGGCGGCTGCCCACAATCGTTCGGCGGTCAGCTCTACTTGCAGGGCGGCACGAGCATGGCAGCCCCGGAATGGGCCGCGGGCACCGCGCTGATCAACCAGGCGCTAGGCCATCTCACCGGCAATTGGAACGTCACCCTCTACGCCGAACGCAGCACCTCGGGCTTCCATCCCGCCAGCAGCATGGGGAGCGACTTTGCCCACGTCGCCCTCGGCTCGTTCAACCTAGGTAACCTGTTCGCGCAGCTCGCCCCGGCGCCGCCGGCCACGGCCACGGCCTTGCCGCCGGCCACGCCCCTACCGACGGCCACGCCCCCGCCGACGGCGACGCCCCCGCCGACGCCCACCGCGACGCCCACGCCGCTGCCGCCGGTCTGCACGCCGCGGCCCCAGGTCCGGGTGAGCGCGACGCCCAGCGGGTCCGGGCAGGAGCAAGTCACCGTCACGGCGCAGACCGATGCCGGCAGCCCGCCGAATCGGCTGATCGCGCTCCAGTTCGGGCCGGCGACGAATGCGCTGATCGACGTGCCTGGGCAGCCAGCGGGGCAGGCGGGCAACTTCACGGTTGCCCTGCCCGCCGGCTCGCAGCAGGTCACCTTCACTATCCGCCGGGCGACAGCGGGCCAGGCCACCACCGTGCCGCTCACGGTGCAGGACGGCTGCGGCGCCTGGCCCACGTTCGTGGGCGGCGGGCCCGCGGCATTCTAGCCGCCGGCCGGCGCCCGCACCGCGCCACGCGCTCGGCGGGGCGGGGTCACCAGGGGCGGCCGCAGACGGCGCACACCAGCTGGCCCCGGTACGCGTCCACAATGCTAGCCTGTACGGGGGTCAAGCGGGGGCCGGCGGTTGCGGCGCCCGCGTGGTAGCCGTGGATGGCGCTCCGCATGGCGGCGATGGCGGCGGCGGGCCGCTGCCCATTCAAGGTGGCAAGCTCGTCGTCGGAGAGCCCGGGTGACCGGAGCAACTGCTCGAACTCCCAGCGTTCCCAACGCGTGGCTGTCGGCATCTGCCCTCTGTCTGACAGCGGCTCCCGAGGAGAGAGACTCCCCCGCCTAGCCGCCAAAGCCGGGGCCGCGAAAGCCGGGGCCGGGGCCGCGTCCGCCGCTCGGGGCCTGGGTCGCGGTCGTGGGGACCACGACCTGGTCGCCCTCGTCGAGGCCGCTCGTGATCTCGCTCGTCTGGTCGTTGCTCAGGCCGCGCTGGACGGTACGCGTCTCGAGCGTGCCCCCGGGTGTCAGCACGTCGACCACCTGGTCGCGGCCCTGGCGGCGGATAGCCCGGTTCGGAACCGTGAGCACGCCGTCCTGCTGGGCATATACGATGTTGGCGGTCGCCGTCATACCGGGACGCACGTCGCGGCCGTTGTCGATGGCGATGGAGACGAGATAGCTGGTCACCCCCTGTTGGGTGGTGGACTGCGGCGCCACGGCGGTTACGTGGCCGGGCACCGTGCGGCCTGTCAGCGCGTCGAAGGTCAGCTGCACCGACTGCCCCACCTGCACACGGGTAACGTCCGACTCGTCCACCTGGGCGTCGACCCGCAGGTGCGACGGGTTCACGAGCGTGATCAGCCCGCCGCCGACCGTCGCCGCGCCCGTCGCCAGCTCGCCCGCGTGCAGGCCGACGGCGCTCACCGTCCCCCCAAAGGGCGCCAGGAGCGTGGCCTGGTCGAGATTGTACTGGGCAACGGCGACCTGGCCGCGCGCCTGGTCTACGGCGGCCACGGCCTGCGCGACATCCTGGTCGGTGTAGGGTTGGGCCTTGAGCGCCAGATTGGCCTCCGCCTGGGCTACCGCCTGGCGTTGGCCCTCGATGGCCTGCTGGCTCGACGGCTGCTCCTTGAGGGCCAGCTGGTCCTGCGCCTGCACGACCGCCTGGCGCTGGCCTTCGATGTCGGCCGCCGCGCCGGGCTGCTGCTTCGTGGCGAGCGTGGCCTGGAGCTGCGCCACCTGCTGGCGCTGCTGCTCCAGATCGTCCGCGGTGTTGGGCTGTCGTTTGAGGGCCAGCTGCTCCTCGGCCTGGCGCACGGCCGCCTCGGCCTGCGCCACGTCGTCGGCGGTCGGGCTCAGGAGCTGCGCCAGCTTCGCCTGCGCGCTGGCGAGGTCGGCCTGCGCGGTGGCGACGCCGGTCTGGGCAGCCGCCAGGTCGGCCGCCTTGGGCTGAGCGCGGAGGTCGTCGAGCTTCGCCTGCGCGCTCGTGACCGCCACGCCGGCGGCAGCGACCGCCGCCTGCGCCGCCATCACGTCGTCCGTCGTCGGGTTCTGGAGCTGGGCGAGCTTCGCCTGCGCGCTCTGGTAGTTGTTGGCGGCCTGGGTCAACGCATCCTGCGCCGCCGCTACGTCGGCGGGTGCCGGGTTGGCGAGCTGCGCCAGCTTACTCTGGGCGCTGGCTAGCTGCGCCTGCGCCGCCACGACGTTCGTCTGCGCCGTCGCCACGTCGTTGCTGCTGCCGCCCACCTGGAGCGCCTGGAAGGCCGACTGGGCGCGCTGCAGGGTCGCGTCGGCAGTGTTCACGGCTGCCTGCGCGCTGAGCAGGTCCTGGGTGCTGGGCGCCGTGTTGCCGGCGCCGGTACTCGTGGTGCCGCTCGGACTGCTCGTGCTGCCGCTAACGCTACTCGGGCTACTGCTGCTGCTCGTGCTGCTCGCGCCGCGGAACGCGCTGCTCCCGCCGCTGCCGCTGCCACTGGCCGTGGGGTTCGTGAGCTGGGTGAGCGTGTTCTGGGCGATCTGCAGGTTGCGGGCCGCGGCGATCACGTCCTCGCCCGCCGCGACGACGCTGTAGCTATTGGCGCTCGGCTGGTTCTCCACCAGCTTCGACTGAGCCGACCGCAGGCTAGCCTGCGCCTGGACCACCGCCGCCTGGGCCGCGGCGACGTCGCTGTCCGTCGGGTGCTGCAGCTGGTCGAGCTTGGCCTGCGCGCTCTGATAGGCCGAGAGGGCATTCTGCGCGGCCACCTGGGCAGCGAGCACGTCCGCGTCCTTTGGGTGGAGTAGCGTGTCGAGCGTGTTCTGGGCCGCCTGCTGGTCCGACAGCGCCTTCGCCAGCGCGGCCACCGCCGCCTGGATGTCGGCGTCGGTCGCGCCGCTCTGCACGTCTTCCAGTTTAGCCTGGTTGGCCGCGAGCGTCGCTCGCGCGCTATCCACCGCGGTCTGTGCAGCCGCCAGGTCACCGGGGGCGGGATGATAGAGCGCGTCGAGCTTGGCGCGCGCCTGGTCGAGCGCGGCCTGCGCGGCGGCGACGTCCTCGGGCCGGCCCTGGGCCTCCAGCTCGTGCAGCTTGGCGACGGCCGCGTTGAGCTGCGCCTGAGCGCCTGCCACGTCCTCGGGCCGGCCCTGGAGCAGCCCTTGCAGCTTCGCCTCCGCCTGGCCCACGGCAGCCTGCGCCGCCGCCACGTCCTCGGGCCGGGCGGTCGTCATGTCCGCGAGCTTCGCCTGCTCCTGGGCAAGCTGCGCTCGCGCCGCCGCCACGTCCTCCGGGCGCGCCCCGTTGAGAATGGCTTGCAGCTTCGCCTCGGCCTGCGCCGCGCTGGCCCGCGCGGAATCGAGCTGCGCCTGCAGATCGACGCTGTCGAGGTGGGCCAGCGGCTGGCCCTGCTCGACGTGGTCGCCGACCTGCACGAGCACGTCGGCGACCCGGCCGCTGCCCCGAAAGCCCACGTTGCTCGCGTCATCCGCCACCGCCGTGCCGGTTCCGTTGACGCCGGCGATGATCTGGCCCCGCGCAACGGTCGTCGTCTGGACGGCCAGCGGCTTGGGTGTGGTGAACCGGACGTACGTCAGATAACCGAGCGCGAGGCTGAGCAGCAGGGCCAGCAACAGGGCCGCCCGCTGCGGCCAGCCGAGCGGAGGCAGCCCCTGCCGCCAGGCGCCGATGGGCTCGAGGGAGACTGCTCGCATACGTCTGACCGCCTCCTGTACCGCGATACGACGCGCCGGACGGCGCACCCCGCACAACGATAGCCGCTACGGCGGCCGGAAACTGCTAACGCCGTGTGGCGGAATCATGCAGAACTTGTTAAACGGCCGCGCGGCGCTTTTCGCTACGCCGGGCAGCCGCTTCATGTCAGGCGAGCCGCTCGGCGCCGTCTCACTCCCGCCCGCGGGGACTCGGACCATCCGAGGGCTCGGGCTGCCGCGCCGCGGCCCCATAGCCCTCACCCACGTCCCCGCGGACCAGCGAGCCCACGCCCCGCAGCCGCAGCCAGCCGGGCACCCGCGCGCGGGCGAGCGCCGGGACGCGCCCGAGATCGTCCAGGTAGGTATACATGACAGGCACCAGGACGAGGGTGAGCAGCGTCGAGGTGATCAGGCCGCCCAGGAGCACGACCGCGATCGGCGCGCGCGATTCCGCGCCCTCTTCCATCTTGAGGGCCAGCGGAATCATGCTGAACACCATCGTGGCGGTGGTCATGATGATCGGCCGCAGCCGCGTCCGTCCCGCCTCCAGCAGCGCTGAGTTCCGATCCAGGCCGCGCTGGCGCAAGGTGTTCGTGTAGTCGACGAGCAAGATCGCGTTCTTCGCCACTAGGCCCATCAGCATGATCATGCCGATCATGGAGAACAGGTTGAACGTGTTGCCCGTGAGCAGCAGCCCGCCGAAGGCTCCCACGAGCGCGACGGGCAGCGAGAACATGATGGCCAGAGGGTGCAGCCACGACTCGTAGAGTGCCACCAGCAGCATGTAGATCAGCAGGATCGAGATGCTGAGCGCCGACAGAAGGGCCGTGCGCGCCTGGTCGAGCTGATCGACCTGGCCCACCCACAGGAAGCGAAAGCCCGGCGGCATGGGGATCTGCGCGAGCTGCGCGCGGATGGTGCGCGCCGCGTCGCCCACCGAGCTGCCGACCATGTTCGCCTGGATCGTCACCTCGCGCTGGCGCGCGCTGCGCGCGATCTGGGTTGGGGCGTTGTCGGTCTCAAGCTCCGCGACCTGGTCGAGGCGGACGGTAGGCGGCGCGCCGCTGGCCGCGCTCGAGCTGCTCGTGCCCGTCCCGCTGTTCAGGCCCACGGGCACGGGGATGGCGCCGAGCGCGGTGAGGTCGTTGCGCAGGTCGCGGTTGGCCAGCACGGTGATGGCGATGCCGCTCTGGCCCTCGATCTGGAGCTGGGTATTTACGGTATCGCCGCCGATGGCGGTGCGCAGCGCGTTGCCCACCGCGGTCGCGGTCACGCCAAGATCCGCCATGCGATCGCGGTTCAGTACCGCCCGCACCTCCGGCTGTGCCACGTCGGCGTCGTTGTTGACGTCCACGGTGCCCGGCGTGTTGGCGACGATCTGCTGTACCTGCCCGGCGATGCGCTGCAGGGCCTGAGGGTTGTTGCCGAGAATGCGAACGTTGATCGGCACGTTGCCGCCGCCCGGGATGACCAGCGGCGCCTGGACGCTCGTGCGCACGGTCATGCCCGGGATGCTGCCCTGCACCCGGCGCACCTGTTGCATCACCTCGAAGACGGAGCGCTGCCGCTGGCTCTTGTCGACGAGCTGGACGGCAATACGGCCGTCGCGGTCGCTGCCGCCGCCGGCCGCGCCGCTCTGCCCGACCGTCGTAGTGAAGTTGGCCACCTCGGGCATCTGCAGAAGTGCTTGCTCGACGCGCGCCATGGCCGCGCTGTTTGCGGCCAGCGACGTGCCGGGCGGCATCTGGGTGGTCACCGTGAACTGGCTGTCGTCCTCGTTCGGCGCGAACTCCTGCCCAATGAGGTTGAGAGGCAGCGGCACAATGCTCAGCGCCAGCAGCCCGACCGCGCAGGCCACGACGATCGGGCGATGCGGCAGCGCCCAGCCCAGCAGGGAGCGGTAGCAGCGCGACAGGCGGTCGAAGCCCCGCTCCCACGCACCCGCGAACCCTCGCTCGTGGCCCTCCTCGTCGTGCGCCTTCAGCCAGCGCGACGCCAGCACGGGCACCAGCGTGAAGGAGACCATGAGCGAGAGCAGTGTAGCCGAGGCGATGGTCAGCCCGAACTCGCGGAACATCTTCCCGACGTTCCCTTGCATGAAGGAGATCGGGACATAGACCACCACGTCGGTCAGCGTGACCGCGATAGCCGCCATGCCAATCTCGCCCCGGCCCTTAATGGCCGCGACGATCGGGTTCTCGCCCAGGCCGAGATGGCGAGTGGTGTTCTCGAGCACCACGATCGAGTCATCTACCAGGATGCCGATCATCAACGCCATCGCCATGAGCGAGATCGTATCGAGGCTGAAGCCCATCGCGTACATCAGGAGGAACGTCGACACGAGGCAGGTCGGGATCGACACCAGCACGATCAGCGTGCTGCGCCAAGTGTGTAGGAAAAGGAAGAGGACGATGCCCGTGATGACGATGGCCAGGATCAGGTCCTTCTGCACGGCCTCGACCGCGTAATTGATAAACCGCGACGTGTCGTTGGTAATCTGGATCTGCACGCCGGGGGGGAGCGTCGGCTGGATCTGCTGGATGGCCGCCCGGACGTTGTTGGCGGTGTCCAGGGTGTTGGCATCGGGCTGCTTCGTGATGGTAAGCGCGATGCCGTCCACGCTCGACCCGTCGCTGCTGGTGAAGCGCACCAGGCTGGTGGGGCGCTGCGTGCCCATGGTGATCGTGGCGATGTCGCGCAGCCGGACGGGACCCTGCGGCGTCGTGGCCACCAGGTAGCTGCCGATGTCCGAGACAGCCTGCGCCTCGCCCTGGGCCCGCACCTGGAACGTCTGGGTCGGGCGGTCCACGTTCCCGCCCGGCGTGTCCACGTTCTCGCGGTCGATGGTGCTGGCGATCTGGGCCATCGAGATGCCGTAGGCTACCAGCTTGTCGTAGTCCACCTGGACCTCGACCTCGGGCACGTGCCCGCCGAAGAGCTGGACGGCGCCCACGCCAGGCACGGACTGGAGCTGCTGCTCCACGTTGTTGTAGGCAAGCTCGTAGAGGTCTTCCGGGGCGATGGTGCCGGTCAGCACCACGTTCATGACGGGAATGGCCGAGGGATCGGCCTTGCGCACGCTGGGCTGCGAGGCATCGGTCGGCAACTGCCGACCGATGGCCGCCAGCGCCCGCTGGGTATCGATCGTGGCCTGGTTGAGGTCCGTTCCTTCAAAGAAGTAGATGGTGAGCCGCGCGGTGCCAACCTGGGCCGTGGCGTCGATCCGCTGCACCCCGCTCACACCCGAGATGGCGTTCTCGGCCGGCACGATGATCGCCTGCTCGATGTTGTCGGGCGAGGCGCCCGGCCAGTCGATCTGCGCGTACACCAGCGGAAAGTCGATGCTCGGGTAACGATCGACCTTCATCTTCGTGTAGGCTTGCTGGCCGAGCAAGATGAGCGCCAGGAACACCATCACGGTGGCGAGCGGCCGCTGGATCGCCGTGCGGGTCAACCCCATGTATGCTCTCCCTGCTTGTCCTCGCCCCCGGGCGGGGGCCGCACCTTAGGCCGACCCCGGGGCCGCAATTCGCACGGCGTCGCCGTCGTTCAGGCTGTCTTGCCCGGCCGTAATGACCTGGTCGCCCGCGTCGATTCCTGCGACGACCTCGGTGTTCGTGCCGTCGGTGATGCCCAGCTGCAGCTCGCGCTGCTGCGCCTTGCCGTCAACGTCCACGAAGGCCACGCTCTTGCCGCTGCGCTGAACGATCGCGGCGTTAGGGATCAGGACCGCGTCCGGCCGCGCGTCCCCCCGGATACGCACCTGGGCGAACATGCCGTCGTGCAGCTGGCCGCTGTCGTCGGAGGGGACGACCCGCGCCAGGAAGGTCCGGCTGTGCGGATCGACGGTGGGCGACACCAGGGCCACCACGGCCGGGAACTCCTGGCCGGGCAGCGAGGCCACGGTGAGCGTGGCCGGGCTGCCCGCATGGACCTGCCCGCCTCGGGCCTCCTCGACGTTGACGTCCACTTCCACCGCGTCGGTCACCATGCTGACGATGGGGGTCGTGGGGCTGGCGAGGGCCCCCTCGGACATCTGCCGCGCCGACACCACGCCGTCAAAGGGCGCATAGACGACTGACTCCTCGGCCTGCTCGCGCGCCAGCTCGTAGCTGCCCTGAGCCTGGTTAACGTCTGCTTCTGCCTGCTGGAGGTCCTCGGGCCGGTTCGGCTCCGCGGCCAGCGCGAGGTTCGCTCGCGCCTGGTCCACCGCCTGTTGCTGCTGCTCGATGTCTTGCGCCGTATAGGGGTAGCGGGCCAGGGTCAGGGCCTGCTGCGCCTGGTCGACGGCCGAGATGGCCGCCTGCATGTCGGCGGCCTTGGTGCCGGCCAGGGTGTCGGTGAGGCGGCTCTCGGCGCCCGCGAGGTTCGCGGTCGCCGTGTCAACCGCCGCGCGGGCGTTGGCGACGTCGGCCGCCGAAGGCGTGCGCAGGGCCTCGCGCCGCGCGACCGCCTGGGCGTAGTCGCCCTGGGCAGCCTGGATGGCCGCCTCGGCAGCCTGCTGATCCTCGGGGGCGCCGCCGTTGAGCAGCAAGTCGAGCTTCTGCTGCGCCGCGCGCCGCGCACTCGTAGCACTATCCACGGCGCTCTGGGCGTCGGCCAGCGTGTCGGGTGCCGGCTCGTTCAGCAGCTGTTGCCGCGCGATGGCCGCGTCGAGGTTGGCGCGGGCCGTATCGACGGCGGTGCGCGCCGCCTGGACTTGATCGGGCGTCGGGTTGTTCAACTGGTCCACGCGTGCCTGCGCGGCCTTCAGGTTGGCGTCGGCCTGCTCGATCGCCGAGCGGGCCGCGGCCAAGTCGGACGGGCTGGCGCCCTGGTTGAGCGACTGCAGGTTCGCCTGGGCGGTAGCCAGCGCGGTGTTCGCGCTGTTGAGGGCGGCCTGGGCGGCCGTACAGACCGAGGCGCCCGGCGTCGTACACGCGGCCGTCGCTTGCTGTTGGGCCGCTTGCTGCTGCTGCTGTGCTGTCGAGAGCTGCTGGTTGGCCGCGGCGACTTGGGCGGCGTTCGGCGTGTTGCGCAGCAGGTCGAAATGTACGCGGGCCGCGCGCCATGCGGAGGTCGCCGTGTCGAGGGCGGCCTGGGCGGCCTCGCGATCCGCGGGCGTGCCGCCGTTGAGCAGCTCCGCGAGCGTGTCCTGCGCGGCCTGGAGGGCTGACTGGGCGCTCGTCACGGCGCTCTGCGCGCTGACCTGATCGGCGACGGAGCCGCCCGCCTGCAGTTGCGCCAGCCGCTCCTGCGCCGCCTCGAGCGTCGCTTGGGTGGTCTCGACTTCACTGCGCGCCTGGGCGACCTGGTCGGCCGGGGGATTGCGCAGCGCCTCCCGGCGCGCTTGGGCCTGGCGCAGGTTGCCCTCCGCTGCCACGATGGCGGCGTCGGCCGCCCGCTGGTCCTCCGGCGCGCCGCCATGCAGCAACTGGGCGAGCGCTTCGTTGCTGCTCTGCACGCTGGCGCGGGCCGTCTCGACGGCGGCGCGGGCCGTGTCGATGTCCGCTTCCGTCGACCCTTCTTCGAGCTGCTCCAGCTTGGCCTGGGCCGCTTCCAGGTTCGCCTGCGCGGTCGCCACATCCTCCGGCCTGCCACCCTGCTGCATCTCGGTCAAGCGCTCCTGCGCGGAGGCGAGCGCCGCCTGGGCGGCCTGGACGCTCTCCGGGCGGGCGCCGGCCTGCAGCAGAGCGAGGCGCGCCTGCGCGCTGTGCAAGGCGCCCTGCGCCTGCTCGGCCGTGGCGTCGAGCTGGGAGCGGTCCAGCTCCGCGATGACGTCGCCGGCCTTTACGGGGCTCCCGACGTCGACGTTGAGCTTCTCGATCCGCCCCGTCGCGCGCGGCAGCACGTCCACGCTCGCGCGGGCGGTGACGTTGCCCGCATAGCTCAGGACCGCGGCGATGGGGCCGCGCTGCGCGGTGTCCACGCTGATCGGCACGGCGAGAGGCGGCGGTGGGCCGCCGTTGCGCTGACCGGTGGGCACGTGCTGGGCGGACTGGCAGCCGACCAAGAGCGCAAGGGCGGTGGCCGGAAGAACCCTGAGGGATGCTCGAGCAGGTCGCATCGGTTCTCCTCCGCGCGGTCACTTGCCCACGCGATGCATCACGGGCGTGGTCAACGCCGCGGAGCCAGGCGCGTGGAGACGCGCGCCCGGGGCCTCCCAGTCGGATGGCTGCTGATGCGCCGCGCCGCAGAGGATCTCAAGGCCGGCGGCCACCACCCGTAGGTCCGCCACGGACAGATGGCGCAGCAAGGGCGCGAGACTGCTGGCGCCGGCCTGCTGGAGGCGCTCGGTGAGCGCCAAGCCGCGCGGCGTCGGCCGGCACAGCACGAGGCGACGGTCATGGGGATCCTGGTCGCGGCGGACCAGGCCGTGCTCCACCAGCCGATCGACGATGCCGGTGGCGGTCGCCAGGCTCACCCCCAGCGCCCCTGCCAGCCGGCTCATCGACGCGCTGCCGTCGGCGGACAGCAACAGCATTACCTTTAGTTGTGACATCGTGAGGTCGACTTCGAACCACTCTCTGCTTGGGCGCAACGAGCGGTAGAGATCGGTTTGCAAGTCGAGCACCCGAGAGGTAAGGCGCGCACGCAGATCGTCCATGGCAACCCCACGCAGTTCTTGCGCCCGGGCCCAGCGGCCCTGTCCGTCGCCTAAGGTATTCCTTAGGCGTACATACCTCTACAACGGATTATCTGGCGAGACCTGTGGACATCTCATGGAGGTTGTGCTATCGAAATGTTGGGGGTTGCGAAAGCTTCGTCGGTTGCGGCTTCTCCCTAGGATGCGCGGGCGTAGTTTGCGTGTGGTGAACCTTTTGCCCAGCTAAGATGGTCTACCACTCGCGCAGTAACGAGTTGCGTTCACCGATTCGCGCCAGAGTGGCGATATTGTGAGCTACAACCGCTCTCCATCGAGCCTTAACAGCTTCCGCATGGCCCATTAACAGGATGGAGTGAGCCTCATGGGTGAGCGTAGGGATTGCACAATCCCATCACCCAAGCGGCTGTGGAGGCTTACGATGCGTCGTGTGCTCGTGGCAGCAGCCCTCAGTGGGCTCCTGCTCACCGTACCCCGCCCCGTGTTGGCCCTCGACTACGCGGAGCCGTCGGTCCCCGAGGAGTACGGCATCTCCGGCCCGGCCGTCATGCCAGACACGAACCCAGGGGAACAGTACGCCTCCCCCCAGACGGTGCCGGACGACCCGCCGTTCGTGCCCCACAATACGTGGGACAACCAGCGCGGCGGCTGCGCGCTGTGGGACTGGGACACCTGCTAGCGGCGTGCGCCGTGGCCGGGCAGCCAGGGCGCACGTCGCCCGACGAGCGTGAGATCGGATGGGCAACCGTGCGGGGGAGCAGACCGCCCGGCGGCTTACCAGCCGAGCGCGTGCGCCTCACGGCGAGGGTCCGCCCCGCCGCTGTAGGTGCCGCTGGCGCCGTCCACGGCGATCAGCGTCGCGCTGCCGAAGCGCTCCCCATCGGCGCCGGTGTCCGCCACCGTGACGGTGTGCCCGCGCGCCTCCAGCTGCGCGGCGAAACCGGGCGGGAAGCGCGGCTCGAGATAGAGTATAGTGTCGCCCGGGGTGGGCGAGCCACTGACCCAACGCGGTGCGTCCACGGTTGCCTGCACGTCCAGCCCGAAATCGAGCATGTGTACAATCAACTGGAGATTGGTCTGCACCTGGCCCTGGCCGCCCGGCGTAGCCCCGGCCAGCACAGGCTGGCCGTCGCGGCTCACCAGGAAGGTGTTCAAGGTGTGGAGCGGCTTGAAACCCGGCCGCAAGTGGTTCGGCCGGGAGGCATCAAGTGGTAGGTTCGCCAGCCGGTCGTTCAGGACGATGCCCGTGCCGTCGACGACCTCGCGCGCGCCGAACAGGTTGAACAGGCTCTGGATCCAGCAGACGATCCGGCCGTCGCCGTCGGCCACGACCAGGCAGTCGGTGTCCACGCCGCCGGCCGGTGCCCCGTCGCTGGCCGGAATGGCGGCCGGTTGAGACCCGAGCGCCGCGGCGATCTCGGCGCGGCACTCGGCAGCGTGCTCGGCCGAGAGCAGCCTGTCGAGCGGCACATCCACGGCCGCCGGGTCGGCCAGGTAACGCGCGGCGTCGGCGAACGCCGCCAGCTTGCACCGCACCAGCAGGTCGACCAGGGCGGCGCTCTCACGGCCGAGCGCCCGCACGTCGAAGCCGTCGAGGACATTCAACTCTTGCAACAGGATGCATCCCTGCGAGGGCAACGGCTGCTCGTAGACGGCATGGCCGCGATAACTGGTGCGGAGCGGCGGCTGCCAGGCGGTTGTGTGACGCGCCAGGTCGGCGACCGAGAGAAGCCCGTCGCGCTGAGCAAGCGTGTCCACGACAGCCACCGCTAGCGGACCGAGATAGAAGGCGTCGCGCCCCTGGCGACCGACCAGCTCCAGAGTTTCGGCCAGCTCCGGCTGCCGAAACAGGTCGCCGCGCTGTGGCACCGCCTCGCCGGACGGGGCGCTGGCCGCGAGCAGGCGTGCCAGGCTCGGCCACGCCGCCAGCCCGGGCGCCAACGTGGCGAGCGCGCGGTGGAAGGCGCCATCCACGCGGAAGCCGGCCCGGGCGTAGTACACGGCCGGCGCCAGCAGGTCGGCGAGTGACCGCGAGGCATAGCTGGTGGCAGCGAGGGCCCAGGCGTCGGGGAGGCCGGGCACGGCGACCGAGCGCGGGCCGAAGCGCGGCGCGCGCTCGCCGGCGAAGGCCGACGGATCCGCCGCGAGCGGCGCGGCGCCACTGCCGTTCACGGCGACGACCCCCTCGTGCGGCGTGGAGATGAGCCCGAAGGCGTCGCCGCCGACACCGCACCAGGCCGGCCGGACCACCGCCAGGACACCACTGGCAGCGAGCGCCGCGTCGACGGCGTTACCGCCGTCCATCAACATGTGCAGGCCCGCGGCAGTGGCGAGCGGATGTCCGCTCACGACCATGCCCCGGCTCCCGTGGACCGGGTGCCGCGCGTATGGCCAGTCGTTCATGCCGTTCCCTGGTAGCTGAGCAGGAGCCTAGCTGGTCCCGCTCGCACAGCGTCGCTATTCCCGCACGACGGCGATCGCCTCGATCTCGACCAGCATGCCCTCGAACTTCAGTCCGACAATGGCCGTCGAACGCGCCGGCAGCGGCTCCTTGAAGTGCTTGAGATACTCGTCGCTCATCTCTTTGGCGAGCGTGTTGTCGCGCAGGTAGACAGTAGTTTTCACCACGTCGTCCAGCGTAGCGCCGGCCTCGGCCAGGATGGCGGTGATGTTGCGCAGCGACCATTCCGTTTGCTCGCGCACGTCGCCGAGGTGCCCGGTCTCGCGGTTGCGGCCCGCCTGCCCGGAGACGAAGATCAGGTTGCCAATGCGGATCGCTTGGCTAAACGGCCCGGTGGGGGTGGGCGCGTTGGCCGTACGTATACCCTGCTTCTCGCCCGCACCAACATGCATGGCTCGCTCCTCACGAACACGACGCACCGGAGAGTGCGCGTCGGCTCAGGCCGCGTCCCGGCTATGAGACGCCAGACGCGGCACCCCGCTCAGCTTACAGGTCCCAGGCCGCCGCAGGGCAGTTGCCCCAACCGGGGACGATCTTGAACTCCACGAAGCTGGGCGGCAGCGTGCCCACGAAGCCCAGCAGCGCCACGTAGTTCAGGTACTCTGGCGTCGAGTTGCCCGCCTGCATCATGCGCTCGATCGTCACGTCGTTGAGAATGCGGTCGACGTCGCCGCGCCGCATCAGGTCGAGCGCCAATTGGTCGAACTCCAGATCGCGCCAGCCCATCTTGGGGCCACCCACCTCGGTGGACAGGTTCAGACTGGCCAGGACGGCGACGCGCTCGTCGCCCGGCCGTGACTCCACCACCTGGCGCAGCACGCGGCCCATCTCGTAGTAGCGGTGCGGCGTGGGCAGCGGATACGCCCAGACGTTCGTATACACGGGGATGATCGGCAGGTCCTGGTTCGGGGCCACGAACGAGAGGGGCACGCAGAAGGCGTGATCCATGCGGAACTCGCGAGCGAAGGCAAAGTCGACGCCCGCCTCGATGCCCTTGCGCAGCACGTCGGCGGCCAGCGCCTCATGCACCGGCGCGCGGTACCGAGGAATGCGCTGAATCTCATGCTCGTACCAGAACGGCCCCTCCGCCTGGCGTGCCACGCCGATGCAGAAGCCGGGCATGTTGTCGAGGAAGAAGTTGTCGAAGTGGTCGTTGGCGAAGACGATCAGCGCGTCGGGACGCGCGGCCTCGAGCTTCTGCCGCAGCACACCAAAGTTGCCGTAGACGTACTCTCGGTCCTCCGGCTTCGCGGCCTCCGCCGCCTGGTAGATGCGGGGATTGTGGGTCATCGCCACGGCCGCCACGATCTTGCCCATCACTCTGCCTCTTGGGATGATTTAGGCGCTCTGGTAGTAGTCGTAGAACGGATTCGGGATGCCTTTAAGCTGCGGCGCGATCTCCCGCACGTAGGCCTCACGCGAGTTGAGCACCACGGACAGATGGTAGAGCAGGACCGGGTGGACGCCCAGGCGGAACAAGGCCACGAGGTCTTTGCCCGCGAGCGCTTGGCGCTGCTCGGCGGTCAGGGTGAACTGGTCGAGCAGGCTCCTGTCGCCGTCACGATAGGCGAGCGCCTTCTCGCGCTCCACGTAAATCGCGTGAACAGCCTTGCACAGCTCGTAGACCGCGGTCTGGTCCATCATCTCCCCTCTTGTCTGCTGGGTCGGGATGCGGACGGGCGCGCGACCCGTATGGTCGCGGCGGGCGTTCGGTTCTCTTTGAGTGTAGCCTAGGAGGCCCCGCTAATGTAGCGGGGGGCGCATAATTTAGCTTAGGGCCGCGTGGCGCCGGCGATCGGCCGCCCCGGATCGTCAAGCCCAGGATAGATGCCGAGGTCCGCGAGCGCACGGTCCACGAACCGCGTGGTCGCCCAACGCTCAACGGGCAGGTCGACGCCGCTCGGGACGGTTCCCGACTCGGCTAGAAAGCGCGCCGTCTGGCGGTAGTCGTCGAGATTCATCAGCCCGTTCACGCCCCAGCCCGATCCGTAGTACGACCACAGCTCGGCCAGCTCGTCGCGGTCCAACTCGGGGCGCCGCGCCACCATGCCATCCACCCACGCCTGCTGACTTTGCGCCAGGTGGCGCGACGCAGCCATCAGCGCGCGAGTGAGCCGCGTAAGCTCCTCCGGCTTGCTCTGGATGATTGCCATCGGCGCGGCGTTCACCTTGGAGACGAACGGCGCCTGCCGGTAGTAGGCGTCTGCATCGAGCAGAACCCGCACGTTGGGCTCTTGGCGAATGGCTTCCCAGGTCGCGACGGAGAACGACGTCGCGTCGACATTGCCCGCTACTAGCGCCTTCGCGCGGTTCTGTGGCTCTCCGACGCCGATGAACGTGATGTCTATGGCAGGATCGACGCCGAATGACTTCATGACGATCATACTCTGCGTGTGATCGACGCTGCCGACGCGTGCGATGCCGAAAGTGCGCCCTTTCAGGTCGTGCGGCGTGCGCAGGTCGCCGTTGCCCGCGAGCAAGAAGTACTGGCGCGCGTTGGGCGAGTGGACCGCGCGCAAGTCGGCCTTGCCGGTCGCCACCAGCTCGATCACCTCGGGCACGCCAATGTTGGCCACGTCCGCCTGGCCTGACAACAGCGCCGCGATGGCCAGCGGCGTGCCGCTCATCTCCATCAAGTCGACGTCCAGCCCCTCGCGCTCGTAGAAGCCGAGGTCCTTGGCGAGCCACATCACCGCGTTGGGGATGAGCGACACCGTGGGGTCCGTTACCGCCAGCTTGATGCCGAGCGCGGGTGGGGGACTGGGCGCGGCAGTCGGGCTGGCCGCGGTGGACGCGGCCGCGGCGGGGTGGCTAGTGCTCGGCTCCGCGGCAGGCGCGCCGAGCGAGGCCGCTGGCGGGGCGGCGCACCCTGCCAGCCCCACCAGCGTCAGCAGGAGTCCTGTCGCCGTCCCGGCACCGCGCACGATGGACCGCAGCTCAGGGACACCGCGCGGCCGGATCATACGGCCGCTCGGCGACTAGCGACGACAGCATCCCAATCCGCCGCAGTGCGCGCCACGTAGTCGTCCACGTCGGGCGAGCCGCCGCCAACGCCGATCGCGCCAACGAACTCCCCGGCCGCGTAGAGAGGGTAGCCGCCCTTGTTCAGCGTCACCCCGCCTGGGATGATCTCCGTCAGGCTCTGCGCGAACATCGGGCGCTTCTCCCACTGCTCGCACAGCTCGGCCGTCGGCTTGCGGAACGCCGCGGCCAGGCGAGCCTTGCCCATCGCCATGTACGGCCCGTGCCAGGCAACGCTCTTGCCACGCGCCACCAGGACCGGGTGGCCGGCGGGATCGTGGACTGCCACGCTCACCTCGACGCCCCGCTCCTGGCCAATCGCCTTCGCCCGCTGCACGTAGGCCAGCGCTTGCTCGTACTCCATCAGTCTCTCCGGCCCCCACGGGGCGTCCTGGCGCTTTCCTGCTACGACAGGCGCAGATAGCGCGCGGCGTTGTCGTAGAGCAGCTTGCGGATCGCCTGCTGCCCCAAGCTCGTCCAGCCGATCACCTCGGCCGGCGAGTCGGGGAACTGGCTCTCGGGGTGCGGGTAGTCGGACTCGTACATTAGCACGCCGTCGCCCAGGATGTCGACGACCGCCTTCGTCATCGCCTCGCCCTCGTGCATCTCGATGGCGTTGAAGATGCGGCCCATCTGGGCGTACTCGACGGGCGTGTGCTGCAGCGGCCGCACGGAGCCTTTCACGTAGTCGATCTGCTTACCCAGGCGGATCAGCCAGTTGGGCAGCCAGCCGTGGCCGCACTCCACCACGGCGGCGCGGAGGTTCGGGTAGCGGTCGAGCACGCCGCCGCAGATTAGGTACGCCAGGAAACGCTGGGCGCCCCAAACGTGGGCGGCCGTGCGCGCGATGGCCGAATTACCCCAGATGTCGCGGTAGCCGGGAAAGTAGGGCGGTTCGTAGAAGAAGCTGTGGTGGATGAGCGGCAGGTTGGCGTCGTTCATCACCGCCCACAGGGCGTCGAGGTCCGGGTCGTCGACCGGCATGCCCTCCGGCAGGATCAGCCAGACGGCGCCCACCCAGGGCTCCCGCGCCAGCGCCCGCACCTCGGCGACAGCCCACTCGAGGTCGCCGCCGGGGGCCAGGATCAGACCCTTCAGGCGGTTCGGATCGGGGCTGCAGTAGTTGCGCATGTAGCGGTGGTAGCCGCGATAGAGGCCTTCGGTGAGTTTCACGTCGAGGCCGGAGCTGGCCGTGGACCAGGTGCCCGGAATGATCAGGTCGACGTCCACGCCCTCGATGTCCATGTCGTGCAGGCGGCCCTCGGGGTTGTCGTGCTGCACGCGCTCGGTGGCATGCTCGCGGGCCAGGTTCTGCACGTGGGCTTCGAGCGGCCCAGCGCCCCCCGCCTCGATCATCTCCACGCCCGGCTTTTGACCGGCGATGCGCTCGTAGGGGATCGGCCGGACCTTAATGGTGGTCCACTCGCCCGGCGGGTGGCCGCGCCCGGCCGGCGAGCGCATGGTGCGCTGGTAGGGACGCAACTCCTCCAGCCGTGGCCGGAAGCTCGGCTCGACGTATTCGGCCAGCACTTCGAGCGACGGCGTCACGTGGGTATCGATGTCGATGATGCGATAGCCGTCTCGCACGGCTCCTCCTATTGTTGCGGCGCGCGGCGCGCCGCGGAATGGCGGCGCGAGGTAACCGCGCAAAGCGGCGCCGGGGACGCCGCCTCCCCCTGGGGCCGGCTCGGCGCAGCCGAGCGCGCGGTAACTTGTAACCCGATTGCGGATTGCCGCACAAGACGTGCGTTGGGTGGGAATCCATGGACTCGCGTTGGCAGGCTTCACCCCGCGGGGTGAAGCCTGCCAACGGAGACTCACGGAATGGAGTGGCTGACGGGGCGCAGGTAGCCGCGCTGCGGTTCGTGGTAGAGTAGTCCACTCATAATCACAACGAACAGCGACGCGAAGGAGGCACGGACGTGGCGGAGGGCGCGAACGGGGCGGTGGGAGCCCCGACGGCGATCGAGTTCGGCATCTTCGACTGGATGGACCGCGGCAGCGCCGATCTGGGAGCGCAGTACCAGCAGCGGCTACAGATGCTCGAAGTTGCCGAGGAGATGGGCTTCCTCTGCTACCATCTGGCCGAGCACCATGGCACGCCCCTCGGCCTGGCCCCGTCGCCCAGCGTATTCCTGGCCGCCGCAGCCGAGCGTACCCGGCGCATGCGCATTGGGCCGCTCGTCTACCTCTTGTCGCTCTACAATCCGGTGCGGCTGCTGGAAGAGATCTGCATGCTGGACCACCTCAGCGGCGGCCGCTTCGATCTAGGGGTGGGACGTGGCATCTCGCCGTTCGAGCTGGCCACGCTGAACGTGGCCATCGCGGAGTCGCGGGCAATTTTCCACGAGGCGCTCAGCGTGATCCTGCAGGGCCTTGCCACGGGCGAGGTGGACCACGCGGGCCGATACTTCACGTTCAAGAACGTTCGTGTCCAGGTACAGCCCGTCCAGCGGCCTTACCCGCCGCTGTGGTATCCGACGAGCAACGCCGAGACGGTGCCCTGGATTGCGGAGCACGGCTTCAACACGATCTTTGGCCTGCCGACACTGCCGCCGATCCGCGAGCAGCGCGCGATCTACCAGAGAGTCGCCGCCGAGCACCAGGACGATCCCGACCGCCTGAACGGCCACGTGGCAGCGCCGAAATACGGCCTGAATCGGATCGTCTACGTGGCGGAGACGGACGCGCAAGCCCGCGCGGAGGCGAAGGCCGCGTACCCGACCTTCTTCCACAACTTTGAATACCTATGGGCGCTGAATGGCGACCACCGCTACGACGACCTGGCCGACTTCGACGCCCGCCTGGCGCGCGGCGGAGTGATCGTTGGCTCGCCCGAGACGGTGCGCGCGCAGGTGGCGGAATGCCTGGAGCAGACCGGCTGCAACTATTTCTCGGGCGCCTTCGCCTGGGGCAGCCTGACGACGCAGCAGGTTGTAACTTCCGTCCGGCTGTTCGGCGAGCACGTGATTCCCGCCATCCGCACGTCCACTGCCCCGGCCGGCGTTATCCTATAGCGTCGCCGGGCAGCCGCGCGAACATGGCACCGCGCTTCGGGCGTACCGTGGTGCTAGCACTCTGGCAAAACTGGTAAAATCGGGTGGACTTGTCGCGCCCACCGCTCTAGCTAGAGAGCAGCTACATGCCCGGCGACGCCGCGACGCTGCTGGCCACGGTCGCCCCGATGTTCGGGCTCTGTCTGACGCTGACGGGGCTGTGCTTTCTGGGGCTCTGGAACGTCCGTTTGATCCAGCCGGACCCGCGCTGCGCCGCGGCGCTCCTGCTGATCTCCGCGGCGGGCGCGCTCCACGCGCTAGTCGAGGTCAACACGGCGGAGTACGCCGCAGTGCGGTGGCTGCCGTTCGTGGCCGCGCCGTTGCTGGCCTTCGTCGCCGTCTTCACGCTACTGGGGCAGGAGCCGCACACGCCGCAGCGCTAGCGCCTCAGATCCCGCCGAGTACGGCCAAGCACTCGGGTCAGGGACGCTGTGTACGTTCCGCGAAGCCAAACATACACCCTAACCTGGGCGGGCGGCTTAGGACTCCTGGGGTTGCGGTGGCTCGGACTCGTCGACAGCGGGCGGGCCAGGCAAGCGGCGGCGCAGGCCGGCCCACTGGCGCATCCGCAGCCACGCCGGCACCCGCGCCCGCGCAAGCGCTGGGAGCCGCCCAAGCTGGTCGAGGTAGGTGTACATCACCGGCACCAGCACCAAGGTGAGCAGCGTCGAGGTCAGCAGGCCGCCCAGCAGCACCACCGCCATCGGCGCGCGCGACTCCGCACCCTCTTCCATCTTGAGCGCCAGCGGGATCATGCTGAACACCATTGTGCAGGTCGTCATCACGATCGGCCGGAGGCGCGTGGGGCCGGCTTCGAGCAACGCGTCGTAGATGCCCAGCCCCCGCGCCCGCATGGTGTTGGTGTAGTCCACCAGCAGGATGCCGTTCTTGGCGACGAGCCCCATCAGCATGATCATGCCGATCATCGAGAACAGGTTGAAGGTATTGCCCGTGAGCAGCAGCGCGCCAAACGCGCCCGTGAGCGCCACCGGCAGCGCGAACATGATGGCTAGCGGGTAGAGCCACGACTCGTAGAGCGCTACCAGCAGCATGTAGATCAGCAGGATCGAGATGCTGAGCGCCGACAGGAGGGCCGTGCGCGCCTGGTCGAGCGAGTCCACCTGACCGACGAAGAAGTAGCGGTAGCCGGGTGGGAAGGGGACGCGGGCGAGGCCGGCGCGCACGTCGCGGGCCGCGTCGCCGACGGACCGCCCCTCGAGGTTCGCCTGGATGTTCACCTGGCGCTGGCGCGAGCTGCGCGAAATCTGCGTCGGCGCCATAACCTCGCGGAGCGTGGCCACCTGGCCCAGCCGCACGTTCGCGCCGACAGCGGGGGCGGCGCCCGTGCTGGAGCCGACCGAGCTGAGCGGGATCGGGATGTTCGCCAGCCGGTTCAGATCGTTGCGCACGTCGTCGCTGGCAATCGTCACGATGGGGATGCCGATCTGGCCCTCGACCTGGAGGTTCGTCACCGACGTGCCCGTGGCGCCGGCGATGGCGGTGCGCAGCGCGCTGGCGATCTGGCTCGTGGTCACGCCCACGTCCGCCATCCGCTTGCGGTCCACGATCGCGCGAATCTCCGGCTGAGCCACGTCGGCATCGCTGTAGATGTCGACGGTGCCCGGCGTGTCGCGCACGACCTGCTCGACCTGGTCGGCCAATCGCTGGAGCGTCGCCTGGTTGTCGCCGACGACGCGGATGTTGATGGCGACACCGCCGCCGCTGCCGATGAGCGGCGACCCCACGCTGGTCCGCAGCTGCATGCCCGGGATGTCCGCCTGCAACCGCCGCACGTCGGCCACCACGTCGAAGATCGAGCGCTGGCGCTGCGTCTTCTCGACCAGCTGCACGGCGATCTGCCCGTTGCGGTCGGTGCCGCCCGCGCGCGAGGTGCCCGCGCCCACGGTGGTGGTGAAGGAATCGACCTCCGGCATCTGCAGCAGCCCATCCTCGATCTTGGCCATGGCCGCGCTGTTCGCCGCGAGCGTCGTGCCGGGCGGCATGAGCGTGTTGATCGTGAACTGGCCGTCGTCCTCCTGCGGCGCGTATTCCTGGCCGATCAGGTTGAGCGGGAGCGGCAGGATGCTCAGCGCCAGCAGGCCGAAGGCCGCGGTCACCACGTAAGGCCGATGCCCGAGCGCCCAGCGGAGCAGGCGGTGATAGCTGCGGGAGAGCCGGTCGAAGCCGCGCTCCCAGACGCCGGCGAAGCCGCCCACATGCTCTTCGTCGTGCGCCTTCAGCCAGCGCGACGCCAGCATCGGCACCAGCGTGAACGACACCATCAGCGAGAGCAGCGTGGCGCAGGCGATCGTCAGGCCGAACTCCTGGAACAGCTTGCCGAGCGTGCCCTGCATGAACGAGATCGGCACGTAGACGACGACGTCGGTGAGCGTGACGGCCATAGCGGCCAGCCCAATCTCGCCGCGCCCGTTCAACGCCGCTTCGATCGGGTTCTCGCCTAACCGTAAGTGGCGCATGGTGTTTTCGAGCACCACGATCGAGTCGTCCACCAGGATGCCGATCATGAGCGCCATGGCCATCAGCGAGATCGTGTCCAGGCTGAAGCCGAGGGCATACATCAACAGGAACGTGGAGACGAGACAGGTCGGAATCGAGACGAGGACGATGAGCGTGCTGCGCCAGGTGTGGAGGAACAGGAACAGCACCACGCCGGTAATGAGGATGGCGAGCAGCAAGTCCTTCTGCACAGCGTCGACGGCGTACCGCACGAAGCGCGACGTGTCGTTCGTGACCGTGATGTGTACCGTCGAGGGCAGCCCCCGCTGGATCTGCTGCAGGGCGCTGCGCACGGCTGCCGCCGTCTGGAGCGTGTTCGCGTCCGACTGCTTGGTAATCACCAGCGCGACGCTGTTGACGCCGGGCTGCTCGTGGGTGCTGTAGCGGACCTGGCTCGTCGGCCGCGCGTGGCTGATGACGACCTTCGCGACGTCGCGGATGCGGATGACGCCCTGCGGCGTCGTCGCCACCACGTACTCTTCTAGGTCCTCGGGCGCCTGGGCGAGCCCCGTGGCGCGGACGGAGAAGGTCTGGGTGTCCACGTCAACGTTGCCGCCGGGCGCGTCGACGTTTTCCCGCTGGATCGCGTTGGAGACCTGCGCGAGCGACAACCCATACGCGTCGAGCTTGTCGTAATCGACCTGTACCTGGATCTGGCGCTGGAAGCCGCCCGACACCTGGACGGAGGCCACGCCGTTCACCGCCCCAAGCTGCTGCGCGAGGTGGTTCGCGGCGAGGTCGTACATGTCGTCGGGCGACATCGTCCCGGAGAGCACGACGTTCAACACCGGAATGGCGGACGGATCCGCCTTGATGACGCTCGGCTGGGAGGCATCGACCGGCAGGGTGCGGCCGATCACGCTCAACTGCCGCTGCGTGTCGATCGCCGTCTGATTGATGTCCAGTCCGTCCGCGAACGTGAGGGTCAACCGAGCCGAGCCTTGCAGCGCGGTGGCGTCAATCCGCTGCAGACCGGAGAGGCCGGAGAGGGTGTTCTCGGCGGGGATGATAATTGACTGCTCGACGCTGTCCGGCGAGGCGCCGGGCCAATCGATCTGCACGAAGACGATAGGGAAGGTAATGTTGGGGAAGCGATCGACCCGCATGCGCGTATAGGCCTGCGTGCCGAGCAGAATCAGCGCCAGGAACACCATCGCCGTGGCGAGCGGGCGCCGAATCGCCGTGCGGGTCAATCCCATTGCCGCGCTCCCGCATTCCAGATATCAGGGATCGAGCTACCCGGGTGCCGCGTTGGGTGCGGTCGCCACCAGCCCGTTCAGAGGGCCGCCGAATCCAGGTAGGTGCGAATGCTATAGGCGTGACGGCAACGTCGCCCGACGACGCCCCGGATCGGAGATTAGCGACGTGATAGTATGGCCTGTCCTAACCGTTCGGTGCGCTGTTTGTGCCCAACGAGACTATGGAGATGTTGTGGAGACTTTCGGGGGGGGGGGGAGCCGTGACGGCGCGCGGTCAGTCCAGGGACACCAGGCCCCGCTGGAGCGCGACCGTCACGGCCTCAGTGCGGCTCTGCACGCCTAGCTTGCTGAAGATGTGGCTGATGTGTGCCTTTACGGTGTTCTCGGACAGGATCAGCCGCTGCGCGATGCTCTTGTTGCTGGAGCCGTCCGCCAGCAGCCGGAGCACCTCCAACTCGCGCTCCGACAAGTCGCCGGCGCCGGCGCCGTCCGCCATGCGGTCCAGCAGGCGCGCGGCCACGCCCGGCTCCAGCGCCGGCCGCCCCTGCACCACGGCGCGGATGCCCTGCATTAGCTCGTCCAGCGTCGCATCCTTGAGCAGGTAACCGCGGGCCCCGGCGGCCAGCGCGGGGGCGATGTACGACTCGGTATCGTAGGTCGTTAGGATCAGGAAACGCACCTCTGGCGCCATGGGGCGCACGTGGCGCATCACTTCCACACCGCTCAGGCCAGGCAGCCGCAGGTCTAGCAGCACGACGTCCGGCCGCTGGTCCAGGATAAGCCGCACCGCTTCCTGCCCATCCGCCGCCTCGCCGACCAGCTCCAGCTCCGGCTCCCACCGCAGCATGGCGGTGAGCCCCTGCCGTACCACCGGGTGGTCGTCGACGACCACGAGCCGAATCATGGGCGCCTCCCAGCGGCAGCCGGCGTCGGCGTAGGCTCGTCCTCAGCGGCCGTCGTACTCGCGGTGGTAGGCAGCCCCGTGCCGGGCACGCGGGTCATCTCGCGCGCGGTGTCTGGCCGCGGCACGGCGGCGACGACCTCGGCGCCGCCGTCGCTCTTGAGGATCAGTGTGCCGCCCAGGGCTGCCAGGCGCTCGCGCATGCCGAGCAGGCCAAAGCCCCTCCACGGGGCCGCGTGGCTCGGACGCTCGCGGAGCGCGGCCGCGTCGAACCCCACGCCATTGTCGCGCACGGCCAGCCGGACGGCGGTCGCGCTGTACTCGAGCGTCACGGCGACCGCCGTCGCGCGGGCGTGCTTCGCCACGTTGGCCAGCGCCTCCTGGCAGACGCGCAGGAGCGCCGCCTCGACGGCAGGTGGCAAGGGCCAGGGCTCGCCCACTTGCGCGAAGCGCGCCGTCGCCTCGGGGCTCACCGGCCGCGCTACCAGCCCGCGCAGCGCGTCGCCCAGGTCGCCCCGCGCCAGCGCCGGCGCGCGCAGGTTCCAGACCGACCGCCGCGCCTCGGCCAGCGACTCCCGCGCCATCCGCTGCGCCAGGTCGAGGTGCTCGTCCACCTCCCCCGGCGCCACGCTTCGCGCCCGCTGGACGGCACCCAACTGGACGATGATCCCGGTGAGGTTCTGGGCCAGCGCGTCGTGGATGTCGCGGGCTAGCCGCGCACGCTCCTCCAGCGTGGCCGCCTCGCGCTCCTGGTGCAATAGCTCCGCCGTTTGCGCCGCCACGCGGTCCTCTAGCTCCGCGCTCAACTGGCTGAGCGCGTGGGCGTGGGCGCGGCTCTGCTGGAGGGCGCGCTGCAAGCTCCCCGCCAGCAGCGAGGTGAGCACGGCGACCGTCCAGAACAGGCCGACCCAGTAGCCGATCGCGAGCAGCGGCAGGCCCGGTGGCGGCTGCGGGGGGAAGGGGAGCCCGGGGGGCGGCGGGACCATCGCGGGCGGTGGCGGGGGCCGGCCTGGCCCGCCGAACAGAGGCCCCAGGTCCCAGGGCACGCGCAACCCCTGGATCTCCAGCCAGGCACTGCCCGCGACGAGGAGCGTGGCGAGCGCGGCGATACCCATGCCCGCGCGACTGCTGAGCAGCAGCGCCGCGGCGCAGATAGGCACGACCAGCGACGCAGGCCAGAAGCTCATAACCCCGCTGCTGAGCGCCCCCAGCGTGTAAATCAGCGTCCAGGTGCCGACCAGCACGAGGGCCGGGGCAGTCGTGCGTCCCGCGCGCACCAGCAGGAGCAGCGCCGCGGACAGCAGCAGCGGCAGCGCGAACTGCCCGAGCAGCATCGGCAGGGCCGACGGCGGGGCGCCGGGCGGCGCGGGCATCCCGGGCGCCGGAGGTGGCGGCTCGCCTTGCGTCAGGCGGAGCACCACGAACATGCCCAGCGCCGCCGCGGCTGGGATGAGCAACGCGGGCAACGTCCGCAGCAGCAAGGCCGCCCGGCGCTGTCCCTCGTCGGTGATCGCGTCTTGCAGCCGCGCGACGTGCTCGGTCACTCGCCCACTCCTTCCCGTTCCCCATCCCCATATGGTAGCGCAAGGCGCCTCGGGCGCCATCCTCCGCCCGGGTCAAGCGCGGTCACCCTTTTGGGTAATCAGCGCGCTACCCAAAGTGACGACGGCCGAGTCACCCCCCTGCCCGATGCCCGGCCCCGCGGCGGCCCCGTACGCTTGGTCCTGTGCCGCGGAAGCGACACGGGTGGCCCCCGGCGGCCGAAATCGGGCGTGATGAGAACGCCCTCGCATCGCGCCTGGCCGCTCGACGCGGGCGCAAGACTACAGCACACGCCACAAGGGCGAGGAAGGGATCAGGAAACGTGGGACTACGCCAGAGACTCGGGCTAGGAGCGGCGAGCGCGAGCTTGGCGCTCGCGCTGTATGCGAGCGGCGCGTTCGCACAGCAGGGGCCGCCGGGCGGCTGTCCGCCGCCCCCGCCCGGGATGAGCGCCGGGGGCCCGCCGCCCGGCCCACCGCCGGGCGCCCCGCCCCCTGGGCTACCGCCGGGCGCCCCGCCGCCGGCCGAGACCGACGTACATGCCAACCAGGCAGCCATGCAGGCGGCATTCGACCTGCTCGGCATCAGCCCGGACCAGATGATGAGCCAAGCGCAGGCCGGCCACAGCCTGGGCGACATCGCCGGGGCGCGCGGCATCGACCTGACGACGCTGGTGCAGACGATGACGAAAAGCGCCACGGACTGGCTAAGCGGCGAAGTCGCGGCCGGGCGTATCTCCCAGGATGACGCCAACACGACGCTGCAGCACAGCCAGCAGTTCGCGCTCCAGATGGTAACCACGGCGCCACCCGCCGGCCCCCCGCCGGGCTGCCCACCGCCCCCGCCGGGCGGGCCGGAGCGGTAGCCCCGATGAGCACACCGTACACGGGCCGCGCGCGGGCGCTCCCGCGCGCCTCGGGGAGCGTTGGCTGGCCGCAGCTCGCGGGGCTGCTCGGCGCGCTGCTTGTGAGCGGCGCGCTCGGCTATGCCGCCTACTTGCGCCTCACGGCCCAACAGCCGGGCGAGATTCAGGTAGTGCGCGTCAGCCGCGGGCCCGTGGTGGCGACGGTGAGCGCCGCTGGCTCGGCCGTGACCGACACGAGCACGAAGCTCACATTTGCTGCCAGCGGCCGGGTCGCCGAGGTACTGGTGAGGGTGGGTGACCGGGTAGCGGCTGGCCAGCCGCTTGCGCAGCTGGATACGACGGAGCTAGACAACACGCTGCGCCAGGCCCAGGCGGCGCAGGCCCAGGCCGAGGCAAAGCTCCAGACGATCCTGAAAGGCGCCCGACCGGAGGACGTGCGAGTCGCACAGCTACAGCTCGCCCAGGCGGAGGCCAAGCTGCGCGACCTCGCCACCCCCCGCGCGGAGGATGTTACCGTGGCGCAGGCGGCGCTCGACAGCGCCCGCGCCAAGCTGCGCGGCCTGGAGGCGCAGGGTCGGCCCGAGGAGCTGGCGGCCGCCCAGGCAACGCTCGACAGCGCCCGCGCGAAGCTGCAGCAGACTCAGAACGGCCCGCTGCCGGCCGACGTGGCGGCCGCGCGCACGGCGGTGGACCAGGCGCGGGCAACCTTGCAGAGCGCCGAGGCGAAGCTGGCGCAAGTGCAGGCCGGCCCGACCGACGCGGACGTGCAGGCGGCGCTTGCGGCGCTCGCCACGGCGCGGGCCAACGAGCAGAGCGCGCAGGCCAAGCTCGACGCGCTGCTCCACCCGTCCAATGCCGACCTCATCGCCGCGCAGGTGGCGGTCGACAACGCGCAGTCGGCCTACGACGCGGCTCAGGCCAAACTCATGCAATTGCGGCAGCCCACCACCAGCGACCTGCAGGCGGCGCAAGCGGCGGTAGCGCAGGCGCAGGCGGGACTTCGCTCGGCACAGAGCACGCTCAACCGCGCCCGCCCCGGCGTCAGCACCAACGACGTGGCGGCGGCAGGCGAAGACGTGCAGGCCGCCGCCCGGAACGTGCAGGTGGCGCAGCTCCGTTTGAGCCAGCTCCAGAATTCGACGGTCACTACCACCGGCAACACAGCCTACAGCAACAATGGGCTCGGCAGCGTTAGCGCTCCGACTACGGGCGTGCCAACAGGCGGCACGAGCACTGGCGCGGCCGGCGCGATCGCCACGAGTGGAACCGGCCCGACGAGCCTCGGGACGACGACCACCGCCAGCGCCGGGCCGAGCACGCAAGACGTGCTGAACGCTCAGGCGGCGGTCAACAGCGCGACCGCTACGCTGCTGCGCGCTCAGACCTCCCTGCAAACGCTCCAAACCGGCGGCGGCCAGAACGACGTCGCGGGCGCGCAGGCGAGCGTAACATCGGCGCTGGCGCAGGTAGCGAGCGCGCGCGCCAAGCTCGGCGCTCTCCTCAATCCCAGTCCGGCTGATCTGGCCGCCGCGCAGTCGGCCCTCGATCAGGCGCGGAACACGTACCAGAGCGCGGTGGCGAAGCTGGACGAGTTGCGCCACCCGCGGCCCGAGGACGTGGAGAGCGCACGGGGTGCCGTGGATGCGGCGCACGTGGGCGTGCAGAGCGCCGCCGCGAAGCTGGCCGACGTGCGCGCCCAGCCGAAGCCGGAAGACCTGGCCGCCGCGCAGAGCAGCGTGGACAACGCCCGGGCCGGGCTGGCGGCGGCCCAGGCGAAGCTCGACCAGACGCTGGCTGGCCCCGAACCGGAGGACGTCGCCCTGGCGGAGGCCGCAGTGCACCAGGCCGAGCAGCAGCTGGCGCTCAAGCAGCAGCCGAACACCGCGGACGACCTGGCGGCGCAGCGCGAGGCGGTGCGCCAGGCGGAGGCGCAGCTAGCGCTCAAGCAGCAGCCGGCGAGCGCGGCCGCGGTGGAGCAGCAGCGGCTGGCGATCGAGCAAGCGCGCGCCGAGGCGGCGCTCAAGGAGCGGCCCTACACCGACGAGGACCTGGCCGCCCAGGTGGCGGCCGTCGAGCAGGCCCGCGCGCAGGTCGCCACGGCCCAGTTCAACCGGGACAATGCCGTGCTCACGGCGCCCTACGCGGGCGTCGTCAGCCAGGTCGGCTACAACGTCGGCGAGCAGGCGGGCGGCGGTGGCGGCGGGGCGAGCGGCAGCGGCAGCTCCAGTAGCAGCTCCGGCACCAGCGCGAGCAGCGCGACCGCCGGCACGAGCGGGGGCGGCGGGGGGATCACCCTGGTCGATCCGGACACGTTGCACGTAGAAGTGAGCGTGGACGAGACGGACATCGCCCGCGTGCAGGTGGGGCAGACGGTCCAGCTCACGTTTGACGGGCTGCCCGGCCAGCAGGCTCGCGGCCACGTGGCGGCACGCGCCCCGCTCCCCGCTACCTCGTCGGGGGTGACCAGCTATCCGGTGCTGATCGCGCTAGACGAGGGCGCGGGCGTGCTGCCTGGGATGACGGCGGTGGCGAACGTGATCGTGGCGCAGCAATCCGACGCGCTGTTGGTGCCGAGCCGGGCGATTCGGCAGCAGGGCCCGATTGCGGTGGTCGACGTGCTTACCGCCGAGGGTGCGACCGAGACGCGGCCGGTTCAGCCCGGCGTGTCGGATGAGACGAACACCGCGATCACGAGCGGGCTGGCGGAGGGCGACTCGGTTGTCGTGGCGCGGATCGAGCCTGGCCAGACGGCCGGGGCCTCGTCTATTCCGAGCGGGATGCCGCCGGGTGGTGTGCCGCCCCCCGGGATGGGGCCGCCCCCGGGCGGACTGCCCCCGCCCGGCATGGGCCCGCCCGGGGGCGGCATGCCGTCCCCGGGCGGGATGCCGGTGGGGGGCGCGGGGCGTGCCCCTGGCGGGCCGGGTGGTCGGTGAGCGCGGTGTGGGTCCGGCGGCTGGGCGAGTTCATCCGGGCGACTGCCCAACCGGCACGCCGCCCGGCGGCGCGTTGACCGGGCACGGAGGCGCGCGGAGGGCTCGTCGCCGGCGGCCCTCGCTGCTGATCACCCTCGGCATCGTCATCGGCGGCCTGGCGCTGGGCGGGGCCGCCGCGCACCTGACCACAGCGTCGCGGCCGGCGCCGCCTCCACTGGTCACCACGCTGCCGAGTGGTGCCGGGGGCGACGTGCCGGGCGGTCCGGGCACCGCCCCCGTCGGTAGCCTGCCGCCCGGCGCCGGCACGCTGGGGATCGGGGGCGCCCCTCCCTTCCCCGGCATGCCGGCGGGCGCGGCTGTCCCGCCGCTTCCCGCCGGCATGCCGGGCGCGGCGCTTCCGCCGGTTGCCGCCGGCGCGGCCGGGGCGGCCACGGTCGGTGGCCGGTCGGGCACACCGCCCAGCGGTGTGCCCGACCCCGCGGCAGCCGCGCCAGCGCCCGCGCTGGTGACCAGTGTCGACGGCGACACCGTTACGCTAATGACGGCCGAGGGGCCGCAACGGGTACGGCTCGCGCCCACGACCCGCGTGCAGAAGCAGGTGCCGGCCGAGCGCGCCGAGATCGCGCCAGGGCAGCTCGTCGTCGTGCGCGGTGAGCCACAGGACGACGAGCTGCTGGCCGGCACCATCGAGATCGTCGGCGGCCCCCTAACCTCGGCCGCCTCACTCGCGCCCGGCCCCGGCGCCGCGCTCGCGGGCCCGTCGCCCGCGCCCTGACGCGCGGCCACGACGCCACCGGCGCCGCATGGCGCAGGCGAGCGGGGCGCGTGGCGGGTCGGCTCGCCGCCTCCGCACTGAAGGCCGGGTCCGAAGGCGGCGCCGTCCTACGCGACGCGTCGCCGGGCGCCAGTGAGCCGCCCCGCCGCGCCACCGACGCCCGCCGGAGCTGCTCAAGCGCGTGTCGGGCGTACGATCGCGCGGACGATCGTTCCTGCTCCCCACGGCCCGTCGCGATCACCCGAATGGGTAAGAGGAGGCCGACTGCTTCGGGTCATTGCCTGATGACCCGAAGCGCGTAGGGCCGGATCACCGTGATGCGCGATGCCGGCCGGCGCCCGCCAACCGTACCGTGGAACGGGGCGATTACCACAGAGAACGCGACCGCACCTACTCGCTGGCGAATGGGATGGAGGGGACCAGCCATGCGCGAACGACTCCTGTACTGGTCGATGGGCGTGCTCCTGTTGCTCGCCCCGCTAAGCGGCCCGCTCGCGGCGCCGCCCGCCGCACTGGGCGCCCAGCAGCCGCCGGCGCTCGGGGCAGCCCGCGCAGTCGCCGACGGGCCGCGGCCTCACTTCAGCTTCAGCAGCGTCGTCGGTCAGACGACGGGCACGTCTACGCCTACGCTGACCGCCACCGCCACCGCGACCGCGACGACCACGCCGGTGGCGACCGGCACTCCCATCGGCGGGACGGGCATCGTGCCGACCACACAGAACGTGCCGACGAGCAGCGGCATCGCGGGCGTCGCCTGCGCCAGCGGCGTCGGGCAGACCTGCACGGCGACGGGCAGCGTAAGCGGCACCTTCACGATCACGAGCGCCATGAGCACGAGCACAGGGCCGACAAGCTTTACCCTCGTCGCCACGGGGCCGGCAAATGCGCTCGCCGGCGGCTACCCGGCGCTGTTCGTCCCGACGACCTACACGGTCGAAGCGTTCCAGTGCGGCGCCGTCACGGCAGCGCTGCAGACCACCTGCACGGGCATGGCCGTCGGCAGCCCACTCCAGAACGCGACGGTCACGGTCCGCTTCCCGCTGGTCGGCGGCGCCACGTCTGACGTGGCCGGCGTAGTGAACCTGGGCGCGACGGCCACGACGACCAGCGTGCCGCTTTCCACGGCGCTCACGCCAGTCACACGCAGCGGACAGGCGGGTGTCCCCTGTGCGACGGTCGTCAGCGCCACCTGCACCGTCAGTGGCTCCGTGACCGGCTCGGGTACCGTGACGGCCAGCATCACCTGGTCGCTCACGGCGACAATCCCCAGCGGGGTTGCCACGGGGATCGTGCCAACGGCGGTGTTCACCACGACGGCGGGGCTGGAAGGGATCACCTGCAATGCCATCGCCAGCGGGGCGAGTAGTGTGACCTGCACCGGTACGACGGTCGGTAACGCGCTGCAGGGCTCGACCGTCACGGTCGTCTTCACGACCGCCCTCACTGCCGTCGGCACCATCACCGGCAGCGGGGCCAACCTGGCGCTCGTCGCCAGCGCCCTGCCGCCGTTGCTGCCCACCGGGCCGGCTGGCCCCGGCCCGATCGCCGCAGCGCCGCTGCTCGGCGGGCCATTCGCCACTGGCCCGCTCCCGCCGCTCGCGGCCGGCCCGCCGCTCGCGGCCAACGTCGGGGTGCGGCCAGGGCCGCTGGCGGAGGTCCCCATCGTCCCAGAGGCCGATCCCGTAATGCTGCTCGTCGCCGGTCTGGCGATCGTCGGCCTGGTGGCCTGGTGGCGCGGCCGTCGGGACGAGGTCGAGCGCGCCCTGGCGGCCGAAGCGCCGACCCCGTCTAGCCGCGCGCCTCACCGGTGAGCGGCCGCTGCCGCCGGGCCGGGCGCGTGGGATGGCCGGCCCGGCGGGCAGCCGCATGGCGCTCTGGCGCGCGAGCACACGCGGTCGCCCGTCCGGAGCGTCAGTACCGCGCCGTGTTCACTGCATTGACAGCGCATCTTTGGGAAGCACACATGGCTACGCACGATCGCGCTGCCCGCTCGCTCGAACTCTCGCGCCCCGGCGCGCTCTCCTGGTCGTGGCCCGCCGCCGCCCTCGGCGCCGTGCTACTTCAGGCGTTCCATAAGTCGTTTAACGATGATCCGGTGGGTCGTGGCCCGCCGCCGCCCTCGGCGCCGTGCTACTGCTGGCCGCCGGGCTCAACGGCTACCGTCTGGATCAGGAGGGCTACGGCAACCTGTACTACGCCGCCGCCGTGCGCAGCATGCTGGAGAGCTGGCACAACTTCTTCTTCGTCGCCTTCGATCCCGGCGGCTTCGTCAGCGTCGACAAGCCACCGCTCGGGCTATGGGTACAGGTCGCCAGCGCCCGGCTGTTCGGTTTTAACGGGCTGAGCGTACTGCTGCCGCAAGCGGTGGCGGGCGTCGCGGCAGTTGCCGTCCTCTACGCGCCGGTGCGGGGCGACTTCGGGGTCGCCGCCGGCCTGCTGGCGGCGCTCGCGCTGACGCTCACGCCGATCACCGTCGGGACGAGCCGCAACAACACGAGCGACAGCCTGCTGGTCCTGGTGTTGTTGCTGGCCGCCGGGGCGGTGCTCCGCGCGGCCGCGACAGGCCGGCTGCGCTGGCTCGTCCTCGGCGCGGCGCTCGTCGGCGCGGGCTTCAACGTGAAGATGTTGGAGGCGGTCCTGCCGCTGCCCGCGTTCTACCTGACGTACCTCGTGGGCGCCCCGCGGCCCTGGCGCGCGCGCCTCGCGCACCTGGCGATCGCCACGCTGGCGCTGCTCGGCGTGGCGCTGCCCTGGGTCGTCGCCGTGGACCTCACGCCGCCCGACCAGCGCCCCTACGTCGGCTCCAGCGCCGACAACACCGTGCGCAACCTGGCGCTCGGCTACAACGGGTTGAATCGGCTGCTGGGCATGCGCCCGCCCGGCGTCCCGGGCAACCCTCCGGGACCGCTCGGGGCGCCACTGCCCGGCGTTCAGCTCGCGGGGACGCCGGCCGGTGCGTCCCCCTCTCCGCGGGATGAGGCCTGGCTCGGACCGGGCGCTGCGCTCCCGCCCGGCCCTCCGCTCGGCGTACCGCTCCCGCCCGGCGTCCCGGGTCCCGGCTTCCCGCCCGGACCACTCGCGGGCGGCCCGGGCGGCGCCGGCGAGACCGGCGCCGCCGGCCCGCTGCGCCTGTTCGACGAGCAGCTGGCGGGGCAGATTAGCTGGCTGCTGCCGTTCGCGTTGTTCGGTTTGGCCGCCGCGCTCGGGCGCGAGCGCCGCCGCTGGCCGTTGGGCCGGCAGCAGCCGGCGTGCATTCTGTGGACGGGCTGGCTGCTGACCGCGGGCGCTTTCTTCAGCGTCGCCGGCATGTTCCATCGCTACTACCTGGTAATGCTCGGGCCGCCGCTCGCGGCGCTCGTCGGCATCGGCGGCCCGGCGCTCTGGGCGGCCTACCGCCACGGCGGCCCGCGCGGCTGGCTGCTGCCGCTGGGGCTGCTCACGACGGCGGTGGTGCAGCTTCACATCCTCGCGGATTATCCCGACTGGAGCGCGCGTCTTAGCCCGCTCGTCGGCGTCCCGTCCGTCGCGGCCACGCTGACCCTCGTTGCCGCGCGCCTCGCGCCACCGCTCCGGCGCTCGGCGGCACCGGCACTCGCCGCCGGCGCGGCCGGGCTCGCGCTGCTCGTCGCACCCGCGATCTGGGCCGGCTACCCGGTCGCGGAGCCGGGCGGCATGCGCAACGTGCTGCCCTTCGCCGGGCCGCTGGACGGCAGGCTCCCACCGTCCGGGGTACCGCCGTTCGGCGCTCCGCCGCCCGGCCCGCTCGGTCTCGCCGGGGCGCCACCTCCCGGCGGGGGACGGCCGCCAGGGCCGCCTGGAGCTACAATCGATCCGCGCCTACTCGACTTTCTGGAAGCCAACCGCGGCGAAGCCCGCTTCCTGTTCGCGGCGCCCGGCGCGCTGGAGACAGCGCCGGCGATCATCGCCACCGGCGAGCCGGTGATGGCGCTCGGCGGCTTCACGGGCGGCGATCCCATCTTGACCGCCGAGGGCCTGGCCAGCCTGGTGGCTCGCGGCGCCGTGCGCTTCTTCCTGCTGCCCACGACGGGCGGCTTCCCCGGCGGCCCGCCCGGCCCCGGCGCCTTCCCCGGCGGTCCGCCGGGCCCCGGTGGCCGCGCCGAGGCGACCGGCTGGATCCGCGACCACTGCGCCACGGTCCCGGCCGCGCTGTGGCGGACCGACGCGAGCGATGCGCCGGGCAGCGCGGGGGGAGGGCCGAGCACTGCGCCCTTCCCGCCACCGCCGGGCGCGGGCTTCGGCATGCAGCTCTACGACTGCGCGGGCGCGACAGCAACCGGCCTGGGCCCATCCAGCTCGCAGCACGACGCGCGTGCAGCAGATCGGGGGTAAGCGGAGACACCGATTGCGCGCCGCGCACGTCAGCACCTCACAGCACGGTCGTCAGAGAGGAGAACCCATGCGACGGCTAATTGTGGGCGCCGCCCTGCTGGCAGCACTCGCCCTCTTGACAGCGCCGACCGCCTCCGCCCAGATGGGCGGCTTTGGCGCCCCGCCCTTCGGCGGCGGCCCCGGCGGGTTCGGCGTGCCCGGCATGCCGGGCGGCTTTGGCATGCCCGGCGGCCCGGGCGGCTTCGGCGGGCCGGGGCGTCAGCTGCAGGGCGGGGGCCCAGGCTTCCTCGGCAACGTCACGCAGGTCTGCACGGACAGCCAGGGCAACCGGGTGCTGGTGACGAACGGCGGCGCGACCAGCGGCTACACCAATTGCGAAGCGGCACCACCTCCGCCCGGGAACGGCTTTGGCGGCGGGCCGGGCTTGGGCGGCCCGCTGGGCTTCGGCGGCCCCGGCCTGGGCGGCGCCGGCTTCGGGGGCGCCCCGCCGGCGCTCACACGCTGCACCGACAGCCAGGGCAACGTGGTGCTGGTGCGCAGCGGCGGCTCGACGACGGGCTACACTAACTGCACGACCCAGTGATCGCGGCGGCCGCTGGACCTGAGTGGTGGCCCGGGCCGCGCAAACTCATCGAGCCACATCAGCCGGGACCACCGCGGACTGAGAAGCGTCAGGTCCCGGTGGTCCCGGCCACCCGGTCCCTCGCCCTGCCATCCGACGCGCCCGCCGGCTCCGGTGCCCCGGCCCGCTCGTGGCGCTCCCTAGCCTGTGTCCCGCGCTGCGCGGCGCTCACGTCGGGGCCGGCCGTTTCGCTCCCCGATCACCCATTTCGGCAATCGCCTGCCCGCCCCAATTGGCGTGCTGACAAATACCCCATCGCCCGATGTACGGGCGTCGAGACCGCCCTAAGCTGAGAGCAGCGCGGCCTCGCGGCACTCGCCACCTACCTGCTGGGCGACCGCTTCGTGTTTCGTGCGGCCCCGCTTGGCGCCGAGCCCGACCGGCGCGGCAGGGCTCGTCACCGCGACCAGGCCACGGAAACAAAGCCGGAGGAGCAACAGCGTGCAGTACAAGATCACGAAAGTCTACCTGCTTGAGGCAGCCGATCGGCACGACGCGCACCGCCGCTTCCTCGCGGAGGGCGAGACGCACCTGAGAATCATCTCGATACAGGAGCTGAAGCCACGGACCGCGAGCCGCCCGGACGACGAGCTAGTCTGGGCTTCACCGGCAGGGTTGGGGCACGGTTCGGGGTCGGTAGGCTAGGCGAACGGCCGGGGCGGCGCCGGGCCGCGCGAACGCGGCCCGGCGCCGCCCTTTCAGTCCCCCACGTCGGGGATCGCGCGCTCCCCCAAAAGTATGGGGTGACAAGCACCGCTTCGGCCGATGCGCGGGTCTGGCGACCGGCCTATGCTAAGAGCAGCATTGCGGAGGGCAGGATGCAACTACAAGCTGACGTCAAGTGCTACCACTGCGGGCGCGTCTCGGGTACCTGGCAGTGGCTCGCGGCCGCCGGGCCGACCTGGGGGAGCTTCCAGCGCGCGCACCACGCCGGGCGCGTCCGCATGGACCTCACCCAGCTTCATTGTGGGCATTGTGGCGGGCCGGTTTTTCTGGACGACGTGGACGAGGTGCGAGCCCCGAGCGTCGTCGTCTTCGAACGGCCCCGACTCGGTCGGCCGCCCAAGGAGACGCAGCGGCGCGCGGGCTAACCCCGCCGCGAGCCGCTCCTACCCCTGCCGGGGGCGACCTATTGCGCGGCGACGCGCGCCGGGGTAACCTGGTCGCACGCGAGGAGGCGGGCGATGCGGCGAATCGTGGGTGGCCGGGGCCTGGCAGTTGCGGCGCTCGTGGTGGGCTGGCTCGCGGCGTGTGGCCCGTCCGGTAGCAGCGCGCCCCCGGCCGCACCGGCACCGCCGCCCGCCCAGTCAGTCGCCCAGCCGCCGACCGCACCCGCTGCTACGACAGTGGCTGCCTCCACGGCCCCTGCCGCGCCCGAGACGGTGTCGCACACGCTTATCAGCCCCGCCGCCCCCTACTGGCCCACCTGGGTCGGCCAGGCCAAGGGCTTCTTCGCCGCTCGCGGCATCACGCTCGACGTGACGATCACGCCGCGCATTCCCGACGCGGCCCGCGCCCTCGCCTCCGGCTCGTACGCGACGGGCGGCTTCATCCCTGACACGGCGCTGCTCGCGGTATTGCAGGGCGCGCCCATCGCGCTCGTCGGCACTCAGACCGAGCGCGCCACCTACAAGCTGGCCGTCAGCCCCGCCACCACCGGCTACGCCGACTTGCGCGGCAAGACGCTCGCCGCGGGCGCGGTGAACGACGTGACGGCGGGCATGCTCATCCGCACGCTGCGCCAGAACGGCGTAACGCCGGGCGAGTACGAGCTGGTCGCGGTGGGCAGCACCCCCGAGCGCTACGCCGCGCTCACCAGCGGCCAGGCCGCCGGCGTGCTGCTCACTCCGCCGATCGATGTGCGTGCCGAGCGCGAGGGCTACCGCATGCTCGCCAACCTTGCCGAGACCCTCCCTCCCTACGCCTACGGCGGCCTGCTCGTGAACCGCGACTGGGCCGCCGATCACCGTGATACCACCGTGCGCTGGCTGGCGGGCATGCTCGACAGCGTACGCTGGCTCAACGACCCTGCCAACCGCGCCGAGGCGGTACGCATCCTCATGGACGTGGCGAAGAGCAACGAGGAGGACACCGAGATCGCTTACACCGCCGCCGTCGAGGGCCGCACCTACCCGGAAGACCTGCGCGCCACGCCCGCGCAGCTCGACGCGCTCCTGGCGCTGATGCGCGAGGTGGGCACGGCGCCCGACCCGCTCCCCGACCTCGACCGCTTCGTCGACGGCAGCTACCTCGACGCCGCCGCGCGCCTCGCGGGATCTGGGCCACAGTAGCCTCACCATTCTCTCTAAGAATCAGCGCAGCAGACGACCAGGGCGCAGCAAGCCGCGCCCTACACGAGGTGCCGGGGCTGGTTACCCTACAGCGGTTGGCAGCCCCACAGAGCGGTCAGTTGACCGGGGGCCTGCGGCCTGCGGGCCGCGGGCGGCCACGAGAGCCGCCCCTACGAGACGCCGGCTGCTGACCTAGCCTGCATGCTGCGCTAGCTCCGGTACGGAGAGCTGGTAGAGCTTCAGGCAGTTGCCCCGGACCAGCTTCGCGCGCACGTCGGCGGGGAGATGGCCCAGGTGGCGGGCGATGACGTCGCGCGAGTGGGGCCATGTCGAGTTGGCGTGCGGGTAGTCGTTCGACCACATGCAGTTGTCCTGGCCCCAGTTGTCGAGCAGGCGCGTGCCGACCGCGTCGTTGAAGAAGCTGGCGAAGATCTGGCGGTCGAAGTACGCGCTGGGCGGCATGGTGATCGGCGGCGGGTTCACCTTGACGAAGCGGTGGTAGTAGTAGTCCCACTGCTGCAGCGTGAACGGCAGCCAGCCGATCTCGTTCTCCACGACGACGAGCTTCAGCCGCGGGTAGCGCTCTAGGATGCCGTAGAAGATGAAGTCGAACAGCGCGTTGGCCGCGTCCGCGGTCTTCAGGTTCACGCTGCCGCGGTACGACTCGATGGTGAGGTTGTCCAGCGTCTTGCTGTAGTTGTGGCCGGTGAGGATGTGCAGGCTGACGGGCGCATCCAGGTCCTGGGCGGCGGCCCAGAAGCGGTCGTAGTGGTCCGAGTAGAACGGCAGGTCGGGGTGCGGCGCCTGCCAGATGAGCGCCCCCTGCAACCCCGCCTTGCGGCAGCGCTCAAGCTCAGCGACCGCGTGGTCCACGTCGTAGATGGCGATGCAGGGAATGCCCACCAGCCGGTTGGTGTCCACCTGGCAGTACTCGATCAGCCAGTCGTTGTACAGGCGGAAGCACGCCTCCTGCAGCCGCGCATCGTCCAGCCCGAATAGCCGCAGGGCGTAGGTGGGGTAGAGCACCTCGGCGCTCACGCCGTCCACCTGCATTTCCTCCAGCCGCGCGTGCGGGTCGGAGCCGCCGGGGCGGCCGTCCTTGGCCTTCGCGTCGTTCGGCCGGCCGCCGAACACGGGCGCCTGGTCCCGGAACTGGCCGGGCAGGTGTGTCGCCCAGAAGTCGGGCGCCTCGGTGACGTGCGAATCGCCGGAGACGAGGATCTCGTCGGTGCGGCGGGCCGTCTCGTTCGGCAGCGTGGTCGGCGTGCTCATGGCTCCGTATCCTTTCCGCTTCGCTCTGCTCACTCCGCGCGTCGATTGCCTGGACATCCGGCCTGGGTGGATGTGGAGATTTGACGGCGCCAAACGCCGCCGCCACCCCACGAACCAGCTTAGAACGGCAGGATGCGCCGCGGCGTCTCCACCATGATGGTCTGGAAGGCCGACTCGGGCACGCCCGCGGCGTAGAGACGCGGCCAGAACTCCGCCAGCAGCCAGGCGCAGCCGTGGCTCGGCGTGGGCTGGAAGGGCAGGTCGAGGCTCCAGCCCTTGCTGTCGCAGGCCAGCACCAGGTGGCGCTCCAGCCCGGCCGCCAGGATCGCCTGCACCAGCTCCACCCGCCGCGCGTCGGGCATCGCGTAGTGCATCGGCGACGTGGCCGGCTCGTAGCCGATGTGGTCGTAGGCGATGAACGCGCCCTGCCGCGCCAGCCGCTTGTCGCGCTCTAGGTCGAGCGCCGTCGGGTCGTCCAGGTGGCTGATGACGATGCGCTCGGGGTCCAGGCCCTCCTCGCGCAGGATGCGGAACTGCTCCTCGGCCCACGGCATGCCGTGCGTGACGACGGCGGCGCCCGTCTGGCGCGCGGCGCGGGCGGCGGCACGATAGGTGCGCTCCTCGACGGGCGTAATGCCCTCGCGGCTATTGCCCACCTTGATGACCCCCGCGCGCACGCCGCTGTCGCCGATGCCGACGGTCAGCTCGCGCACGAACAACTCTACGAACGCATCGATATCGTACCAGTGCTGGTAGCGGGGGAGGATGCCGCGCTGCGCCCAAAAGCCCGTGCAGGCCACGAGCTGCACCCCGGCCTCGCGCGCCACGTCCTGGTAGAACGCCACGTCGCGCCCCAGCCCGATGCCCGTCACGTCCACGATCGTCGTGCCGCCGGCCGCGCGGAAGGCGGCAAAGCGCCTGACCGTCTCGTCCAGCATCGCGTCGCGGGCGAAGAGCGTACCGGCCTCCGTCTCCCAGCCGGGCATGCCGAATCGCACGTGCTCGTGCATATCCACCACGCCCAGCGCCCCCGGCGCCACCGGCCCCAGGACAGTCTGCACTTGCGGCGGCATGTTGGCCCCTCCAACTGGTCGCGCGGCGGCGTGTATGATAGGGGCGCCTCACGGCGCGGGGTATTCTACGGCCGCGCCCCGTGGCGAGCAACGGCCGACGTGGGCGTTCGGCCCACGATGGTGCAGTGCAAGTTATCCGAGGAACGGTCAAACGATGCTCCTTTACCGGGTGGTTAAACGCTAGGCCGGGCGCGGGTCTGCGCGTGCTGGTCGGGCGCGGAAGGTCGCATCGTTTACCCCGTACGATACTCCCCCGCGGTCCCGCCGCGGGCCGGGCCGGCGGGGCGGGGTGCCCCGGGCCGGGCGCGGGCG
>JAJPHF010000123.1 GCA_021325365.1 Pseudomonadota bacterium
CGATGGCTCGCGGCGGGCCGGGCCGGCGGGGGCGTGCCCCGGGCATGGGCGCGGGCGGCGAGCGCGGTGGGATGCGTGTACGGGCAGGGACGGCGACCACGTCGCGCGAGGTAGCGGGCGCTCTCCGGCGCGCCTCGCGGCCGGATATTGGCTGGGTGACAGCCGGGCATGGCGCAGCAAGCAGCGCGTCTACAAGATAATGCATTGGCACGGGGCGGTCGTCCGGCGAAGATAGGCGCAACGGGATGTGGGCCGGCGGCGTGCCAACCGGGGCGCGCCCTCACCCCCGCCCTCTCCCAGGGGGAGAGGGGGAGGAACCGGCCCTCACCCCAGCCCTCTCCCAGGGGGAGAGGGGGAGGGACGGGAGGGACTCCCTCACCCTAGCCCCCTCAGAAGGGGCGAGGAAGGAGGGGAATCCCAGAGGTGGAATCGGTACGCGAGCGTGTTCGGTTGGCCGGGGTCACTGACGTACTCATTCCGCCAGCGGGCCGACGAGGGCCGCGAGGTCGGCGGTGGCGATGGCACCGGGGCGGAGGACGCGGGGCGGGCTGCTGGCGAGGTCGAGCACGGTGGAGTCGCGACCGCCGGGCGACGGGCCGGCGTCGATGAGGACCGCGTAGCCCGTGGGTAGCTGGGCTTGCACGGCCGCGGCGGTGGTACAGCTTGGCTGGCCCGAGCGGTTGGCGCTGGTGGTGGCGAGCGGGGCGCCCAGCGCCCGGATGAGCGCGAGGGGCACCGGGTGGTCGGGCATGCGGAGCGCGAGGGTGCCGGGCTCGCGCGCGGTCGGCAGGACGAGCGTCAGGCCGCCGGGCCAGAAGCGCGCCATCAGGCGCTCGGCGAGCGGGGAGACGACGCAGATCGTCGCGGCCTGGGCGGCGCTCTCGACGAGCAGCGGCAGCGCTTTCTCGGCCGGCCGCTCTTTGACGGTGTAGACGCGCGCGATGGCGTCGGGGAGGTCGGGGTGCGCGGCCAGGCCGTAGACCGTGTCGGTGGGCAGCACGACGAGGTCGCCACGGCGCAGCGCGGCGACGGCCGCCGCCAGCGCGGGGGCCTGCGCCGCCGCGTCACCCGGCCAGACGAAACACTGAGGGCTGCTTGCTGTGGGGGTGCTGCTTGCTGCGCCCTGCCCGGTCGCTGTCGCGACTGGCGCGGGCTGGCGGCTTGCCGCGCGCTCCCGGTCCGCGCCTCCGGGCGGTGTAGGGGCGTCGCTTGCTGCGCCGTGCTGTGGGGAAGGTGCTTGCGGCGCTCGGTCCGGTGCGGAGCGCGGGGTGGGATCGTGGGGCGGCTGCTGGCTCATCAGCTAGTCCTCACGCGCAGTACGCGGTCGTGGCCGGCCAGGTCCGTCACGACTGCCACGTCCGCGCCGGGCAGTCGTCGCGCGGCCTCGGCCCGCAGGGCGGCGCCCTGGTCGTTGCCGATCTCGAGAAGCAGCAAGCCGCCGGGCGCCAGGCGGGTGGCCGCCTCGGCGAGCAGGCGGCGATTCAGCGCCAAGCCGTCTGGGCCGCCGTCGAGGGCCAGGCGGGGCTCGTGGCGCGCGACCTCGGGCATCAACGCGTCGATCGCGGCGGTCGGGATGTAGGGCAGGTTGGCGACGACGAGGCCGAGCGGGCCGACCACGCCGCCCAGCAGGTCGGCGGCAAGGAGGGACACGCGGTCCGCAACGGCGTGGCGCGCGGCGTTCGTCGCGGCCACGGCAAGCGCCGCCGGCGAGCGGTCGGTCGCGACCAGGCGGAGGCCCGGCCGCTCGGCGGCGAGCGTCACCGCCAGCGCGCCGCTGCCGGTGCCCAGGTCGGCGGCCCAGCCGGGCGCGGCCTGCCCGCGCAGGTGGTCAAGGGCGATCTCAATCAACAGCTCCGTCTCGGGGCGGGGCACCAGCACGTCGGGCGTGACCAGGAAGTCGCGGCCATAGAACTCGCGGGTGCCGAGCAGGTAGGCGAGCGGCACGCGCTGCGCGCGTCGGGCGACCCAGGCGGCATACTGGCCCGCCTCGGCGCCGGTTAGCGCGCGCTCGGGGTGCGCAAGCAGGCTGGCCTTGCTCGCATGGAGGGTGGCCGCCAGCAGGAGCAGCGCGTCGAGCGCGGGGGACGGCACCGCCGCAGCACGCAGCGCCCGCTTGGCCCAGGACAATGCGGCATCGACCGTGACGCCGTCCGGCAGCGTCGCATCGAGGACGAGCGGCGGGGCCGGAGTCGCGGGGAGCGGCGGGGCGTTCATGCTGGCCCCGCTACTCGGTCGTGCCGCCATTGGCCAGGATCAGCGGCTCGATGAGGGGGTCGAGGTCGCCGGCCATCAGGCGGTCGAGGTTGTGCAGGGTCAGGCCGATGCGGTGGTCGGTCACGCGGTTCTGCGGAAAGTTGTAGGTGCGGATCTTCTCAGCCCGCTCGCCCGTGCCCACCTGCGCGCGGCGCGCCTCGGCCTGCTCGGCGTGGGCGCGCTGCTGCTCCAGGTCGTACAGCCGCGCCCGCAGCACGGACATGGCGCGCACCTTGTTCTTGAGCTGCGACTTCTCGTCCTGGCAGGTGACGACGAGGCCGGTGGGCAGATGGGTGATGCGCACCGCCGAATCAGTGGTGTTCACGCTCTGGCCGCCGTGGCCGCTAGAGCGGTAGACGTCGATGCGCAGATCGGCCTCGTTGACGTCGATCTCTACCTCGTCGACCTCGGGGAGCACCGCCACCGTCGCGGTCGAGGTATGGATGCGGCCGCTTGCCTCGGTGGCTGGCACGCGCTGCACGCGGTGAACGCCGCTCTCGTACTTCAGGCGGCTGTAGGCGCCGCGGCCGGCCACCTCGAAGACGACTTCCTTGAAGCCCCCGAGGTCAGTCTCGCTGGTGTTCAGCACCTCCACCTTCCAGCGGCGCGCCTCGGCGTAGCGCACGTACATGCGGAACAGGTCGGCGGCGAACAGGCTCGCCTCCTCGCCGCCGGTGCCCGCGCGGATCTCCACGATCACGTCGCGCGTGTCGTTCGGGTCACGCGGCCGCAGCAGGTCGGCGAGCTGGGCCAGCAGGTCGGCGCGGCGGCGGCCGAGCGTCTCAGCCTCCTCCTGGGCCAGGGCGCGCAGCTCCTCGTCGGCGCCGTCGGCGAGCAAGGCGCGCGCCTCGGCCAGCTGGGCCTCCACGGCCTGCAGCTCGTGATAGGCGGCGACTGGCTCCTGCAGCTCGGCCTGCTCCCGTCCGAGCGCCCGCATGCGGCGCGCGTCGGTCAGCACGTCGGGCTGGCTCATCTCTTCCGTTAGCGCGGTGTAGCGCCGCGCCATGTCGTCCAGGCGCTGGAGCAGCGCGTCTTCGGTCATTACCACGGGGATTCTCCACGGCGAGTTGTCAGCGGTCAGCCATCAGGCTTCAGTCCGTCCAAGCGACGGACTCGGAGGCATTCAGGCTGCGGCTACCCGCCTGTCAGTCGGCCGGGCACGTCGCCCAGCGGCACGCGCTCCTGCCCGCCGGTCGCCATGTCCTTCAGCGTCGCCGCGCCCGCCGCGAGCTCGTCTTCGCCGAGGATGACGGTCCAGGCCGCGCCCGCCGTCCCCGCCTGACGCAGCTGCGCCCGGAACGACCGGTTGCCCGTCGCCACCAGCGTGGCCACGCCGCGGCGGCGCAGCGCATCGGCCAGCGCCACGGCCTTCTCGCGCGCTGGCTCGCCGGCGTGGACGATGAAGGCGTGCGGCGGCGGGGCGGGCGGCACGGGAACCTCTTGCTGCTTCAGGTTCAGGATGATGCGCTCGATGCCCGTGGCAAAGCCGATGGCGGGCGTCGGCCGACCGCCCAGCTGCTCGGCCAGACCGTCGTAGCGGCCGCCGCCGCCGAGCGCAGACTGCGCGCCCACCTCGGCCGGCCACACCTCGAAGACCGTCTTCGTGTAGTAGTCTAGTCCGCGCACGAGGCGTGAATTGACCTCGAAAGCGATGTCGAGGTCCGTCAGGTAGCGCTGGACGGCGGCGAAGTGCTCGGCGCACTCCGCGCAGAGCGCGTCCAGCAGCCGCGGCGCGCCGGCGATGGCGGGCTGGCACGAGGCGTTCTTGCAGTCGAGCAGGCGCAGCGGGTTCGTCTCCAGACGGCGCCGGCAGTCGCCGCACAGCTCGTCCACACGGCCGCGGTAGTAGGCTTTGAGCTGCTCCAGGTAGGCCGGGCGGCAGTTCAGGTCGCCAATGCTGTTGAGCTGCAGCGTGAGCCCGCGCAGGCCCAGCGTCTCGTAAAAGCGCCACAGCAGCGCGATCATCTCGGCGTCCACGAGCGGGTCCATCTCGCCGATGGCCTCGCAGTCCCACTGGTGGAACTCGCGGTAACGGCCGCGCTGCGGGCGATCGTAGCGGAAGCAGTTTACGAAGGTGAAGAGCCGTACCGGCTGCGGGCGGGACGCCATGCCGTGCTCTAGATAAGCCCGCACGACCGAGGCCGTGCCCTCGGGGCGCAGCGTCAGGTCGCCGCCGCCCTTGTCCTGGAAGGAGTACATCTCCTTCTCGACGATGTCGGTGCCGCCACCGACACCGCGCAGGAACAGCCCGGTATCCTCGAAGGTCGGCGTGCGAATCTCGGCGTAGCCGTAGAGCCCTGCCTGCCGACGGGCCGCGCGCTCGACGTAGTCCCAGTAAGCGGCCTCCTCGGGCAGGATGTCCTGGGTGCCACGCGGCGCCTGGTACACGGGCGAAAGACCTCCGCAACTGCCATACAGATCAGCGGCCGACCGGCCAAGGACGAGACGCGGGGAACGCCGCCCGCCACCACTCACCACCGGGGCGGGTATTGAGGAGCAGGGGGCAGCCACAACCGATCGCGGATCGCGCAGGAATTATAACATGGCGGTCGCCGCGCCCTGGCCGGAGGTACACGTGCGCTACGCGGTTCGTGTCCACCCACGCGCGGCTCGCGAGCGCCTGGCGCTGCACGAGGACGACGCGCTCGAGGCCTGGGTGACAGCACCGGCCGTGGAAGGCCGCGCGAACGCGGCGCTGCTGGCGCTGCTGGCCGCGCGACTGCGGCTGCGCCGCCGCGAGGTGACGCTGCTGCGGGGCGAGCGCGGGCGGGAGAAGCTGGTCGAGCTGCCCCTGGACCCGGCCGCCGTGCGGCGGGCGCTGGACGCCGACTGAGCGCCCGGCGAGCGGGCGGCCGGGGCGCGGAGAGGCGACAGGAAACCAGAAGGGAGCCCCGCTTTCGCGGGGCTCCCTTCGCGCCAGACCATGCACTCGCGGACTGGCAGTCGGGCCAGCCGAGAGCGTTGGCGGTGATGCCTTATTGACCCGAGTCCTGTGAGCCACCCGGGAACGGGAAGCCGGGCACGGGCACCGGGAAGCCAGACGGCACCGGGACCGGCGCCGCGACGTTGACCGGCACGGGCACCGGGTTCGCGACCGGCGCGGCCACGGGCACCGGGTTGGGCACCGGCGCCGCGACGTTGACCGGCACCGGGACCGGGTTCGCCACCGGCGCGGCCACGGGCACACTCACGGGCACGGCGACCGGGTTGGCGACCGGCTGCGGGATGTTCACCGGGACCGCCACCGGGTTCGCCACCGGCGCCGGCACGTCGACCGGCACCGCGACCGGGTTGGCGACGGGCTGCGGCACGTCCACCGGGACCGGCACGTAGCGCGTCACCTGGACCGGCACCTCGACGTCAACCGGCCGCGCCACATAGCGCGGCACGTCGACCGGCACCTCGACGGGCCGAGCGACGCGGACCGGCACGTCGACCTCGACCGGCCGCGGCACGGGCACCGCCACCGGCACGTCGACCGGCACCGCGACCGGGTTCGGCACGGGCACCGGAATCGGGTTGGCGACGGGCTGCGGCACGGGCACCGGGACTGCTACCGGGTTGGCGACCGGCTGCGGCACGTCCACGGGCACCGCAATCGGGTTGGCGACGGGCACGGGCGCCGGGACGGGCACGGCGACCGGCTGCGGCACGTCGACCGGCACGGCGACCGGGTTGGCGACCGGCTGCGGGATGTTCACCGGGACCGCCACCGGGTTCGCCACCGGCGCCGGCACGTCGACCGGCACCGCGACCGGGTTCGCCACGGGCACGGGCGCCGGGACGCTGACCGGGACTGGTTGTGGTACGTCGACCGGGACCGCCACCGGGTTGGCGACGGGCACGGGCGCCGGGACGCCGACCGGCTGGGGCACGGCTACCGGCTGGGGCACGGCCACCGGCGCCGGCACCCCGACGGGCACCGGGTCTGGCACCGGCACCCCGACCGGCGCTGGGACCGGCACTTGATCGACCGTGCCATCCGGGGGCGCGATTTGGTCTTGGATCTCTTCATCCGCCGCCAGAGCCGGCACCGCGGCAGTGATGAGGAGACCGGCGACAAGCGCCGTAACGATTGGGCCTCGCGGCATGTTCCCTCCCCTCCCAGAGTTACGTCTACGCGTCGACTGCCCCTCCTCATTCATAAAGGCTCGCGGCTAGCGTGGCCCGAACCACCCATTAGCATGGTGCGAGGCCACTAGGCCCGCTCACAAGTTACCAAACTCGCGGCAACTATGCTAGAGGACGGCCCCCTTAAATGCGGTGACACAACCCCATCACAACCGGCGGGAGGAAGCTCACCGCATCGTCCGGAGCACCGTGTCCAGCATCTGCTGGACCGCCTGAAGCAGCAGTATGGCCACGATTGGCGTTATGTCGATCATGCCAATGGTCGGTATCACGCGACGCAGCGGTGCGAGTATTGGCTCGGTCACGTCGTTGAGAATCCGCACGAGGGGATTGCTCGGGCTGAGACTGAACCAGGACAGCAACGCCCGCGCGATGACCGCAAAGACGAGCACCGTGAACAGCAGGTGCACGAATTGGACGAGCCAGAGCGTCCACGCCATTACACCGCACCCCTGACGTCGTGCTTCATCCCGCGTTCTCGGGCATCAGGTCGGCAGCGCGAGCACTCCGGTCGGCGGTGCGGCACTGGTTACGCAAGTTCCGTGCCAGCCGGCCGCTCAGGGTCGCTCGCCGAAGAGCGCCCGGCCGATACGGACCATCGTCGCTCCCTCCTCGATCGCCAGCTCGAAATCGTCGGTCATCCCCATCGACAGGTGGCGCCAATCGACGGTGGGGTAACGGCCGGCCAGATCGTCGCGCAGCGTCCGGAGGCGCTGATACACGGCTCGCGTGTCCGTCGCGGACAGGCCCGGCGCCGGCACCGTCATCAGGCCCGCCAGCTCCAGTGCGGGCAGGCCGAGCACGGCCTCCACGACCGGGTAGACGGCCTCGGGCGCCAGCCCCGTGCGCTCGGGCAGCCCGGTGTAGTCCACCTCGAGCAGGACGGTCGGGCGCTTGCTACGGGCCGCCGCGTGCCGCGCCAGCGCTCGGGCTAGCCGCTCGCTATCAAGCGACTGGATTATATCGAAAAGCTCGACGGCCGTCTTGGCTTTGTTCGTCTGCAAGTGGCCGATCAGGTGCCAGCGCACGCGAGCCGGCGCACCGGACGGCGTTCCGTCGTCGCCGGCTGCGCGCTCGGCCGCGGGGCTGCCCGCTTGGCGCAGCGCCGCCTGCTTGGCTTCGGCCTCCTGGACGTAGTTCTCGCCGAAGTCCCGCAGGCCGGCGGCGAGCGCCGCGGCGAGGCGCGCCGGCTCCACGGTCTTGCTCGCCCCGACCAGGACGATCGCGTCGGGCGCGCGGCCCGCGCGCGCGGCCGCGCGCGCGATCCGCGCGCGCACCTGCTCCAGGCGCGTCGCCACCGTCTCCTGTGCCGTCATGCGCGCACCCCCGCCGCCACGCCGAAGCGCCCGGCGGGCAGGCCGAGCGCCCGGTGCGAATAGAACGTCGCCGGATCGCAGCAGGTGCAGCGCGCGGCCGCGGCGACCTGAGCGGGCGGCACACCCGCCGCGACGAGCTGCTGGCGATTCGCGGCTTCGAGATCGAGATAGGCGCGGCCGCCGCTGCTCGGGCGCACGATGGCCGCCGCGTTGGGGACCGCCCGCTCGACGGCCGCCACCACCTCCGGCCCCACCTCGTAGCAGCACGCGCCGATCGCCGGACCGATGCCCGCCCAGAGGTCCGCGGGCCGCGTGCCCGCCGCGGCAGCGAGCGCCCGCACGGCCGTGCCCGCCACGTCCTGCGCCGTGCCGCGCCAGCCCGCGTGCGCCACCGCGACCCAGCGCCGCCGCGGGTCCCAGAGGATCAGGGGGGTGCAGTCGGCGAACTTCAGCAGCAGCAGGTGGCCGGGCGTGCTCGTGAGCAGGATGTCGTACGGCTCGCGCTCGGTGGCGGCGGGCGTCTCGTGCGCCCCGACCGCGCGCCAGGCAGCGCCGTGAACCTGGCGCGCGCCGAACACGGCCGAGGGATCCGCGCCAAGCGCCGCGGCGATGCGACGGCGGTTCTCCTGCACGCGCTCGCGCTCGTCGCCCACGGCCAAGCTCACGTTCAGGCTAGCGTAAGGCGCCTCGCTGACGCCGCCCGCGCGGGTGAAGACCCCGTGTACCAGGCCCGGCAGCGCGGCCAGCGCGGGGAACTGGAGGTACGGGACGAGCGCGGCGTCAGCGACGGTCGCGGAAGTGTTTACGCAGGAAACTGGGCACCTCCAGGTCCTCGTCGACGTAGGGGCTGGGGGCAGGTGGCGGCTCCGCCAGCTCGCGCTGGCGCTCGAGCGCGCGCAGGGCCGGCGACCGGAGCCGCTCGGCGATCGGCGAGGCGGCCTTGGGCTCGGTGCGGCCGTCGAAGCCGGTCGCGATGACCGTCAGCTTGACCTCGTCCTGCATGCGCGGATCGACGACCGCGCCGAAGATGATGTTCGCCTCGGGATCGGCGGCCTCGCGGATGACCTCCGCGGCCTCGTTGATCTCGTTGAGCGTCAGGTCGGTGCCGCCGGTGATGTTGAGCAGCACGCCGCGGGCGCCCTCCATCGACAGATCGAGCAGCGGGCTGGAGATGGCCATGCGGGCCGCGTCGGCCGCCCGCGATTCACCTGAGCCGCGACCGATCGCCATGAGGGCGGAGCCGGCCTCGGACATGATGGTCTTGACGTCGGCGAAGTCGAGGTTGATCAGGCCCGGCTCGGTGATCAGCTCGGAGATGCCCTGGATGCCTTGGCGCAGCACATCGTCCACGATCATAAAGGCCGTCTCGACCGAGGTGCGCTTCTCGACGACCTGGAGGAGCCGCTCGTTGGGGATGGTGATCAGCGTGTTCACCTTCTCCTTGAGGCGGGCCAGGCCCTGCTCGGCCGCCTGGCGGCGGCGGGCGCCCTCGAAGGCGAACGGCTTGGTGACGACGCCGACGGTGAGCGCGCCGCAGTTCTGGGCGATCTCGGCCACCACGGGGGAGGCCCCGGTGCCGGTGCCGCCGCCCATGCCGGCCGCGATGAACACCATGTCGGCGGCGCTGCACAAGTGGAACAGCTCCTCCGCGCTCTCCTCGGCGGCCCGCTCGCCCACGCTGGGGTTGCCGCCCGCGCCCAGCCCACGCGTCAGCTTCTCACCGATCCCGATGCGCGTCGGCGCCTCCGAGCGGTGGAGGGCCTGCAAATCCGTATTCACGGCCGCGAACTCGATGCCGCGCACGCCGGCCTGGATCATGCGGTTCACGGCGTTACTGCCGCCGCCGCCACAGCCGATTACCAGGATGCGAGCGGTGCCCTGCTGGTTCCGCTCGTACTCACCGCCAACGGACACTACTCCCTCCCTCTAGCTGTCAGTGGTCAGTTGTCAGTAGTCAGCGCTTCGTACTCAGCAATAAGCTTGGCTACCGTCTCCCAGGCTTGCTGATGGCTGACCACTGATAGCTGATAGCTATTCCGGCAACAACGCGCGCAGCCAGTGGCTGATGGCGCCGAGCGCCCCCCCTACCAGTTTACGGTGCGGTGCGGCCGAGGGCTCCTCGGTTTGCACGCTGCCCCAGCGCAGCAGGCCCACCGCGGCCGCCGCGGCCGGGGTGCCCAGCGCGTCGGTCAGGCCGGTCACGCCCTGCGGGACCCCCACGCGCACGGCGCCCGGGAAGACCACGCCGGCTAGCTCGCGAATGCCGCGCAACTGAGCCGTGCCGCCGGTGAGCACCACCCCCGCCGGCAGGCTCGTATCGTACCCCGCGCGCCGCAACTCGGTGTACACCAACTCGAACGTCTCGGCTAGCCGCGCCTCGAGAATCTCGCTCACCATGCGCTCGGACACCTGGCGACCGCGGCCGTCGCTCGGCGTGGTGCCGTTGAGCGCGCGGTCTTCGTCGATCGCGCTGGCGAGCGCGCAGCCGTAGCGCAGCTTGATCTCCTCGGCGGTGTGGAACGGCACGCGCAAGCCGATGGCGATGTCGTTGGTCAGGTGGTAGCCGCCCACCGGCAACACGAGCGCGTGGCTGATACTGCCGTCCACGAACACCGCCGCGCTGGTCGTGCCGCCGCCCACGTCCACGAGCAGCACGCCCAGGTCCTTCTCGGCCTCCGTGAGCACCGCCTCGCCAGCCGCCAGCCCTTGCAGCACCAGGGCGTCCACGCCGACGCCCACCCGCTCGACGCAGCGGAGCAGGTTGTGGACCGACGTGAGCGCGCCGGTCACGATGTTCGCCTCGACTTCGAGGCGATGGCCGAGCATGCCCACCGGGTTGCGCACGCCCTCCTGGCCGTCGACCACGAAGTAGCGCGGGATCATGTGGATGATCTCGCGGTCGGGCGGCAGGTTGACGATGCGCGCCGCGTCCAGGACCCGGTTCACGTCCTCCTGGGTAATGACCTTGTCGTGGCGGCGGACCGGCACGACGCCGTGGCTGTTCTCCGAGGCGACGTGGCCGCCGGCGATGCCGACGTAGGCCCCGACGAGCTTGAACCCGGACTGCTGCTCGGCCTTGCGGACGGAGGCGCCGATCGCTTCGACGGCCTCGTCGACGTTGACGACGATGCCCTTCCGCAGCCCCCGCGAGGGGGTGATGCCCACGCCGATCACCTCGACGCGCCCATCGACGAGAACCTCGCCGATGAGCGTGACCACCTTGGTGGTCCCGACGTCGATGCCGACGACGATGTGCTCCCCCATCCGTTGCCCCTACCGCCCCTTCATCGCCCCCCACGCGGCTCGGGGGCAAGAGCGCCCGTGGCCGCCAGGCCGCCCGCTCCCGCCGTTCCGCCGTAGTCGTGGCGGCAGTATATCGCGCCCACCGGCGGCGCGGCCAGGCAAGCGCGCGTCGCAATCCGCTATCAGCCGTGGAGCGCCCGCCCACCGCGCCGGGCGCCCCGCCCGGCCCCGGCGCCGCGGTATCCCAACGGGTTCGCAATTGCACCTACCGTGCTAGCGGTAGTATGGCCGCCCCGGGAAGCGCACGTCGACCAGCTGCACGGGGGCGCGCTGGCGCTCGATCTCCGCGGCCAGCGCCTGAAACGTCGTCACCTTCCAGGCCAGATCGGTGTCGTCGCCAAACCGCACCTGCCAGCCGCCGCGGGTCGTAATGGCGATGCCCGTGTCGGCGGCGTACTCGAACGCCCCGGTAGACGGCTGCCAGGCCGGCGGGAGGAGGGCGCTGAGCTGCACCGCCGCCCGCACGGCCTCGGCGGGCACCATCGCGCCCGGCTCCAGCGTCCCGGCGCGGTTCTCGCGCACCAGGACCAGCGAGTCGCCGCGCGCGGCAGGCCCGATCACTCGCCCATCCCGGTCCACCAAGAACGTGACGGCGCCTAATTGCCACTGGGCGTACGGCACCCGCTCGGTGATGCGAATTGCTACCCGGCGCGGAAAGATCGGGTGAACCTCGGCGGACGCCACGGCAGGCAACCCAAGCAGGCGCTGGGCGACCTGTCGGCCATTGACCCAGAGGATATGGACTCCACTGACCGCGGCGGCGTCGACCACCTGTTGCGACGTGAGCAGGTGATTGCCGTCTACTGTGACCTCGCTGACGTAGTAGCTCGACGAGGTCAGAAGATGATACAGAAATGTGACACCGAGCAGCAACACGGCGAGGCCGCCCAGCTTCGCCAGACACCACCACCAGAAGTTGGGTGCGCGGAGGCCGCTGACCAGCCGATCGAGCGGGCCCGGCCCGCGCTCGACCGGTGCCCGCGCGCGCGGGCGCGTGGTGCTCCGCACGCGCATGGCTACTGGCCGGGGCCGCGAGCGCGTCTCCATCAGGCGCCTCCGTCGGGCGGATCGGGGAGCGGCGCCGCCAGGCCGGCGAGCGCGGCGCGCGGCCAGCGGCCGACGAGCTGGACCTCGGGCACCAGCCAGATGCCGGTCTGGGCGTAGACGGCGTCCTGCACGGTGCGCATGAGCGTGTAGACGTCGGCGGCCGTGGCGTGGTCGCGGTTCACGATGAAGTTGGCGTGCAGCGGCGACACCTCCGCGCCGCCGACGCGCCGCCCCTTCAGGCCCGCCGCGTCGATCAGCCGGCCGGCCGAGTCGCCGGGTGGGTTGGTGAACGTCGAGCCGACGCTGAAGCCGGCGGGCTGCGTGCGGCGCCGCTGATCGCGCACGGCGCGCAGCTCCGCCGCCAACGGCCCGGGGTCGGCCGCGGTCAGCCGCAGCTCCGCCTCGAGCACGACGTCGTCCAGCTCACGGCGCTTCAGGCGCGTGGTCCGGTAGGCCATCGCCAGGTCGTCCGGCGTCAAGTAGGCGGTCTGCCCCGAGGGACCGACCACCAGCGCGCGCTCCAGCACCTCGGCCATCGCGCCGCCGAAGGCGCCCGCGTTGTTCACTACCGCCGCCCCCACCGTCCCCGGCACGTTGCTCGCCCACACTAGGCCCGCCAGCCCGCGCCGCGCGGTCTGGCGAGCCAAGCTGGCGAGCAAGTGCCCCGCCGGCGCGACGGCGGTGACCCGGCCCGGCTCGTCGGGGTGGGCCACGTAGCGCACGGGCGAGCGTAACATGCTCTTCACCACCAGGCCCGCCACGCCGGCGTCGGCCACCAGCAGGTTGCTCGCGCCCCCGATCACTCGACACGGCACGCCGAGCGCGTGCGCGGCGCGCAGCGCGGCCGCCACCTGCTCCGGGCGCGTGGCGACGAGGAAGAGGTCGGCTGGCCCGCCGATGCGGATCGACGTGTGGGGCGCTAGCGGCTCGGCCCGCCGCAGCGCCATACCGAGTGCGGAGTGCTGGGTGCTGAGTGCGGCGTAAAGCGCGTCGAGGCGCTCGGACGGCACGTCGCCGCCTTCCCACTCGCGCGGCAGCCACTCAGCGCTCATCGCGCGGCACCCAGCGCTTCAAGGACGAGCGGCCCGAGGCGGTCTACGTCGCCCGCGCCCATGGTGAGCAAGAGGGCGCCGGGCGGCAGGCGGGCGGCCAGGTAGGCAGCAGCGGACTCCAGGTCGGGCACGTAGACGGCCGGGGGGCCGCTCACGCGCGCGGCCAGATCGGCGCCCGAGACCGCGATCGGCTCGCGCTCGCGGCCGACCGGCTCATAGATCGCCGTCACGAGTACGCCGTCGGCCAGCGCGAGGGCTGCCGCGAACTCGGCGAGCAGGCGGCTCGTGCGGTTGCGGGTGTGGGGCTGGAAGGCGACCCAGAGCGGCCCCGCGTGGACGGCGCGGGCCGCCGCGAGCGTCGCCCGCACGGCGGTCGGGTGGTGGGCGTAGTCGTCGACGACGGCCACGCCGCGCGCGCGGCCCAACGGCTGGAAGCGCCGCCGCGTACCGCGGAAGGCCGGGAGCGCGGCGACCGCCTCGGCGAGCGGCACCCCCTCGCCGTGCGCGACCGCCAGCGCGGCAAGAGCGTTCGCCACGTTGTGGCGCCCGACGAGCGGCAGCCGCACGGCGGCCTCCGCGCCGTCCGGGGCGACCGCGACGAACTCCATGCCGTACCGAGGCAGGGCCTCCTCGCCGGGCGCGTCGGCCAGCGCCGCGGCGCGCAGGCGCGCGCCCGCCAGCCGGCCTGGGCGGTCAGGCCGTAGGCGATGCGCTGGGGCGCGGCGAGGCGCCGGGCACCCGCGTCGTCGGCGCAGGCGATCAGGCGCCCCTCAGCGGGCAGGCGGTCCACGAAGGCGGCAAAGGTCGCCTCGATCTCGGCGAGGTCGCGGAAGTAGTCGAGGTGGTCGGCCTCGACGCTGGTCACGACGGCCACCCGGGGGGTCAGCCGCAGGAAGCGCCGATCGTACTCGTCCGCCTCGACGACGACGTGCGGCCCGCGCCCCAGGCGCACGCTTGCGCCGTAGTTCAGCATCTCCGCTCCGGCCAGGATGGTCGGGTCGCGTCCGGCCCGCTCCAGCAAGAAGCCGACCAGCGCCGTGGTGGTGGTCTTGCCGTGGGTGCCCGCGATCGCGATCCCGAGCGCCCGCGCGGTGAGCAGGCCCAGCACGTCGGCGTGGCTAAGCACCGGGATGCCCCGCGCCCGCGCGGCCCGCACCTCTGGGTTGTCGTGGGCCACCGCCGCGGTGACGACCACCAGATCGGCCGCGTCGACGTGCGCCGCCGCGTGGCCGGTGTACACCGGCACACCGTGGGCGACCAGCGCGTCGGACGCGGGGCCCGGCCGGGCATCACAGCCGGAGACGCCCTGGCCGCGCTCGCGGAACAGGCGCGCGAGCCCGCTCATGCCGGAGCCGCCGATACCCACGAAGTGGGCATGGCGCACGGCGTCGAGAGCCAGCGGCAAGCAATCGGCCATCAGCGATCAGTCATCCACAAGACGGAGCTCCAGACCCGCGGCGCGGCTAACCGCGGTCCGCGTAGCGCGCCCTGGCGCCGGAGCGGCTGACCGACGACAGCGGCCGGCTGGCCAGCGCGGGACGCGCCGGGCGGGCCGCCGCCGGCCGCCGGCGGGGAGTTCCCAGGAGGGGGCGCTCGGCACGCCGCGGCACCGCCGGCCGCAGCTCGGCCGGCTCCGGGCGCGGCGTGGCGCGCGAGACGCCGAGCAGCAGGCCAATGGCCGCGAGCGAGATGACGAGCGAGGAGCCGCCGAAACTCACGAAGGGCAGGGTGACGCCGGTGAAGGGGACGGCGTTGGTGACCACCATCATGTTCAGCAGCGCCTGCCAGACGATAAGCGCCGTGGTACCGACGGCCAGCAAGCGGCCAAAGCGGTCGGGCGCGCGGTGGGCGATGACGAGTCCGCGCCAGGCGATGCAGACGAACAGCAGCAGCACGAGCCCGGTGCCGAGCAGGCCCAGCTCCTCGCCGATCACCGCGAAGATGGCGTCGGTGTGGGCGCTGGGGAGGTAGTACGCTTTGGCCAGGCTGGCGCCGAGCCCGCGCCCCACCAGGCCGCCGGAGCCGAGCGCGGTCAGCGCCTGCTTGGTGTGCCAGCCGGCGCCCAGCGGGTCCGACCAGGGGTCCGCCCACCCTTGCAGGCGCTGCGCCCGATACGCGGCCGAGGTGACCAGCCAGGCCATCGCGGCGACGCCGACCCCCGCGGCGCCGGCCACGTGCACGACGTTCGCGCCGGCGACCCAGAACACCGTCGCGGCCGCCAGCACGAGCACGATGGTCGTGCCCATGTCGGGCTCGCGCATGATCAGGAACGCCACCAGCCCGACGAGCCCCAGGAACGGCAGGGAGCCGCTCTTGAGGCCGCTCGCCCGCTCGCGGCCGCTCGCCAGCCAGCTCGCGATGAAGACGATGACGGCGATCTTGGCCAGCTCGCTGGGCTGCGCGCCCGGCAACAGCCCTCCAGTCTGGAGCCAGCGCCGCGAGCCGTACACCTCGACGCCCAAGCCGGGGATGAGGACGACCACCAGCAGCCCGACCGAGACGACCATCCCCATCAGCGCCCAGCGCCGCCAGCGCCGGTAGTCCACGCCCGCCAGGAAGCCCATCAGCACCAGTCCGCCCGCCAGCGCGATCAAGTGCCGCGTGAGGAAGTAGTTGTCGTCGCCGAACTCGTTGTGCGCGACGATGAAGCTGGAGCTGTACACCCAGACGATGCCGGCCACGAGCAGCAGCAGGACGGCCACGAGCAGCCAGAGGTCAGGCGGGCGCCGCGGCGACTCAGTCATTGGCGCTCCTCTCCCGATGCGGCAGGCTGCTGGTCGCGGCGGCGCCCGCCCTCACCCCCCGCCCTCTCCCAGAGGGAGAGGGGGCTATCGCCCTCGCCCCCCGCCCTCTCCCCGTGGGAGAGGGGGCTGGCGTCCCCAGCGAGTGGGCGCCATCGCCTGGGCGGTCCTCGTGCTCCCCCCAAGATTGGGGGGCCGAGGGCGCCAGGGCCTGGACGGCGGCGCGGAAGCGCGCGCCGCGCTCCTCGAAGTCGCGGAACTGATCGTAGCTGGTGCAGCCCGGCGCGAGCAGGACCACGTCGCCCGGCCGGGCCAGCTCGTGCGCTCGCGCGATGGCCGCGTCCAGCGTGGCCGCGCGGTGCTGGGGCACCGCCGCCGCGCCGTGTGCTCGCGCCGCCGCGGCGATCAGGTCCTGCGCCTCGCCGAGCAACACGAGGTGGCGCACCCGTCGCGCGACGACCGCCGCCCAGCGGTCCCAAGGCAGGTGTTTGTCGCGCCCGCCGGCCAGGAGCACGATCGGCGCGTCGAAGCTCTCCAGGGCGGCGATGCTGCGCTCCGGCGACGTGGCAATCGAGTCGTTCACGTAGCGCACACCGTCCACCTCACCCACGATCTCCAGGCGGTGAGGGACGCCGGGGAATTCGGCCAGCGCGGCGCGGACGGCCTCCGGCGGGATGCCGGCCGCGGCGGCGATGGCGCACACGGCGAGGGCGTTCGCCAGGTTATGGCGGCCGAGCAGCCGCAGCACGGCGCGCGGGGCCACCCGCGTCTCCCGCCCGCCGCGCCGTACCACGAGCCAGTCGTCGGCCAGGTAGGCGCCCTCGACTGGCCCGGCCAGGCTGAACCGCAGGCGACGCGCGGCGCCGGGCGCCGCCGCGGCGAGCGGGTCATCGGCGTTCAGCACGGCCCAATCGGCGGGCTGCTGGTGGGCGACGATCTGGTACTTCGCGGCCGTATAGGCTTCCATGCTGGGGTGGCGGTCCAAGTGGTTGGGGGTGATGTTGGTGATGGCCGCGACGTGGGGGCTGCGCCGGAGCGGCTCGAGCTGGAAGCTGCTCAGCTCCAGCACGACCCAGGCCGCGGGCGTGATCTCGGGCAAGCGGCCGAGCAGCGGCACGCCGATGTTGCCGCCCACGAACACGGTGCGGCCGGCGCGGCGGAACACCTCGCCCGTGAGCGCGGTCGTGGTGGTCTTGCCGCTGCTGCCGGTGATGCCCACGACGGGGGCCGGGCAGCGCGCCAGAAACAGCTCCGTGGCGCTGCTGAGCGCCAGGCCGCGCCGGCGCGCCTCGACGACCAGCGGCAGCTCGGGCGGCACGCCGGGGCTCAGGTAGAGCGTGTCCCGGTCGTCGAGCAGCGCCGGTGGATGCCCGCCGAGCGCGTAGCGGATGGGCAGCCCCTCCAGGCCGTCCAGCGACGCGGTCAGCTCGGTCGCCGGCCGCCGGTCCGTCACGCAGACGTCCGCGCCCGCGGCGACGAGGTAGCGCGCCAGATCGGTCCCTTCGCGCGCCAACCCGACGACCAACGCTCGCTGGCCGGCCAGCTGGGCATCGGGAGCCGGGCGCCGGGGGCCGGCGATGGGCATGGTCATTGGCGCGCTCCGTTCAGCGGCACCGCCGTCGGCCGGGCGACCGGCGCCTGGGCCGGGGCTCCCGCCGTCTGGCCCCCGACGGCTGGCCCCGGGCCGCCGCTCGGGCTCCGGGGCGCGGGCGTCGGCGTGGGCACCGGCTCCTCGGGGGGGATTCGCAGGTGGGTGAACAGCTCCTCCGCCATCGCCTTGAACACCGGGGTGGCCGCGGCGCCACCGTAGAGCGCCTCCGGCGCGTCGATACGGACCAGCATGATCCAGCGCGGGTTGTTCGCCGGCCCGAAGCCGATCTGCGACGCGTAGGTGCGGTTCAACTGGTAGCCGCCCGCCGTGGGGGTGTCGGCCGTGCCCGTCTTCGACGCGATCGTGTAGCCCGGAATCCGGTACTGCATCGCCGCCGGCTGCTTCCAGACCGAGATCATCATGTCGGTCATCTGCGCGGCGGTGCGGGACGAGACGACGCGGCGCACCGCCTCGGGCTCGACCGGCGTGACCTCGTCGCCGCGCCGCAGCTCCTTCACGAGCATCGGCTTCATCATCACGCCGTCGTTGGCAAGCGCGGAGATGGCGGTGATCATCTGCAAAGGCGTCACCGACATGCCCTGGCCGAACGAGTTGGTGGCCAGGTCCACGTTCGTCCAGCCCGGATCAGCGGGCGTGCGGTAGCTGCCCGCGGCCTCGCCCGGCAGGCCCACGCCGGTCGGCTGGCCGAAGCCGAACAGGTCGAAATACTTGTAGAAGCGGTCGGGCCCGAGCGTGCGGCTGACGAACGCGGCGCCAACGTTGGCCGAGTTGATGAGCACCTCGCGCATCGTCTCCAGGCCGTGGCCCGCGTGGTCCCAGTTGCTGATCCGCACGCCGTCCACCAGCACCGAGCCGTTGTCCTGGACGGTGGTATCGGGCGTGACCAGGCCCTCTTCGAGCCCGCCGCTCATCGTCACGAGCTTGACGACCGAGCCCGGCTCGTACACGTCGGTGACGATGGTTGGCTTCTGGAGCGCCGCCTGATCCGGGCGCGGCGGCTCCGTCACGTTGTAGGTCGGGTAGCTCGCCGCCGCCAGGATGGCGCCGGTGGTCGGGTCCATGATGATCAGCTTGCCGCCCACCGCCTTGTTCTCGCGGACGCCGCGCTCCAGCTCGCGCTCGGCGACACGCTGCAAGTAGCGGTCGATCGTGAGCACGAGGTCGGCGCCGTCGCGGGGCGGCACGAACTCGCGGCGGGCGACGGCGATCTCCTGGCCGGTGGTGTCGCGGGCGCTAATGAGGCGCCCCGCGTCGCCGTGCAGCTCGTCGTCGAAGCTCAGCTCCAGTCCCGCCAGGCCGTGGGCGTCGACCCCGATGAAGCCAAGGATCTGCGCGGCGAGGCTGCCCTCCGGGTAGTCGCGGTAGGGCGTGGGCTGGAGGTAGATGCCGGGCAGGTGCAGTGCCGAGATGCTCGCGCTCAGGCTGGCGGGCAGGCGCCCCCGGATCAGCGAGGCGATGCGGTTTTGCGGGTCGATCTTCGCCCGCACCTCCGGGACGGGCATCTCGAGCAGCGGCGCGAGCGCGGCGGCCGTGCCGTCGGGGTCCTTCACGCCCGGACCGTAGGCATACAGGTTGTCATACATGACGCTGATGGCGAGGGGGCGGCGGCCGGTATCCAGGATGGCGCCGCGCTTAGGGTGGATGATCTGGTCCTCGACCTGCTCGTCGTCGGCCAGGCTCTGGAAGCGATCGTGCTCCAGCACCTGGTAGGTGTACAGGCGAGCAAACACGACGCTCGCGCACGCCATGATGGCGATGCCGAGCACCCACAGGCGCCAGGTCGAGGCGATTGCCTCGCCGCTGATGACTCTCACAGGTCCCTGCTCAACGACGCGCACACGGGTGTCCGCGGCAAGCGTTCGTCACGAATCTCGTGGGCCAGATCGCGAAACGTTACGGGCGCGCGTCAATAGGCGGCACGAGCTGCGCCAGCAGGCCGCGCCACAGCGCCAGCACGTCGCCGAACGCCGAGTGCGCCGGTTCGGTGCTCGGCGCGGCCGTCACCGTCGCGCTCGCCCCCTGGTCCGGCGCGGCGGCCGTGCCCGGGGGCACCTCGAGATAGGTGACGTGCGACGCCTTCTGCATCCCCAGGCGTTGTACCGCTTCCACCTCGATCCAGGCCAGGGACTGGACCTTCGCCAGCTCCAGGTCGAGCTGCTCGTTGCGCTGGCGCCACTCGTCGCGCTCGCTGTGCAGGCGCTGCAAGTCGTAGCCCGACGTGGTGAAGCTGCCGAGCTGCATCGAGTACAGCAGCAGCGCCAGCCCGAAGCCGAGGATGCCGAGGGGCACCCAGGCGCGGCGCCGCTCGCGCAGCGGGCGCCCGACGCGGGCCGAGGCTTCCGCCTCCGGCTCCGGCTCCTCGTCCTCGACGTCCCAGTCGTCGACGGCGAGCGCGTGGCGCTGCGACCAGTGTCTCATGTGTCGCCTTCAGATTCCGTCGCTAGGCGCTCGGCGGCGCGCAGCTTGGCGCTGCGCGCGCGCGGGTTGCGAGCGATCTCCACCTCGGATGGCACGATGGGCTTGCGCGTAGACAGCCGGAGGCGCGGCGCCCGGGCGCAGACGCAGACGGGCAGGCCCGGGGGGCAGCGGCACTCGCCGCCGCTCTCGGTCCGCAAGAACTGCTTGACGATCCGGTCCTCCAGCGAGTGAAAGGTAATGACGACCAAGCGGCCGCCCGGCGCGAGCAGCTCCACGGCCGCCGCCAGCCCCAGGCGGAGGCTCTCTAGCTCATCGTTTACCGCGATGCGGAGCGCCTGAAACGTGCGCGTCGCCGGGTGCGTGCGGCCGCGCGGCGGCCCGAGCACGCGCTCCACCACGGCCAGCAGGTCGCCCGTCGTCCGCAGCGGTCCGCGTTCGCGCGCCCCGACGAGGGCGCGGGCCAGCCGCCCGGCCGCCGGCTCCTCACCGTAGCGCGACAGGACGTCGCGCAGCGCGGCCTCGCTGCTATTCGCCAGCAACGCGGCCGCCGGCTCGCCCGTCGTGGGATCGAAGCGCATGTCCAACGGCTCGTCGCGGCGGAACGAGAAGCCGCGGCCCGAGGCTTCCAGCGTGTCCGACGAGAGCCCCAAGTCGAACAGGATGCCGTCGACGGCGGCGAACCGTGCCGCCGCGGCACAGCGGCCCACGTCTCGGAAGTTCGCGTGGCACAGCCGCACACGGCTGCCGAACGGCGCCAGCCGCTCCTCGACACGAGCGAGCGCCGCCGGGTCGGCATCCAGCCCGAGCAGCTGCCCGGTTGGACTGGAGCGGAGCAGCACGCCCTCCGCGTGCCCGCCCCCGCCGACCGTGCAATCAATATACCGTTCTCCCGGTCGCGGCGCGAGAATTGCGAGCGTCTCGGCGTACAGCACCGGCGAGTGCTGAGTGGCGAGTGCTGCGTGCTGAGATGGGCCCAGCACTGGCAACGCAGCACTCACTAGAGTCCCAGCTCCGAGAGGTGCTCGGCCAGCTCGGCGCTGTGCTCCTCGGCGGCCGTGCGCTCCTCGGCCCATTGGCTGCGATCCCAGATCTCAATGCGATTCAGGACGCCGGCCACGACGACGGCGTCTTGCAACCCGGCGTAGCCGCGCAAGAACGCCGGCACCAGCACTCGGCCCAAGCGGTCGAGCTGCGTGTCGACGGCGCCGGCGAACAGCAGGCGCTGGAGCCGGCGGGCCTCGGCGTGCATCAGCGACAGCCGGCCGAGCTTGTCGGCGACGATCTGCCACTCGGCCATGGGCCAGGCGAACAAGCAGCGGTCGAGTCCTCGGGTGAGGACGAGCCCCTGGCCGAGCTCCGGGCGAAACTTTGCCGGAATGGCCAGACGCCCTTTATCGTCCAGGCTGTGCTCGAACTCGCCGAGGAACACCGTCGGTTATCCACCGCCCTTCCACTTATCCCCACAGTTATCCACAACGTGCCACATTCTAGGCACCCCCTTCCGCGAGCGGCAAGGTTGGACCCCGCGTAAGATTTGATTCGCGCACTCGCGCCATTACGCGCCGGGCGCACCATAAGCGGTGAACAGATGCTCGCGGGTCCGTCTTCCTGGCGCCCGCTACAGCGGCTTGCAGCTTCGGTGAACAGTCGCTGGCGACGGGGTGGCGGCCACGAGAGCCGCCCTACGACACATCGGCTGCTCGCCTGGCGCGCAAACGGCGCTCAGGCCGTGCGAGGGTAGCCCGGGGGCGCGGCCGGCGGGCGGCGCGCGGCCCCGGGCGGAAGCGGCAGCGCCCGGTGGGAGAAAGTGGGAGGCGGGTGGGCGGCGATCAGGTAGTGGCGGGCGCGGTCGCGTCCGGGGACGCCCCGCCTTCGGGCTCGGCGCTGAGGATACCCTCGGGGCGCACGACGGGCCAGCGCATGACCGCTTGAAAGACCGCGGCGGCCTCGCGCGCGTCGGCCAGCGCGACGTGGGAGCCAGCGCCGGGGACGCCGAGCAGGCGACGGGCGGCGCTGTGATCGTAGTCCCAGGGCAGCCCCAGCCGGCCGACGACGACGCTGTTCAGCTCGACGTGCCGGTAGTGGAAGGGCGACGCCAGATCGCAGGTGCGGTAGGCGGTCTCCAGGTGCTCCAGGTCCGCGCCGCAGGTCCAGCCCACGTAGAGCGCCGTGTCCTCGCCCCGCAACGCCTCGACCCAGCGCACGAACGCCGGGATCGCCTCGGCGAGGGGCGTGCCGCCCGCCAGCAGGTGCTGCTGGTGCGCGCGCACCCAGTCGCTCGCCCGCTCGGGGTGCTCGGCGGCCACGCGCATCGCCCATTCCTCGCGCACGGCGTATTCGGCGTCGAGCGCGACGGCCCCAATCTCCAGAATCTCATGGTAGCCCGGCACGAAGCCGCTGAACTCCAGGTCGACGACAAAGAACTGCACCTTACTCCTCATGCCGCGGCAACAGCTCGCGGGCCGCCTCCAGCAGCCGCCGCTCCCCGGAGGCGCCCTTGCGAATGTACGCCTGGACGCCGACCGCGGCGGCGCGCTCGCGGTTGACGGGGTTCTCGTCGCTGCTCATCACGATGATCGGCAGCGCCGCGCCGCGGCCCTGCTGCCGCAACGCGGCCGCCAGGTCCAGGCCCCGCAGCCCGCGCGTCTCGATTCCCGTAACCAGCAGGTGATACGGCTCCCGCAGCGCCCGTGCCAGCGCCTCGGCGCCGTCGGCGAGCGCCTCGACCGTGTAGCCGGCCTCGGTGAGCAACATGGACTCTAGCATACGCACGGTGGGCGAGTCCTCCACGAGCAACGCGCGCGGCGCGGGGGATAGGGGTGCGGGGGAAGGGGGCCGCGCGGCGCCCGCGGCGGTCGGCGTTGGCCCACTGTTCCCCCCGGCCCCGCCCCGAGCCCTCGCGCGCAGGGCGGTTACGAGCGGCGTGATACGGGGGTCGTCGGAGGGCGCGTCGGGGGTGGCGCGGGCGACGAGATCGCGCAGCACATCGGTGGCCTGGAACAACAGGTCGGCGCTGGCGGGGTCCAGGGCGGCGCCGCGATCGCGCAGGCGCCCCAGCTCGTCCTCCATCGCGTGGGCCAGGCCCTGCACGTCGGCGAGGCCGAGCATCGCCGCGCCGCCCTTGATCGTGTGCGCCGACAGGAACATCGCGCGGATGGGCGCTGGGTCCGCGGGGTCGCGCTCCAGCTGCAGGAGCTGGTCGTCGAGGGCGCGGAGATGCTCTTCGGCCTCGGCGCGAAACTCGTCGAGGTACGCCCAGGCGTCCATCGCTACCCCCGGGCCCGCCCCGCGGCCAGCTGCGCGAGCAGCGCCGGGATGGCGGACGGCGGCAGGACGTGATCGACAACGCCCATGCCGATGGCGACCGCCGGCATGCCGAAGACGACGGACGAGGCCTCGTCCTGCGCGATCGTCACGCCGCCGGCCCGCTTGAGGTCGCGCAGCCCCGCGGCGCCGTCGTCGCCCATGCCGCTGAGCAGCACGCCGATCGCCCGGCCGCCGTGTTCCTGGGCCACGGAGCGGAAGAGCACCGTGGCCGACGGGCGGTGGCCGGACACCGGCGCCTCGTCCGAGAGCGCCAGCGCGCGCCCGCGCACGACGAGGTGCCGCCCCGTCGGCGCTACGTGGACCGCCGGACGGTCGAGCGCGGCGCCCGGCGTGGCGAGCTGGATCGGCAGGGCGCACAGCGGGCGCAGCCAGTCCACCAGGCCCGCGGCGAAGCCCTCGGCGATGTGCTGCACGACGACGATCGGCAGCGGGAAGGTCGCCGGCAGCCGCGTCAGGATCTCGTGCAGCGCCTGGGGGCCGCCGGTCGACGCGCCGATGGCGACGAGGGCCGGCGGGCGCCCGTGGGCCGGGGCGGGCGCGGCCGGGAGGGCGGCCGGCGGATGCGTCAGGCGCTCCGGCGCCCAGCGACGAATGACCTTCACCGCCGCCATGCTCTTGACGGTGCGCACCAGGTCGTCCGCGGCGGGGCCGCCGGCCGCGGCGAGCGCCGGCTTCGGCACGAAGGCCAGCACCCCGGCGTCCAGCGCGGCGAACGCCAGGTCGCGGTCCCGGCCGGACGCGCTGGCCGTGACCATGACGATCGGCGTCGGCGTCTCGTGCATGATACGGCGCGTGGCCTCCAGCCCGTCCATGACGGGCATACGGAGGTCCATGGTGATGACGTCGGGCCTCAGGCGAGCGGCGGCGCGGACCGCTTCCTCGCCGTTGGCGGCCCAGCCCACCACCTCCAGCTCGGGGTCGCTGGCCAGGAGGGCGACGAGGATCGCGCGCTGGGTCGGGGAGTCGTCGACCACGAGCACGCGCGTCCGGCGCGGCGAGGCGGGGCGGGGCGGGTCGAGCCTCACAGCAGCCTGCCGACCGTCTCGACCAGCTGGACCTGATCGAAGCCGCTCTTGACGAGGTAAGCGTCGGCGCCGACCGCGACGCCGCGCTCGCGGTGCTCCTGGGCGGCGAGCGAGGTGACGAGCACGACGGGCAGCCGTCGCAGGGCCTCGTCGCGGCGAATCGCGCTCGTCAGGCCGAAGCCGTCGAGCCGGGGCATGTCCACGTCCGACACGACGAGGTCGACCGGCTCGCGCCGCAGCACGTCGAGCGCCTCGGCGCCGTCGCCGGCCACCAGGACCTCGTAGCCTGCCGCTTCGAGGATGCTGCGCTCCAGCATGCGCGTCGTCAGCGAATCGTCCACGACGAGCAGGCGGGCGCGGCGGCCGGCCGCCCCATTGCCCGCGGGCGCGGCTGTGGCGCGCGGTGCTGGACTCGCGGGCGCCTGCGCCGCCTGCCGCAAGCCGGTGCGCAGCAGGTCCACCGGGTTCAAGATGGCGACGAGCTGGCCCGAGCCGAGCACGGCGGCGCCGCCGACGTTGCGCACGCGGCGCAGCGGCCAGGCCAGCGGCTTGACGACGATCTCCTGCTCGCCGACGAGGGCGTCCACGAGGACCGCGAGGCGCCGCTGGCCCTGAGCGAGCACGACGAAGGGCCGCCATCTCTCGGCGGGGAGGCCGTTGGGCGCCGTCGCCGGGCGCTCCAGCACCACGCCCAGCTCGGCCACCGGCACCGGCTGGCCGTCGATCGCCGTGGCGCGGCGCCCCTCCAGCCAACGCAGCTCGGCCTCGCGCACGCGCCCGCTCCGCTGGACGAGCGCCGACGGGATAGCGTACACCAGACCGCCCTGCTCCACCAGGACGGCGCGGGTCGTGGCGAGCGTCAGCGGCACGGTCAACGTGAACTCGGTGCCGCGCCCCGGCTCGCTGCTGACCACCACCCGGCCCTGGAGGCGCTCGAGCTGCGTGCGCACGACGTCCATGCCCACGCCGCGCCCGGAGGTCTCGGTGATGACCGCGCTCGTGGAGAAGCCGGGCCGGAAGATCAGGTCGAGCGCCGCGGCGTCGCTCAGCGTGTCCGCCTCCGCGCGCGTGAGAATCCCCTTGGCGACGGCCGTCTCGCGCAGCCGGGCGGGGTCCAGGCCGCCGCCGTCGTCCGCCAGCGCGATCTCGATGGTGCCGCCGCGCTGCGACGCGGCCAGCCGGATCGTGCCGGCGCGCGGCTTGCCCAGCGCCGCGCGGGCCGCCGGCAGCTCGATGCCATGGTCCACGGCGTTGCGGAGCATGTGCATGAGCGGATCGCGCACCTGCTCGATGATCTTGCGGTCGATCTCCGTGGCGCCGCCCTCCAGCACCAGGTGGACCTCCTTGCCCTGGTGGCGGGCCAGGTCGCGCACCAGGCGCTCGAACGGCCCATAGAGCGTGGCGATGGGCAGCAACCGGACGGCCAGCACGTCGTCCTCGATGGCGCGGGCGACGAGGCCGAGCTGCGCCGTATCGTCGCGCAGGCGGGCGACGAACTGCTCCGTGCGCTCCAGCAGCGCCTGGGTCACGCGCTCGGCTCGCTCGTCGAAGCGCAGCAGCGCCGCGAGCGCCTGCGCGCTCGGGCGGTCGATCTGCTCGGCGACCGGCAGCGCGCGCTGGAGGCGCGTGCGCAGGCGGCGCTCGGTGCGGCGCTGGCGGCGCCAGCGTTGCAGCTCGTCGCGCATGGCCGCCACCTCGCTCAGCCGCTGGCGAACGCGAATGTGCGCCACGGTCAGCTCGCCCGCGGCGGCGAGCAGGGCGTCGAGCTTGTCCACGGCCACGCGCACGCTCTCGGCCGCCGGCGCGACCGCCCCGCCCCCCGCGTCGGGCATGGGGGGCGCCGCGCGATCGGGCGGGGCCGCCGCTGGCGCCCCCAGGCCCTCGGGCGGGGGCCGGTGGCTCAGCGTCGGGGACGGCTCGCCAGTGAGCGCCGCGGGCGGTTCGGCGCCCGGCGGGATGGGCGACGCCGGGGGCACCGATGCCGCGGGCGCCCCGCCTGCCGGCGCGGCGGCTGCCGCGCGCTCCGCCGGGGCCGCGCCAGCGGGCGACTCGGGCGGCGGGGCCGCCGCGGCGCCGGGCAGCTCCGGCGGCTTGGCGGGCGCGGGGGCCGGGGCGGCCTCGAGGGCGTCGAGCGTGGCGGGCAGGTCCACGCCGTCCGTACCGCGGCCCGCCAGGGCGGCGCGATAGAGCGGCGCGAGCGTGTCCACCGCGCGGTAGACGACGTCGAACCACGCGGGGCCGGGCGTCGCCGGGTCGGCCCGCGCCGTGCCCAGCGCGGACTCCAGCGCGTGCGCCAAACGCTCCACGTCCCCGAGGCCGACGGCGCGGGCGGCGCCCTTCAGGCTGTGGGCCTCGCGGAACAGGGCGTCGAACGTCTCGGCGCGCGCCGCGCCGACCGCCTCGCCGCGTTCGAGCCGCAGCAAGAGCTGGTTTAGCTCGCGCACACGCTCGTCAAGCTCGGCGCTGAACGCCGCGCGCAGCTGCTGCCAGCGAGGATCGGCTTCCGTCACGCCTCCCGCCCTCACACTTGATATCGGGCGACGAGCCCGTCCAGCCGAGCAGCCAGATCGGACAGGTGCTCCGCGGCCTGCTGCGTGTTCGTGGTGGCCGCCAGGCTCTGACTGGTCACCTGGTTGATGTTCGCCATCGCCGCGGCGATCTGCTCCATGCCGACCGAGTGCTGGCGCACGGCGGCGGCGATCTGCTGCGCCGAGCGCGCGGTGTCTTGAATCACTCGGGCCAGCTCGTCGATCGTGCGCCCGGTCTGCGCCGTGAGCTGCACGCCGTGATCGACGCCGCTGGTGCCCTGCTCGGTGGCCAGCACGGCGGCGTTGGTCGCGCGCTGGATGTCGGACAGGAGGGTCCGCACCTGGGCCGTGGCGGCCTTCGACTGCTCGGCCAGCGCGCGAATCTCGGCGGCCACCACCGCGAACCCCTTGCCGTGCTCGCCCGCGCGCGCGGCCTCGATCGCGGCGTTCAGCGCCAGCAGGTTGGACTGGTCGGCCAGGTCGCCGACCGTGGTAATGATGTCCCCGATCTGCTGCGACTGCTCCGAGAGCGCGAGGATGTCGTCGGCGATGGACTGCACCTGCTCCCGAATCGTCCCCATGCCGGCCGTGGCGTTGGCCACGGCCTCCACCCCATCGGCGGCGACGCGGTTCGCCTGCTGGGCGGTGTCCGACACTACCACCGCCAGCCCGCTGGCCTGGTCGGCGGACGCCTTCACCTCGTCCACCGTCGCCGTCGTCTGGGTGATGGCCGCGGACTGCTCGGCGGCGCCCGACGTTTGCTGCGACACCGCCACGCGGATCTCGTTGCTGGCGCTGGCCAGATCGCGCGCCGCGGCCTGCAGCGCGCCCGTCAGCTCGCGCAGGTTCGTCACCATGCTGGCGAAGGCGACGCCGAGCGCGTCGTGGGCCGACTGGGGCTGGACCTCGCGCGTCAGGTCGCCCTGCGCGATGCTGTTGGCGACGCTCGCCATGCGGCGCAGGTAGGCCACCATTGCCCGGAAGGAGTCGGCCAGCTGGCCGATCTCGTCCTTCGAGCGGAGGTCGATCCGCTGGTCCACGTCGCCCGCCGCGATACCCGCTGCCGCGCGCCCGAGCCGCCCCATCGCCCCGGCGAGCCAGCGCGCCAGCCCGATGGCGACCAGTGCCCCGGCGAGCACCGCGGCGAGCGTGCCCCCCACGATCACCCAGTGCAGGCGCTCGCTGGCCTCGGTTTCGCGCGCGTCGCGCTGCTGCAGGAGGGCGCTCTCGGCGCTCTGCGCGTCTCTGATGACCGCGCGCAAGCCGTCGAAGTAGCGCTTGCCCACGCCGAGCGCCTCGAACCGGATGACGCTGTCGTAGGTGCTCGTCCCCTGGTTTACGTCGCGACGGAGCTGGATGCCGGGGTCGAGCACCTCCCGCTGCCAGGCTGCTACCCGCTGGTCCACATCCTGCCAGCGGCGCAGCTGCTCGGGATCATCTGCCGCGGCCTGCTTCACGCGCTCCAGCGCGGTCTGATACTCCTGCCGCCCCTGATTGTACGGCTCCAGAAACTCATCGACGCCGGTGATGAGGAACCCGCGATACCCGGTCTCCATATTCAATAACGCTTCCAGCAGGTCGGAGCTGGACGCGATGGCCTGACGGGAGCGCTCTACAGCCGCTCGCGCCTGAAGAGTGTTGATCGAGCGCTGGTAGACGTAGGCGTTCAGCGCCACCACGATCGCCAGCACGAGCGCGAACGCGGCTAGCAGCTTCCAGCGCAGCGCCAGGTCGCGCAGCGGTTTCATCGGCCGCCCCGGCGCGACAGGCCCGCCACCCGCCAGTGGCGGGGCATGGGTCCGCGCAACGTCGTCGAGACTCGCCTGACCACCCAGCCTGCCATGCGCGTCCCTCCTCGTCAGGGAACGTCCTCGTCTACCTCGAAGCGCCCGTCGGCCAGCAGCCGGTCGACGGCGAGGAGCACCGTTCGCGCGTCCGCCACGCCCGCCGCGTAGTCGCGGTGGGACAGCGAGGGCGCCAGCGCCGCGCGCGACAGCTGGCGCACGTCGAACACCTCGTCCACCAGCAGGCCCACGCGCCCCCGCGCCGTCTCCACCAGGAGCACCTGGCCGGCCCCGCCGGCCGCCGGTGCCGCGCGGAGGCCGAGCGCCACGCCCAGGTCGAGCACCGCGACGACCTCGCCCCGCACGTTGAGGAGGCCCGCGACGAACGGCGGCGTACACGGCAGCGGCGTCAGCCCGGCCGCGCGCTCCAGCCCGCGCAGCGCGGCCAGCGGCACGGCGTATTGCTCTTCCCCGACGCGACACGTCAGCGCCTCGACCACGTCGGCGCGCGGCGTGACGACCGGCGCCAGGGCCAGCCGGCGCGCTCGCTCCCGCAGGATGGCGGCCGCCTGCGCCTCGGCCGCGCGCTCGGCGGCGTCGGGTGGCCCGTCTCGGCTCATCGGCGGTCCTCGCCGTGAGGCGACGGCACGCCGTCCAGCACGCGCAGCTCGGCCTCGACGGCGGCGCGTAGCTCGCCGGCCGGGAGGTCGTGTCCGCCGGCGACGGGGGCCGTATCCGCGACGGCCGCGAGCAGCCGGCGCGCGTGCAGCAGCGCCGCCCGCGCGCGGGCGGCGTCGCCCAGACGCTGCCAGGCGCGCCCCAGGCTGTAGTGGGCGAGGGCGCTGTCGGGGGCCAGAAACGCCGCCCGACGCAGGCTGCCCAGCGCCCGCTCCGCCGCGCCGTCGTCCAGGTCCAGCAGGCCGAGCTGCAGCTGGGCGTCGGCGTCGAGGGGCGCGGCGGCGACGCGGCGAGCGAGCGCCGCCCGGCGGGCCGCGGCGGAGCCGCCCGCCGCGGCCCGCGCCACCGGAGGCGGCGTGGCCGAGGCCGCGCGGGGCGCCGCTGGCGTGGCGAGCGCCCGGCGTCGCCGGTCGAGCGTGGAGGGCACGCGGCGGGGAGCGGGCGGCGGCCGGCGCGGGGCGGGCGCCAGGGCGGACGTGGCGGCCGGCTCACTCGCGGGCGGCTCCGGCAGCGGCCGTCGCCACAGCACCGCGTTCGGCGCGAAGACCCAATCGAGCCCGGCGGCCAGCTCGGGGGCCGGGTCCGAGGGGCCGAGCACCAGCCAGCCGCCGGGCGCCAGCGCGGCGGCCAGCCGCGCGTACAGCGCCTGGGCCGCCTCGCGGCCGAAGTAAATCGTGACGTTCCGACAGAGGATCACGTCCAGGTCGGTCCCCACCACGGCCTGCCACGTGGTCGCGTCGGCCGCGAGGTTCAGGTAGGCGAAGCGCGCCATCTCGCGGATCGAGCGGTCGAGCCGCCAGTGGCTGCCCTCGGCCTGGAAGTAGCGGCCGCGAACCGCCTGCGGCGTGCCGCGGAACGACCACTCGCCGTAGACGGCGCGGCGCGCGGCGGCCAGCGCCGGGCGGCTGATATCCGTTCCCACCAGATCGACCTGCCAGGCGTCGGCATCCGTGAGCGCCTCGCGCACGAGAATAGCGAGGGTGTAGGTCTCCTCGCCGCTGGAGCAGCCCGCCGACCACAGGCGCAGGCGGCGTGGCGGCGCGCGGCGCGCGAGCACGTCCGGCAGGACGATCTGCCGGAGCGCGTCGATCTGCGGCCCGATGCGGAAGAAATGCGTCTCGCCCACGGTCAGCCGCGCGGCGAGCGTCTCCAGTAGATCGGGGCGGCCGCCCGCGGCCAGCAGGTCGTAGAGCGCAGCCGCGTTGGCGACTCCCGCCTCGGGTAGCAGGTCCCGGACCGCCGCGTCGAGATCGCGCGCCTGGTGGGGAGTCAGGTGCAGCCCGTAGTGCTGCTCCACGAGCTGCAAGTAGGAGGGACGCAACGGCGGGTCCAGCTGGGCGGCGCGCGGCCGCGCGGACGCGGCGCACATCAGACCGGCTTCCGCGCGGCCGCGGCCGGCGCGGGCGCCAGCCGATCGACCGCCAACAGGGGCACCGCGGCCGCGCCCAGACGCGCGACCCCGCGCGCCTCGTCCCCGGCGCCGACGGCCAGCGTCTCGACCGGCGCGACGGTCAGCGTCTCCACGCGGTCCACCCAGAGCAGATAGGGTGTGGGGGCGGCGACGAGCACGAGGTGCTGATCGGGCCGCACGGCCGGGGTGCTGAGGCCCAGGCGCGGGCGCGGATCGACCACCGGCAGCGTTGCGCCGGCGACGTTCAGCAGGCCGACGATCCCGGGCGGGGGGTCGGGCAGTGGCGTCAGCTCGGCCATCGGCAGCACCCGCTCGACCACGGCGCTCGGTATGGCGAGCCGCCGGTCGGCAAGCTGCACGACCAGCACCGCGGTTTCGCGGGGCGCGCCCCCCGCGCCGCGCCGTGCGGGGCGCTCCGAAGGCACCGGCGTCGACTCGATCACCAGGACCCGCCCCTCCCTCCGCAAGCTGGGCACCTGCTACCCGAATGATATTGTGAGCTAGCAGATTAGCCAATACCAAGGCGCCGGACCCGGCAAAGCCAAGTTTCGTGGACTTTTCCGCATGCTTGAGCGGCACGCTTGAGTTGACGTACGATAGGCGCAAGCGCGCGAGCCAATGCGCTGGCAGCCTGATTCGCGCGGCTGCAGCGAGCCTTTTCCGCTTGCTAGGAGTCCGAAGCATGAAACGTACCCACTCGGTTATTTCGTCGCTGAGCGTTGTGCTGATCGGGCTACTCCTCGCCTGCAGCCCACAAAACACCCGGCCCGCCGCGCCGGCCGCGGGCACGGGCCAGCAAGCAGCGAGCGGCGAGCCGATCAAGATCGGCGCCGTGGTGCCGCTCACCGGGCGCTACGCCTCACTGGGCGGCCAGATTCGTCCCGGCTACGAGTTCGCCGTGGACGACATCAACGCCGCGGGCGGCGTGGACGTGGGGGGCGTGCGCCGCCCCCTGGAGCTGAAGATCCTCGACGACGAGTCGGACCCGGCGAAGACCGTGCAGCGGCTCGAGTCGCTCAACTCGTCGGACAAGGTCGTCGCGTACCTGGGCGGCGGCGGCTCGGACCTGCACGCGGCGGGCGCGGCGATCGGCGACAAGAACAAGATTCCGTATCTCGGCATCGCCTTCGGCCTGTACCAGATCCACGAGCGCGGCCTGAAGTACCTTTTCTCGCCGTTCCCGAAGTCGCCCGACATCGCGCGCGCGACGTTCGACATGCTCAGCGCGATCCCGCAGAGCGACCGGCCGCAGCGCTACGCGATCTTCCACGAGAAGACGGACTGGGGCCTGGAGATGGCGAAGTACTACACCGAGAGCGCCCAGCGGGCCGGAGCGCAGATCGCCCTCGACGAGGAGTACGCGCCGGGCGCCAAGGACTTCTCGGATGCGATCCTGCGGGCGAAGTCGGCCAACGCCGACGCGCTGCTCGGGATGCCGAACCCGCCCGACGGCATGACGATCGTCAAGCAGATGAAGGAGCTGGACTGGAACCCCAAGTTCGTCATGCTGGTGCGCGCGCCCGACGACCCGAGCTGGAGCCAGAACCTGGGGAAGGACGGGGATTACGTTGCGCACATGCCGGGCTGGCACCACGCGGCGAAGTTCCCGGGCGTGCCCGAGCTGAACGCGAAGTACCAGGCGAAGTTCAACCGGCCCGCGGACGTGCTCACCGGCCCGTCCTACGCGCTCGTGCAGATCCTGGCCGACGCGATCCACCGCGCGGGCAAGGTCGACGGCCCAGCGATCCGCGACGCGCTCGCGGCCACCGACCTGAAGGACACGGTGATCGGCCCGGTGAAGTTCAATCCCGACGGCACCGGCGTCATCGAGACGATCATCACGCAGTGGCAGAACGGCCAGTCGCAGCTCGTCTGGCCACGCGAGCAGCAATCGGCGCCGCTGGCCTACCCGGCCGTCCCGTTCAATCAGCGTTAGCGACGGCCGAGTCGAAAGTGCCGAGCGCTCAGCAGCCACGATTCGCGGCATCCTGGTGCCCGCCCGACCGCCGGCTTGCGGACGCTGAGCGATGACGCAGGAGGCTACCCACTCAGCACTCAGCCCTCAGCACTCCGCTCTACTCGAGGTGCGGGGGCTCCGCAAGGCGTTCGGAGGGCTGCAGGCGCTCGGCGGCGTCGACCTGACCGTGGGCGAGCGGGAGATCGTCGGGCTGATCGGGCCGAACGGCTCGGGCAAGACGACCTTCTTCAACGTCCTGACCGGTTACTACCGCCCCGACGGCGGCAGCGTCTGTCTGGACGGCGTGCAGCTCGCCGGCTGCCGGCCCGTCGAGACGTGCCGCCGGGGCATCGCGCGCACCTTTCAGCTCGTGCGGCCGTTCGCCCAGATGACGGCCCGCGAGAACGTACTGGTCGGCCGCGCCTACGGCGCCGCGCCGGCCCACGACCTGGCGCGGGGCGCTGCCGAGGCGGAGGAGCTGCTCGAGTTCGTGGGCCTGGCGGGCCGCGCCGACACGCTGGCCGCGGGCCTCACACTCGTGGACCGCAAGCGGCTGGAGCTGGCGCGGGCGCTGGCGGCGCGGCCGCGGCTGCTGCTGCTCGACGAGATGATGGCGGGCCTCAACCCCACCGAGACGGCGGGGGCCATGGACCTCATCAGCCGGATCCGCGACCGGGGCATCAGCGTCATCATGGTCGAGCACATCATGCAGGCGGTGCTCGGCATCTCCGACCGCGTGGCCGTGCTGAACGCGGGCCAAAAGATCGCGGACGGGCCGCCGGCCGCCGTCATCGCCGACCCGCAAGTGGTCGAGGCGTACCTGGGCCGCGGCAACTATCTGAGCGACTAGGTTGGGGACACGGTTGATCTGGCCGCCGCCGTGAACGGCCGGCCAGCGGACAGGGTTAGGCGCGCCGTTCACGGCGGCGGCCAGTGGGGTAATCCAGCCGGAGCCCGCGGCTGAGCGATCCGTAACGGAGCGTCGCGCCGACCGGGCGGCAGGGGGCGAGCCCCTGCCCTACCCGAGCAATGAGTGATGAGTAGCGAGTGATGAGTAACGATGCCCGCGACCCACTCAGCACTCAGCTCTCAGCTCTCAGGACTGGCCCAAGCATGCTGGAGTGCCGCGACCTGGACGTGTCGTACGGCGACTTGCAGGCGCTGTGGGGCATCTCGCTGGACGTGGCGGCCGGCGAGATCGTCGCGATGATCGGGCCGAACGGCGCCGGCAAGACGACGATCATGCGCACGCTGGCAGGGCTGCTGCAGCCGACGCGCGGCACGATCAGCCTGGCGGGCCGCCGCGTCGAGCGCGAGCCGGGGCACCGTCGCGTCGCGCTGGGCCTGGCGCTCGTGCCGGAGGGACGACGGCTATTCGGCACGATGACGGTGCTGGAGAACCTGGAGCTGGGCGCCTATCCGGGGCGCGCGCGCGCCGAGCGCCGCCGCGCGCTGGACTGGGTCTACGAGGTCTTCCCGATCCTGGCCGAGCGGCGACGGCAGCTGGCGGGCACGCTGTCGGGCGGGCAGCAGCAGATGGTCGCCATTGGGCGGGCGCTGATGTCGCGGCCGCGCCTGCTGCTGCTCGACGAGCCGTCGCTCGGGCTGGCACCAGTCGTAGTCGAGGCGATCTTCGAGGTAATCCACCAGATCAACGCGCAGGGCGTCACCGTGCTGCTGGTCGAGCAGAACGCGCGGGCGGCGCTGCGCCTGGCCACGCGTGGCTACGTCGTCGAAAACGGCCGCGTCGTGCGGCACGATCGGGCCGACGTGCTGCTGCACGATCCGAACGTGCGCGAGGCGTACCTGGGCGCCGTCGTCGGGACCGCGGGCACGGTCGTGCCGCCGACGGTGGGCGAGGCCGAGGCGGGAGGGGCCGCGTGACGGTAACGCCGGAGGCTTTCGCTCAGAGCCTCGTCTTCGGGGTGCTCGTGGGCGCGCTCTACGGCCTGGCCGCGGCCGGGCTGTCGCTCGTCTTCGGCGTGATGAAGGTGCTGAACGTCGCCCACGGCGACCTGCTGATGCTCGGCGGCTACGGCAGCTTCTGGCTGTTCACGCTGTACGGCGTCGACCCGTTCGCCTCGCTGCTGGTGGTCGGCCCGGCGCTGTTCGTGATCGGGCTGGCGCTGGAACTGGCGCTGTTCCGCCCGCTGACTCGCTTCGACGAGGAGACGAAGATCAAGAACTCCCTGCTGATCGGCTTCGGGCTGGCGCTGGTGCTCGAAAACCTGGCCATCCGTCTGTGGACGGCCGACGAGCGCGGCATCACGCCGAGCTACGCCGGCAGCGTCGTTCGTCTGGGCGCCGTCAACTTGCCGCTCGACCGGCTGGGCAACCTCGCCGTGGCGCTGGCGGTGATCGTCGGCCTGCACCTGTTCCTGACGCGCACCTATCTCGGGAAGGGCATTCGCGCCACGGCCGAGGACTGGCAAGCCGCCACGCTCGTCGGCATCAACGTGCGCCGCACCTACCTGATCGCCTTTGCGCTCGGGACGGCGCTCGCCGGCGTGGCGGGCACGCTGGTCACGGTCGGCTTCACGGTGTCGCCGGGCATCGGCCTGGACTGGACGCTGAAGGCGCTGATCGTGGTGGTGCTGGCCGGCCTGGGCAGCGTGTTCGGCACCTTTGTTGGCGGGCTGCTGCTGGGCGTGGGTGAATCGCTGGTGACGCTGATCCCGAATGGCGGCTCGTACCGCGAGCTGGTGGGGCTGGTGCTGTTCGTCGTGGTGCTCCTGGTCCGGCCGGAGGGGTTGTTCGGCAGGAGCCGATAGGGGAAAGAGGGGCAAGGAGGTTATGTGGGGGACACCCCCACACCCCCGGTAATGAGGATGAGGGGTAGGTTGGGGGACACCCCCCACGCCCCCCGGCAGGGGAACGCTCTGCACCCCCGGGGACGAGGGGAAGGAGCAGCCCCCGGCAGGGGAGCGCTCCTGCACTGCCGGCGAGAGGTGGAGAGAAGCGTGATCGGAGCGAACTGGCGGGCGGTGGCGGGGGGCGCGGCGGTCGTCGTGGCGCTGGCGGTGGTGCCGCTCGTGGCGCCGCGCGACGACCTGCTCAACCTGCTGTTCCAGGTGTTTCTGTACGTCGCGCTGGCGGCGAGCTGGAACGTGCTCGGGGGCTACGCGGGCCAGGTGAACCTCGGCCACGCCGCGTTCTTCGGCACCGGCGCGCTCGTGGCGCGGGTCACCTGGCTCGCCGGCTGGCCGCTGCCACTGGCGTTCGTCGCGGGCGCGGCGGCCGGCGTCGTCATCGCGCTGGCCATCGGCCTGCCTACCTTTCGCCTGCGCGGCGTCTACTTCTCGGTCGGGACGCTGGCGCTCGCCGAGATGCTCCGCATCACGGTGACGAACACGCAGCCGAACGTCAGCGCGCTGCCCACCAGCCAGCTGATCGACTACAGCTTGCAGCCGCGCTACTGGGTGGCGCTGGCGGTGGCCGCGTGCGCCGTGGCGGCGACCTACGCGCTGGCCCACTCGCGCCTGGGGCTGGGCATGGTGGCAGTGCGGGAGGACGAGGACGCCGCGCAGGCGACGGGCGTGGACGCGCTGCGCCACAAGATCGCCGCGCTGGTCATCAGCGCGCTGTTCGCGGGCCTGGCGGGCGCGGTCTTCGCCTACCATGACGTGAGCTACTATCTGTATCGACCGTTCAGCCCGCTGTGGACGTTCGACCCGCTGCTGGCGGTGTTCATTGGCGGCGTGGGCACCGTCGTTGGGCCGGTGATCGGCGCCTTCTTCTACGTCGTGGTGAGCGAGCTGCTGGCGCAACAGCTCGTGGAGCTACACCTCATCGTCTTCGGCGCGCTGTTCATCCTGGTGGTACTGTTGCTGCCGGGCGGGCTTATGGAGGCCTGGCACCGCGTGCGACGAGTGCTCAGCCGTCCGCCGTCCGCCGTCCGCTATCAGCCGACCGGGCCGACTTCGGCCGAGTCGTGAGGCGTCAGGAGGCTACCGCCGCGCTAGGAGCGCGGCGATCGTCTCGCGGCCCAGGTCGCGCCGCTGCTCCGTGACGTCGTCGAAGCCGGCTGTCTCCAGTCCAGCCACGATCGCGCCGAGCTGCGCGTCGCTGAGGCCGTAGCGCGAAGGATCGAAGCGGCTCGCGTGCGGCCGCAGCGTGCGCCCGGCGAGCACGAGCAGGCCGCCCGGCGCGAGCACTCGGTAGGCCTCGCGCAGGGCCGCGTCGAGCGGCGACCAGAAGTAGAGCGCGTGGATGGCGCAGGCTTTGGTGAACTGCGCCGCGCCAAACGGCAGCGCCGTGGCGCTGCCCTGCGCGAGCGCCACGCGTCCCGCCCGGACGGCGGCGCGGTTGCGGCGCGCGGCCTGCTGGGCCATCACGTCGGAGGGGTCCACACCCACTACGATGCCCGCCGTGGCCCGCGCGGCCAGGAGCGCGATGGCCACGCCCGGGCCGAAGCCGATCTCCTGCACACGGTCGTCGGGCTGCACGTCCAGGAGATCGACGATCCAGCGGTCGTCGGCGTCGGTGCGCGCCATCAGCCAGCCGGCGACCCGGCCCAGCGGCCCCGAGGGCCGGGCGAACTGGGCGAAGAGGCCGGGCGGCGCCGCGCCGCGGCTGAGGGCGTCGTCGCTGGATTGTCGGTTCATGTCGGATCCGGCCCGGCGGTTGGGCTACTGGGGCGCGCCCTCACCCCAAACCTCTCCCAGGGGGAGAGGGGGAGGGACGAGGATAGCGCCCTCACCCCAGCCCTCTCCCAGGGGGAGAGGGAGTCCGGGAACTCCCGGGTCGGATTCGGGATCAAGCTCGGCGCTGGAGGTATTGCGTCCATCATGCGCGTGGTGCCTCGCTACCACTCGTCCTTGTACGCCGCCGCGGACCGGCGCTGCACGATCCAGGCCGCCCAGACGGCGACGAGGGCGACGGCGAGGGCGCCCGCGGCTAGCGCGAAGAAGAGCGGCCGCGAGGCGGCCGGCGATGACTCAGCGGGTGGCGCGCCCTCGCGGAACGCTTGCAGCACGTTGGCGGTGACGCGCTGGATGCGCGGGTCCACCCGGTCGGGCACCCGCACGTCGTCGAGCGCCCAGGCCCAATCGACCGTGCCGGCCGCGAACACCATGCCGCCCTGGCGGTAGTACGCCGCGTTGGACGCCGAGGCGAGGCCGTCCACCGTGACCAGCGGCGAGGCGGACAGGACGGTCAGGTTGGGCGGCGTGGCGCCGTTGTCGTAGACCCGGTCGTACTCGTAGCCAACGATGCGGCTCCACGCCTGGCCCGGCTGCGCGTCGGTGCCCGCGAAGATCCAGTGGCTCGCGTCCTGGACGACGAACGGGTAGTCGTTGCCGAAGGAGAGCACGCCCTCCGACATGATGCCGAGCAGCGCGTTCTCGGGCCGATTCACCGGCGGACTGCGCCAGCGGACGGTCACGCGGCTATCGTCCACGCCGCGCAGGGGATCGCGGTCGGCGTCCTTGTAGCAGACGAGCACGCGGTTCGGCGCACCGCCGGCGGCCGACTCGTAGCGCACCTGCCAGTAGACGTCGTTGCCACTGAAGAAGGCCAGCGAGTGGCCCTCGTTGCGCGCGGTCTCCCAGCTTTCCCGCATCTCCCACGACCAGTACTCGTCGTGGCCGACAGAGAGCAGCACGCGGCGGCCGGGCAGGTAGCGCGTGTCCACATGGGCGTCCACGTCGGTGATGTAGGTGACGTTGTAGCCCTCCCGCTCCAGCCAGCGGATCATCGGGAAGTCCCAGTCGAAGAAAGCGCCCGCCCCGTCCCATTGGTCGTAAGGCCGGTCGAAGGAGACTTTGGTGGCGGGCGCGCCGACCGAGTTGTAGGGGTAGAGGCTCTTGCCCCCCCAATTGTTGTAGGCCTGGTAGGTATTGACGGCGACCTTGTACACGTAGTCGGCGATCTGGGCGTCGTCGCGGACGACGAACACCGCGTAACCGACGTCCAGGTCGGGGTTGTTGGCGAGCAGGCGCACGAGATAGATACCGCTTGGCCAGTCGGGGCCTACCTGGATCGAGTAGGAGAGCTGCCAGGCGGCGGCGATGAGGCCCGTGTCGGGATCGGGGCTGGGGATCGGCTGGTCGACGCCGGGCAGGCCGTAGGCGGTCTGCAACAGCCGGCCGCCCTGGCCGCCGTACCAGCCCATACGGCTCACGGTCAGGTCGAAGCGCGCGGCGGTGGTCGAGACGTACAGCCCGAGCGACTCGCCGGGCGCGACGCTGACGCGGTCCACGTAGGCGCTGATAACGGGCGGCTCCCAGGAGGCCAGGCCGCCGCCGCTGGCGGCCTGCGCCTCGCTCTCGGCGCTCGTCACACCTGTGCTCGTGTGCTTGGGCGGGTTGGGGCGCTGCCATTCGCGGCTGCCCGGCAGCTGGTTCTCGCGGACGATCGGGTTGTCGGCCGGGGGCTCGGCGCCAGGCTCCGGCGACTGCCCGGCGACCGGCACCGCGACGGCCAGCAGCCCGCCGAGCGCGAGGGCGAGCGCCAGCGCGACGCGGGGGCGGCCGACTGCCATGCGGCGGCTTAGCGACCGCTCCTTGACCGTGCGCCTGGGCAGGCGAGAGCGTGCGCGCTGCACGCCGGCGCCTCAGCCGCGCAGGCGGTAGCGCTGGATCTTGCCCGTGGCCGTCTTGGGCAGCTCGGCCACGAACTCCACGGTGCGGGGGTACTTGTAGTGGGCGAGCCGGTCGCGGACCCACTCCTGGAGCGCCTGTGCGAGCGCGTCGTCGCCGGCGCCGCTCTTGGTCACGACGTACGCCTTCGGCTTCACCAGCCCGGCCTCATCCGGCACGCCGACGACCGCGGCCTCGGCCACCTCGGCGTGCGCGAGCAGGACCGCCTCGACCTCCATCGGCGACACCCAGATGCCGCCGACCTTCAGCATGTCGTCGCTGCGGCCCGCGTAGACGTAGTAGCCGGCGTCGTCGAGGTAGTACTTATCGCCGGTCTTCAGCCACTCGCCGACGAACGTCTGCTTCGTGCGGTCGTGCTGGTTCCAGTACAGCGCCGCCGTGCTGCGCGAGCGTACCCACAGGTCGCCCACCTCGCCCTGCGGCACGGCCTCGCCGTCCTCGTCGACCACGCGCGCCTGGTAGCCAGGAATCAACTCGCCGCTAGTGCCGGCGCGGCTGCGGCCTGGGAAGTTGGAGATGGCGATGTAGCCGATCTCCGAGGAGCCGACGCCGTCCAGCACCTCGACGCCGGTCAGCTCGCGCCAGCGCTCGTAGATCGGCGGCGGCAGCGCCTCGCCCGCGGAGACACACAGGCGCAGCGAGGTGAGGTCGGGCGGCTGGGCGCGCGTCTCGATCTCGCGGATCACCTGCGCGTACGACGTGGGCACCGAGAAGTAGAGCGTCGGCCGGTACCGCTCGATCGTCGCTAAGATGGTCGGCGCGTCGGGCCGCGCCGGGTTCAGCGCGACCGCGCCACCGGACCAGAGCGGCAGGTAGAGCGAGTTCACCAGGCCGTAGGAGAAGAACAGCTTGGACGCCGAGTAGCTGATGTCGTTCTCGCCGAAGCCGACGACGTGCTCGGCGTAGGCGCGCGTGCAGTAGACCATATCGGCGTGCAGGTGGACGACGCCCTTCGGCCGCCCGGTGGTGCCGGAGCTGTACAGCCAGTAGGAGGCGTCGTCGCGGCTGGTCGGCGCGGCGGCTAGCTCGGGGCTCTGGCTGCCGACGAGCGCGGCGTAGGACTCGGTGTTCGGGCGCGGCTCGCCGAGCAGCACGACGTGGCGCAGGTGGCGCAGCGTGGGCCGCAGCGCCTCGACGCGCTCCAGGCAGTCCTCGGTCAGCACGACGGCACGCGCCCGGCTGTCGCGCAGGTAGTAGCCCAGGTCCTCCGCCGTGGCCAGCGTGTTCACCGGCACGGGCACGGCGCCGATCTTCATGGCGCCGAGGAAGGTGGCGATGAACTCGGGGCAGTCGGGCAGCAGCAGCACCACGCGGTCTTCCAGGCCGATGCCGAGGCTCCGCAGGCCGTTGCCCGTGCGGTTGACGAGCGCGGCGAGGTCCCAGTACGTAAGCTGCTGGTCGCCGTAGTACACGGCCACGCGGTCGCCGCGTCCCGCCTGCAAGTGGCGATCGACCAGCGCGGTCGCCATGTTGAACTGCTCGGGCACATCGGCCGCGCCGTCGTCGGGCGGGGTGTCCCAGGTGAGCACGCGAAATCCGTCCATTGTTACCAGCCGGTGCCGAATTGGCGTCGGGAAGTCTCTTTCATTGAACGGCGCTGTGTTGACGGCTGTCAAGGTCCTGGGGCCAGTAGGGGCGTGGCTTATGCGCCGGGGAAGAGGCGCTGGAGGGCGAGCGCCTTGGCGCGGTCGCCGTCGAGGCGCACGCGGCCGCTGTCGATCGCCATGGCCAGGTCGAGCCGGCCCCAGAGGAGCCGCAGCAGGGCCTCGCTCGCCAGCGCGAGCCGCACGTCGGCGCCTGGCGCCGTGCCGCGCGTCGCGCTGACCAGGTCGCCCTGCACTCGCAGAGTGACGGGGCCGCCGCCCGGCCCGGCCACGTCGAGCTGCCAGGTGCCGTCGGTCTTCTCGCCGTGCGTCGCCATGATCTGCGCGCCGCCCAACGACATCTCGAGCGCCATCGGCACGCCCTCGGATTCGACCGGCGCATCGGGCTGACGGGCGGCGCGAATGTCCCAGCGATGGAGCACCAGCTCGTTCATGCGTAGGAGCGCGAGCTGCCATAAGGGCAGCACCATGTACGTCAGGTCGACGGGGGCGGGCAGCGCGGCCACGTCCAGGCTGTCGAGATACTCGCAGTAGGCTTCGTTGCGCTCGGCGAGCAGACCCAGGACGGACTCGCGCGGCTGGGCGACGAGCTGCGCGACGGCCGCGTCCATGAGAGCGGGCTCGCTCGGGGGTGGGGGCTGGCCGTCGAGCGCGGCGTGGGTGGCCGCGTTGAAGAACCACAGCGCCTGCACGAGGTGCGCGACCGCGTGCTTGGCCGCCCAGCCTGGACACGCGGTCGGCGCCTCCCACGCGGCGGCGCCCCCGGCGCGCAGCTCGCCCACCAGCGCCTGCGTCTCCGCGCGCGACACGCGGTTCGAGTCGCGCACGATCGTCTCGATCGGCGGCTGTTCGGCCACGCTCTCCTCCCTGTCGGCGGATGCTCGTCGAAAAAGTATAGGAACGCGCCGTGGACACGGCCAAGGATCGCCGGAGCCGGCCATCGGGTGCGGGTAGAATAGGTTACAGAGACCTGGGGAGCGGGCGACGCGGGTGGGGAGAGCAAGCGGCGAGCGCTGGAGTCGACGACGGTTCCTCCAGGGCGCGGGAGCGGCTGGCCTGGTCGCGGCCGGCCTGGCAGCATCAGCCGGTGTGGCACGCGCGCAGGCGCCGGACGTGCGCCTGGAGTGCCCGATCCTCACGTACCACGAGGTCTACGATCGGGTGCGGTTCACGGGACAGCTCGCGCGGTACTTGCAGGACGGCTACCAGCCGATCAGCCTCGACCAGCTCTACCGCCTGCTGAGCGGCGAGGACGTGCCGCTGTGGGGCCGGCCGTTCATTCTCACCTTCGACGACGGCCTGCGCAGCCCGCGCACGAACGCGCTGCCGGTGCTGCGCGACTGGCAGGTGCCAGCGGTGTTCTGCGTGATGCCCGACTGGCGCGGCGACCGGGTCCACAGCTACATGACTAACGACGACTTCCGCATGCTGGTCTACGATTACGGCATGGAAGTCATCTCCCACACCTTCAACCACGTCACGCTGCCCCGCGAGCGCGTGCGCAACCCGGGGGGCTGGCAGGCGGAGATCATCCGGTCGAAGGAGCGGCTGGAGGAGATCGTCGGCGGCGACTACACGGTGCAGGGCTTCTGCTATCCCAACGGCGCCTACGACGCGCCCACGGTCGATCTCGTCGGGCAGCATTACGACCTCGCCCTCACGACGCGGCCGGGCACCGTCCAGACGACGGCGGAGCTGCTGACGCTGCACCGCACGTCGATGTCATAGGGTAGCACCCCCTCCCCCAAGATTGGGGGGGATGAGGAGGGGCAAGTTGGGGGGACACCCCCAAGCCCCCGGCAGGGGAGCGCCCCTGCACCCCCGGAGAGGACGAGGAGGACAGCGCCCCGGCAGGGGAGCGCCCCTGCACCCCCGGAGAGGACGAGGAGGACAGCGCCCCGGCAGGGGAGCGCCCCTGCACCCCCGGAGAGGACGAGGCTAGTCGAGCAGCTCGTCGGTGGCGTCGTCGCGGCCGAGGCCCTTCCAATCGGACTCGGTGACCAGGTCCTTGACGATCGCGAAGCCCATGGACGGCTCCAGCTTGATCTCCCCCCCGTCGACCGGATGGCAGCAGGCGAGGCGGGCCTTGCCGTTCACCTTCATGCGGCAGCTCGCACAGATGCCGCGATGGCAGCTCACGCGATAGGCAATCGCGGCGCCGTGGATCGCGTTCACGTCGTAGAGCACGTTGGTCACGCTGGTCGTGTCGCGCACGGGGACCTCGTAGGTCTCGAAGTGCGGCTCGCTGTCGTGCTCGGGGTTGAAGCGCTGCACCGTGACGCGCACCGTGCCTGCCATCGGTTACTCCTGCTGCTTACTCGCGCGGCGGCGCGAGGATCGGCGTGGGCACCGGCTCCAGCCGGGTCTCCACGATGCCGTCGACGAGCCGCTGGATGGTGTTCTGCGGCCCGCGCGTCGTGTCCATGCGCGGGAAGTCGCGGCGGAAGTGCGCGCCGCGGCTCTCCTCACGCGCCAGCGCGCCGCGCGCCACAGCGGCCGTGGTGAGCGCCAGGTTGGCCACCTGCAAGCACTCGATCCACTCGGGATTGTAGACGCGGTCGCGGTTGCGCGCCGCCAGGCGGGGCACCGCGTCGCGGCAGATCGCCTCGAAGCGCTCAAGCGCCTCGCGGATGAGCGGGCCGTCGCGCAGCACGCCGACCTTCTGCTGCGCTAGGTTGCGTAGCTCCTCGCGCACCTCGAAGCTCGACAGCCCCTCGCGGGCGATCGGCGCCATCGCCTCCGCTTGCAGCGCCTTCACCTGCGCGCGGTCCGGCTCGGGCACGGCCCGCGACGCCTTGGCGAAGTTGACCGCCGCCGCGCCCGCGCGCTGGCCCTGCACGAGGATCTGCGCGAAGGCGTTGCCGGACAGGCGGTTCGCGCCGTGGCAGCCGCCGGTCACCTCGCCGCCGGCGAACAGGCCGGGGAGGGTCGCGACGCCCCACTCGTCGACACGGATGCCGCCCATGAAGAAGTGGGCGGCGGGCGCGACCTCGATGGCCTCGCCGGCCTTCACGCGCTCCATGAGGTCGGCGAAGTTCAGACCGTGCGAGTACCAGTCCTTGCGGATGAACGGCTTGGCGCCCCACTGAGCGAAGTAGTCGATCAGGTTGCGCGGCAGGTGCTGCAGCGACATGTAGACGCCGCCGTGCTCGGAGCCGCGCCCCTCCAGGATCTCTGTCTGGATGCCGATGGACAGCAGGTCGCGCGTCGAGTGCTCCATGCGCTCAGGATCCCAGCGCCCCATGAAGCGCTCGCCGTACTTGTTCAGCAGCCAGACGCGCAGGGCGTTCTGCGGCCCGAGCAGGAAGGGGAAGAGGTTGCCGCGCGCCAGCGGCGGCGTGACGATCGTCGTGGGCAGGAACTGCATCATCTCCATGTTCAGCAGCTCGGCGCCCGCGCGCAGCGCCATCGCCTGGCCGTCGCCGGTCAGCTCCTCGGGGCCGGTGTTGTATTCGAAGACGTTGTGCGCGCCGCCCGTGGCCATGATCACGGCCTTCGCGGCGAACGCCACCGGCTCGCCGCGCTCCAGGTCGAGCCCCACCGCGCCCACTACCTGGCCATCGCGGGTCAGCAGATCGGTAACCATGACGTCTTCGATCATGCGCACGGGGCGGCGCTTGATCTCGCGCTTGAGCACCTGGATCAGGTCGTGGCCGCTGGTGTACATGTTGCGCGGGTAGGAGTGGCCGGGCATCTGGCGCACGTCGTACACCCGCAGGCCCGCCTCCAGCACCTCGCGCGCGCGCTCGGGCACGTCCTCGACGTGCGCCAGCGTCTGCCGCTGGTCGTTCAGCCACTTGCCCTCGACCAGCATGTCGCGGAAGAAGACCTCGGGGCTGTCGGCTGGGTTCGGGGGGACGCCGCTGATCAGCGGCTCCGGCCCGAGCAGGCGGTAGAGCGAGCCGCTGTCCACGTCGAGGTCGGCAGCGGCCGTAAGCGTGGCGCCGGAGCGCGTGAAGCGGCCCTTGGTGACGACCGTGACCTGCAGGCCGCGGTCGGCGACTTCCCAGGCGGCGCGGGCGCCGGCGCCCTCGCTGCCGATAATGAGCACGTCGGTCGTGAGCATGGCGCCCTTTCCACGAAAGCAATCAGTGGTCCGCGGTCAGCTGTCAGCCGCCCGCTTGCCGCCGCAGGCGTGGAGCGGACGGTTGAACCGAGCCAGCACCCTATGTTACCGCGTCTCGATCATGCCGTGTCTCGCGCCCTCCACGCGGCCAGGGATCGAGCGCCGCGCGGTCCGGGCCGGCGCTGCCATCCGCGGCAGCGCCGTGACCTGCGCAGCGCCAGGCGGGCCCGCTTACTCTCGCGTCCCCGGCTGCCGACAGTCGTAGTAGAGTCGTAGTAGAGCGGTGTGCCTGATGTTCGGGCTGGGCCTGGTGGGGGCCTACCTGCTGCCGCAACCCCGCTCGTGGTGGCCACGGCGGAAGTCTCGCAAAGCCTGAGACTTCCATGAGGCTGCTCCCCCGCTCCGGCCTTCCCCGTAAACCTCTCGCCCGATCCGCGGGCCGCGCGGCGATCTTCATGGCAGGAACTGGCGGCAGCCAGCGGGTGCCACGGCGGCTTACCGCCCCACCGCTATAATCTCGCCAGATTCCAGGCGAGCGGGGCAGCGCATGTGTACGATCATCACCCTCTTCCAGGCGCATCCCGCCTACCCGCTCGTCATCGCCGCCAACCGTGACGAGCGCTACGCGCGCCCCAGCAGCGGCCCGGCGCTGCTCGACGAGCCCCGCGCCGTCGTGGCTGGACGCGACCTCGACTTCGGCGGCACCTGGTTCGGCGTGAACGCCCAGGGTGTGGCCGTCGCCGTGGCCGACCAGGGATTGACAGAGGGGATAGGGAATAGGGGTCGGGGGGTGGTGGAGGGAGACGCGAGGCGGCCGGCGACTCCCTATCCCCCATCTCCTATCCCCCATTCCCCGGACAAGCGGTCGCGCGGGCTGCTGGTGCTGGACGCGCTGGGCTGCCCCACGGTCGGAGCGGTGAGTGCGCTGCTGGCGAGTATCGTCCCCGCCGACTACAACCCGTTCACGCTGCTGCACGCCGACGTGCGGGCGGCGAGCATCGGCCATCATACAGCTGGGCCGGTGCAGCTTCGCACGCTCGCGCCGGGGATCGACGTGATGGTGAGCGCGATCGGCGCCGACCACGCGCGCTGGCGTAGCGAGTACGTGCTGGGCGCGCTGGACCCGGCGCGGCTGGCGGAGCGCGACGCGCCCGCGCTCCGCGCGGCGCTGCAGGCTGTCCTGCGCCACCACGCGCCGCCCGGCGAGCGCGACGACGCGATCTGCCGCCACCGCGAGGACGCGGGCACGGTGTCGTCGTTCGTGGCGCTGCTCGCGCCCGACCTGGCCGCCAGCCAGCTGCACTGCGCGCTCGGCGCCCCCTGCCGCACGCCGTACGTGGATTACTCGCACCTCCTGCGCGCGCTGGCGGGCGCGGCCGTCCGAGCGCCGGGCGGCTGAGCGCCATGGCCCCGCGCCCGGCACGGCCCCGGCGCGGCTCTTGCGGAGAGGCGACGCGCCCGCGACGGCCGCGCACCCCTCGGAGAGGCTGCCGGCCCCGGCCGGGTCGCCGACGCCAACATACGCCAGCGCCACCCACCGCCGGCCGGGCCGGCTCGTGGAGTGGCCGGAGGGGGCTCACGATGGTTCACCGCGAGGACGACACGCTGTTGCGCTACCTGGCCACCGCGCTAGGCGCGGGGACGACGGCGTTCGGGATCTGGCCGGCGCTGGCGCCGGGGGCGTTCGCGCGGACGTTCGGGTTACCGATGGAGGGCGGGGCCGGCGCGCTGGCGGCCCTGCGCTCGGTCGGCGTGCGCGACGCGGTTACGGGCGTCGGGCTCATGTCGGCGGCGCTGCACGGCGGCAAGTACGCTCCCTGGCTGCTCACGCGCCTGCTCGTGGACGCGGGCGACGCGCTGATCATGGCGCGGACCGACATGGAGGAGGGCGCGAGCGCGCGCAGGCGCGCCCTCGGCTTCCTGGCGCTCGGCGCCGCCGCGATCGACGGGCTCCTCTGGGGCCTGGCGAAGCGCGCGGCCCGCGGGGAGGACCGAGCGGACCGCGCGCTCCAAGGCTGAGCGCACTCAGGGCGCGGCAGAAGCAGCCGACGCCGCGCTGGATGGCTCCTCACTCCCGTCGAGTCCGTCAGCCGTGGGCGCTTCGGCAGCCGTATCAGCCGCCGCGCCCCACGCCGGGCGCAGGGTCCCGCGACGGCTCGGCTCGCCGAAGGTCGGCTCGCCGCGCTGGTTCGCGCGCTGCCGCTCCAGTTGGCGGCTGATCCGCGCTACCGCCCCGCGGACGGCTTGATCGGCGGTGGTCCCCGTCTCGCGACTCACCAGATGCCCGCCCAGGTGCCCCAGGCGCACTCGCAGCCGCGCGCTCACGTCGGTTCGGCCACCGGGCCGGTCCAACAGCAGGGTGATCAGCGGGTCCGGGGCCGATTCCAGCCGCTGGCCGAGCGCGCGCAACTGGCGCTCGATCCGCCGCGCCTCGAGGTCGTTCAGCGCGAGGCCGCGTATCTTGATTCGCGTCGTCGCTACCATGCAGAGCCTCCATGTCGAGCAGCCGGCCCCGGTGGGGGTGCGTGTTTGACTACGCCACACCACGCACGCAATCCCTGGCCGAGCGCTTAGACCGTCGTGTGGTCGCTCAGTATCGCGTCAAGGCGCCGAGACCGCCGTGTAGGGTAAGCAGCGACGCCGCGTCCCCGGACACAGTCTCGACCCGCGCTCCTTGCTCCAACGCGCGCTCGACGACCCGCTCGCGCAAGTCCCCGAGGCCGGTTGTCGCCGCGCCGCACGCGGGGCAAGGACCGGGACCCGGCACCAACCGTCCGCAGCGCGGACATTCGGCGCCGACCGCGGCGAACGTATCGGCGAGGAACAGGTGATACACGCGGTGGTCGCTAAGCGCGGCCAGGGTGGCGTCGTGGCCGAGGGTCGCGCGCGGGGTAATCGCCGCCTCGACGAGCCGATCGACCATTTCCACCTCAGCCTGCCGCTCGATTGCCTCCGCGGCCTGCACTGCCGCTCGCAGCACCTCGGCCTCGCTCGCGTCCGTGGCGAGCGACAGATCGCCGGCCAGGCGCGCGCGGAGGGGCCGTGGCAGCTCGGCGCGGAGCAGCGCGAGGGGCTCCTCCGGCCCGGCGAGAAGCAGCCGGTCGAACCGATGAGTCCGCAGCAGGGTCATCAGCGCATGGCCGGTGCGCCGCGCGTGGCGCACGGCCCGGCCCTCCTGGTAGCGAGCCAGCCGGGTCTCGGCGACGCCCCCGCGCGCCGCGCGTTGGGGCGCCCCATCGCCGCCCTGCCCCGCCCGAAACGCGTAATGCGTCTCCGCCGTGCCGCCCGGCCGCCGCGCGGGCGGGCTCCCGGCCTCCTCGTCCTCCAGCGTTTGCTGCTCCTCTATGGCGCCGAGGAACACGGTGAAGATGCGTGCACGGCGCCGATCGAAGAGAACCACGGCCACGCGCTCGTAGGCGTCGAGCAGCTCGGCGAGCGGCGCGAGTGCCGGCCGCGGCCCCCAGGCGAACTCCTCGGCCGGCCGAGTCGGCAAGGGGGCGGCGTAGAAATAGTCGGCCTGTCCCGACGCGAAGAGCGCCAGGCCGGGCGCGCGCGGCACGAACGCCTCGGCGAGATGGTGCGCCGCTTGCGCCACCGCGCGCTCGAACGCCGCGGGCACCTCCGGCCCGAGGGAGGCCCGCAAGCTGCGGCATCCTTCCTGGAACGAGAGCAGATAAGCGCGGCCGGCCACCGGCACCAGCGGCGTGGCGAGATAGACCGACAGGACGCCATCTTCCGGCGGCGGGGTCGCTCGCAGCGTCTCGAGCAGCCCCGGAAGCGCTTGCACGTCGTCATGGGTTGTGGCGGGAACGTATCTCAGGGCGGCCATGTGTAGCTCCTTCCGCGGCTCGCTAAAGAGCGTTAGGGCCCCACGGGGTTATATGATTGCGCCACGATTCTGATGATCTATCCGCATTACTGCAGCAAACGCGACCGTCGCTGCCAAATGATAGCACTATTTGTGTCACTAGCAAGCAGCTACGTCAGTTTCGAAATGTTCACGCGGTTTTCTTGCGATTTTATGCGACTGTTCTACCGATCTTTGATAGACTGAATAGAAGGAAGATGGCGAATGATCTCTGTGGGAGACGGTATGATGACGGCCCGAGAGGCACAAGCAACACCGTTGGAGGGGCCGGGTGATCCGGCTGGCGGCGAGATGATGCCCGCGGTGCAGCATCACCAGTGGATACCCGCCGAAGCCCCGCCCGATTCCGTGCCAAATGCCAATGGCGTGGGGCGCACCGCCGCGGGCAGCTCAGCCGCTGACGGCGAGCAGTGGGGCACCGCGTGGCACGGCGAACGCGCGGGGGTGGACGCGAGTGAGTCGGCGGCCGCGGCGCCAGCGCCCGTCGCGCCTGACCGCGTGACCCAGGCCTCGATGGATTCGTTCCCGGCGAGCGATCCGCCCGGGTGGATCTCTATGCGAGTCGGCGGGTAGGACGAAGCGGCGGGACCGCGGTGCCGGTGGCCGCGGCCTCGTCGCAAGCTCGTGGGAATCAGACCTGCATCGTCGTCGGACGCGCGTCAGGCCTGGGCGACGCAGAACTCGTTGCCCTCGGGGTCCTGGAGCACCGTCCAGTTGACGCCGTACTCGTCGTGGCTGGGACCGCGCGTGGCGCCGAGGCCCACGAGGCGAGCGACCTCGGCCTCACGGTCGGCGGCAGTGAAGTCCACGTGCATCCGGTTCTTGACAGTCTTGCCCTCGGGCACCTTGAGGAAGAGCATGCGGATCGGGTCGGCGTCCGAGGTCAGGACGGCGAAGTACGGCTCGGACCGCTCGATGCGACGGCCGGTCGCGGCGGCCCAGAAAGCGGCAAGCTTCGGCGGGTCGGCCGCGTCGAAGGTGACGTTGGCTAGCTGCAGCATGGCGTTGCTCCTGGCAGGATCACGTCTTGATGCCGACGAACTTGACTTCGGTCATCTCCTGGATCGCGTACTTGACGCCCTCGCGGCCGAGCCCGCTGTCCTTCACGCCGCCGAACGGGTAGTTGTCCTGGCGGTAGCGCGAGCCCTCGTTGATCCACACGCAGCCGCTCTCCAGCTCGCGGGCGAAGCGCAGCGCCGTGTTGAGGTCGTTCGTGAAGGCAGCGGCTTGCAGGCCGTACTGGCTGTCGTTGGCGAGCGCCAGCACCTCGTCGACCGTGTCGAACGGCGTGAGCGTGACGAGGGGGGCAAACACCTCCTGGCACTGGACGCGCATGTCGGGCCGCGTGTCGGTAACGACGGTGGGCCAGAGCAGCGCGCCCTCGCGCTTGCCGCCGACGAGCACCCGCGCGCCCGCGGCCGTCGCCTCCTGAATCCAGCTCTCGACGCGCCGCGCCTCGTCCTCCGAGATCATCGGCCCCACGTCGCAGTCGGGGTCGAACGGGTCGCCGACCTTGAGAGCCGCGATCGTGTCGAGGAAGATGCGCGTGAAGCGCTCCTGGACGTCGCGCTGCACGTAGACGCGCTGCGCGGAGATACACTGCTGGCCCGCCGAGGAGAAGCCGGAGCGGGTAATCGCCGCCGCGGCCTTCGTGAGATCGGCGTCGGCGCAAACGATGTTGGGCGCGTTCGAGCCCAGCTCGAGCGTGACGCGCTTGAGGCCCGCCCGCTCGTGGATGCGTCGCCCAGCCTCGGTGCCGCCGGTGAAGCTGACCATACGGACGCGGGGATCCTGCACGAGTGGGTCGCCGACCTGGGGCCCCGGGCCGATGACGACGTTGCAGGCGCCGGCCGGCCAGCCGGCCTCGTGGATGCAGCGCGCGAGCAGGACGGCGGCGATCGGCGTCTTGGATGCGGGCTTGACGACGACGCTGTTGCCGGCGGCGAGGGCGGGCGCGACTTTCTGCGCCACGAGGTTGAGTGGCGCGTTGAAGGGGCCAATGGCGGCCACGACGCCGAGCGGCTGGCGCAGCACCATGCCCCAGCGCCCCTCGCCACCGCGGATGGCGTCCATGGGCAATAGCTCGCCGACGATGTCGCGCGTCTCGCCGGCGGCCATGACGAACAGCTCGCCGCCGCGGCCGGCTTCGATCGCCACGTCCTTTAGCGGCTTGCCGGCCTCGCGGGCGATGGCGTCGGTGAACTCGGCGCGGTGATCGCCGATGGCCTCGGCGGTGCGCATCAGGAGGCGCGCGCGCTCGTGGGCCGGCATGGCGCGCAGGTGGTCGCGGAACGCCGCCTGGGCGGCGCCGACCGCGCGGTCGACATCCGCGGGCGCCGCGACGCTGACAGTGGCGAACGCCTCGCCGGTGTAGGGGTAAATCACCGGCATCCGCTCGCCGCCGGCGCCCTCGGTCTCCGCGCCGCCGATGAACAGTCCGTAGTGCTGCATGGCGCCTCCGAGTGCTGAGTGCTGAGTGCTGAGTGCTGAGTGCTGAGTGCTGAGTGCTGAGTGCTGAGTGCTGAGTGCTGAGTGCTGAGTGCTGAGAAAGGGTAGCTCTGGCGGAGAAGCGCCGCAAGGGCATGCAGCCGGCCAGCGGCTGGCCGCCGGGCCGGCGGATGCGGTATCAGTCCGGGAGCGGCTGCGCCCGACGTAGCAGGGCGCGGCAAGCAGCGCCCCTACGGCACTTGGAGGCAGCATGGGCGAGATCGTCGCGGCCATCGGCACGGCGCACGCACCGCAGTTCCTGACCAAGCCGGACACGGAAGACCCGCAGCAGCTCGAAGCGGTCTTCCAGGCGCTCACGATGCTAAAGGGCCGGCTGCGCGCGGTGGCGCCGGACGTAGTGATCATCATCGCCAACGACCACGTGGAGAACTTCTACCTGGACGTGGTGCCGCCGTTTACCGTGTTCACAGGGACGGAGGCGCGCGGGCACTTCGCCGGGCAGGACTACGCGTATCCCGGCCACCCGGCGCTGGCGCGGGCGCTGCTGGAGGAGGGGCTGCGGCTGGGCGTGGACATCGCCTACTCGCAGCAGGCGCACCTGGGGCACTCGTTCGTCGTGCCGCTGCACTTCCTGCTGCCCGAGCCGGCGCCGCCGGTGATCCCGCTGTTCGTGAACACGTATTTGCCGCCGCAGCCCTGGCCGCGCCGCTGCTACGAGGTCGGCCAGAAGCTGGCCGAGATCATTCGTCAGCGGCCCGAGCGGGTGGCGGTGATCGCGAGCGGCGGGCTGTCGCACTATCCGGGCACCGACCTGTACCCGCACCCCGACAACGCCTTTGACGCGGAGGTGCTGAAGCTGATCGAGGCCGGCCAGATGCACCGGCTGGCGGCGTTCACGCCGATGGAGCTGGACCGGCACGGCAACCTGGAGCTGCTGCAGTGGCTGGTGCTGCTGGGGATGCTGGGCGACGAGCCACCGGCCGAGCTAGTGACCTACCAGCCCAGCTGGCACCACGGCTACGCGGTGGTGTGGTGGGACGTGTCGGCGGGGCCGCGCCCGGCCGAGCAGCACTACGTCTACGCCGACCCGGCACGCTACCCGCTGAACACGGCGCTGTACACCCTGATGAACGACCGGGCGCTGCGCGAGCGGTTCCTGGCCGACGCCGACGCGGCGATCGCGGACTTCCCGCTGGCCGACGAGGAGCGCGCGGCTGTGAAGGCGCGCAACGTCAAGCAGCTCACGGCGCTGGGCGCGCACCCGTTCCTGGCGTTCATGGCCGACTACAACCTGAAGTACGAGACGTAGGCCAGCAGGTAGGAGCGGCCTCGCCACGGATGCACCCTGGTCCCGTGACCCGGCTTGGCGATGCCAGAGGACTGAAAGCATTATGGTGTTACTCGACGGCTGCGACGTGCGCCTGGGCGGTCAGGGCTGGAGCGAGCCGGACTGGCAGGGCGTGTTCTATCCGCGGGGCCTGAAGGCGAGGGATCGGCTAGCCTGCTACGCGACGGCCTTCGACTTCGCGGAGATCGACAGTACGTTCTACTCCATCCCTGCAACACGGATCGTGGAGGCCTGGCGGGACCGCACCCCGGCGGGGTTCCGCTTCGCGGCGAAGCTGCCGCAGAGCATCACTCACGATCCGGACCCCAAGACCCGGCTGCCCCGCCGGCCGCTCGCGGCTGACGACTGGCAGGACGAGCTAGCCCGGTTCACGGAGGCGATGCGGCCGCTGGGCGCCAAGCTCCTAGCGATCGTCGCGCAGCTGCCGCCCCAGTGGCACTGGCGCCCGGAGCGCCTGGGCGTCTTGCAGCGCTTCCTTGAAGCCCTGCCGCGCGAGATCCAGTGGGCCGTCGAGTTTCGGCACCGGGGGTGGCTGAACGCGGAGGTGTTTGCGCTACTGCGCGAACACGCGGCGGCGTTCGTGATCCAGGACCTGTACTACATGCCCCGGCATGTCGAGGTGACGACGTCCGCGCTGGCGTACATCCGGCTCCAAGGGCGGCGGCAGGACATCGTCCACATGGACGCCGTTCAGATCGACCGCGACGAGGCGCTGGACGAGTGGGCGGCGGTCGTTCGGGCGCTGGCGGACCGTTCGGTGCGGACGGTGGTTGTGGCGGCGAACAATCACTACCAGGGCCACTCGCCGGGCACCGTGGCGGCGCTGCAGCGGCGGCTGGGGCTGCCCGTGGCGCACCCGCCCGCGACGGTCCTGGGAGGCCCGCGTCTGTTGTAGGCTCCCCGATGCAGGCTGGGCCATGCCCAAGCACTCCTCATCGTCAAATCGCTGATCGTTGGATCACCCCAACGAATCACCCGATCTGTGGACCCCGAAAAATCGGCCCCCCTGCGATGCTAGCCATGTCAAGCGCAACGCCGCGCTGGAACTGCCTGAGCGGGTGGGTGGCCGACAACGGCGTCGGCCCGCCCTTCCGCCGCTCCTGGAGCCTGACATGGCGCAACTCGCGGACACTCCACCGGCGCTCCGCTGCCCACGCTGCAGCGGACCGATGTTTCCCCAGGCGGCCGGCGAGCTGGATTACCTGTGCCTGCTCTGTGGCGAGTACCGCTTCCTGGTCCGGCGAGCCGCGAAGGTCGCGCCTTTGCCGCCCGAGGCGTTCAAGAAGCGCCGCGGTCGCCCCAGCCGCTACGGCTACTAAGCGGCCGGCCCAGGTTGGTGTGTAAGGTTGGCGAAGCCAACCTTACACACTATTCCTGGCCAAGTGCTTCGGCTGGCCCTGCAAGACGTGCCCACGGGTGGCTAACCTCCCTCACCACGCTGCTGAGCGATGAGGGGGCTGCCATCAGTGGCCTGTCCCACGCGCTCACGGGCCTTGGCGAGCACGGCCGCGACCGCGCCGGCCACGCCCGCCAGGATGCCGCGCCGCGCCACACTCCGCCCGCTTCCCATCGCCCGCGCCTGCGTTCCTCTGCTCCGCCCCGGTGCAACCGTAGCTTGGCCACGTGTCGAGTCCGGGCAGGTCGAGCGCGAGTTCGCGGCCAACTCCCGCTAGCTCGGCGCTCGCACGTATGTCCGTGGGCGAGCAGGCGGAGGCCGGGTGGGGCAGCGTCCAGGCACCCACGGGTAGTGATTGCCGGCACGGTTGGCGCGCAGGCACTACAATTTGACCGGCAAGACGTAACGCGACGCGCTGCCGGCGGGCTGTCGCCCGCACGCGGCGCGTCACGTCGGTGGAATCGGGCAGGCAGATGCTCGTCGTACACGGCTCGTGGCTGCCGGAGCAGGACGGCGCGGGGGGCGCCTTCGTGCTGTGGGCCGAAGCCGCAGGCGCGCGCGGCCGGCCGCGCGGGACGCCGCAGGGCCGGGCGACAGCCGCGGCGGCCGGCCGCGTCCGCCGCCATCCCTTCGCCGCGCGCCGCGCTCAGCTGCTGGAGGCGCTGGCCGGCGCGCTCGAGGCTGAGGCGGGGAGCCCCGAGGCGCCGGCCGGGGCGGCGCGCGCGGGCGTGGCGGAGGCCGGGCCGGCCAGCGGTCGTGGGCCGGACGCGGCAGCGGTAAGCGCCGGGGCGCCGGCCGAGGTGGTGGTTCGGCTGCCGTCGACGGCGCGCGGGCCGCTGCCGTCGCCCGGCCTGGCGACGGCTGACGAGCCGGCTCACGAGCCGCGCGCGCTGGCCGCCTGGCGCGTCGAGGCCGTGGCCTACGCGCCCGCGCGCGCCGCCGAGTTGCTCATGGGCCTGGCCGCGAGCGACGGCCGCGCCGACATGGCCCTTGGCACGGACGTGCGCTACTGGGCCGCGGCCGCGCGGCGCGCGCTGGCGCTGCTGTATGGCCAGCGGCTGCTGCCCGCGCTCGACCAGCAAGGCGCCCGCTACGTGGCGCGCTGGCGCGCGCTGCTGGACGCGCCGGCCGACCGCGAGCGGCTAGCGGCGCTGGTGGCGGCGATGCCGCCCGCGTGCCGCGCGATCGCCCTGAGCGCGGATGCCGCCGAGCCGGAGCCGGAGGGGCTGCTGCGGCACTTCCTGGACGCGGTGACCGACGCCGTGGCCCGCGCGGCGCTGGAAGCGGCCGCGCCGACGAACGGCCACGCGGCCCGACCGCGCGCGCCGCGCCGGCCGAGCGTGGGCGACGCCTGGCTCGCGGCGCTCGCCGGCGATCCCGTGCTGACCGGCAAGCCGGACGATCTGGCGGCGTTCTACGCGCAGTACCGCGCCTGGAGCGCGCCCGTGGCCGCGACGGCCAGCGGCGAGCCGTTCCGGCTGTGCCTGCGGCTCGATCCGCCGGAGCCGTCGGCCGCGGACGGCGTGGTGGTGCCGAAGGCGAGCGCCCGCGACTGGACGCTCGAATACCTGCTTCAGGCGAACGACGACCCGAGCCTGCTGGTGCCGGCCGGCGCGGTGTGGCGCGAGCGCGGCTCGACGGCGCGCTTCCTGAGTCGCCGGCTGGAGCAGCCACAGGAGCGCCTGCTGGGCTGGCTGGGTCAGGCGTCGCGGCTGTACCCGCCGATCGACGCGAGCCTGCGCACCGCCACGCCAACCGCCGCGCGCCTGAACGTCGCGGAGGCGCACGAGTTCGTGCGCGAGAAGGCGCTGCTGCTGCGGGCGAGCGGCTTCGGCGTGCTCGTGCCGGGCCTGGACACGCGGCTAGGCGTGCGCGTGCGCTTGGGTGGCGGCCGCGCGGCGCCCGGCAAGACGAGCACGAAGGCAGGGTTCAGCCAGCAGACCCTGGTAGAGTACGACTGGCAGCTCGCGCTGGGCAACGAGCCGCTGTCGCGCGAGGAGCTGCGGGCGCTGGCGCGGCTCAAGCAGCCGTTGGTGCAGGTGCGCGGACGGTGGGTAGAGCTGCGACCGGAGCAGTTGCAGCAGGCACTCGCCTACTTCGAGAAGCACGGGCGGGGCGGGCAGATGCCGCTGCTCGACGCGGTGGGCCTGGCGCTGGCCCCAGACGGAGAGGCGGGGCTGCCGATTGTCGGCGTGAGTACAGACGGCTGGATCGACACGGTGCTGCGCGACCTGCAAGCCGGCGAGGAGCGCGTCGCGCTGGCCGAGCCGCCGGGCTTCGTGGGGGCGCTGCGGCCCTACCAGCAGGTCGGCGTCGGCTGGCTGGCGGCGCTGCGCCGCTACGGCCTGGGCGCCTGCCTGGCCGACGACATGGGCCTGGGCAAGACCGTGATGCTGATCGCGCTACTGCTGCACACTCGCGACGAGGGGGCCGCGACGCCGCCGGCGCTGCTCATCTGCCCCACGTCGGTGGTCGGCAACTGGCAGCGGGAGCTGGCGCGCTTCGCGCCCGGCCTGCGGGTGCTCGTCCACCACGGCGCCGGGCGCGACACGGCGCAGCTGGCCGCGCTGGCCGCCGAGCACGACGTGGTCCTCAGCACCTACGCGCTGCTGCACCGCGACCAGGACGCGCTGACGGCCGTGGAGTGGGACGCGGTCATCCTCGATGAGGCGCAGAACGTCAAGAACGCGGCCACGCGCGCCGCCCAGGCCGCGCGGGCGCTGCCCGCCCGCTGGCGCGCGGCGCTGACGGGCACGCCGGTCGAGAACCGGCTGGCCGACCTGTGGAGCATCTTCCAGTTCCTCAATCCGGGCTACCTGGGCTCGGCCGAGCAGTTCCGCAAGCGGTTCGCCGCGCCTATCGAGCGCGGCGGCGATCCGGCCGCGGCCGCGCGCCTGCGCCGGCTGGTCGGGCCGTTCATCTTGCGGCGGCTGAAGACCGACCGCGCGATTATCCAGGACCTGCCCGAGAAGAACGAGATGAAGGTCTACTGCACGCTGACGCGCGAGCAGGCGACGCTCTACGAGGCGATCGTGCAGACCTTGCTGGAGGAGGCGGACGAGTCCGAGGGGATCCAGCGGCGCGGGCAGATCCTGGCGGCGCTGACGAAGCTCAAGCAGGTGTGCGACCACCCGGCGCTGCTGCTGCACGACGCCAGCGCGCTCGCCGGGCGCAGCGGCAAGCTGGCGCGGCTCACCGAGATGCTGGAAGAGGTGCTAGCGGTGGGCGACCGCGCGCTGATCTTCACGCAGTACGCCGAGATGGGCAAGCTGTTGCAGGAGCACCTGCAGGCGACGTTCGGGCGCGAGACGCTGTTCCTGCACGGCGGCACGCCGGCGGCGGCGCGGGACCGTATGGTGGCGCGGTTCCAGAGCGAGGGCGCGGGGCCGCCGCTGTTCCTACTGTCGCTGAAGGCTGGCGGCACGGGGCTGACGCTGACACGCGCCAACCACGTCTTCCACTTCGACCGCTGGTGGAACCCGGCCGTCGAGGACCAGGCGACCGACCGGGCGTTCCGCATCGGCCAGCGGCGCAACGTGCAGGTCCACAAGCTACTGTGCGCGGGGACGTTCGAGGAGACGCTGGACCAGCTCATCGAGCGGAAGACGGCGCTGGCGCAGAGCATCGTCGGCACGAGCGAGGCGTGGATCACGGAGCTGTCGACGGCCGAGCTGCGCGATTTGTTCGCGCTGCGGCGCGAGGCGGTGGGAGACGAGTGATGGCGCGGGCTGGACGGTCGTATGGCACGCGGTACGAGCCGGAGCCGTGGTGGCGCGAGTACGAGCGCGCGCCCCGCCGTCCGGCGAACGGCATCAAGGCGCAGACGCAGCGCGGCCAGTTCGGCAAGACGTGGTGGGCCAGCCGCTGGATCTCGGCGCTGGAGCGGCTGGTGGACGCGGGTCGGCTGGGGCGCGGGCGGTCGTACGCCCGCAGCGGCCAGGTGCTCACGCTCGACGTCGGGCCGGACGGGGTGGCGGCCAAGGTGCAGGGCAGCCGGCCGACGCCCTACACCGTTAGCATCCGCTTCCGGCGCCTCTCGGACGAGGCATGGGAGCAGGTGGCCGACGCGCTGGCGGGGGAGGCGCGGTACGCGGCGAGGCTGCTGAGCGGCGAGATGCCGCAGGACATCGAGCAGGCGTTCACGGCGGCGGGCGCCAGCCTGTTCCCGGCCGCGCGCCAGGACCTAGAGACGGAGTGCTCGTGTCCCGACTGGTCGAATCCCTGCAAGCACGTCGCCGCCGTGTACTATCTGCTGGGCGAGCGCTTCGACGCCGACCCGTTCCTGCTGTTCGTGCTGCGCGGCCGCGACCAGCAGTGGATGACCGAGGCGCTCCGCGCCCGCCGCGCCGGCGCGGCTCCGCCGCCCGCCGCGGAGCCGGAGGCGACGGCCGAGGTGGCGCCCGCGGCCGCGCCGGCGCCCGCGCTCGCGGACCTGCTCGACACTTACTGGACCGCCGCCGCGCTTCCGGCGATCGCGTTCGAGCCGGCTGAGCTGGACGCGCTGGCGGTCAAGCGGCTGGGCCCGGCGCCGTTCGCGGCCGACGCCGGCGAATTCGAGCGCCGGCTTGAAGCCGACTACCGGGCGATCAGCGCCCACGCCTATGGGCTGGCGCTGGGCGAGGACGTCATCTAACCTTACTGGGGCGGCCGGGCGCGGCGTGATGAGCCGTGGGCTCCGCCGGCTGGCGCTCGTCGCCCTCCACTCCGCCGTAAGGAAGATGACATGCGTCTCGCTCATCCCCGCGCCCTCGCCGCGCTCCTCGCGACACTCGTGACGGTCCCGGCGCTCGCGCCGCGCCCCGCGCTGGTGGGCTGCGAGCTGCGGCCGGACCTGAACATCATGGGGCTCACGCTCATGACGTCGAATGCCGCCGGGCGGCTCGTCGGCCGCTGGCTGGGGGCCTACCCCCTGGCCTGTGAGGGCGACACGTATCAACTGGCGATTGCCGCCAACGCGCTGACGGCGCTGGAACAGGCCGCGGGCGATCCTGGCCTGGACGGCAACGTGTACCTGGCGGGCGACTTCCCCTACTTCGGCGACGGCGTCTGCGTCGTCGGGGCGGTCCGGCGCTGGTGGCGGCCCGGCGAGATCGGCGGTCAGCAGGCCGAGCAGCACTGGGACGGCACGAGCGTGCCGGTGGTGGCGCCAGCCTTCCCCTGCCCGGTCAACCAGCCGGGCGACGGGCTGCTGGTGCTCCAGCCCGGGGGGTAGGGAGGGGGGTTAGGTCGTGCGGCGATTCACCAGCAGGCCGACCAGTCCGACCACGGCCAGGGCGAGCGCCTCCACGACAGTGAAGACGACGACGCGCATGGCCGCGTCGAGAAAGAACTCCTGGGGAAACAGGCGGATCAGGTTGTCGGTGCGGGGGTCGAGCAGCCAGAGGTCGTTGCTGAACGACAGCAGGTGGAACTCCAGAAAGAGGTCGGAGAAATCGGTTGCGGCGAGCGCGCCGAGCACGCCGATGATGCCGAGGGTCAGGACCCCGCCGGCGACGAGCACCTTCGCGGCGAGCGGCAGGAAGGCGCGCCGCCCCCAGGCCAGCCCCCCGAGCGCGTAGAGCGCCACGTAGGCGAAGGCGAGCGCCTGCACGCGAAAGACGAGGTGCATCAGCGCCTGCACGTCTTCCATGTGGGCTAGCTCGCGCTCATTGAACAGCGGCTGGAGCGTGCCCCCGCGCGGCAGACGGACGTCCAGGCGGCTGGGCGGGCCTTGAAAGTAGGCGATGAAGGCGTCGGCCACGAGCCGCAGCTCGTCGGGGGCCAGGCCGACGAACGCGCCGCGGTCGTAGCGCGCGAACTCGGTCAGGTAGAAGCTCCGGTCGAGCGTGACGGCCCGCACGTTGGCCGCGACCAGGCCGAGCGGCAGGGCGACCACGCACAGCGCCGTGGCGAGGCCGGCGCCGAGCCGCAGGAGGCCGCGCGGGCCGCCGCGGCGCGCGGTGGCGGGGCCTGAGCGCTCAGCCATCGGCAGCCAGGGGCCGGCTCGGCGCGGGACGCGCGCCCACGGCGCCGGCAGGCGCGCGCCGGCGCCGCGATGGGGCGAGCGCCAGGGCGATGCGCGGGTACACGAGCCAGACGCCGGCAAAGCCGGTGAGCGCGCCGGTGAGGGTTCGCAGCTCCCAGGAGCTTTCGCGCAAGCCGAAGAGCTGGGTGAAGCCGTCGACCGCGATGGGCGCCAGACAGACGCCAAACACCGCCCAGGGGAGCGGCCGGGCGCGGCCCCGCAGAACGGCGTAGAGCAGCCCGGCCAGCAGCACCGTCGTGTAGATCGCGAAATCGCGCTCGCAGTAGGCCACCTTGAAGCCCATCGCCGCGTTGCCCACGAAATCGCGGGCCATGCCGACGCCCGCGGCCTGCAACTGGTCCATGCTGTAGACAAGCCGTGGGCCGAACAGAAAGTAGCTGCGTCCGGGCCACTGGTGGCAAGCCACCTGGTAGAGCGCATAGATGAGGAGCGCGGGCGCGCGCCAGCCGGCGGCCATGAGCGCGGGCGCGGCGAGCGGCAGGGCCACCCACACGGCAACGATCAGGTTCAGCAGGGCTAGCCAGTGCCGAGCTACGAAGGGCTGAGGGCTGAGTGGTGAGTACTGCGCACAGTACGGAGTGCTGAGTGCCGAGTGCGCGGACGAGCGCTGAGGGCCGAGGGCTGAGGGCTCAGGCGAGGCGGGCAGGATCAGGGCGCTTTGCTGCGTAGGCACGAGGTGCTCCATGACCGTCGGGCTCCTGTGGCCTGCGTCCGTTCGTCGTGGCGGGCGTTGCGCGGTGTGCGCGCGGATCGAATCACTGCCGACGCCGGGCGGCCGGGGACAAGCTCCTGCCCTACCTCATCTGCCCGGTTTCGTGTGGCCGGGCCGGACGCCGGGCGGCAGGGGACGAGCCCCTGCCCTACGCCACCACTGCAAGCGGCTCGGCGTTCGGCACTCAGCACTCAGCACTCAGCACTCAGCACTCAGCACTTAGCACTCCGAAAATGATACAGCGCGCTCAGGGCGGTCGCCACGGCTACGGCGGCCCACGCGACGAGGCCGAGGATCTCCGGCGCCGCGCCGCCGGCGAGCAGGCGCGCGGCGATCTGGCCGAGGGCCTCGAGCAAGAGGTAGGCGCGAAAGACGAGCCCCGGCGCGGGCTGGCAGCGCGCCCGGGCGGCGTAGGCGACGAGCAGCGCCAGCGCCCAGCAGGCGATAGTGAGCGGCGCGACGGCGAGGCTGCTGTCGCCCAGCGCTGGGGCCGCGCCGCTGCCGCTGGCGGGCGGCGCGGACTGGTCCCAGGGGGGCAAGGGGGCGATGGGCTGGGTGACGACGTCGACGGCGCGGCCGAGCGCGGCAAGCCCCTGGGCGATCAGCAGGCCGGGCACCGCGGCGTCGAGCAGCTTCCCGCCGCAGAGGCCGTGGCGCCGGGCGTAGCGCGCGAGCGCCCAGGCGCCGACGAGCAGGCCCGCGCCAAACGAGTACCCGCCGTCCCAGACTTCGACCACGCGGGCGGGGGTCGCCAGGTAGACGTCGGGGTGGCCGAGCACGTACGCGAGGCGCGCGGCGAGCAACGCCTCCGGCAGCGACCAGAGGGCCGCGTCGTGGAGGACGCGGGCGCTGAGCTGCCCTCGTGCGGCGGTGGCACGCACGGCCAGGTAGCCGAGCGCCAGGCCGAGCACGAGCAGCGCGCCGGCCCACCGCAGCTCGAGCGGGCCGACGTGCAGGAGCGCGGAATCACCGAACACGGCGGCCGACATGCCGGGAGCGGAAGAGCCGACCGGCGTACCGGTGCCGTGAGTGCGGCGATCTCAGGCAGGGCACGAGGCGCATCGCCCGGCCGGAGACAAGCGAAAGGCCCCGCTGCCGCGGCAGGCGGGGCCACCAAGCAGTCCACGACACGGCGCGAGGCCACGGTCGACGCGCCCGACGGGCGAGCGCTCAGGCCGGCGCGGCCGGCTCGTCATCGGGGATCGCCAGGAGCCGCTGCCGCAAGCGGTCGGGCGCGGTCTTGGTGGGGAGCGCGCCGAGGAGATCGACCGTCGCGCGCAGGGTGGCCAGGTAAGCGGCGCAGGCGGCGCACTGCCGCAGGTGGGCGGCGACCCGCGCCCGCGGCGCGGAGTCGAGAGTGTTTTCCAAGTAGTCGCCGAGCTGTCCACGAATCTCGTCGTGCGTTAGCTCGGCGATCTCCACGCTAGCCGTCCGTCCTCCCAGACGACCGTAGCCGGACCCTACGCTGCCGGTCCCGCCTTCCGCGTAGGTCACCGCACACCTCCCGCTCGCGTCTGTCGGCTCCCCGGGGCTCGCCGCCGCGGAGCCGACTCCGCCAGGACTACGTTGTCCGGGTTCTCCTGCACGCGGTCGACCGCGTGCGCTGGGCACCGCGCGTTGCGCGCTCACCCCGGCCGCGCGAGCGTCCGAAGGTCAGCAGTACGCAGCCCGCGTGCCGGGCACACCGCCCCCTTGCGGTGTCGAGATCGTGGGATGGAAACAGCGGGTTCGCCGCTCGCCAGGCAGTTGCGAGCCCCGCGCCAGACCGGTAGCCAGGACAACTGGGACCTCATCATTATACACCGGGCAGCCCGTCGTGGTGAAATGCCGCGGCTAGCTCTTCACCGCCTCGCCGACGCGCGTCCGCGCGCGGTCGCCGTCGTAGGTCAGCACCACCTGCTTGTCGTCCATGACCGTCTCCAGGTGGACCGTCCGACCCCAGAGCCGGTAGACGTAGCGCAGCGTGCGCTCGGCGTAGTCCACGTCGAGGTCCTGGCCCTCGTAGCAGTGGCGCAGGTACAGCTCGTGGTTGCGGTTGTAGTCTCCGTCCTCCACGACGATGTAGGGCTGGCCGAAGTTCGTCATGCTGCGCACCAGCATGTCTCGGATCTTCTCCCAGTCCTTCTCGACGATCACCCACTTGCCGTTCTCTTGCTTGTACAGGTAGAGGTCCAGCTCCTCGACCAGGTCCTTCGTCAGGTAGTTGCGGATGAACGACGCGTCGTTCTCCTGGGCGCGCACCTCGAAGATCTTCGCCTTGCCCTCGCCGCCGCGCCGGCCCAGCTTCTCGCGCTCCTCGGCAGTCGGCGCGTCCCAGCGCCGCTCGATGTCCTCCCAGATCTTCAGCCCGACGTAGTAGGGGTTGATGCTGCGCTTCGACGGCGCCAGCACGTTGGCGTGCAGCTCGGCGAACTGCACGTACTCGTCTTGCGTGAGGTCTAGCTCGCGGAGGATACGCAGGTGCCAGTACGCCGCCCACCCCTCATTCATGATCTTCGTCTGCATCTGCGGGACGAAGTAGAGCTGCTCGTCATGGACCATGTGGATGGCGTCGCGCTGCCAGTCCTCCAGCTCGCGCGCGTTCGCCGCGATGAACAGCAGCAGGTCTTTCTCGGGCTCCGGCGGGTTCTTCCGCGACACCGGCGCCGGCTCGGGCCGCTTCTCGGAGCCGAGGTAGAAGAGGTCGTCGTAGGCTGTCTCGTGCGGCTTCTGCGGCTTGTCGGGCGCGGCGTTCTCCTTGCGCCGCATGTCGGGGAAGGGGTCGATGTGCTCCTGGATCGACAGCACCGCATCCAGGAACTCCTCGACCTTCTCTGGGCCGTGCTCGTACTCGTAGCGGCGCAGGCGCTCGGCGTGGACGCCCACCGTCTCCAGCATCTGGCGCGAGGTGGGCGCAAAGTAGGCGTTGTGCTTGAAGAAGTCGGAGTGCCCGAGCACGTGGGCCACGACCAGCTTGTTCTGGAGCACGGAGTTGTTTTCCAGCAGGAAGGCGTAGGCCGGATTGGCGTTGATGACCAGCTCGTAGATGCGGCTCAGGCCGTAGTCGTACATCGTCTTGATCTGCTGGTAGGCGCGGCCGTGCGTCCAGTGCGAGAAGCGCCCCGGCAGCCCGTAGGCGCCGAACTCGTACATGATCGTGGCGGGCACCACGTCGAAGTGGGTCGGGAACGGGTCGATGCCGAAGCGCTGAGCGATGTCCCAGCACTGGCCCATCGCGCGCTCCAGCTCGGCCAACTCTTGCGTGTTCATGCGGGCACCGCCTCGCGCGTGCTGAAGAAGCGCCGCAGGGCCGGGAAGACGTCTTCCTTGCTGGTGATCGTCACGCCGAGGAACTTCGGGTCGTCGATGTGCTGGAAGGCGGACATGAGCGTGCTGATGGAGCGGCGCCCGCCCTCCTGGATCTCGCCGTAGCCGAAGATGTTGCACATCGTGAGGAGCTGCCGCACGATGTCCAGGCAGCGCTGGTTGTCCACCTCGCCCCAGTTGTCGCCGTCCGAGAAGTGGAACGGGTAGATGTTCCAGAGCGCCGGCGGGTAGCGGTCGTTCACGATGTCGAGGGCCAGCTGGTAGGCCGACGACACCTTCGTGCCGCCCGACTCGCCGAGGTTGAAGAAGGCGTCTTCGTCGACCTCCTTGGCCTCGGTATGGTGGGTGATGAAGACGATCTGAACGTGGTCGTACTTCGTGCGAAGGAAACGGACCATCCAGAAGTAGAAGCTGCGCGTGATGTACTTCTCGAACTCGCCCATCGAGCCCGACACGTCGCGCATGGCGATGACGACGGCGTTCGTCTCCTGGCGGACGTCCTCCACCCAGGTCTTGAAGCGCAGGTCGTCGTTCTGCACGCCGCCGACGACCGCGTGGCCGTCGCGGGCGTTGCGGCGCAGGTTCTCCAGCAGCGTGCGGCGCTTGTCGAGGTTCGACATCGGCCCGTGCTTGCGAATCTCGTTGAAGCGCACGTCGGGCGACACGACCTCGGCCTTGCCCTTGTCCTCCAAGTTTGGCAAGCCCAGGTCCTCGAAGACCAGGGCGGCCAGCTCGTCGATGGTGATCTCGGCCTCGTAGTAGTCGATGCCCGGCATCTCGCCGGCGCCGGGGCCCTTGCCGGGGCCCTGCCCCTGTGGGTCGCCGCTCTGGCCGATCACGTCGCCGACCTTCGAGCCGCCGGTGCCCTGGCCGGGCTGCTGGTTGCGGCGGGTGTCGTAGCGGAAATGCGGCAGGTCGAGCGAGCCGATGGGGATCTTCACCACCTTGCTGCCGTCGGAGGTGATGATCGACTCCTCGCTCACGATGTCAGCGAGGTTGCGCTTGATCGCCTCCTTGACCTTCTGGTTGTGGCGGGCCTGGTCGATCGGCCCCTTGCGGTGGAGCGACCAGTCCTGCTTCGAGAGCGATACGGTGTGTTGCAACATCAGCGGCTCCTAGCCGTTAGCTGTCAGCCATCAGCGATCAGCAGACGCGGGACGGAGTCAGGCTGAGAGCTGACGGCTGACAGCTCCCTACCGCGCCAGCAGCGTGCCGACGTACTTGAGCAGCTCGTTCGCGCACACGCCGCAGTAGCCCTGCTCGCGAACGAGCCGGTCGGTCACGTCGTTGATCCGGCGGAGCTGCTCCACGTCGGGCGTCTTCGTCGAAGTCGTGATCTTCACGACATCCTTGAGGTCGGCAAACAGCTTCTTCTCGATGGCCTCGCGCAGCCGCTCGTGGCTGGTGTATTCGAAGGTCGCGCCGCGCCGGGCGAGCGACGACAGACGGATCAGGATCTCCTCGCGGAACGCCTTCTTCGCGTTCTCGGAGGCGCCGATCTGCTCCTCGATGGAGCGCATCAGCCGCTCGTCGGGCTCGACCTCCTCCTCGGTGATCGGGTCGCGCAGCTTGGTGCGGTTGCAATAGGCCTCGACGTTGTCCAGGTAGTTGTTGAGCAGCGTCTTCGCCGACTCCTCGAAGCTGTAGACGAAGGCGCGCTGCACTTCCTTCTTGGCCAGCTCGTCGTACTCGCGGCGGACCTCGGCGATGAGGTTCAGGAACTGCTCGCGCTGCTCGCGGCCGAGGCCGGGGTGCTGGCCCAGCCCGTCGCGCAGCGCCCGCAGGGCGTCGATGGGGTTCAGACAGACGGCGCCATCGCGGGCGAGGGCCGACGAGAGGCAGTTGATGACGTAGCGCGGCGAGATGCCGTCCATCCCCTCGCGCACTGTCTCGTCCTGGACCTCCTTCAGGTCCTTCTGGCCGAAGCCCTCGACCTCCTCGCCGTCGTATAGCTTCAGCTTCTTCATCGGGCTCATGCCGGCCTTCTTCGACGGCTCGAGCCGGCTGAGCACGGCGAACATGCTGGCTACGCGCAGCGTGTTCGGCGCCACGTGGACGTCGCGCACGGCGCTCTGGCGCAGCAGCTTCTCGTAGATCTTCACCTCTTCGGTGACGCGCAGGTTGTAGGGCACCTTGATGAGAATGATGCGGTCGTGGAGCGCTTCGGAGCGCTTGTTGCCGACGAAGTTGTTGTACTCGCTCTCGTTGGTGTGCGAGACGATCACCTCATCGGCGTAGATCATCGCGAAGCGGCCCGTCTTGATGGATTGTTCCTGAGAAAGCGTCAGCAGCCCATACAGGAACTTCTCGTCGCACTTCAACATCTCCACGAACTCCATGAGCCCGCGGTTGGCGATGTTGAGCTCGCCGTCGAAGCGGTAGGCGCGCGGGTCGGACTCGACGCCGTACTCGCCGATGGCCGCCAGGTCGATGCTGCCGGTCAGCTCGCTGATGTCCTGGCTCTTCGGGTCGGAGGGCGAGAAGGTGCCGATGCCCACACGGTTCTTCTCAGAGAAGGCCACGCGTTGGACGATCACGTCTTCAATGCGCCCGTTGTACCTGTCCTGCAGCATCTGGCGGCAGGCCGGGCAGAGATCGCCCTCGACGTAGATGCCGTGCTCGGCCATGAACTCGGCGCGCAGCTCGTCGGGCAGGAGGTGGAGCGGCTCCTCGTGCATCGGGCAGCCCTTGATGGCGTAGGCCGCGCCGGCGTCGCTGCGGCTGTATGCCTCCAGGCCGCGCTTGAGCATCGTGACGATCGTGGACTTGCCGCCGCCCACCGGGCCCATTAGGAGGAGAATACGCTTGCGCACCTCCAGCCGGCGGGCCGCCGAGGCGAAGTAGTCCACGAGCTGCTCGATCGGTTTCTCCAGCCCAAACAGCTCTTCGGTGAAGAACTTGTACTCCTTGCGGTCGTGCGGCCCCGCCTCGACGCCCGCGCTCATCAGCATGTCGTAGACGCGGGCGTGGGACAGCCGCGCCAGGGACGGATTCGCGATCACGCGGTCGAAGTACTCGCTGAAGGGGCCTTCCCAGGCGAGCTGGGCCTCGGCCGCACGGTACTGCTCCATTCGGGTTGCCAGATTCATCGCCATTCGATTCCTCCACCCAGCCGCCGTGCCGCCGCGTGGGCGCCCTCAGCGGTGCGTCTACCTCTTTGATCCATCCGGAGGGGAAAAGGGTTCACGCCGCTGCACCCTGTTTCACGCGGCGGACGGGGCGCCCGCCAGCGCCCGCTCCCGCGCGGTCGGCGGCCGTTGAGCAAGCTTTGTGCCGGGCGCCCAACTGGGCGGGGATGATGGGGCGGTACCGTGACAGAGAGGAGAGGGGAGAGGGCGCGTGCCGGACCCGCCCCCCGCGGCTCCCCCCTCTCCCTATGGGGAGAGGGGGGAGCCGGGCTACGCGCTCAGCGCGAGGGGGCCGCGGGCCGCGAGCAGCGGAGCGGGGTCGGCCGCGGGCAGGCCGAGGGCGGCAGCGGTTGGCGCGCAGGTCACGCGGTCGCCCCAGATGGTGAGGCCGCGGGCCAGCGCCGGATCGGCGCGCAGGGCCGGCACCGTCCCGTCGACTACCAGCTCCTGCAGGTAAGGCAGGGTGGCATTGGTAAGCGCGAGGGTGGCCGTGCGCGGGACGAGCGCCGGCATGTTGGGCACGGCGTAATGTACGACGCCGGCTTCGACGTAGGTAGGCGCGGTGTGGGTGGTGGGGCGCGTCGTCGCCACGCAGCCGCCCTGGTCGACCGCCACGTCGACGATGGCGCTGCCCGGCGCCATCGCCTCGACCATCGCCCGCGACACGAGGACCGGCGCCCGCGCGCCCGGCACGAGCACGGCGCCCACCACCAGGTCCGCGCCGCTCACCGCCCGCGCGATGGCGTCGGCGCTGCCGATCAGGGTTTCCACGCGGCCGTGGTACGCCGCGTCGAGCCGGGCGAGGGCCGCGGGGTTTCGGTCGACGGCGAGCACCCGCGCGCCGAGCCCGACGGCGATCTGAACGGCGTTACTGCCCACGGTGCCGGCGCCGAGGACGACGACGCTGCCCGGCGGCACGCCCGGCACGCCGCCGAGCAGCACGCCGCGGCCGCCGTGGTCGGACTGGAGCAGGTTGGCGCCGACCTGCGCGGCCAGGCGTCCGGTGATGGCGCTCATGGGATAGAGCAGCGGCAGCGAGCCGTCGGCCGCCTGCACGGTCTCGTAGGCGATGGCGACGATGCCGCGCCCGAGCAGCCGCCGGGTGAGGTCCGGCGCGGCCGCCAGGTGGAGGTAGCAGAAGAGCGTCTGGCCGGCGTGCAGCAGCTCGGGCTCGCCGTCGACCGGCTCCTTGACCTTGACGACAAGGTTGCTGTCCGCGAACACGGCCGCGCGGTCGACGAGCGTCGCCCCCGCCGCCGCGTACTCGTCGTCGGGGAAGCCGCTAGCAACTCCGGCGCCGCGCTCGACCAGCACCCGCGCGCCGCCGGCGCACAGCGCCCGCGCGCCGTCCGGGGTGAGCGCCACGCGGCGCTCGCCGGTCTTGATCTCCCGGGGAATCCCGACCACGGTCATAGTGGTCCCTCCTCAGATGGCCTCGGCCGCCGCGGCCAACGCTGGCCGCCCGGTCGGGCGCACGGTCGGGGCCACGCTGTCCCGACCGAGGTAGCGCGGGGGCTGCCGCGGCGCTCCCGGGCGTCGCCCGCTACCTAGAGGATACGTCGCGCGGACAATTTTTGACGCGCCCGTGCCACCCACGCCGCCCGGCGAGAAGGCAAGATTCAGGCCAGCGGTGCCGCGAACCGCGGGCCGAGCAGCCGCGCGAGGTTCGCGACGGTAGCGGCGGCGACGGCGTCGACGGAGGCGCCGTGCAGCTCGGCGACGGCGGCGGCGACCAGGCGCACGTCGGCCGGCTCGGTGCTGCGGCCGGGGAGCGGGTAGGTGTCCGTTTCCAGGAGCAAGCGGTCGAGCGGCGTCGCGCGGATGGCGGCCCGCAACGCCGCGTTCGCGGGCCGCGTGACCGGCTTGCCGACCGACAGGTAGAGCCCGGCCGCCAGGTAGCCCTCGGCGAGCGCCTGGTCGCCGACGAAGTAGTGGATCGCGGCCCGCCCGGCCATGCCGGCAGCGGCCAGCAGCGCGAGCGCGTCGTCGGCGGCGTCCACGGCGTGGACGATCGCGGCAAGGCCGTGCTGGCGCGCGAGCCCTAGCTGGCGCCTGAAGGCGCGCCGCTGGTCGGCGGGCGGCGCCGCGGCCTCGCGGTAGTCAAGCCCGCACTCGCTCCACACGACCACGGCCGGATGAGCCGCGAGGGCGTCGAGGGACGTGTACACGCCATCGGGCTCGGCGCCGCGCACTCGAATCGGGTGCAGCCCCACGCCCGCGCGCAGCAGTGGATAGCGGGCCGCCAACCGCAAGCCGCGCCGCGAGCTAGCGACGTCGACGCCGGCTGTGACGACCACGCCGAGCCCCGCGGCCGCCGCGCGCGCGATCATCCCCGCCACGATCGGGCGTGGATAGCGATCGAGGTGGGAGTGGCAGTCGGTCAGCACTTGGCTGGTCGCTCTCCGCCGTCAGCGATGGGGAGACGGCCTGCGGCGTCCCTCGCGCGCCGGCTGGCGGCTGTTTGCGGTCGGCTGATGGCTTTCCAACGCTAACTCCAGGCGGTCAACGGTGGCGGCCAACACGCGCAGCCGCCCGACGTCGAGCGCGCGGAGCGCCGCGGCGAGCGCCCGCCCGTCGGGGTGCTCGACCTGGAGGGTGAGCCGGCCGTCGCGGAAGGCGACCATCGTCGTGTCGGCGACGTCCGGCGCGCCGGCCACTGCGGCGTGGAACCGATTCACGGCGCTGAAGTTGGGCAGCGGGCTCACCTCGACGCACACCTGATGAGCCGCCGAAGCGGCGTCGGCCGCCATCGCGGCGAGCGGCGCCAGGGTGGCGGGCGCGGCGGGCGACGGCGCCGCGGAAGCGGCGCAGGGGGCCGGCGGCGGGTCGTGCAACGGCGGCGTGGCGGCGGCACGGGCGTGCGCGTCGAGCGCGGCGCGCCAGCCCAGATCGTAGCCCGCCTGGAGGGCCTCGCGCAGCGGCGCCCGCACGAGCTCGCGCAGCCCGACGGCCAGCGTGCGCGCGACCAGCCGCGCCTGCTCCGCGGGAGACGCGCTCTCGGTCGCGGCCGCGCCGCGGAGCGCCGCCTCGATCAGCGCCGCCAACGCCGCGTCCAGGTCGCCGTCGGCACCGGGCTGGGGCACGCCGCGCCTCCCCTCGGGGGCGCGCTGCCGCCGCGTCCCCGCCGCATCCTCGGCCAGTCGCCCGCGCGCCGCCGCAGGCGCATCGGCCAAGCTACGATGAGTGTACCAGCCCCCGCGGGGTTGGCGAACCAACCCCCCAGCGGCCCGCGCGGGGCGGCGATGGCGAGCCGGCTGCGTTCCTGGCCTATAGTTCCTTGATAATGGCTTGGCATGGTGGTATCATCCTAGCACTCGTAGTCAACGAGTGCTAATCTGGGCGGCTCAGGCGCCGGGCGCGCCTCGTTGCCGGCGGAGGCGCGCGGTTCCCCCCGGCTCCGCGGATGGTGTACCCTGAGGCCGACTGGCCCCGGGGCCGCTCAAGACTCGCACTGCACGAGGGATGGGCCGGATGCCCGCGGAACTGACGCCACGCCGCCAGTGGGTTCTCAAGTCGATCGTCGAAGAGTACGTCAGCTCGGCCACGCCCGTGTCGTCGGAGAGCGTCGCTCGCAAGGCGGCGACGCCGATCAGCACGGCGACGCTGCGCAACGAGATGGCCGCGCTCGAAGACCTCGGCTTGCTGCGCCACCCGCACACCTCGGCGGGCCGCGTGCCGTCCGACGCGGGGTATCGGTACTACGTCGAGTGCCTGATGGGGCCGGCCGAGCTGCAGCCGGCCGAGCGCCGCACGATCAACCACCAGTTCCACCAGGTCGAGTTCTCGATCGACGAGTGGCTAGCGTTGGGGCGGGCGGTGCTGGCCCAGGCGTTGCAGAACGCGGCGCTGGCCACGCCGCCGCTGGCCTCGCGCCCGAAGGTGCGGCGCATCGAGCTGGTGCCGCTGCAAGAGCATACGGTGCTGCTGGTCCTGATGTTGCAATCCGGTCACATTCGCCAGCAAATGCTACCGCTAGAGGAGCCGCTCGACCGCGAGGCGCTGACGCGCCTGAGCAACAAGCTGAGCGCGGAGCTGGCGGGGCGCACCCTGGCCGGCGTCCGCAAGGCGGCGCTGGTGGCGCTCGGGGTGGAGCGCGAGGTGCTGCTCGCGATCGTGCGCGCGATGGAGCATACGGAACAACAGGGGCTGGAGGACGTATCCTACGAGGGGATCCGGTACATCGTTGCCCAGCCGGAGTTCGCGCAGAGCGCCAAGCTGCAGCCCATCGTGGCGGCGTTGGAGCACGGGCAGCTACTGGCGCCGGTACTCACGCAGGCGCTCACCGACGAGGGCGTGTGCGTGGTGATCGGCCGCGAGCAGCCCCACGAGACGATGCGCGAGTGCAGCGTCGTTATCATGGGCTACGGGCCAGAGCCCGAGCTGCGTGGGGTCGTGGGGATCGTCGGGCCAACCCGCATGCCCTACTGGCGCGCGGTGCCCCTCGTCCGCTTCGTCGGGACGCTGATCGACAGTCTGGTCCGCGAGTCACTACAGTAAGTAGCTCTCAGCCGTCAGCGCTCAGCAACCCGTCGTCGGCCGCCAAGCCGACTGCTGAGCGCTGAAAGCTGACGGCTGACTGAGGAGTCCCTCCATGCCCAAGGTAATCGGAATCGACCTGGGAACGACGAACTCGGTGGTGGCGGTGATGGAGGCCGGGGAGCCGACGGTGCTGGAGAACGCCGAGGGGAACCGGATCACGCCGTC
>JAJPHF010000182.1 GCA_021325365.1 Pseudomonadota bacterium
AGGTAGCCGCTGCGCGGGCCGAGCAGGAAGATCCAGCCGACGACGCGGATGATGCCCGGCACGGCGAAGACGACGAACGTGCTGGCGTAGAGCGCCTGCTTGCCGGGGGCGTCGGTACGCTCGACGATCCAGGCGAGCAGGCCGCCGAGCACGATGGCGCCGACCGAGCTGAGCAGCGCGAAGACGAGCGTGGCGGTGAGCGACGAGAGGAGGCTGGGGCTGCCTAGCACGGCGGCGTAGGCGTCGAGATTGAGCGCGCCGGCGCTGCCACGCGTGCCGCTCAGGCTACCGCGCAGCAGAAAGAAGATCGGCGGGCCGATGAGAAACAGCAGGGCGGCCAGCGTGGCCAGGAACAGGCCCTCGGCAAACGTGGGGGCGCGCAGGCGCTCGAGCCAGCCCACGCGCGTGGCGGGAGCCGCCGGGCGAACGTCGACGGTCATGGGGTCACGAACGACTCGGTCATGCGCTTCTTCCAGGTCTCGTAGCTCTGCTCGTACTGGTCGGCGGTCATGCCCTGGTCGGGATACCAGCGGGGGAAGCCGGGGTCGGTGCCGGCCAGGCCGAAGTAGTTCTGCTTCAGCACGCCCTGGCCCTCCTCGCCCAGCAGGAACTCGGCGAACAATGCGGCGGCATTGGGGTGGGGCGCCTGGGCGGTGATCGCCAGCGCCCCGGCGTTCGCGGTCACGGGCGCGAGCGGCACCCACTCCACCGGCGCGCCCTTGGTCTTGGCGATCTCGACCTCGGCCTGGAAGATCGTGGGCGACGCGGCGATCTCGCCCTTCGACACGAGGTCGAGCAGGGCAGTGCCGCTGATCATCTGGATCTTGACGTTTTGCTGCGCGATCTGGGGCAAGAGGTCGGGCGGCTCCTGAGTGGTCAGGAAGCCGACCCAGTTCACGCCGGTCGTCGTGCCGGCGATCGCCATCTGGTTCTTCAGCGCGGGGGCCGTCAGACCCGCCACGTCCTTGGGGACGGCGCTCGCGGGCAGCAGGTTCGTGTTGTAGCCGAAGCTGATGTAGTGCTCGCGGTCGACGGCCCAGTAGAGGTTCTGCCCGCTACCGGGCTCCTTGGCCGCGGCCGGATACGCGCCCGCGTTCGGCAGGTAGTACTCGGCGAGCAGCCCCGCCTCCTTCATGATGCGGAGCGTGGGCGTGGGCATCTCCAGCACGTCGGCCGCGGTGCGCCCCGCGCGGGCCTCCTCGGTCACCTTGGTGATGATGTCGTTGTCGGCGGCGCGGAACAGGTCGACCTTCAGCGGCGGGTACTTCGCTTCGAAGCGCTGGGCGAGGTCCTGCGCGACGCCGATGGTGAGCGAGGTGTACCAGGTGAGAGCCGCCTCCTGCTGCGCGGCCGCCCCGAGCTTCTGCTGGCGGTCGGCGCCCGTGTAGGTGAGCGGGCTGGCTGCCGGGCTCTGGGCCTGCCCTATGCCGCCGCCCGAGGGCTTGCTGCCGGGCGCGCTGGCGCCACCGCTCGCCGTCGGGCTGCCGCAGGCCGCGAGCAGTACCCCTAGCGCAATCAGGACGCCGAGCATACCGCGCCCCGCGGCCCGGCGCGGCAGGGCGTGCGAGCCTCCGCGGGACACGGCCGCCTGCATCATCGGTCTTGCCTCCCACGGCCGCGCCCGCGCGTCAATCCAGCACGCGGCCGTACATCGCCAGCCGTCGATGGAGGGAGTGTAGACCCGCCCCGCGGCGAAAGTCAAAGTCGAGCGCGGCTGAGGCGGGGCGGCCGCGGGCCGCCCCGTGGCAGGCCGGGGCCGCGCAAGCGTGTCAGTTCCCGGGGGTGACGAACAGGTCGGTGAGCTGCTTCTTCCAGCTCTCGTAGGCTTGCTCGTACTGGCGGGCGCTCTTACCCTCGTCGGGGTACCAGCGCGGGAAGCCGGGATCGGTGCCGGCCAGGCCGAAGTAGTTGTCCTTGTAGATCTGCTGGCCGTCGGGGCCAAGCAGGAACTGCGCGAACAGCGCGGCGGCGTGCGGGTGCGGCGCCTTCGCGATGATCGCCACCGCGCCGGCGTTGGCTGTGACCGGGGCAAGCGGTACCCACTCGATCGGCGCGCCCTCGGCCTGGTTGAGCTTGACGCCCGCCTGGGCGACCGTGGGTGACGCGGCGATCTCCCCTTTGACGACGAGGGTGCGCACCGCCTCGGCGCTGATCATCTGCACCTTCATGTTCTGCTGCGCCAGGCGAGCTAGGTAGTCGGGCGCCTGCGAGGCCTGCACCGAGCCGATGAAGTTCACGCCGGTGCTCGTCCCGGGGATTGCCATCTGGCCTTTGAGGGCCGGCGCGAGGAGCCCCGCGAAATCGTGTGGCACGGCGCTCGCGGGCAGCAGGGTTGTATTGTAGGCGAAGCTATAGTAGTGCTCGCGGTCGACGGCCCAGTAGATAGTCTGGCCGCTACCGGGCTCCTTGGCCGCGGCCGGGTACGCGCCGGCGTTTGGCAGGTAGTACTCGGCGAAGAGGTCGGCCTCCTTCATCACCTTGAGGCCAGGCACTGTCGTCTCGACGACGTCGACCGTCGGGCGCCCGGCGCGGCCCTCCTCGGTGACCTTCGTGATGATCGTGCTGTCGTCGGCGCGGGTGATGTCAACCTTGACGTCGGGATACCGTGTCTCGAAAGTGTGGGCCAGCGCCTGGACGACGCTAAGAGTGCCGGACGTGTACCAGGTGAGTGCGCCCTCGCGCTCCGCGCCGTCGCGCAGCACCTGATCGCGGTCGGCAGCCGCGTAGGTAAACGGGCTCGCGGGCGGGCTGGCGGCGCCGCTCGCGCTGCCGGCCGCGCCGCTATTGGCGCCGCCCGTCCCCCCGCCGCTCGCCGCTGGTCCGCCGCAGGCCGCCAGCACCACCAAGCCCATGCCGAGGACGACCGCGCGCCAACGGCCGCTCCGCCTGATTACCGCGCCCCGCGCCATCGGCGCCACCTCCGCTGCCCGGACCGGCCGCGCGGTTGCGTTCGCCGCGACAAAGCCGGCGCCTTGCAGGCAGTGTAGTCGCGCCTGCCGGACCTGTCAAAACACACGCGGAAGGCCGATGGGAACGGTCTAGCCCCGATGGGCTCCTGGTGGCTCGGCGGGCTTGCGGCTCGCAGCTGGCGACGGCCGGTCGCACATCCGGGTGCAGGCGGCTGACGAACCATTGCTTTGCGTTTCACACTCTGAGGTTTGGGGCGTCGGCCGACTATCTTGGTGAGGCGGCCGTGGCGCTCGGCGTAGCCGTGGGGCTCGGCCCCACCGCGGCCCCGGTCGTGGATGCGCGTAGGGAAGGCCCGCTGACCATGGGCGTGGCCGTCCTCGTCGGGCTCCGGGTGGCCGTGGGCGTGGTGGTCGGCGTCGCCCGATTGGTGGGCGAGGGGGTGGCAGTCGCGATCGGCGTGGCGGTGGCGGCGGGAGTCCCGCTCGCTGTGGGCGTAGCCGTGCCAGTCGTGGTCGGCGTGGTGGTGGCGGCTGTGCTGGTCGGCGTGGCGGCTGCCGCC
>JAJPHF010000114.1 GCA_021325365.1 Pseudomonadota bacterium
CGGGTCTCGTACTATACTGACGCCTACGCCCGGTGGGAGCTTGAGAACCTCGGCCAGGTGAAGATCAGCCTGGAAGGCATCCCCCTGCAGGAGCCGGCGCCGGCGGCAGCGGGATAGGCCGAGCATTCTGCGGCGTGCGGAGAGCCCCAGCGACTCGCTGGGGCTCTTGCTGTTGTTCCGCACTGCTTTTTCTTGCTGGTGCCACCCGCTAGGTGCGCAGCAACACCACGCATAGGTGCCCAATCCGCTCCAAGCAGCTTCGCCCGCGGATAGTCCAGGCATGACAGCCTGACCTGATGAGCTCTTCACTAAGCCTGAACCTGTCTACAAGACGTTGGCACACCACCGCAGGTTATCAAATTAGGCCGGCGTCTTTCCCGGTCGCACCAGGCCCGTGTGATAGCCCCGGCGCACCCGGACGTAGATTACGAAACATTAGCTCTATAGAGTAGAGGCAACCATCTCCTCGCAGCGCTTCGACAGCAGCGCCGCCTAGAACATGGGGGTAAGGATGGGCCACGTTCGTCTTGGTCGGCTGCCCAAGACCAGCCGTTGGCGTAGCGTCGTGGGACTCTTGTCCATTGCCCCGGGCGACGTGCGCGCGGTTGCGGAAGCCACCGCCGAAGCCGCCGAGATGCGCCTGCGGCTGCTGGCGCTCGATACGACGTTAGTCTATTCATTCTGGCTCTTGACCCGCGTCACCTGGGCCTCCCGTAGCCCGGCGTTCGCAACCGTGCTTGCCGATCTGGGCCTGGAGCCGGTCGACACCCCCTCGCCGCTCACGTTGATCGCCCAGCTTGGGGAGCGCGTGCGCGCGTGGTCCCGCGAGCATCCGGAGTCGGGCCCCTTTGCCGAGCTGGCGCTGCTCGCCCTCCGCCGGGCGCTCTCGGAGACCGTGGGGCAGGAGAACCTATCGCTATTCGGTAGCTCGCTGGAGGATCTGCGGCGGGTGCTACGCCCGTACTCGACGGCGGCCCGATTCGGCACCCTCGCCAAACGCTTTTTCGGCGACCTGCTCGCGCGCACTTTGCGGTTCTTCGTCGACCGCGAGCTGTCCAATCGCGTCGGCGGCCCAAACACCTTACAGACGATTACGGACAGCGTGAAGTTCACTGAGGCGCTGGAGCTGTACGCGCGCCAGACGGCCGTCATCATGGAGCAGTATGGTGCCGACTGGTACAGCAAGTACAACTGGCAAGCGCGCGGAGAGATACCTCAGGAGGAGGCGCGTCGGTTCGTCGCCTACTCACTGGCCAAGCTGCGTTCTGAGCTCCGGCAGCCCGAGCCGTGAGCGAGACACTCACCCGCGCGCTGATCGAGTGTGACGGAGCCACGGCGCCGCCAGCATTGGCGCGCGAGCCCTGGACGATTCGCCACGCGCTCCGGGCACATGGAACGTCGCCCGATCTCAATCTGCGCATCGATTCACTGAGCGATGTCGTCCAGACAATCGTGGTACCTGTCGCATCCGACCTGTTGCGCATCGCCGCCTATACCTACGGAGCGGACCAGGAACTCTCGCGTGGCGGGGATCGAGACCCAACCGACGCTGGCTGGCGTCGGGAGATCGCGTTGTGCGTGCCCGTGGTGGCGCTTGACGTGTGGGCGCGTGACGACGTCCAAGACTTGCTAGGCGAGACACTCCACTTCGCGACCGACGACACGTGGCGCTTCGCGTTTAGTCACGGTGACGCCGAGGCGCATTCGCTGCCCATGTTCAACGAGCGCGAGCAGCTATATGACCCGGACTGCGTGCTGATGTTCTCCGGCGGCGCCGATAGCCTGTGCGCGGCGGTCCGGGCAGTGGCGGCGGACGACGCGCGGCCGTTGCTCCTAAGTCATCGATCAGCGACGTACTTCGACGCCTGGCAGCGGCAGCTCGTCGAGCAGTTGCGCCGCGCTCTGCCCCAATGGCGGTTCCCCCATCGTGGCTGCTGGGTCCAGCGCCGGGACGGTGAGGCCCGTGAGCGAACGCGCCGCTCACGGGCGTTTCTCGTCGCCAGTCTGGGCGCCGCGGTTGCCCTGCAGCTCGAGCTCACCCGCGTCCTGCTCGCGGACAACGGCGTGGTGAGCCTGAACGTATCACTCAATGGCAGCGTGGCGGGCGCCCAGGCCAGCCGGTCCACGCATCCACAGTTTCTACATCTATTCAACCGCCTGCTCCGCGCCATCTTCCCGGCGCCTGTACGGGTGACGAACCCTCAATGGGCGCAGACGCGGGCTGAGGTCTTAAGTACGCTCACGGCTCACCACTGTCCCGAACTGCTCCCGTACACCCGGTCGTGTAGCCGCGCGCATGGGCTGCCGCCAAGTCAGCCTCATTGCGGGACGTGCTCTCAGTGCATCGATCGCCGGTTCGGTGTGCTAGCCGCCGGGTTGGAGGCGCACGACCCGCCCTCCGGCTACGCCAAGGATGCGTTTAGAGAAGCGCTCCCGCCGGGGTATGATCGGACGATTGGTGAGTCCTATCTTCGTCTGGCGCAGCGAATCGACGAGACGCCTGAAGACCACCTCTTTGAGAAATTCGGGCAATTGTTCGACGCGGTGTTACCCAGTGAGGAGGGTATCGTCTCCCGCAGCCACGCCGTGCAGAAGCTGCTCAAGCGGCACGCGGCGAGTGTCGGCCAGGTGATGCAAAAGATGAATGCCCAGTTGAGTGGCGCTCTCTGGGCGGGCGCCATCGCGCGAACGAGTCTGCTGGGACTACTCCACAACCATATGGTGGCAGCCACTCCGTCATCCGTCGGCATGGAGGACGCCGCGATCTGGCAGCGGATGGGTAGTCAGTGGCGACTCGTATTCCGGGGGCACGAGGCCTACGTACAAGATCGACTGGGCGTCCGCTATCTGGCGCATCTGCTGGGGGCACCAAACACGGAAATCTCGGTACTGGACCTTTTCAACCGGGAACGTGGGGGCCGGAAGCCCGCCGACGCGCTATCAGACATCGCGGTGCAGCAGGCGATGGCCGAGAAGCAGATGCGCAGCGGCGGCAGCGGTGAGCTGGATACCCCGAAAGAACGCGCGATCCGCCGTCTTCTGCGGCAGATCGATGCGCTCCGCACCGAGCACGAGACGGCGCTGGATCTGGGAGAGACCAACTACGCGAGCACCCTCGCCGACCAACTCGAAACGCTCGATGCCCGACTAAGCGGCGCCTACGCCGATCTGCTGGGCAACAACCGGCTGAGCGACCAGTTTAAGCGCCAGCGACAAGCGGTAACGAAAGCGATCAGGAGCGCAATTCGCCTCATCGGCGAAGCCCATCCTCAACTTGGCCGGCATCTGCATGCCAGTGTCCGCGTGGCCCTGCTTTGTAGTTACTGGCCTGACCCCCCTGTGCACTGGGAGCTGCGGCTCTCCCCGTCCGCGGCGTAGGTCGCTAGAGCGATTTCCGAGGTCGCTCTAGCGACCTCCTGTGGCGCTCTGATTGCCGTGTAGCTCTGTCCAGAGCGACCCTTGAGGTCGCTCCGGCGACGCGCAAAGTCGCGCTGGTGAGTGAAAGGCTTCTCCCGTGGGGAGCATGGCCAGCACTCAGCAGGAGACGCGCGACATGGACCGGCAGTCGTATTCCTCTCGTCCTACAGCACCCTTCCAAACCTCATTCACCACCGACCGCACTCCCGCTCCCGCACCGCTCGTGGAGCCCGAGCGGCAACTGCTCGCCCGCGTGTACGCGCTGCTACGCGCGGTCGCCCACCGTGACGCCGAGGGCGCTACACCTGCTGCCGCCGTGGAAGACAACGGTGCCGTCCTGGGAGGCTCGGATGGACGGTGAGGCGATGTTCCCGGCGATGAGGGACCATCCCGGCGATCCCGTCGCAGATACAGCGTGGCTGTCTAACGCCGATCTGGATGCAGAGTCACGGGCGTACTTGAGCGCATTCCTAACGGCCCGACGCGGGATAGATGGCCAACTGTACTGGCCCGCCGACGAGTTGAGGCTTACCGATGCCTAGCCTACAGCCGCGCTACACCGAGGCGGTGAGGTCGTGTGACCCGGTGCGCCGGGAAGTGGCGCGCCGGCAGCTTGCACGCCTGCAGACCCCGAGGCGTACCCACACGGACGCCGCGGCCAGCGTCTGGGGCCATGTGCCGCTCGCCGCGCTGTTCCAGGAGGCGGGCAACGTCCTGCGACCGCGGGCAGCCGGCCGCGTTGAAACCGGGCACGAGCCGTTCCACGGCAGCCGCAGTGGCCGCTGCGTCACCATTAGTCCCGAGACCGGCCTCTGGTGGTGCCGCGCCTGCCGGCAGGGCGGCGACGCGGTCACGTTTGTCCAGCAGTGGAAGGGCTGGCGGTATTCAGCCGCCGCCGCCTGGCTGGTCGCCCGCTTCGGCCGCCCTGCCCATGGACGCGGGCCTCGCGGGAGGGTGCGCTAATGCCGGCCCACCCCGAGCTGCAGCTCAAGCGCTGCTGGCGCACGGATCGGCGGCTGATGGCCGTTGTGGCGGTGACGCAGGCTGATGCGGCGATTTACTCAGACACCGTGAACCTGGAGAGCGCCGCCGCTCGCGCGAGCTTCGCTGCCCGGGCAGCAGAGCGGCTGGTGGAGCGCAACGGCTGTGGCGCGCCGGAGCTGGAGGGCGCACTGTTCAAGTTGGTCGCAGAGGCCGAGCAGGCGGCCAACGGGGCTGCGGCGGAGGCGGAGGCCGGTTGCAGGAGCGACGGAGAGCGGGCCTCGGCCGCGGAGCTGTTGGTGCAGATCGGCGCGCGGGGCCTGCTATTCCACGACCCGCTGGGCGACACGTACGCGCGGCTGAGCGTGGACGCGCATACGGAGGTCTGGCCGACGCGCTCGAAAGCGTTTCGCCGCTGGCTGGTGGGCACCTACTATCACCTGTTCGAGCAGGTGCCAGGCAGCGAGGCCGTCACTAACGCGCTGCAGGTGCTGGAGGCGCGCGCTCAATTCGACGGCCCGTGCGAGCGGGTGCATCTGCGCCTGGCGCCCGACGGCGTGGACGGCTTCTACCTGGACCTGGCCGATGCCAACTGGCAGGCGGTACACGTCACGCCGCGCGGCTGGGCGCTCGTCGGGGCCCCGCCCGTGCATTTCCGCCGGACGGCGGGCATGTCGCCGCTGCCCGTGCCTCAGAGTGGCGGGCACCTAGACGAGCTGCGCCAGTTCGTGAACGTGCCGGACCCCGCCGATTGGCCGCTGGTGAAGGCCTGGCTCGCGCAGGCGGCGTGTCCCACCGGACCGTATCCGGTGCTGGCGCTCTACGGAGAGCAGGGCTCGGCCAAGACCTCGCTGGCCCGCATGCTCCGGGCACTGATCGATCCGGCCGAGCCGGACCTGCGTTCGGACCCGCGCGAGCTGCGAGACCTCGCCATCGCGGCCCGCGCGACGTGGCTGGTCGCCTTCGACAACGTGAGTCACGTCCAGCCATGGCTGTCGGATGCTCTCTGTCGCCTGGCGACCGGCGGCGGCTGGGCCACCCGCGAGCTGTACACCGACTTTGACGAGGCGCTGTTCGCGGCGCAGCGGCCCGTCCTGCTCACCGGTATCACCGAGTTCGTGACCCGCGGCGACCTGCTGGACCGCGCGCTCCAGCTCGTGCTGCCCCCGATCCCTGATCGCGCCCGGCGGGACGAGCGGCGGCTGTGGGCCGCCTTCGAGGCGGCCCGGCCGCGGCTACTCGGCGCGCTCCTCGATACCGCGGTGGGCGCGCTCCGCGAGCGGTGTGTCGTCCAGCTCCCACGCCTGCCGCGTCTGGCCGACTTCGCCCTGTGGGCGGTCGCCGCCGAACGGGGGCGCGGCGAGGCCCCGGCGTTCCTCGCCGCGTATCAGGGCCAGCACGTTACGATGCACCAGCAGGCGCTCGACGGCAGCCTCGTCGGCGCGGCGCTCCAGGCGTTCCTGAGCGGGGAGGCGGCGCTCGGCCCCTGGTCGGGCACGGCCCACGAGCTTCTACACGGCGTGAACGGCCAGGCCAGCGAGGCGACGCGGAAGCTCAAGGGCTGGCCTCGCACCGCCCGCGGCATGGCCGGCGAGCTGCGGCGCCTCGCGCCTGCGCTTCGCGGGCTGGGATACGGCGTCCGCTTCGGAGACCGCGTCGGGCGCGAGGGGAAGCGGATCATCACGCTCACCCCGCCGGCCGCTGCCGCCACGACGGAGGATGCGGAGCACGGCGCGGAGCTGACCGACGAGGAGTCGCTGCGCGCCGCGCCGTTGGAGGGGACGGCGGAATCGTCAGCAGCGTCAGCACCGTCGGCACCTGGCGCAAGCCCGCTCCTCGCCTGGGAGTCCGCGCCCCCGACTGCTGACGATCCACAGCCCCCAATCGTCAGCAGCGAACCGGCAATCGTCAACAGGCGGGATGCTGACGACGCGATGTCCGGGCCCGGTGAGGCCGATGCCGCCGCTGCTGACGAGCCGACCGCGGCCACTGACGATCCACATGAGGCCACCGTCAGCGGCTCCGCTCCCGAGAGTCCAATACCGGCGCCATGCGCCGCGGCTGCTGACGATGCTGACGCTGCTGACGGTCGTGTCGCCACTTCGCGACTGGCGGTTAGTCTAGACTCTTCGTACACGCTGCTCGCCGATGCGGCGGCCGTCACCGACGCCCTTCCGACCCTACACGCGGCGCCCATGCTCGGGCTCGACTGCGAGACCACGGGACTGGACCCGGTCAGCGATCGGCTGCGGCTCGTCCAGCTCGCGACGCCCGAGCGCGTCTACCTGGTGGACTGCTTCGCCTATGATCCGCGCGTGCTGGCTCCGCTGCTCGCGGCCGGCCCGCGGCTGATCGGCCACAACCTGAAGTTCGACCTGCGGTTCCTCGCCGCGGCCGGGCTGCCGGTCCCCGCTGGCGGGCGGCTGTTCGACACGCTCCTCGCGGCACAGCTCCTGGGCGCGGGCAGCGAGACAGGCTACCTTCAGCACTGCGGGCTGGCCGAGGTCACGGCGCGGACGCTTGGCATCGCCCTCGACAAGACCGAACAGCGGTCGGACTGGGCCGGGGCGCTGAGCGCGGCCCAGCTCACCTACGCCGCGCGCGACGCCGCGGTGCTGCTGCCGCTCGCGGACCGCCTGGAGGCCGAGCTGGCCGCCGCCGACCTGGGACGAGTGGCGGCGCTGGAGATGCGCGCCCTGCCGGCGCTCGTTTGGCTGGAGCAGTCCGGCGCGCCCTTCGACACCGACCGCTGGGCCGATCTGTCCGACGCGGCGGTGGCCGAGCAAATCCGGCTGGAGGCCGAGCTGGCCGCCGAGGCGGGCGCCCTGGACCTGTTCGGCGTCGGGGCGGTCAACTGGTCGAGCCCCGCCCAGGTGCTCCGCGTGCTGCGGGGCCGGGGGCATACGCTCACGCACACGGACGAGGCAACGCTGCAGGCGCTCGCGGATCGCGAGCCTTTGGCGCGCACGCTCCTGGCGTACCGCGAGGCGAGCCGCAAGGCGACGGCCTACGGCATCACCTTCGCGCAGGACCACGTCCACCCACGGACGGGGCGCATCCATCCCGACTACCTGCAGCTCGGCGCTGCCTCGGGCCGCATGTCCTGCCAGCGGCCGAACCTGCAGAACATTCCCCGCGACCCCGCCTACCGCGCGTGTTTCCGGCCGGGGGCCGGCCGCGTCCTGGTCAAGGCTGACTACAGCCAGATCGAGCTGCGGATCGCCGCCGAGCTGACCGGCGATACGCGTATGCTTCAGGTCTATGCGCACGGCGAGGACCTGCACACCGTGACGGCGGCCGCGGTGCTCGACCGCGCGGGCGGCGCGGTGACGCGCGCGGACCGTCAGGCCGCGAAGGCGCTGAACTTCGGCCTGCTCTACGGCATGGGTGCGGCGCGCCTGCGCGAGCACGCCGCGAGCCACTACGGCGTGGAGTTGACCCCCAGCGAGGCGGAGCGGTTCCGCGCCGGCTTCTTCATGACCTACCCCGGGCTGCGCGCGTGGCACCGAGGGCAGTCCGGGGGCACGGTCGACACGCGGACGTTGGCCGGTCGGCGACGGCTGGGTGTCACATCGTTCACGGAAAAGCTAAACACGCCCGTGCAGGGCAGCGGCGCGGATGGACTCAAGGCGGCGCTCGCCCTGCTGTGGGAGACGCGCGATCGCTGCCCGACCGCGGTGCCCGTGTTCTGCGTGCATGACGAGATCGTGGTCGAGTGCGACGCCGCCGAGGCGGAGGCCGCGCAAGTCTGGCTCGTGGACGCCATGCGCCGCGGAATGGCGAGCTTCCTCCGGCGGGTGCCGGTCGAGGTAGAGGCCAAGATCGGCGCCGACTGGAGCATGCAGGACTGAAGCCTGCATGGAGAAAGGATTACCGCGAATGAGACGCAAGACCGATCAACCCCTCGCCTGGCGCAACTGGATCGTGGGCTACGGCGCGGAGGCGCCCGACCAGCTCGTCGCCAACCCCCGCAACTGGCGCATCCATCCCACCGGCCAGCAAGAGGCGCTGGTCGGCGTGCTGCGGGAGGTGGGCATCGTGCAGGACGTACTCGTGAACCGTACCACCGGCTTCGTGGTAGATGGGCACCTGCGGGTCCTGCTGGCGCTACGCGACGGGCAGGCGAC
>JAJPHF010000133.1 GCA_021325365.1 Pseudomonadota bacterium
ACCGGCACCGGCGCGACCGGCGGCAACGGTGGGAACGGCGGCAATGCGACTGGTCCGGGCGCTCAGGGGGGCAACGGCGGCAACGGCGGCAACGCGCACGGGCCGGGTGCGACCGGCGGCAACGGCGGCAACGGCGGCAATGCGCACGGGCCGGGCGCCATCGGCGGTGGCCAGTGCGGCGGCAACGGCGGCAACGGCGGCAACGCGACCGGCACCGGCGCTCGCGGCGGCAACGGCGGCAACGGCGGTGACTGCACCATCGTCGTGAACAACACCACCCAGGTGAACAACGTCAGCTGGACCATGCCGGCTCCGATCTACGCCAGCGCTCCGGTCTACTCGGACGTCACGGTCCCGGTCGTGCAGACGGTCGTCGCGCCTCCCATCGTCACCTGCGCGCTGCCGTTCGGGACGCTGTACGGACAGCCGGTCGACCCCAAGCTCCAGCCGGTGGTCGTGGACGGGGTGACGGTGGACTATCTGCCCCTCTGCCAGACCTACACCTACGAGCCCTACTTCGACTGCGCCACGGCCTACTACTACTACGCCGACCAGAACCTCTTCTACTGCGTGGTCCCCGCGTAAGCGCAACCCTCCGAGCAACGAAGCGTCCCCCGGCCGTGGCCGGGGGACGCTTCGCATTCTACGGCTGCCGACAGGCAGGACTATTCTGCTGGGTAGTCCTGCGGGCGTTTACACCTACGGGTTATCCGCGCTGGGCGAGCGCGGCCTTCACCCGCTCGGCGGTGAAGGGCACGCGGCGCAGTCGCACCCCCGTCGCGTCGTGGATCGCGTTCGCGATCACCGCCCCCAGCGGGATGCACCCCGACTCCCCCGCGCCCGACGACCGCACGTCCGGGCGGTTGATCAGCACCACGTCCACGTCCGGCACGTCGTTGAACGTCAGGATCGGGTACGTCCGCCAGTCGATGCTGGTCACGCCCGTGCTGTCCCAGGTGGCCTCCTCGAACAGCGCGCGGCTCAGCCCTTGCAGCACGTTGCCCTCGATCTGGTTGCGCACGCCGTCGGGATTGACGATCAGCCCGCAATCGTGCGCGACCACGATGCGCGGCACCCGCACCGCGCCGCTGTCCGGGTCCACCTCCACGTCGGCCACCGCGCTCACCCAGGTGGTGCCCGTCTGCGGCGTCACGCCGTACTCGGTCAGCGCCACGCCGCGGCCCGTCAGGACGCCTCCCGTCGCGGCGCCCCGCTTCGGTGAGGGCCGCGTCTCCCAGCCGGCGCGCTCCGTCGCCGCCCGTAGCGCGTCGATGGCACGCGGGTCCGACAGGTAGCGCAGGCGGTACTGCACCGGGTCCTGGCCCGCCGCCGCCGCCAGCTCGTCGATGAACGACTCGGCGGCAAAGGCGCTCAGAATCGCCCCCAGGCTGCGGTTGTTGCCGTAGCGCAGCACCGCGCGGTCGAGGGCGTGCAGCACGTAGCGGCGGTTGGCGAAGTCGTAGAACTTCGGCGTGTCGTCGCCCACGAACACCGGGTCGAGCGGGATCACCCAGTTGCCGCCGGTCTGGTCGCCCAGCAGCGCCTGGCCGGTGTGCCGCGCCGACCACGCTTGGTGCTCCCAGGCCACCACGTTGCCGCTCGCGTCCAGGCCAGCGCGCATGTCGAACAGCATCGGCGTGTTCGCGTGGTCCCAGCCGTGCTCGTCCTGGCGCATCCACTGCACGCGCACGGGCCGGCCCACCGCCTGCGACAGCATGGCTGCGTCGAGGGCCGCGTCGTCGGTCGTGTAGCGCCCGTAGCAGCCCGAGCCCTCCGTGTAGATGATCCGCACGTTCTCGATCGGCAGGCCGAGCCGCTGGGCCAACAGCCGCTGGTGCCCCAGCGGGTACTGCGTGCCCGACCACACCGTCGCGCGGCCGTCGCGCACGTCCGCCACGCCGCAGTCCGGCCCCATCATCGCGTGGATCTGCTGCGGCCACTCGTAGGTCGCCTGGAGGGTACGCGCCGCGCTCGCCAGCGCCCCGTCCACGTCGCCCACCTCGGCCAGCACGCGATCGTCGCTCGGCGTGTTTCGCATGAGCGTGAACACCTCCGCCTGGGGCGGCAGCCCCGGCGGGTCCGACCACGTGACCTTGAGCTGACGCGCGGCCTTGATCGCGTTCTCCTCGCGCTCGGCCACCACGCCCACCCAGTTGCCCTGCCGCACCACCTGCACGAGGCCCGGCACGTCGCTCACCGAGTCCTCGTCCACGCTCACCAGCGTGACGCCCGACTGCGGCGGGCTGGGCCGCACCACGCGGCCGTGCAGCATCCCCGGCACGCGCACGTTCTGCACGTACTGATAGGTGCCGACCATCTTAGCCGGGATGTCCACGCGCGGAATCGACCGCCCGACGATCGTGTACTGCGCGGGGTCCTTCGGCTGGGCGTCGTCGCTCACCGCGACGCCGAAGCGCTGGCCGCCGATCAGGTCGCCATAGGAGGCGCTGCGCGTGGGCGCCTGGTCGTTCGGCTGCCAGGGGTCCGACGCCACGTAGACGATGCCATCTTTGACGGTGAGCTGGTCGGCCGGCACGCCGAGCCGCTCGGCCGCCAGGCCGACGAGGGCCTGTCGCGCCGCGGCCGCCGCGCGCCGGATCTCGGCGCCGCCGCGCGATACCGTGGTGCTCCCCACCGAGGCACCCTGGTCCACCGTGCGAGCGGTGTCGCCCTGGAGGATGGTGACGCGGTCGAGGGGCACGTCTAGCTCCTCGGCGGCGATCTGCACGAGCGCCGTCTCGACGCCGGTGCCCAGCTCGACGCGGCCCGAGTAGACCGTCACCGCGCCGTCGCCGTCGATCGCCAGCCAGGAGTCGAGCAGGTCCGCCGGGTCGCCGAATGGCGGCGGCTGCTGCGCGTGCGCCGCGGGCGCCGAGAGCAGCCGCGCGGGGCCGGCCACGCTGACGCCGACGACGAGGATGCCGCTGGCCTTCAGGAAGGTGCGCCGCGAGAGCCCGCGGCGCGGGGTCGAGGTCGCGCTAGTGGTGGCGGCGGTTCGCGCCTGCTCGTTCGCGCTCATGCCTGTAGCCCCCGTGCGTAGCGGCTCACGGCTCGCAGGATGCGCAGGTGCGTGGCGCAACGGCAGAGGTTGCGCGACATCGCCTGCCGGATAGCCGCCTCGTCGGCGTTGGGATTGCTGTCGAGGAATGCCTTGGCCGTGATGATCATGCCGTTGATGCAGTAGCCGCACTGCGCGGCCTGCTCGTCGATGAAGGCCTGCTGGAGCGGGTGCGGGTTGTCCTCGGTGCCCAGCCCCTCCAGGGTAATCACCTCGGCCCCCTCGGCCGCCGAGAGGGGCGTGACGCACGAGCGCGTCGCGCGCCCGTTCATGAGGACCTCGCAGGCGCCGCACTGCGACAGCCCACAGCCAAACTTCGGGCCGGTCAGCCCGAGATCGTTGCGCAGCACGTACAGCAGCGGCGTGTCGGGCTCGGCATCCACCGTGTACGTGCGGCCATTCACGTTCAGGTCCACCGCCTGCACCTCCCTTCCCGATACTGCTCCGGGCCAGCGCTCCACCGCGTCGGGCGCCATGCGCCCCCGATGATTTCGCAGCTTACCATAGTGTACGGCGCCCGGCTACGCCCGGCGTGGCGCGGGGGCGCGGCGCTATGCTAAGAAGAAGCGAGTCCAACGCTTGCAGCCGCGAGGGAGGCGCCATGCCGAAGGATCTGCGCACGTTTCTCGACCAGGTGGCGCGCACCATGCCCGACGAGGTGCGCGTCGTGTCGCAGGAGGTCGACCCGCGCTGGGGCGCCACCGCTGTAGCCGCGCGCCTGGAGCAGCAGCAGCGCTTCCCCGCGCTCGTCTTCCGCCGCGTGCGCGGCTCGCGCATCCCCGTCGTGCTGAACCTGACGGCCACCTACGAGCGCCTCGCCCTCTCCCTCGATACCGACGTCGAGAACATGGTGCGCGTCTACGGCGAGCGCCAGGCCAAGCCGATCCGCCCCGTGGACGTGCCCGCCGGCCCCGTGCACGACGTGGTGCTCACCGGCGCCGACGCGCGGCTCGACGTGCTGCCGATCCTCACCCACAACGCCCTCGACGCCGGGCCGTTCGTCGCGGGCGGCTGCCTGGTGGCGCGCGACCCCGACAGCGGCGCCGTCAACGTCGGCCTCTACCGCCACCAGGTGCTCGGGCCGCAGCGCCTGGGCGTGTTTTTCAACGACGGCCACCACGGCGACTACTTGCGGCGGCGCTACGAGGAACTCAACCGCCCGATGGAGGTCGCCATCGCCATCGGCCATCATCCGGGGTTCATGATGGGCGCCGTCTCGCGGTTGCCGGGCATCGGCGAGGAGTTCGGCGAGGCCGGCGCGCTGATGGACGAGCCGGTGGAGCTGGTGCGCGCGAAGACGGTGGACCTGCCGGTGCCGGCGCGGGCCGAGATCGTCATCGAGGGCGTCATCCCGCCGGGCGCGCGCCAGTTCGAGGGGCCGTTCGGTGAGTGGCCGGGCCACTACACGGCCGACGGCGACAAGCCGTACATCGACGTAACCGCCATTACCATGCGCCGCGACGCGATCTACTACGACGTGGTCGCGGCCCACCGCGAGCATGTCGTGCTGGGCAGCCTGCCGCGCATGGGCAGCGTCTACCGCCGCGTGAAGCAGGTCGTGCCGGGCGTGCAGCAGGTGAACGTCCCGGCGCATAGCCGCATGCACTGCTACGTGGCGATCAAGAAGACCGCCGACGCCGAGGTGGGCCGGGCGGCCTACGCCGCGCTGCTCACCGAGCCCGAGAACTTCCGCATGATCGTCGTGGTGGACGACGACGTGAACGTGTTCAACGACGGCGACGTGCTCTGGGCCATCGGCACGCGGTTCCACGCCGACACCGACCTCGTCATGGTGCCGAACATCGGCGGCCCGGGGGGCCTCAGCCCCGTCGGCTACAACTTCGGCCCGAACGGCGAGAAGACGCCGCGCCCCAGCATGGCGATCATCGTCGACGCGACCAAGCCCGCGCCGCCCGCCGAGTACCCGCCGCGCGCCGTCGTGCCCGACGAGGCCATTCGCGCCGTCGACCTCGACGGCCTGCTCGAGCCCTACACCGCCGAGTCCCTCTCCCTGACGCCCGCCCCATGACACGGTGTCGTAGGGCAGGGGCTCGTCCCCTGCCCCTGCCCCGCCCCCTCCCGGCCGCCGGCCTGCCATGACGTACCTGCGGCACCTGCGGTGCTTCCGCTGCGGGCACACCTACCCGCCCGGGCCGCACTGGGGCGGCTGCCCGGCCTGCGCGGCGGCCGGCAAGCCCGCCAACCTGCACTGCGTCTACGACTACGCGCGAGTGGCCCAGGCGCTCGACCGGACGGCGCTCGCCAGCCGGCCGCACACGATGTGGCGTTACCGCGAGCTACTGCCCGCCGCCGAGCAGCACGTCGCCTCGCTCGACGAGGGGTTCACGCCGCTCCTGCGCGCCGAGCGCCTGGGCCGCTCCTACGGCCTTGACCACCTGTACCTCAAGGACGAGTCGCGCAACCCAACGTGGTCGTTCAAAGACCGGCTGGCCGTCGTCATGGCGGCCAAGGCGCGCGAGTTCGGACGCCAGGTGCTCGCCGTCGCCTCGTCCGGCAACGCCGGCGCCGCCACGGCGGCCTACGCCGCCCGCGGCGACCTCGACGCCTACCTGTTCACCACCGAGCAGTTCCCGCCCACCATGCGCGCCTTCATGCAAGCTTACGGCGCCAAGGTCTTCGCCGTGCCCACGGCGCCCGACCGCCTGACGATGGTGCGGCGCGGCGTCGAGGAGCAGGGCTGGGTGCCCATCCAGAACTACACGCTGCCGCCCGTCGGCGCCCCGGCCTACGCGCTCGACGGCGCCAAGACGGTGGGCTTCGAGCTGGCCGAGCAGCTCGGCTGGCGCGCGCCCGACGTCGTCGTGGCGCCCACCTCGAACGGCGACCTGCCGGTCGGCGTGTGGCGCGCGTTCCAGGAGCTGCGCGAGCTAGGCTGGGTGGTCAGCATCCCGCGCATGGTCGCCGCCGAGGTGTACGGCGCGCTGCAGAACGCGCTGGCGAACGATCTCGACCACACCGAGCCGATGCCCGGCGGCCCGACCGTGGCGGTGTCGGCGGCGAATCAGGTGAGCGCCTACCAGTCGCTCGCCATGCTGCGCCAGACCGGGGGCACCGCCATCGGCGCGACTGACGACGAGATCATGGCCGAGCAGCTCCGCCTCGCGCGCACCGAGGGGCTGTGGGCCGAGGCCGCGTCGGCGCTCACCCTGGCGGCGATTCGCAAGCTCGCCGCCCAGGGCGCCATTCGCCGCGACGAGGTGGTGGTCGCCCTCATCACCTCGACCGGCCTCAAAGACCCCGACGTGACCCTGCGCTACGTCCCGCCCATCCCCCTCATCCAGCCCACCTTCGCCGACCTCCAGCGCGCCCTCGCCGAGAGCTACGCCGACCCGTCCACCACGGGGGTGCAGGGGCGCTCCCCTGCCGGGGGGTTGGGGGTGTCCCCCAATATCCCCCTTTCTCCCCCCAGGATTGGGGGGCCGGGGGGGCGATGATCTTCACCCTCTCCATCCCGACCTGCCGCGAGGGACTGACGCTCCCCGTGCCGTTCGCCAGCGCCGACGAGCTGGTGCAGATGGCGGTGCTGGCGGACCGGCTCGGCTACCACTCGGTGTGGGGCAACGACCACATCACCCCGCCCAGCTACGTCCGCGACACCTACGCGCAAACGCCCAACTTCTTCGAGCCGCTGACCATCCTCACCTACGTGGCGGCCCAAACCGCGCGCATCCGGCTGGGCACCAGCGTCATCCCGCTGCCGCTGCGCGAGCCGGCCTACCTGGCCAAGCAGGTCGCCACCCTCGACGTGCTCTCGGGCGGGCGGGTGCTGCTCGGCGTGGGGCTGGGCGCCTACCGCGAGGAGTACGAGCGCCTATGGCCGCGGCGCCGCCGCGTGCGGCGCGAAGACCTGCTGAACGAGGGCATCGAGGCGCTGACGCTGCTGTTCCGCGACGAGGAGGCGAGCTACGCCGGCCAGCACGTCGCCTTCGACGGCATCCGCCTCGCGCCCAAGCCCGTGCAGCAGCCGCTGCCGCTCTACGTCGCCGGCAACAGCCCGGGCGCCATCGAGCGCGCGGCGCGCTGGGGCGCAGGCTGGCTGCCGGCGGCGCTCGCGCCCGCCGCCGTGGCGCGCGGCGCGGCCCGCCTGCGCGAGGCTGCCGCCCGCCACGGCCGCGACCCCGCCAGCCTCCACGTCGGCCCGCAGCTAAGCTGCGTCATCGCGCCCAGCCGCGCCGCCGCCCGCCGCCGCTTCGAGGGCAGCCAGACCCACAAGCACCTCGTCAGCCTCGCCGCCTCGACCCTCAAGGGCGCGGACCTCTCGCGCCTGGAGGACACGCTCCTGATCGGCTCGCCTGCCGAGATCGTCGAGCAGATCGGCGCCTACGCCGACGCTGGTGCGACCATGCTCGCGGCGATGATCTTCGTCAGCGAGACGCCCCAGGCCATGCTCGACGACATCCAGCACTTCGCCGAGGCCGTCCTCCCCGCCTTCGGCGCCTAGCTACCAGTCGGTGATTGGTAGATGGCTGGGGAGTGTGAGCTCACACTCCCCAGCCATCTACCAATCAGGGATTACTACTGCGCCCGCGCCATCTCCAGGTACTTGAAGTCGAGGTACTTGTCGCGGCTGGGCAGCGGCTGCGTCGCCTCGCCCGTCTCCACCAGCATGTCTTCCATCGCCTTCAGGCCGCCTGCGGGCGCCTCGCCGTCGTGCGGGAAGAACTGCTCCTGCTCGATCCACTGCTCGTAGGTGCGCCGCGCGTAATCCTCGCTCAGCTGCATGCGGTCTTGCAGCACGCCCATCGCCTGCGCTTTGTTGGCCGGATCGTACAGCCAGTGCAGGCTGTTCACATACGCGCGCAAGAAGCGCACCGTCGCGTCCTGGTTGTTCTGCGCCCAGTTGCGCATCGCCGCCAGGAACTGGAACTGGTACTCCGGCACCGCCTCGTTCACCTCGGCGAGGCGCTTCAGGCCCATGTCCTCCAGCCGGTAGTTGTCGGGCGGCGGCATGATCGTGCCGTCGATCTGCTTCGTGCTCATCGCCGTCACGCGGTTGCGCGACGCGCCCGCCACGACCAGGCTGTAGTCGCTCTCGGTCAGCCCATACTTGCGCAACAGCGCCTTCATGAACACGACCTCGCCCGTGCGCAGCGCCGACGCGCCCAGCGTCTTCCCCTTCAGGTCCGTGATCCGCTGGATCTCCGGCTGCACCATAAGGCTATAGCTGGCCTTGTTGTTGAAGCCCGCGATGCCGATGGCGTCCGCGCCGCGCATCTGTGCCAGGACGACCACCTCGCTGTTCGTCGTAATCACGTCCAGCGAGCCGCCGGCCAGCGCCGACAGCCCATCGCTGCCGCTGCGCGTCTCGGTTGTCTCCACGTCGAGCGCCTCGCGGTCGAAGAAGCCCTTGTCGAGCCCCACATAGATCGGCCAGTAGAAGGCCGAGAAATTCACCAGCCCATACTCGATCTTGCGCCGCGCCGGCACGGCCGTGGGCGCGCTCGCCGCCGGCGCACTGCCCGCCGTCGCATTCGCCGCGGGCGCGCTCGTCGCCGCCCCGCCCGCCGCCGGCGCCGCCGGCGCGCTCCCGGTCGGCTTGGCGGGCGCGGCCGCCGGCGTGCTGCACGCCAGCAGCGCGAGAGCGAGCGCGCCCACGAGTCCTGGCGCAAGCCTCCGAATCATCGACATCTCCCCCTTACATAAATGCTAAGGCAGTATGCGGCTCCGCCCGGGTGCGGGCAAGGAGCACCTAGACCCCTCTCCCCCCAGCCCCCCTCTCCCCCATAGGGGCAAGGGGATGCCCGCTCCCTCTCCCCCGACTCCGTCGGAAAGCCCCCGCTCCCTGATACGTAGGCGGGGAGCCGGCTCCGCCGGGGCCACCCCCACCGGAAGCCCCCCTTCCCCTTCTGGGGGAAGGGGGGGTGGGGGGAGAGGGGTCTCCGCCCCTACTCCAGCAGCGCGTCCGCGATCGCGCCGCGCTGCTGCAGCGCGTTGCCCGCGGCCGCCTGCGTGACCTTCGCGTCGCGGAAGTAGCGCTGCACCGCCGCCTCGCGCATGTAGCCGTAGCCGCCGTACACCTGCACCGCCTTCGTCGCCGCCAGCATCGCCGTCTCGCCCGCGTGCAGCTTCGCCATCGCGGCCGCGCTGCCCACGGGCTGCCCGCGCGCATACATCCATGCCGCGCGGTAGACCAGCGGCCGCGCCGCCTCCACCGCCAGCGCCACGTCGGCCAGCAGGTGGCGCAGCCCCTCGAACCGCGCGATCGGCTGGCCGAACTGCTGCCGCTCCTGCGCGTAGGCCACCGCCGCGTCCAGCGACGCCCGCGCGATCCCCAGCGCCTGCGCCGCGCTGCCGATCAGCCACAGCGCATGCACCCGCTCGGCCAGCGGTCCACCACCCTCGCTCTCGCCCGCGCCCTCGCCCACACCCAGCCGCGCGTCCTCCGGCAGCCGGCAGCCGGCGAGCGCCAGGTCGGCCGTGACGGCCCCGCGCAGCCCCACCTTCTCGATCGGCGCCCCCGCCCGCACGCCCGGCGCGTCGGCCGGCACCACGAACGCCTCCAGCCCCGTCGCGCCCTGCTCCGTCCCGCCCGCGCCCTCGACTGCCGCGAACACGACGTACAGCGCCGCCTCGCCGCCGTTCGTCACCCAGCGCGCCGCGCCGTCGAGCTGCCAGCCGTCCGCGGTCGGCGCCGCCCGCACTTCAGGGCCGCTGGCCCCGCCAGCGGCCTCCGCGCTCGCCAGCCAGCCGGCGCCGAGCGCCTCGCCCCGCGCCAGCGCCGGCAGCCAGCGCGCCTGCTGCACCGCCGTGCCGGTCAGGACGAGCGACAGCGCCCCCAGCGCGTTGTGCGCGTTCAGCAGCGCCGCCATCGCCGCGCTCGCCCGCGCGATCTCCTCTAGCGCGATCGCGAAGCGCATAGCGCCAACGCCCGCGCCGCCCTGCGCCTCGGGCACCAGCATGCCGAACAGGCCCAGCGCGGCCGTCTGCGCCAGCACCTCCGGCGCGAACCGCCCGGCCTCATCGGCGGCCGCCGCGGCCGGCGCCAGCACCGCCGCCGCGAACTCGCTCACGGCGCCACGGAACAGCTCCTCGTCCTCGCTCAGCGCGAAGTCCATGGTTCCTCTCGCGAGGTGATCGGCGGGTAACAGCCGCCAGCCGCGTGCCGAGACCGGGCGGCGCCAGCGGCGCTCCGCGAGCAGCCCTCCGCGGCTCGGACCCAATGCGGGGCGGCGTCAGCTCTGCCCGCCGGGCGTTCCCGATCTCTCACCAGCAGCCCTGCGCCATCCCCGCTCGGCACGGGGGCCGCTCGGCTAGCCCAGTGTACAGGACCCCGCGGCATTTGCCGGGGCCGCCCCTACACCAACCCGCCCGGGTCGAGTAAGATAGGCCCAATTCCGACGCGGCGCGCGGCGGCGCGGTCTGACCGCGAAGCCCGCCGGCACTACCCGAAGGGAGGCGGCGATGGACAGGACCTGCGAGCGGATCCACCGGCGCGGGGCCCAGGCCGGTAGGCACGTAGCCCGCATGGCGCCCCTGCTGCTCGCCCTCGCGGCGCTCGGCGGGCTGCTGGCGGCCTGCCAGCCCGTGCCCGCCGCGTCCAGCGCCCCGCCCCCCGCGGCCCCGCCCGCCGCCAGCGCGCCGGCCAGCGCGGCGCCCGCCGCCCCGCCCGCGCTCATCCCGCTCGCCGCGGCCAATCCCGTCATCGGCTCCGTCTCAATGGTCGTCCCCGTGCTCCAGCGGCTCGGGCTGTTCCAGGAATACGGCCTCGACGCCACCGTGACCTACATCCAGAGCGGCCAGCGTACCGCCGCCTCCGTCATCGCCGGCGAGACGCCGATCGCTTTCTCGGGCGGTCAGCCCGTTATCAGCACCCAGCTCAGCGGCGGCGACCTGGTGTGCGTCGCCATCCTCGTGCCGCGCTTCACCTACGACGTGCAGGTCACGTCGAACATCGAGCGCCCCGAGCAGCTGCGCGGCGGGCTGATCAGCAGCTCCTCGCGTGGCGGCACCGCCGACATGGCGCTCCAGTATCTGGCCGAGCAGTGGGGCATGAAGCTCGACGAGGACGTGCACGTGCTGGCCACCGGCGGCCAGCCCGAGCGCCTGGCCGCCCTCGAATCGGGCCAGGTCCAGGCCGCGATGGTCGAGCCGCCGTTCTCGCTCATCGCCCAGCGCATGGGGTTCCACACGCTCGTCAACCTGCGCGACGCCGACTACGAGGCACCCACCTACGGCGTCATCACCACCCGCGCCTACATCGCCAGCAACGAGGAGGTGGTGCGCCGCTTCCTGCGCGCCGCGGTAGCCGCCGTCCACCGCATGAAGACCGACCCGGAGAGCCTGGTGCCGCTGCTGGTCGACGAGTACAAGCTGGACGGCCCGGAGTTCGCCCGCGAGATGCTGAACGAGGTCCCCCTCAAGCTCATGCCGCGCGCGCCCTACCCGACGCCGCGCATGTTCGAGAACACCATCCGCAACCTGGCGCTCACCACGCCCGAGGTCGCCCAGCTCCGCGTCGAGGACCTGATCGAGCCCCGCTTCGTCCGCGAGCTGGACGAGGGCGGCTTCATCCGCGGCCTCTACGGCGACTAAGCCCTCGTCTCTCTGCGAGAGGGCCGGAGTGAACGCGCGTCTTACGCCCTCTCCCCCTGGGAGAGGGCGGGGGTGAGGGCGCGTCTTACTCTCTCTCCCTCTGGGAGAGGGCTGGGGTGAGGGCGTCCCGCTCGCGCCCGCCGCCGTCAGCGTACGGCCACCCCCGCACGCTCCGGCCGCGGGAACGGCGCGTACCGCGCGCGTACCCCCTGGTACAGGTCGGGCGCGCGCAAGCCCAGGTCCGCGAGGTCCTGGGCCACGAAGTCGATGAAGATCTGGCGCACGTGGCCGTTCTGCGCCGTCTTGATGCCCAGCGCGCAGTAGCGCTCCTCGTTCGGCGACCCGTCGCGGCCGAACACGTCCACGGCGTACCGATACCACTTGTCCACGGCCGCCTGGACGGCCTCGTGGTGGCCCGCGGCGAGCAGCCCCCGCGTGCGCTCGCGCCATGCCGCGAAGAAGCCCTCGTGCGCCCGGTAGTGCATGCCCGCCCAGGCCGCGAACGGCACCAGGCAGCTGCCGAAGCACGCCAGGCTCGACAACATGTTCGCGCGCGCCCACAGCATCTGCTGCGGACACGTCTCCACCCAGTCGTCGCCGAGCGGCTGCTTGAGGAAGTCCACCTTCGCGCGGCCGCCCGCCAGCGTGCGCTCCGCCTCGTCGGCGAGGGCATCCGGGTCCTCGCCGAGCGCGCGCAGGAAGCGCGCCACGTGCAGCCCGAGCGCCCGCTCGTCGCGCAGCTGGTGCCCGGTCGCCACCTTCTCCTCCGGCGTCGGCGCCGAGAAGACGATGGGATCGTTCTGGCGCGCGTACTTCGCCTGCACCCACCCCCGCAGCAGCTTTGCCAGCCACGGCCGCGTCGCCGCCGGCACCTCGTCGACGTCGAGATACACCTGCAGCGCCGCGTCGGGCTCCTCGGGATAGTGGTGGCGATCGCCCTGCCAGGGATCGGGCGGCAGCCGCAGCCCCAGCGCGTCCAGGTCCCGCTGCAGCGAGCGCATCCACAGGCGTCGCGTCTGGTTGTTCGTGAGCGTCTTGATCCCCAGCTCCAGGTACTTCCGCTCGTTCGGCGTGCCCACGCCGCCGAAGATGTCCAGGCACCACGGATAGAACTTGTCGGCCGCGCGCTGGCATTCCGCCGCGCGGCCCTCCTCGATCAGCCGCCGCGTGTAGCGCACGCCCTGCACGGTATGCCCCAGCGCCTCGTCGCCGTAGTTCTTGGCGTGCCATAGCGCCAGCGGCACGAACCACGTGCCCAGCCCCGCCACCGTCTGGATGGCGCCGGTGCGCTCGGCCAGCACGCGGGTCAGCGTGCGCTCGACCCAGTTCTCCATCCGCATGCGGAAGTAGTCCAGCTTGCGCGAGCCCTCCGTGACCGAGCCCTCGGCCTCCTTGATGTACGCGGTCGGGTCAACCCCCAGGCTCCGCAGCATCTGCGCGACGCCCAGACCGTGCTCCTTCTCCTGCGAGAGCTGCAGATCCAGCCAGGTCTTGTCCTCGACGGTCGGGCACACCGCGCCCGAGCGGTCCGGCGCGTCGCCGTACTCCGACTGGAGCTGCACCGTCAGCATCTTCACTAGATACTGCCGCGCCTCCGCCGGCAGCTCGTCCGCCGTGAAGTAGAACTTGCGGTTGCGCACCGTCTCCGGGATGGGCATGACCGCCCCCTCCAGCAAGCTTGGACAAACGCCGGCCCCCTACCACCTCGTCGGGACGGGCGGGAGTACGCACGTGCCTCGTCGGGGCGGGCTTCACGCCCGCCCGCGGCCTGTGGCGCGGCATCCGGCCAGCGCCCCTGCTCCCGTCCCAGAGCCGGAGCGACCGGTCCGGCCGGCGTAGCGGGGGCTTGGGGCGCGGCATCCGGCCAGCGCCACTGGCCGCCGCCCTGGCCCAGCGCCGCCCAGGCTGCGCGAGCGCCCACCGGCCCCTGTCCGCGAATGGCTGACTGCCGACCGCTTACTCTAACATAGGGACGCCGCCCCCTCGCCGGGCGAGCATTATTCCCCGCCGTCAGCCGCCAGCCGCTGACGGCTGATAGCTGACGGCCAATGGCTGATCGCGCCCCCTGGGCCATCCACGCCGGCGCCCTGCTGCGCCGCGGCGCCGCCCGCGCGCCGCGCAAGATCGCCGTCATTTGGGAGGAGGGCGCGCGCACCTACGGCGACCTGCTGCGCCGCGTGGACCGCCTCTCCGCCGGGCTCGCGGCGCACGGCGTTCAGCGCGGCGACCGCGTGGGCGTCCTGTTTCCGAACGGCCCCCACTTCCTCGAGGCCTGGTGGGCCGTCGCCCAGCTCGGCGCCGTCGTCGTGCCGCTCAGCACCCGCGCCGTGCCGCGCGAGCTGGCCTACGTCCTGACCGACGCCGAGGCCGTCGCCGTGCTGGCCGACGCCGCGTTTCTGCCCACGCTACTGGACGTGCGCCGCGAGGTGCCCTCCCTGCGGCTGCTGGTCGGCCACGGCGACGCGCTCCCGCCCGAGGTCGTGCCGTTCGATGCCCTGGCCGAGGGGCCGCCCGTCGCGCCGCCGGCCGTGGACCTCGCCCTGAGCGATCCGTGCGCGATCTACTACACCGCCGGCACGACGGGCGTCTCGAAGGGCGCCGTGCGCTCGCACCTCAGCGTCACGTGGGGCCTGGCGCTGCTCGCGGCCGCCATCCCGCCCGACGAGGTCTACCTGGCGCGGGCGCCGATGTACCATACCGGCGGCTCGCTCACCGGCCCCTTCGCCACCCTCGCCGCGGGCGCCACGCTCGTCAGCATGCGCGGCTTCGAGCCTCGCGCCCTGCTCGCCGCCGTCGAGCGCCACCGCATCACCCGCGCCTACGTCCACCCTACGCTCGTCGCCAACGCCCTGCTGGACGAGCTGGACCGCCGCCCCTACGATCTGACCTCGCTGCGCTACGTCCAGTGGACCGCCGGGCCGCTGCCCGAGGCCGTGCGCGCCCGCCTGCTGGAGCGCTTCGCCGGCCTCCCCTTCGAGGTCACCTACGGCATGACCGAGGTCAGCAACATCGCCAGCTACCAGTACACGGGCGGGCCGCTGAAGGCCGCGAGCTGCGTGGGCCTCGGCCCCATCGGCACCGCCATCCGCATCGTGGACGAGGACGACCAGCCCGTGCCCGCCGGCCGCGTCGGCGAGGTAGCGGTGCGCTCGCCCACGGCGATGACCGGCTACTGGCGCGACCCCGCGCGCACGGCCGCGGTGCTCGCCGGCGGCTGGGTCCACACCGGCGACCTGGGCTACCTCGACGCCGACGGCTACCTCCACCTCGCCGGGCGGCAGAAGGACGCCATCGTGACCGGCGGCGAGACGGTCCACGCCGTCGAGGTCGAGAACGCGCTGGCCAGCCTGCCCGCCGTCGTCGAGGCGGCCGTCGTCGGCCTGCCCGACCCGACGTGGGGCGAAGCCATCACCGCCGTCGTCGTCGCCCGCCCCGGCGCCGCCCTGACCGACGCCGCGATCATCGCCCACTGCCGCCAGCACCTAGCCGGCCACAAGTGCCCCAAGCGCGTCCTCTTCGTCGACGCCCTCCCCAAGAACGCCGTTGGCAAAGTCCAGAAAGTCGAGCTGGTGCGCCGTTACGGGGCTGATCCGAGGGCAGACCGGTAAACACGCGGCGGCGACGCGCGCCGCTCCACGCGACACGAATCCTGGAGAGATGTCGTTTGGCCGTCCTGGTTCCGGCGCACAGTGGCTCGTACCTGGAGCAAGCGCGTGCTCTACTCCGAGAGTACGCCGCGGGGCTTGGCTTCAGCCTCGCCTTCCAAAGCTTCGATCAGGAAGTGGCCGATTTGCCGGGGCCCTATAGTCCACCAGCAGGCCGCTTGATCCTGGCTCTCCAAGCCGGCGAGGCAATAGGCTGTGTCGCCCTGAGACCACTTGATCTACAGACGTGCGAGATGAAACGACTCTACGTTCGCCCTGCATTTCGCGGCCACAAGCTAGGCCGCACCTTGGCTAGCCACGTTATCGACGAGGCGGGCACGATTGGCTATGCCACGATCCGGCTGGACACGTCGTCGTCGATGACCGAGGCCATCGCCCTGTACCGCTCGCTTGGATTCACCGAGACCGCTCCGTATAACGACAACCCTTTGCCAGGCGCCCTCTTCTTCGAGCGTCGCCTGCGGGCGAGCGGCTAGGCTGGCGCTCTTACACTGAAGTCAGCAACGCCTAACGACGAGGAGTCGCCCCATGCCTTACGACACGATCCTTTTCGAGGTGCGCGAGCGCGTCGCCTACATCACGCTGAACCGCCCCGAGCAGCTCAATGCGCTCAGCTTCCCGATGCGCGCCGAGCTGAGCCAGGCGTTCGACGCCTGCGCCGCCGACGACGCCGTGCGCGCCGTCGTGTTGGCCGGCGCCGGGCGCGCGTTCTGCGCGGGCGTCGATCTCGGCGACGGCAGCTTCGAGGAGAGCCCCGTCGAGTCCGTCGAGGTGCGCGTGCGCGGCGACTTCCGCGCCAAGCTCGTCGGCATGGGCAAGCCGACCGTCGCCGCCGTCCAGGGCTACGCGCTCGGCGGCGGCTGCGAGCTGGCGCTGTGCTGCGACCTGCGCCTGGCCGCCGAGGACGCGCAGTTCGGCCTGCCCGAGATCAACCTCGGCTCCATTCCCGCCGGCGGCGCCACCCAGCGCCTGCCGCGCCTCATCGGCCCCACCCGCGCCCTGGAGCTGCTCATGACGGGCGACCGCCTGCCCGCCGACGAGGCCTACCGCCTCGGCCTCGTGAACCGCGTCGTCCCACGCGACGCGCTGCCCGACGCCGCCGCCGAGCTAGCGGGCAAGCTCGCCGCGAAGGCCCCCCTCGCCATCCGCTACCTCCGCGAGGCCGTCTACCGCGGCCTCGACCTGCCGCTCGACGACGGTATCCGCCTGGAAGCCTACCTCGGCGGCCTGCTCCGCACGACCGAGGATCGCGTCGAGGGCCTCGCCGCCTTCCGCGAGAAGCGTCCGCCCAACTTCCAGGGGCGCTAAGCACCTCCAGGCCGTGACTCGGGGGCCTGCGGCGCCGGCTCCGGCGTGGCGGTGGTTGCGGCCGCGGCGGGAGCCGTGGGCGAGGGCGTCAGGGTGCGCGTCGGCGTCAGCCGCGGTCGCCCCATGCCACTCCCCCATCGTCGCTAAGCTGGCTGTGGCCCCCGGCCCCCCGGCCCGCGGCGGCCCCCTGACCAGACGGTCTCCGCTCGCTAGCGACACACAGGAGTCCCGGCCCGCACTAGGCCGGCTCGCCCAGAGCGATCGCCCCGCGGTGGGCGCGCGCGTCTCGCCCGCTTGGGCACCGTCCGCCCCGCTGCCCCCCTGGGGGCGCGCGCGTCGCCCGCCCTCGCGGCCGCGCTCGGCGGTCCGCGGCTGCTGGATTGAGCGGGTGCGCGGCCGCCTGATTGCACCCAAATGTGCGCCGGCGCACAGCCACACTGTGAGCGCGCCCGCGTTGTCCGATGGTTCACGTCGGGATAGTGAGCCGCGTCGCAGTCCTGGCCAGGTTTTGCTTCTAGACTGCTGCTATAGGACAGCGGCCCGCCACACGGGCGCTGACCCTCCAAGAACAAACAACCACTCGGCGGTAGAGGAAGGAGCGGAGGACGATCATGACGCGGAAGAGCAGCGTGCAGCCCAAGGCGCAGCACCTGGTGTTGGCAGCAGGCATGGCAATGAGCCTCGTGCTCGGCGGCATTGGCCCGGCGGTGATTCGGCCGGCCCACGCGGCCGAGTTGTTCCAGCCCGCCTGGGGTACCATTGGTGGCAACGGCGGGAACGGCGGCGATGCGACCGGGCGCGGCGCGGTCGGCGGGAATGGCGGCAACGGCGGCAACGCCCACGGGCTGGGCGCCGTCGGTGGCAATGGTGGTAACGGCGGGAACGCCCACGGCCCGGGCGCGATCGGCGGCAATGGGGGCAACGGGGGCAACGCCCACGGGCTGGGAGCCGTCGGCGGTAACGGCGGGAACGGCGGCAACGCGACTGGCCCAGGGGCCCAGGGTGGCAACGGTGGCAATGGTGGCAATGCTACCGGGCCAGGGGCGGTCGGCGGCAACGGCGGCACTGGTGGCAACGCTCACGGGCCGGGTGCGACCGGCGGCAATGGTGGCAACGGCGGCAACGCGACCGGGCCGGGTGCGACCGGCGGTAACGGCGGCAACGGCGGCAATGCGCACGGCCCCGGGGCCGTGGGCGGTAACGGTGGCAATGGCGGCAACGCTCACGGGCCGGGTGCGACTGGCGGCAACGGGGGCACTGGTGGCAACGCCACCGGCACCGGCGCCCAGGGGGGCAACGGGGGCACTGGTGGCAACGCCACCGGCACCGGCGCCCAGGGGGGCAACGGGGGCAATGGTGGCAACGCGACTGGTCCGGGCGCCCAGGGCGGTAATGGCGGCAATGGTGGGAACGCGACCGGCACCGGCGCGACCGGCGGCAACGGTGGGAACGGCGGCAATGCGACTGGTCCGGGCGCTCAGGGGGG
>JAJPHF010000028.1 GCA_021325365.1 Pseudomonadota bacterium
GCGCAGGAAGCGCTCCAGCGCGTCGGGGCGCTCGGCCAGGCGCGGGCCGGACGTGCCGAGCGCCACGGCCGGATACGGGATGCGCGCGCCCGTGATGTCGTACAGGGTCGGGTAGCCGGCGTTGTTCGCGTGCTCGTCGGCTGGCGGGGTGAGCGAGGCGGCGTCCACGTTGCCCGCCAGCAGCGCGGCGACCTGCTCTGGGCTGTCGCCCGTCGAGAGCAGCGTTACGTCCACGTCGGGGTCGAGGCCCAGCCGTGGCAGCGCCGCGCGGGCCATCAGATCAGTGTTGCCGCCCTTGGCGCTGATTCCTACCCGGCCGCCGCGCAGGTCGGCCGCGCTATGGATGTCCGGGCGCGCGACGATCGCCCCCGCGAAATATGGCTTGGTCGCCCCGATGAGCAGGAGGTCGCTGCCGCTCAGCCGCGCGCGGACGGGGCCGATGCCCCCGATGATGCTCACGTCCACCTCGCCGCTGAGCAGCGCGGCGGCATTCTGGGCGCTGGAGCGGATGCCGATGACCTCGACGTCGAGCCCTTGCTCGGCGTAGTAGCCGGCGTCCTTGGCGATCGCGATGGGCGACTGCGACATGGAGAGCGCGCTGTACGAGGCGCGCACGGCGATCGGCGCGGCCGGCGTCCCCCCACTCCCCCCGCCCGCGGGCGAGCCGGCCGGGCTGGCAGCGGTGCCCCCGGCAGTGGCGGGCTGTGAGGACGGAGCCGCCCCGCGCGCGCAGCCCGCGATCAAGAGCACGCCGACCAGTAGGAGCGCGCCGCGCCCGGCCATCTCGCCACCTCCTGACACGCGGCACTGGCCCCGCGGGCCAGTGCCCGGTGGCGTCCATCATAGCGCATCGCGGGGCGGCGTGGACGGGTGCTTACTTCAGGATCTCGTCGACGTTGTGGCTGTAGACGCTGAGGTCCGGATACCCGTCCTTCGGCAGCGAGCGGAAGTACTCCACGTACGGGAAGTTGTCGGTGATGATCGGGCCAGGCCCGGCCACGTCGAGCAGCTCCGGCTTGCTCGCGTTGTACATGTCGAGCACCTGCTGCGCGTCGGTGAGCCCGATGTCGGCCAGCGCGTTGGCGTGCTGCGACGGCTCGAACTTCGTCGCCAGCATCGCCGGGTCCACCGTGATCGGCGACTTCGAGCCCACCAGCAGGTCGCCGCCGGACCAGAGCGTCACGTAGGGGAACACGTCGAGGAAGGTGCGCATCAGCAGCTTGTACTGGTAGTCGGAGAAGGGCGCCAGCCACTGGACCATCAGCCCGTCGTCCTTCAGCACGTTGCGCACCAGCCGGTAGTAGTCGGCCGAGTAGAGATTCGCGGCGCCCGCGTCGTTCGGGCGGATGATGTCCGCCGTCACCACGTCGTACCGCTTGTCCGTGAGCAGCAGGTAGTTGCGGCCGTCGTCCACCCGCAAGTGAACGTTCGGCTGGTTCACCACGTCGTAGCTGGCGTCGTCGAACCACGGCGCCGCGTGGACCACGCCGTCCGACAGCTCGACCACGTCCACGCGGGCGTCCTCCCACTGGCTGGCCGCGCCGGGCGTGGCGCCCCCGCCCAGGCCCACCACCAGCACGTCGCGCGGGTGGGGGTGCAGCAGCATGCCGAAATGCCCGATCAGCCGGTGGTAGCGCACGAGCCCGGGGTCGGTGTTCGTCTGGCCGCGGCTGTTCGTGAACAGGCAGTAGATGTCGCTCGGCGTCTGCACGACGCTGACCGTGTTCTCCAGGCTCTCCTCGTACCAGACGGTCGGTCCCGCGCAGAACGAGTCCTCCGCCACGAACGGGCGCGTGCGCAGGAACTGCTCGCGGCCCTCGAAGATCGTCGCGTACATGTTGGGCGCCCGCACGACGACGGCCCCGAGCAGCACGAGCGGCACGAGTGCGACGAGCGCCCGCGCCCGCGGCCTGACGCCGTGGGCCACCGCCAGCAGCGCCAGGCCGACGAGCAGGTTGCCCGCGGCGAGCACTGCCAGGCTGTTCTGGCTGCCGAGGTGCGGGATGAGCAGGAAGCCGGCGATGACCGAGCCGAAGATCGCCCCGAACACGTTGGCCGAGTAGATCGCGCCGATCCGCCGCCCGGCGTCGGCCGCGTTGGCGGCGTAGATGCGCGCGGCCACCGGGAACGTCATGCCCAGCAAGAACATCGGCGGGAAGATCGCCACGAACGATACGAAGGCCATGAAGCGAATCGGCGTGCTCAGCACACGACGGATGCCTGGCGTGTCTTGCAGCGCGGCCGTGAGCGTGTACATCTCGCTCAGCGTCAGAATCGACAGCACGGCCGTGAGCGCCACCGCCAGCTCGAGGATGGCGAACACCAGCACCCAGTTCCAGCGCCGCCGCATGAACGGGTTGATCGCATAGCTGCCCAGCGCGATGCCAAACAGCACCGTGCACAGCATGACGGTGAAGGCGTACACGCTGGAGTTGAAGAACATCGACAGCACGCGCGACCATACGACCTCGTACGCGAGCGACAGGCACCCGGAGATACCGAACGCCCAGAAGACGAGCCGCAGCCCCGGGGATAGGGAAGGGGACGCGGAGGTTACGAGCTGTCCGCTGGCCAGCCCGCCCTCGAGCACTCGGCCGTTCGTCCCGTGCACCGTAACGGGCGCCACGGCATGCAGCGGCTCATCGCTGCTCGCCGGCCCCTGGCCCCTATCCCCTATCCCCCATCCCCTATCCCCCGCCAGCCGCCACGCCGCGAGCAGCGCCGCGACGCCGACCAGCAGGTTGATCGCCGCGGCGACGTTGGTGGTGGAGCGAATGCCCAGGCTGCCAACGAGGAAGAAGCCGGCCGTGCCCGCGCCCACGATTGCACCGAACGTGTTGACGGCGTAGAGCAAGCTGACGTTCTGGCTGAGGCCCTCCGAGCGCATCAGCGACGACTTGATGACGATCGGCAGCGTCGCGCCCATCAGGCTGGTGGGCACCAGCAGGATCAGGAACGCCAGGACGATGCGCACGCCGCCGACGAGCAGCGGCGCGCCGCCGAGCGCCTCGTACAGCGCGTGGTAGACCCCTTGCAGGCCGAGAATCAATTCGGGCGTGACCAGCGCGGTCAGCCCGATCAGCGTCTCGGCGATACCGTAGGCGGCCAGGGGGTTGCGCAGGCGGTCGGCCAGCTTGCCGGCGCCGAAGCTGCCGACCGCCAGCCCGGCCATGAAGCTCGCCAACACCGTGCTGACGGCGAAGATCGTGACGCCGAACACCAGGCTGAGCACGCGCAGCCACAGCACTTGGTAGATGAGACCGCTGATGCCCGAGCAGAAGAAGAGCACTAGCAGCAGGCGGAGGAGCCAGGCGCCGCTCGTGGCGGTGGCCACCTGGGCTCGCGGGAGCGCTCGGCTGGGTGCAGCCATAATCTTCCCACCTCGTACGGCCCCCGGGTCCCGCGGCAGTGGGCCGCGCGCGGTGGGCAACGGGCGCATTATACCGTTCCCGTGGGCGGCGCTCCAGCGATTCGCCGCGCCGCGCCACGACGTCGCCCCGGGCGTCCGACGGCCCGAACGCCGCCGTCACAGTGTTGTTATTCAGCCAGACCCAAATATGGCGCCGAAAGGCCGCGCGCTGTCTTGACAACGGGCGCGTGGGTGCTTTACGGTGTGGCCCGACCGGGCGATGGGTGGCCCGAACATAAGGCAGCGACCACCTGTCGGGAGCTGGCCGGACCACTGCGGTCTGGCGGAAGGTAGAGAGGTACATGAAGCGACTCCTGGTGGCGCTCGCGGCCGGCGGCCTCTTCGCGCTCGCGCTCGGGACCCCCGGCGCGTCGGCTCAGTCGGGTTACGGTGTCGGCACGCCCTACGGCTATCCGGGCTATGGCTCCTACGGGGCGGTCAGCCCCTACTCGCCCTATGGCACGCCGTTCTACGCGACCGGCGGCTATGGCTCGCCCACGGCCACGCTCGGCGCCTACGGGGCTAGCACGTACCCCGGCACCATCGGCGGCAGCTACAGCTACGCCGGCGGCTATCCGTACTACAACACCGGCGGCTATCCGTACCTCGGCGCCTATGCCGGCTACCCGAACACCATCGGCAACTACGGCGGCTACCCGCTGTACGGCGCCCTGGGCAGCCCTAGCCTGTCCCCCATCGGCTCGCCGTTCGGTCCGTACTACGGCAGCACTTACGGCGGCGGCTACGGCGGCTACGGATACCCGGGCGTCGGCGCCAGCCCCTACGGCTACGGCGCGGGCTACAGCGGCTATGGCACGGGCTATGGCAGCAGCTATGGCAGCTACGGCACGGGCTACGACAGCAGCTACAGCACGGGCTATGGCAGCGGCTATGGCGCGGGCTATGGCAACACTTACGGTGTGGGCTATAGCGGTAGCAGCTACGGCACGCCGAGCATGTGCGGCATGGGCTACGGCTGCTAGGCGCCGCGCGGGCCTGCCGTCCCGCCAGGGCGCCGCGCCCGGTGGAGCCATCACAGCGCGCGCACCCTAGGGACCATCAGGGCGTCGGACACAGGGCGGGGAGCTGGCTCCCCGCCCTGGGCTGTCCGGGCGGCCTGCGAGTCGTCCGCTAGCCACGGCGGTATACTGCTTGCTAAGGAGCCTGGGACGACCGAGCGCGGCCGAAGCGGCCGCCGACAAGGGGCGGAGCGGTATGCCGAGGTGGAAGGACCTGGGACTGAGCGCCTGGCGGATGTGGCGCGTGCTGGATTGGCGGCCCATCCGCCGCGAGGCCGAGACGCCCCCGCGGCTCGCGCTGCTCGGCGCCAGCCCCACGCTCGACCGCATCGCCAGCCTCTTTGAGCACGGCGATCTCCGCCGCGGCCCGATCGGCCTGCCCATCGACGAGCCGCCGCCCGATCTCGTGATCCTCGACGTCTCCGCCGACCCGACGCGGCTCGAGGTCGCCAGCGTCCAGGCGCGCGAGCTACAGGACCACAACCAGGCGGTATTGCTCCTCGTCCCGCCCGGCACCCAGCCCACCGAGCCCGACCTCTCCTACCTGGTGGTCGACGCGGCCGCGCCGCCGACCGACGAGCGCCTCGGCCTCGCGCTCGTCGACGCCCTGCCCGACCAGCGCCGGCTCGGCGCCGCGCGCGTCGCCCCGGCCCTGCGGGCGCCGCTCGCGCGCCTGCTGATCCACGAGGCCTCGTTCGCCAACGCCCAGTTTGCGCTCGTGACCAACCTGCCCACGTTCCTGCCCGGCGTCGGCGGAGCGGCCGCCGCCGGCGCCGACATCCTGGTGCTCACCACCAACCAGATCGTGCTCATGTTCAAGCTGGCCGCCATCTGGGGCGCGAGCCTGGACAATCCGCGCGCGCTCCTCGCCGAGGCCGCGCCGGTCGTCGGCGGCGCGTTCTTCTGGCGCACGGCGGCCCGCACGCTCATCGACCTGCTCCCCGGCTTCGCCATGCTCGCGCCGAAGGTCGGCGTCGCCTACATCGGCACCTACGTCGTCGGCGGCCTGGCCAGCGCCTACTACCAGAGCGGCGTGCGGCCCAGCGACGCCCGCGTGCGCGAGATCGAGGCCGAGGCCCGCGAAGCGCTGGGCCAGGTATGGCGGCGGCTCCGCCCCGGGGCCGCGCCGGCCCCCTTGGCGCTGCCCCCCGCCCCCGAGCGCCGCACGATCCCCGTGTCCGCCGGCGCAGCCGCGCCTCCCGCCGACTAGCCGCTCCCCGCCACCGACCACCATCGGACCGCCTGGCCGCGCGCACGCCGCCCCGATTGACAGGGCAAAAAGCTGAGTGTTACGGTACTGGTACGGCGCTGGCGGGCGCTCGGTGCGGCGTGCGCCGCCGCGATCGGCCGGCCGTAACTGCCGCCCCGAGCCGGATGAAGGCGCCCCCGCCCACCGGGGGCCAGCGGAGGAGTAGCGTGGCCCTCGACCGCGCCACCGTGCAACAGCTAGCCGCGGAGCTTCTGGAGGCCGAGCGCACGCGCGTGCCGATCGCGCCGCTCACCGAGCGCTACCCCGCCCTCGGCGAGGCCGACGCCTACGCGGTGCAGCTCGCCATCATCGACCGGAAGCTGGCGAACGGCGCCCGCGTCGTCGGCAAGAAGATCGGGCTGACCAGCCTGGCCATGCAGCGCATGCTGAACGTCGACCAGCCGGACTACGGGCACCTCCTCGACACCATGACGGTCATGGAAGGCGGCGAGTGCCCCATCGACGCCCTCATCCAGACGCGCGTCGAGCCCGAGATCGCTTTCGTGCTGAAGGACGATCTCGTCGGGCCGAACGTTACGCGCGAGCAGGTGATGGCGGCGACCGCCTACGTCACGCCCGCGCTGGAGATCATCGACAGCCGCGTGCGCGACTGGAAGATCAAGCTGGGCGACACGGTGGCCGACAACGCCTCGTCGGCGCGCGTGGTGCTCGGCACGACGACCACGCCCGTCGACGCGGTGGACCTGCGGCTCGTCGGCTGCGTACTGGAGAAGAATGGCGAGGTGGTGGGCACCGCCGCCGGCGCGGCCGCGCTCGGCGATCCGGCCGTGGCCGTCGCCTGGCTGGCGAACAAGCTCGCTACCTACAACATCCCGCTCAAGGCGGGCGAGATCATCATGCCGGGCGCGCTCACCAAGGCCGAAGCGGTGGCGCGCGGCGACGTCATCCGCGCCACCTACGATCGCTTGGGCTCTGTCAGCGTGAAGTTCGTATAGGGAAGGCGCCCTCACCCCGACCCTCTCCCAGGGGGAGAGGGAGTAGGACGTGCTCCCCTCTCCCATAGGGAGAGGGGCTGGGGGTGAGGGCGCGGGAGGCAAACCATGCCCAAGGTGAAAGTGGCGATCATCGGGTCAGGCAACATCGGCACCGATCTGATGGCGAAGATTCAGCGCAGCGAGTGGCTCGAGCTGGTGTACATGGTCGGCATCGACCCGCAGTCGGAGGGGCTGGCGAAGGCGCGCGAGCTGGGCATCGCGACGACCGATAAGGGCATCGAGGAGTTCCTGAAGGACCCGAAAGGCGCCGAGATCGTCTACGATGCCACCTCGGCCGCCGCGCACCGCGCCGCCGCCCCCCTGCTGGAGCAGGCCGGCATGATCGCCATCGATCTGACGCCCGCCAAGATCGGCGAGTTCGTCGTGCCGCCGGTGAACCTGGGCGAGCACCTCGACGCGAAGAACGTGAACCTGGTGAGCTGCGGCGGCCAGGCGACCATCCCCGTCATCGCGGCGATCAACAAGGTGCAGCCGGTGAAGTACGCCGAGATCGTGGCGACGATCGCCAGTCTGAGCGCCGGCCCCGGCACGCGCCAGAACATCGACGAGTTCACGCAGACGACCGGCCAGGGCCTGGTGAAGATGGGCGGCGCCGAGCAGGGCAAGGCGATCATCGTGCTGAATCCGGCCGACCCGCCGATCCTGATGCGCAACACGGTCTACGCCATGGTCGAGAACCCCGACCAGGAGGCCATCACCAAGTCCATCGAGGAGATGGTGAAGACGGTCCAGAGCTACGTGCCCGGCTACAAGCTGCGCGCGGAGCCGCTGTTCGACGGCAACAAGGTGACGGTGTTCGTCGAGGTGACGGGCCAGGGCGACTACCTGCCGACCTACGCCGGCAACCTGGACATCATGACCGCGGCGGCCGTGAAGGTGGGCGAGGAGTTCGCCAAGCACCTGCTGGCCCAGCGCGGCGAGAAGATCACGGCGAGCGCCTAATCACCAGCGGGGTCCAGGGGCGCAGCGCCCTGGTGGGGGTCTGGGGGTGTCCCCCAGATTTCCTCTTAACGAACATTCCGGAGGGTTGGGGGTGTCCCCCGCCCCCCCCGAGGTGAGGAACACACGATGCCCGATCGGCCGCCCCCGCGGGTCTGCGATACCACGCTGCGCGATGGCAGCCACGCCATGGCGCACCAGTTTACGCCCGAGCAGGTCCGCGCCGTCGTCAGCGGCCTGGTCGAGGCCGGCGTGCCCGTCATCGAGGTCTCGCACGGCGACGGCCTGGGCGGCTCGTCGTTCCAGTACGGCTTCTCGAAGGTCCCCGAGGAGCAGCTCCTCGCCGCCGCCGCCGACGTCATCAAGGACAAGAAGCTCGCCGTCCTCCACATCCCCGGCATCGGCATCAAGGACGACCTGCGCATGGCGCGCTCCTACGGCGTGCAAGTCGCGCGCATCTGCACGCACGTCACCGAGGCCGACATCTGCGAACAGCACATCAAGCTGGCAAAGGATCTCGGGATGGAGGTCGTCGGCTTCCTGATGCTGGCCCACATGGTGACGCCCGAGAAGGTGCTGGAGCAGGCGAAGCTCATGGAGTCGTACGGCGCCGACTGCGTGTACGTCACCGACTCCGCCGGCGCCATGACGATGAAGGACATGCGCGATCGCGTGCAGGCGGTGCGCTCCGGCGTGAAGATCGAGGTGGGCGTCCACGCCCACCACAATCTGTCGCTGGGCGTGGCGAACACGCTCGAGGCGATCGAGGCGGGCGCCACGCAGGTGGACGGCACGCTCTGCGGCCTGGGCGCCGGCGCCGGCAACACGCCCACCGAGATTCTCGTAGCGGTGCTCGACAAGCTCGGCTTCGACACGGGCATCAACGTCGAGAAGACGATGGACGTGGCCGAGGACGTGGTGCGGCCGATCATGCCGCGCCCGCAGGTGGTCGATCGCGCGGGCCTGAGCCTGGGCTACTACGGCGTGTACTCCAGCTTCCTGCTGCACACCTACCGCGCCGCCGAGCGCTACGGCGTCGACCCGCGCGACATCCTGCGCGAGCTGGGGCGCCTCAAGGTGGTAGGCGGCCAGGAAGACATGATTGTGGACGTGGCGGTCGAGCTGGCGAAGAAGCAGGGCAAGTGGCCCACCCCGACCGGGCACGGAGTGTAGGAGCTGGCAGCCATAAGCAATCAGCTGTCAGCTATCAGCAGACGGAGCACCGCGGGCTGAAAGCTGACGGCTGACCGCTGATAGCTAACCGCTGACCGCTTGGAGGAGCCGTGGAGCTGAGCGCGGACCAGGTGCAGTCGCTGGCGCAGCGGCTGCTCGATGCCTACGACCGGCGCGAGGAGGTCGTCGCGCTAACCGACGAGCTGCCCGACCTGAGCGAGGCCGACGGCTACCGCATCCAGCGCGCCCTCATGGACCTGTTCCGCCAGCGCGGCGCGCGCATCGTCGGCAAGAAGACGGGGCTCACCAGCAAGGCCAAGCAGGTGGCGATGGGCGTGCCCGAGGCGATCTACGGCTACCTGCTCGACACCTACCTGATCCGCGAGCCGCAGCCGGTGCGCACTGCCGAGCTGATCCATCCCCGCGTGGAGCCCGAGCTGGCCTTCATCATCGGCGAGCGGCTGCGCGGCCCCGGCATCACCACGCCGCAGGTGCTGGCCGCCACGCGCGCCGTCGTGCCGGCACTGGAAGTGATCGATAGCCGTTACCGCAACTTCAAGTTCAAGCTGGCCGACGTGGTAGCCGACAACTGCTCGGCCAGCCGCGTGGTGCTGGGCAGCGAGGAAGTGCCGCTCGACGGCCTCGACCTGCGCCTGCAAGGCATGGTGCTGGAGAAGAACGGCGTGCTGGCGGACACCGGCGCGGGGGCGGCAGTGCTCGGCCACCCGGCGAGCGCCGTGGCCTGGCTGGCGAACAAGCTCGCCGAGGTGGACGAGGCGCTAGAGCCCGGCGACCTCGTGATGCCCGGCGCTCCCTGCGAGGCCCTCTTCGTCGCCCCCGGCGACGAGGTCCGCGTCACCTTCGACCGGGTCGGCTCCGTCACCGCCCGCGTCGAATAACGCGGGCAGCCGGCGCTTCCCGTTCGTCGCGGGTCAGCTCCGTGGGCGCAGGTTGGTAAGCGGGAGCACGAGCTGACGTGGTCGGCTACCAAAGCTGACGAAGCCGTAGTGTCGGTAGAAGGTTTCGGCCTGCCCGTCCTTGGCATCCACGACCAGAGCAAACACGGCGATCTCCGAGCGCGCCGCGCGCGCAACTGCATCCCATAGCAGTGCGCTGCCGAGTCCCCGCCCGCGGCATGCTTGATCCACCGCGAGGCGGCCCAGGCGTGCGACCGGGACTGACGGATACCGCGGGAGCCGCCGCGCCATCTCCTGCGGTAGCTCCCCCAACAGCACACTAGCAGCCGAGAGCGTGTAGTAGCCGGCAATCTTGCCCGTCGTAATTTCGAGCGCGACGTAGCAGGCGCTCACCCGACGCCGGATATCCTGGGTCACCTGTTCGCGAAAGTACCGGTCCAGCGCGGGCGTGCCGCTGACAAATGCGATCCGGTCGTGAGCAGAAGTCAGCGACTCGACGCGAAACGGTGTCGTCACTGCGATTCCTGAATCAGCCTGGCGTGAGCCTCTCTGGCGCGCTCCAACGCCAGCGCCGGCGCTGGTGGATCGAGCAGCAGGTCGACAAATTGCTGCTGCTCCTCCATCGAGAGGCGAATGACGTGGGACTCCTCAATCGCTCGGTAGGCGGCCTCCTGTGCGGCAGCCACTACAAAATCGCTCACGCTGCGGCCCTGGAGCGCCGCCGCGCGCTTCACGACGGCGAGCGCCTCCGGCGCGATGCGCGCCTCGATGCGCGCGCTGCGGTTGGCCTCCTGCTTCATTGTGACCTCTCAAGCAGCTTCGTTCTGTACGGTAGTTTACCTTACCTATCGCCGTGAGCGAGCCAGTCGCGCGGCGAATCATGTACCGCGTTCTGGCTCTTGCTACACTGCTGGTAGTCGGCGTGTGTCCTCTGTCCTGAGGCGCTGTCTCTGGGCTGTTCAACTCTGAGGGGGCAAACGCTGGACCTGGGCCAGCTCTGGCACATGGCGTTGGTCTACCCACTGACTCAGGCACTCATCGATGCGCTGGACCTGAGCTACTGACACATTGGGGCGGGAGGGCGAGATGGCCGTGCGTGAGCGCGTGCTGCTGCGCGATCCACGCAAGTTCCAGGCGCCGGGCGGGCTGAACTTCGAGAAGCACTTCCGCCTGCACGAGCAGGAGAAGCGACGCTACTTCGACGCGCTGGCGCGGCTGTCGGACGACGAGCGCAACCTGCGCACCGTCACGCCCGGCTATATCGAGGGCATGACGCGGCGCTGGATCGTGCTCTACCACGGCGAAGTGGCCGCCGCGCAGTACATGGGCCGCGCCGCCCACAACGTGCCGTTCGACTACTACGACTTCATCGGCTGCTGCATCTGCCAGCAGGTCGACGAGCTGCAGCACTCGGAGATGGACCGCGACATGCTGCGCCGCGCGAGCATCCCCGAGGACCAGTGGCAGCCGCTGTGGGAGTCCTGCGAGCCGCGCGCCGTCTTCGAGCACCTGCTAGGACTGGACGACGCCTTCGAGATTGCCTTCAAGGGCGGCTTCGTGCTGGAGAGCGCCAACGCCGTCGTCGGCTTCAACGCGATGGCCCGCTTCGCCGAGGCGCACGGCGACCACCTGACGGCGCTAAACCACCGCACGCGCCTGACCGACGAGCCGCGCCACATGGCGCTCGGCGTGGCGGTGCTGAAGGCGCTGCTGGCCGACGACCCGGCCAACCGCGCCGTCCTCCAGGAGTGGCAGGACGAGTTCGCGCCGCTAATGCGCACGTTTGTGGACGTGTCGCGCCCGATCGAGCGCATTCCCGGCTCCGACTTCAGCGCCGACGCCATGTGGGCTGGCATCGTCGAGCACCACACGGCAAACGCCATCAAGCACGGCCTGCGCCCTTCGCTGTAGCCGGCTGGCGGCTTAGGGCGCGGCGGTGGCGAGCGCGGGGCTGGCGCCAGGAGTGATGGCGCCCGCCCGGACGGCGCGCAGGAACGCCGCGGCCACCCCCGGGTCGAACTGGGTGCCCGCGCAGCGCTCGATCTCCGCGGTCGCCACCTCCAGCGGCAGCGCCTTGCGGTACGGCCGGTCGCTCGTCATCGCGTCGAAGGTATCCGCGACCGCGACCACTCGCGCCTCGATCGGTATCGCCTCGCCGGCCACCCCGTCCGGGTAGCCGCGCCCGTCGTACTGCTCGTGGTGGCGTAGGGCGCAGGTCACGGCCGGCAGCAGAAACGGCACGCCCTCCAGCATGTGCGCCCCCATCACGGGATGCTGCCGCATCTGGGCCATCTCGTCGGGATCCAGCGGGCCGGGCTTGCGCAGGATGCGGTCTTCCACGCCGATCTTGCCCACGTCGTGCAGCAGCGCGCCCAGCTCCAGCCGCGCCAGCCGCTCGTCGTCCCACTCCAGCTCGCGGCCGGTCGCGACCGAGAAGACGGCCACCCGGTCGACGTGTCCGCCGGTGTACGGGTCGCGTGTCTCGATGGCCGCGGCGAGCAGGCGCACCGTGGTCAGATAGGCGTCCTGCACCTCGGCGCGGCGCGCACGCTCGGCCTCGAAGGCCCGCCGCAGGTCGCGCGCGTAGGCAACCAGCTGCTGCTCCGCGCGCTGTAAGGCCTCCGCCCGGGCGTTGATCTCGGCGTTCGCCGCCGCCAGCGCGCGGTTGGCCGCCTCCAGCTCGCGCCGCTTCTCGCGCTCCAACCGATAGATGCGCTGCAGATCGTGCGCGTAGGCGAGTTGCTGCTCGACTGGCACGCCGGTCCCCGCGCTCTTTCGGCTCATAGCTCGGTCCCTCCGGGAGCGACTTCCCGCGATCGCCGCTGTAGTGAATGCAGGGTGTCCCGCCAGCAGCGTTCGCGGAAACGGCCTCTATGTAAAGTGCTAATGGACCATCTCTAAGCATACCGCGTGCCGGCCGCCTGCCGCGAGGCGGGTGCCCGCCCCGCCTCGGGTCGCACGTCGAGAGGCGCCGGCCAGGGCGTGCCAGGCCGAGACGGACGGTACAGCGATTTCCAAGCGATCTATAGCTCGCGGGCGACGACGGCGAGGGCCGCGGCGAGAGTATTGGCCAGCTCATCGCACTCGGCCTCGGTGATGATCAGCGGCGGCGCGACCATCAGGTGGTCGCCGCGCTCGCCGTCCACGGTGCCCGTGCCGGGGTAGACGAATAGGCCGCGCTCGAGCGCCGCGTCGGCCACGCGCGCCGCCACGCGGGCCGACGGCGGGAACGGCGCCTTCGTCGCCTTGTCCTGTACGAATTCCAGACCCAGCATCAATCCCAGGCCCCGCACGTCGCCCACCAGCGGCGAAGCGGTCAGCGGCTCCAGGCGGCGGCGCAGGTAGGCGCCCACGCGCGCCGCCCGGCCCGCCAGGTCCTGCTCCTCGGTCAGGCGCAGCACCACGTCGCCCACGGCGCAGCACAGCGGGTTCGCGCCGTAAGTGAACAGATTGACGAACTGCCCCGAGCCGCCGCGGAAGGCCGCGTAGATGCGCTCCGTGCAGACGGCCGCGCCCAGCGGCGCGTAGCCTGCGGTGATCCCCTTGGCCACGGCCATCAGGTCGGGCACCACGTCCCAGTGCTCGATGCCGAAGCGACGGCCCGTGCGGCCGAAGCCGGTCATCACCTCGTCGGCGATGAACAGCACGTCGTAGCGATCGCAGATCTCACGGATGCGCTGGAAGTAGCCCGGCGGCGCGGGCGCCGAGCCGAGCGTGGCGCCGACCACCGGCTCCGCGATGAACGCCGCCACCGTCTCGGGCCCCTCCGCGAGAATCGTCGCCTCCAGCGCGTCGGCGCCACGCGGCCCCCACTCGGCCGCTGGCACGTCAGGCGGGCAGCGATAGGGATAGCACTCGGGAATCTTCGGCAGGTCCACCAGCAGCGGCGCGTAGGGCCGGCGGCGCGGGCGGTTGCCGCCGATGCTCAGCGTGCCGAGCGTGTTGCCGTGGTAGCTCTGCCAGCGGCCGACGATCTTGTACTTCGACGCTTGGCCGACCTCGACCCAGTATTGCCGGGCCAGCTTCACCGCCACCTCGACCGCCTCCGAGCCGCCGGACGTGAATACCGCGTGTTCGAGGTCGCCGGGAGCGTAGTGCGCCAGCCGTGCGGCCAGACGCAGCGCGGGCTCGTTCACGAAGACGGTATAGGGCGCCAGCGCCAGCGTGCGCGCCTGCTGGGCCATCGCATCGGCGATCTCGGCGTTGCCGTGGCCCAGGTTGGCAACGACGAAGCCCGCGGCGCCGTCGAGGTAGCGGCGCCCTTCGGCATCGTACAGGTAGCAGCCCTCGCCCCGCGTGGCGACGCGCAGCGGCGCCCGCAAATTGTACGCCCACAGGTGATCGGTGCGTGGCGCCTCAGGGCTCGCCTCGGCCGTGCGCGTCCGCACCCGCTCGCCCGCGCTACCCGCCGGTCGCTCGTCGCGCATCGCTGCGCCTCCGTCCATCGCTCGCTCCCCGCGCGTTTCCCCTCACTGTACCCGTGCGCCTGGCCGGGTCGCCAGTGAAGCGGGCGACCGTCGCGCACCGGCGAGCCGAGCGCGGCGTCTCGCGGGCCAGCCAGCTCAGCCGCGGCCTTCCGAGTAACGGCGAGGGGCCGGCTCAATTCTCGACACCACACGCGCCGGTCGGACAATCGGGCCGCTCGGCCGTATGCCCACCGTCCCGTCCGGTGGCGAGCGCCACCGGCGCGGCCTGGCCGTCACCGCCGGCGAGCGCCTGCCGCACCGCCGCCAGCACGCGGTCGGCGCTCGACCGGACGCGCCAATCCGGGGTTTGGTCGATCCAGCGCACGATACCGGCGGCGTCGACGAGGATGGTCGTGGGGATCGCGAGCGGGCGCACCGGGCCGCGCACCGGCGCGAACGTACGGTGAACGAGGTTGTAGCGCTCGGTCACGGCGAGCGAGGCGTCGCTCAGCAAGCGCACGCCGAGGTGGTGCCGGTCGCGCATGGCCGCGGCCTCGGCCGGCGTATCGGGACTGATGGCGACCAGGCGAACGCCCAGCGCGTCGAACTGCGGGCGGAACGCGTTCCATCGCTGCAACTCAGCGACGCAGTAGGGTCACCAGTGGCCGCGGAAGAACTTGAGCAGGACCGGCGCTCCGCGCAGCGCGGCGAGGCGAAAGGCACGCCCGTCAGCATCGACCGCGGTAAAGTCGGGCGCCGGCTGGCCCACGGCGACGGCCGCCGCTTTGCGGGGCGTACGGCTGGTGAGGGTAACGGCCAGGAACAGCCCGGCGAGCAGCATCGCGACGACCGCCAGCACGCCGCCGACCAGCCCCGGACGGCTGACCAGCGCCAGGCCGGCGAGGCCGATGCCGATCGCCATCAGCGCCTGCTCGACGACAGGATGCAGCGGCACACGCACGGCTCGGATCTTGGACCAGTACACGGCGCCGTTCGCCAGCACCAGTCCTAGGGCGAGCAGGGCGAGAACGGTGCCAGAGCTGGACAACATACCGGATGCTCCTTTCTGCCGACGCTCGGGGCGCGGCCCCGCAGCGTTATTCCGACCGATCGGTCGGTATCGTCGCGAAAAAAAGGGGGCCGGGCGCGATCACTGGCGCACCGCGGTCTCCAAGTAGCTTGTCAGATGAGCGACGGCATGGCGCACGTGGCTGGTATCGCCGGCCAGCCGCGTCAGCACTCCCGCGCCCTCCATCGTGCTGAGGAGCACGGTGGCCAGGGCGTCGGGATCGACGTCGCGCCGGATCTCCTGGCGCTCCACGCCCTCGACGGCAATCTGGCGCAGCGCGGCGTGCCAGCGGCCGAGCGCCTGGCGCGCGCGCTCGCGCAGGGCGGGCTGCGCGTCGTCGGCCTCGACGGCCGTGTTCAGCACGGGGCAGCCGCCGGGGACCGGCGGCTCCGTCGCGAGCCGACTGAAGGTCGCGACGACCGCCAGCAGCTTGTCCACCGCGTGGTCGGCGGCCGCGATCGCTTGCCAGAAATGCTGCTCGACCTCGGCGACCGCGTAGTCGAACGCCTCCAGGGCAAGCTGCTCCTTGCTGCCGAAGTGGTTGTAGATCCCCCCCTTCTCGAGCCCGGTGGCGCGCATGATGTCGGCCAGCGACGCGCCGAAGTAGCCCTGCTGGTTGAACAGCGGGGCCGTCCGCCGCAGGATCAGCTCGCGCGTCAGCTCGCCTTTTCGCACACCCACGACCCATTTCCGACCATTCGGTCTGTTTCATTCCCAGAATATCATCGCCACAGCGGGATGGCAACCGTTCCGGCGCATCGCTACACCGCCCCGCCCCAGGCGGCTGGGCTCTAGGGCGGCGAGGTCCCGGGCGGTTGCAGGCGCACCTGTGCCTGCGCGGCCGTCTGGCCACCCACCCCGACCACGGCGCCGACCCATGGCCGCTGCTCGCCGACCACGCCCTCTATCGCGCCAAACGCGGCCGCGGCCGGGCCGTCGCCTGAAACCTCGCGTCGCTCCCCGGACAGACGAGTAGGGCTGGGTACGTGTACCCAGCCCTACTCGTCTGTCCGGGACACCTGCTAGCGGCGGAGGCCCAGCCGCCCAATCAGAGTCCGGTAGCGCTCGGGGTCTTCGCGGCGCAGGTAGTCGAGCATGCGCCGCCGCTGGCCCACCAGCATCAGCAGCCCGCGGCGCGTGTGGAAGTCCTTCTTATGGGTCTCCAGATGCTCCTGCAGGTAGCGAATGCGCTCCGAGAGCAGCGCCACCTGCACCTCGGGCGAGCCGGTGTCGTTTTCCTGGCGGGCATAGTCCGCGATTATCGCCTTCTTCTTCTCGGCCGTCAGCGTCATCCGCGCTCCATCTCCTACTACGCGCCTCGGCCACGCGGTGAGGTCCGCGGCCGTCTGCATTGCCCACATCATGCGTACTGGGCCTCAAGAATACTAAAGGTTTCCCGCCTCCAGGTTCAACCGGCGCGGCGCCGCCGGCCGCCCGGCGCCCCCACGCGCTCGACAAGCCGAGAGCGGGCCGGTATAGTGGGCTAACGCGCCCTGGTGGCGGATGGTGCGCAGAGGAGGTGACCGCATGCCCGGCAGCAAAGTGCGCTACGGCTCCGACCTGATCGTCGATCTCTTGCACCTCTACGACATCCCCTACGTCAGCCTCAATCCGGGCTCCAGCTTTCGGGGCCTCCACGACTCGTTGGTGAACTACGGCGACAACAAGCCCGAGATGATCACCTGCCAGCACGAGGAGATCGCGGTCGGCATCGCCCACGGCTACGCCAAGGCCACGGGCAAGCCGATGGCCGCCATCCTGCACAACGTCGTGGGCCTGCTACACGGCGCCATGGCCATCTACTACGCCTACCTCGACCGCGTGCCGGTGCTCATCCTCGGCGCGGGCGGCCCGATGGACGTGGGCCGCCGCCGCCCGCGCATCGACTGGATCCACACCGCCCTCGTCCAGGGCAACGCCGTGCGCGATTACGTGAAGTGGGACAACCAGCCGATGGGCGCGGCGGGCGTGCCCGACACCTTCGCCCGCGGCTACCGCGTCATGATGACGCAGCCGCAGGGCCCCGTCTACATCTGCTACGACGCGGGCTTCCAGGAAGACCCGCTCGACGAAGACGTCGAGATGCCCACGCGCGACCGGCCGTTCACGCACACGCCGATCCAGGGCGATCCGGCGGCGCTGCAACAGGCGGCCGAGCTGCTGGTGCAGGCCGAGCACCCGGTGATCATCGCCGACTACCTGGGCCGCAATCCCGACGCCTTCCACGCGCTGGTGAGCCTGGCCGAGCGGCTCGCGGTCCCGGTCATCGACAGCAACGCGCGCCTGAACTTCCCGAACCGCCACCCGCTGAACCTCTCCTACGTCCCGGGCGTGCTCGAGCAGGCTGACCTCGTCCTCTCGCTCGACGTGCGCGACCTCTACGGCCCGCTCACGCGCCTCGACAAGGTCACCCGCCGCACCGAGTACATCACGCCGCCGAACTGCAAGTTCGTCGAGATCGGCCTGGGCGACATCGAGATCAGCAAGTGGTCGCAGGACTTCCAGAAGTTCATCCAGACCGACATCTCGATCCTCGCCGACACAGCGCTTGCGGTGCCCGAGCTGCAGCGCCAGGCCGAGGCGGTGCTGGCCCGCAGCAACGGCCGCGAGGCACGGCTGAAGGAGCGCGCGAACGCGATCGCCGCGCGCCACGAGGCCGCCTGGAAGCAGTGGCGCGAGGAGGCCAAGGCCGACTGGGACCAGTCGCCGATCGGGCTGGGCCGGCTGGCGGCCGAGGTGTGGGAGGTCATCAAGGACGAGGACTGGGTGCTCACGGCGAACACGCTCGAGGAGTGGGCGCTCAAGACCTGGGACTTCGACAAGCCCTACCGCCACCCGGGCAAGGCGCTGGGCACGGCGACGCAGATCGGCATCTCGCTCGGCGTCGCGCTGGCCTACAAGGGCACTGGCAAGCTAGTGGTGGACATCCAGCCCGACGGCGACCTCATGTTCGACGCCGGCGCCCTGTGGATCGCCGCCCACGACAAGATCCCGCTGCTCGTCGTCATGTACAACAACCGCGCCTACTACAACGACTGGGAGCACCAGATCCGCATGGCCCAGCAGCGCGGCACCGACGAGGAGCGCGCCTACATCGGCATGGAGATCGGCCGGCCCGCCCCCGACTTCGCCACGCTGGCGAAGGCGATGGGCTGGTACGCCGAGGGCCCGATCGAGAACCCGAACGACGTCCGCGCCGCCGTCGAGCGCGCCAAGCGCGTCGTGCTCGACGAGGGCCGCCCGGCGCTGGTCGACACCGTCACGCAGTTCCGCTAGTCGCGGCCCGCGCCCCGGCGACGGCGAACAACACAGGGCCTCCCGCCCAGCCGGCGGGAGGCCCTGTCCGCTTGCGTCCGGGGCCGTCAGACCGGGACCGCGGTGACCGGGCTCGCGCAGAACGCGCAGCGCCGCGCGCCCACCGGGATCTTGCTCAGGCACTCGGGGCACTCCATCGTCTTGGCGGGCGCCGGCTCCTTCGGCAGGAAGCGCTCTTGCAGCTTCGTCATCGGCAGCACCACCAGGAAGTACACGATGACGGCGATGATGAGGAACGACAGCAAGGCGTTGATGAACTCGCCGATCGCGAAGCGGCTCGTGTTGACGGTGAAATACCACGCCGAGAAGTCGGGGATGCCGCCGAACACGCCGATCAGCGGCGTGATGAAGCCCTTCACGAACGCCTGGACGACGGCCGTGAACGCAACGCCGACGACGATCGCCACCGCCAGGTCGACCACGTTGCCGCGCAGCAGAAACTTCTTGAACCCGCTCATCCCTGCCTCCTAGCAGCTTGCGCGGAGGCGTCCGCCGCCCGTCGAGCCGGGCGGCCGTGCGCCCCGCCGATTACGGGCCCATCATACGCCCAATCGCGGCGGCATGGCACCGCCAAGAGCCGATCGGCATCCGGCTGGGGCCGCATCATCCGCGCGGCGCAGGCACGCCGCTGTCAGCGCGGAGGCCGCGCCGCGTGCCACAGTAGGCCGCCGCGCAGGGGATCGGCGGCGAATCTCACTGCAGCCCCGCGCAACGACGTGTAGCGGCGAGGATCGCTCGGCTTGGCGACCACAGCGGAGGCGGAGTCACGCCCGGTAGTAGGCGAGGCTGGCGAAGGTGACGGAGGAGTGGCCGTTGGGGTCGGCCCACTGCGTGTAACGCAGGATCTCGCCCCGGGCGGCGGGTAGCAGCCGCAACATCGTGTCCATCGGCGCGACGCCGCAGATGCGCCGGCGGTCGCCGTCGCCCATCACGTTGCGGTAGAAGCCGTCGGCGTCGCCGTCGGCCGCCAGCGCCAGCATCGCCCGGTCCGCGGCCCCCACCTCGGCCAAGAATGGCTCGGTGACCGGCGCCCGGTCGCCAAATTGGGGCCCGACGTGCGCCAGGTCGGCGCCCGCGAGGACGCACCAGCGGCGGCCGTCGGCGGCCAGCCGCTCGCCGAGCAGCGCCACGAATTCCGCGATCGCGGCTACCTCGCCCGGCGTCGTGTCGCTGCCCACGCGGGCGTGCGGCGAGCCGCAGAGGATCGGCACCACCTGCACCGGCCCCAGCCAGCCGCGGCGCTGCAAGTACCGCAGGTACACCGCCTGGAACTCCAGCGCGTGCTCTGCGCGGTGCGCGAACTCATCCGCGAACAGGTCGCCGGAGTAGCGCGCCGCCAGGTCGCGGACGAAGGCGGCGTCGGTCGACACCGGGCCGAGCGGCGTGTCGTAGTCCTTGGCCGTCGCGGCGAACGGCGTGTCCATGATGGCGTGGCAGGTGCCGAGGAGCACGATCAGCTCGGGGTCCGCCGCCTCGGCGAGCGCGCGGTAGGCCCAGGCGTAGGTGGGGCCGCCACGGTGCAGGTCCACGTGGGGCGCCACGAGGCCCACCAGCTCGCGGCCGTGGGCCGGGCCGGGCAAGCTCCCGGGACCGTCGGGGGCCAGGAAGTAGGCGTCGAGCGCGGCTTCCAGCGCCGCCGGGTCCCCGGCGTAGGCGCCGCCGGCGTGGGTGGCCGGGCGGTTCGGCGCCGCGGCGAACGCCGCGCGCAGCTCCGCCAGGCGGCCGTCGAAGCGCGGGCCGACGAGCAGGTACGCGTCGTCCAGCTGGCGCACGAACGCCTCGACCTGCGCCGCCGTGATGGTCGCGCCCGTGCGCAGCGTGAAGGCCGTGCGGAGGCGCAGCAAGTCGCGCTCGCCGTCCATCAAGCTGAGCAGGAACAGCCCCTCGCGCGACACCAGCACGGCCGGGCCGGTCGGCTCGATGTGATCGCGCAGGCAGTAGAGCTGCTGGCCCTCGACCACGGTGGGCAGCACCTCCACCGGTCGCGGGCGCGGCCGCCGCCAGGCTTCCTCGGTCACCACGGTTGCCCCCAGTCGCGCAGAATGCAGGGGTGGCTGGCCCACCGCGGCGACGGCGCGGCGTTCCCTCGAACGCCCGCGGGGCGCGAGCAGCTCGCCGTCCGGGGGGACCGTCGGATTATAGCCGGTCTCGGGGCGCGGCCCGGCAATTGCCGGGCCGCGCCCCCGCGCCTCGGCCGCGCGGCGCGCCGCCCAACACATGCGCTCCCATCAGGCCGCCAGGGCTACACTGGAGACGGCCGCCCCAGCGCGCGAGGCGCCAAAGCGGCCGGCCGGTTGCGCCGGCCTGTACACTTCAAGGGAACCGCCACGGCGCCGAGCCGCCACCAGCGCCGCGCGCCGGCCGCGCAAGGAGGGAAGGGGATGACCGACGAGGCGTGGGAGCCGATGGACCACGACGCGTACCAGAACCAGTTCAAGCCCTGGTTGGGCGAGTCGCGTTTCCGCTGGGCGGACGAGCATACCCGCCCCGGCCCGCCGGGCATCCGTCTGGTGCCGCGGCGGCTGCGCCAGGCGTTCATCCAGCGCGCGAACCAGCGCGCGATCACCGACGCCGAGGAGAAGGCGCTCGGCCTGCCCGGCAACACGCCCGACTGGGATAAGCGCGACATCTACCGCCCCAACCCGGCGTAGGGGACAGCGCTTGCCGGTCAGGGAAGGAGCGGCGAGTGATGATGGCGGGAGCGAGCCGCGCGGGAGTGTAGACGCGGGCCGCGGCGGGGGCTAGAATACGGCTGCCGTGGGGCGGACACGGTGGAGGCGCGTGGGTGATCGGGCAGACCCTGGGCAAATATCAGCTCCTGAAAGAGCTGGGGCGCGGTGGCTTCGCCACCGTCTACCAGGGCTTCGATGCCGCCCTGGAGCGCTACGTGGCGCTCAAAGTGCTCCATCCCGAGCTTACGCGCGACGAGGTGGCGCTGCGCCGCTTCCAGCGCGAGGCGATGGCCGTCGCCCGCTTGCGCCACGCCAACGTCATCATCGTCTACGAGTTTGGCGAGGACGCCGCCTCGGGCTCCGCCTATATCGTCATGGAGTTCGTCGAGGGTGACACGCTGAAGTCGCGCCTCGGCAAGCCCATCCCGCTCGCCGAGACCCAGCGCATCATCGGCGACGTCGCCAGCGCGCTCGAATACGCCCACGGCCGCGGCGTCATCCACCGCGACATCAAGCCCGCCAACATCCTCATTACCCACGACAACCAGGTCGTGCTGGCCGACTTCGGCATCGCCCTGCTGGCCCAGAACTCCAGCTCGCTGACACGCGGGCTGCTGGGCACGCCGCAGTACATGGCCCCCGAACAGGCGCTAGGCGAGCCGATCGACGAGCGCAGCGATCTCTACGCGCTCGGCGTCGTCCTCTACGAGATGCTGGCCGGCCAGCCGCCCTTCCGCGGCGACTCGCCCCTCGCCACCCTCGCGCTCCAGGTGAACGCGCCGCTGCCGAAGCTGCGCGCCGTCAACCCCGCCGTGCCCGAGGCGGTCGAGGCGATGATCGAGCGCGCGCTGGCCAAGGACCCGGCGCAGCGCTATCCGACCGCGGCCGAGTTCCGCGCGGCGCTCCAGGCCGCCGCGCAATCGGCCCAGGCCGACATGGAGCGGGCCACCTACTCGCCCGACGCGGCCGCCGCCCAACAGCGCCAGCGCGCCGCCCAGCAAGGCGGCGACGCGCGGCTGGGCGGGCTGCCCGGCCTCTACCAGGGCATGCTGGAGGCCGCTCAGGAGGGCGATTGGCAGCAAGTCCTGGAGCTGGGCCGGGCCATCCGCCACATGGACCCGAACTACCGCGACGTGGTCGCCTTGATGGCCCGCGCCTCGGCCCAGGCATACGCGGAGCAGAACCGCGGCGGCGCCATCGAGCTCAAGCTGCTGGAGCAGGCGCGCGTGGCCTGGCAGGCGGATCGCTGGGCCGACGCCGTGCAGCTCTTCGAGCAGGCGCTGCGCCTCGCGCCCCCGACGGCCGAGGTCGAGGAGGCGCTCACCGAGGCCCGTCGCCGGCTCGCGGACAGCGAGGCCCAGGCCCGGCTGCACACGCAGCTCGAGCGCCGCTACATCCGCGCCACCATCTACATGGACGAGCAACGCTGGCTGGACGCCGTGCAGGAGTTCGACCAGATCATCGAGCGGATGGCGGACTTCCGCGACGTTCAGGAGCTGCGCGCGCGGGCGCACGAGAAGCAGGCCGAGCTGGAGCGCAGCACGCAGCAGGCGTTTTCCGCCGAGGGCACCGTCGACCGCGCGCGCGAGGCCATGGCCGCGGGCGAGTGGGTCATGGCCTGCGAATTGCTAGAGCAGGCTGCCGAGGCGCACCCGGACGACGAGGCCCTCGCCGCCCAGCTCGCGCAGGCCCGCGTGATGGTGCAGGTGACCGAGCTGAACGCCACGGCCGCGAACCTGGTTCAGCAGGGCCGCTGGGCCGAGGCGATGGAGAAGATGGAAGAGGCCAAGCGGCTCGACCCGCATTACCGCGAAGCCCTGGGTTGACACGCCGCCCGCCAACCTGCACAATCGGTCGATGGCTTTCGCGCGTTCGGACCGCCCGGCCGTGCGCCGATCCCCGGCGCGGTCGAGCTACCCGCCACCCGATCCCGGATGGCACAGGCCCGGAGGAGCATGGCGTTCCTGCAGACGTTACGCCGTCGTCCCGCCCCCCAGCGCGCGGGGGGCACCTGGCCGGCCGGCACCTGGGCGGCGGCCGCGGCCACCCGCCCCGCCGAGGCGGTCCCGGCGCCCCGCCGGCGCGCGGCCCCGCGTGACCTGCCCGCGGCGGCGCCCGGCAGCCTCGCCGCCAGCGTCCTGGCCGCTGGGCTGGAAGACGTGGACCTGGGCTTGGAGCGGCTGGACGCGCGGCCCGGGCGCTCGTGGCCCGTGTGGCCGCTGGGCCTCCTGCTCGGCATCGCCCTGATCATCGCGGCCGGCGTGTTGTGGCAGCAGGTGCCGACCAGCCCGGCCAGCCAACCGACGGCCAGCGCGCCGACCGGCGCGGCCCCGGCGCAGCCCCCCGTCGCGTCCCCGCCCGATCCCGAGAGCCGCCGCGCCGCGCTCGCGCCGCCCCCAGCCCCCGAGCCAGTGCCCGGGCCCGGGGGGCTGGCCGTCTCCATCCGGCCCGTCGAGTCGAACTACACGGTGGTCGCCGGCGACACCCTCGAGCGTATCGCTCAGCGCTTCGGCACGACGGTCGACGCGCTCGTCGGCATGAACAACCTGGGCGACCGCAACACGCTGCGCGTCGGTCAGCAGCTCATCATTCCGTAGAGGTCAGCCCTCAGCCATCAGCCGTGAGCCGAAGGGCGGGCTGATAGCTGATCGCTGGTAGCTGACAGCTGGAAATGGACTTCATAGCCAACGGCATCGCGTGGCCCTTACTCGCCTGGGGCGTCGCCGGCGTCCTCATCCTTGCCGGCGCGGTCGCGGTCGACGCCCGCGAGCGCGGCCAGTCGGCCGCGCTGTGGTTTCTGCTCGCGCTCCTCTTTCCCGGCGTCGGCGCGCTCGCGTACCTCGTGCTGCGCCCTCCCGGCGAGCCGGCGGCCTTCCCGGCGGCTGTCGCGGCCGAGCGCCCCCAGGCCGCGCCGCTCAGCGCCGCCCCGGTGCGCGGTAGCGTGCCAGCCGCCCGCGACGAGCCCGTTACCGCCCCGGGGACCGCCCGCGACGTGCCACACCCAAGCGCGCCACCCGCGCGCGACCCGTCGGCCCCCGCCGCACCGCGTGAGCCGGCCCGCGCCGAGGCCACCGCGCCCGGCGAGCCGGCCCGCGCGCCCGTGGCGACCGAGTCGTCCCGCGGCGGGACTATGGAATGGCGACGCGGCGTGGGCGTGCTCGCTGCCGCCACAGCGCCGCCCCCTGCCGCCCCGAGCGCGCCGCCGGCCCGGCCCGAACCACAACGCGGCGGGGGGGTGCCGCCCTGGGTCCTGGGCGCCGCCGCGGCGGTCGGGCTCCTCGTGATCGGCGGGGTGGTCGGGCTACCACGGCTCGCGCCGCCGCCCGCCCCAGCCCAGCCCCCGCCCACCGCTCTCCCCGCCCCCACGGCGGCCCCGGCCCCAGAGGCGGCAGCCGAGGCGACCGCCGCGCCCGAGGCGCCGCCCGAGCGCCCGTCCACCTACACCGTCGAGGATGGCGACACGCTGGGCGGGATCGCCGCCCAGTTCGATACCTCTCTCCAGGCGCTCATGGACGCGAACGGCATCGACGATCCCGACACGGTGTTCGTCGGCCAGCAGCTCACCATCCCACCGCCATGAGCAGGAGCGTACGATGACCGGCGAAGCGCTGGACCTGGTGGCCGAGGTAGCCGCGGCGATGCCCGATCTGGTCGCCCTACGCCGCGACCTGCACCAGCACCCCGAGTTAGCCTTTCAGGAGCATCGCACCGCCCAGGTGGTCGCCGCCCGGCTTCGCGCGGCGGGGCTCACCGTGCAGGAAGGCGTCGGGCGCACCGGTGTCGTCGGGCTGCTCACCGGCGGCCAGCCGGGGCCGACGGTCGTCCTGCGCGCCGACATGGACGCGCTGCCGCTACGCGAGCGCGACGACCGGCCCTACCACTCGACCACCCCGGGCGTCATGCACGCCTGCGGCCATGACGGCCATACCGCCGTCGCGATCACCCTGGCGGAGATCTTGGCCCGCCATCGCGCGGCGCTACCCGGCCAGGTAAAATTCGTCTTCCAGCCGGCCGAGGAGACCGTGGGCGGCGCGCAGGCGATGATCGCCGACGGCGTGCTCGAAGCGCCGCACGTCGACCGCGTGTTGGGGCTGCACCTGTGGAACTACCTGCCGGTCGGGCAAGTGGGCGTGCGCGACGGCACGATCTTCGCCAGCGCGGACGAGCTGACCATCACGGTTCACGGCCAGGGCGGCCACGGCGCCATGCCCCACGACGCCGTCGATCCGGTGGTCGTCGCGGCGCACCTGGTGACGGCGCTCCAGACGATCGTCAGCCGCGAAGCGCCGCCGCTGCAGCCGGCCGTCCTGACGATCGGGATGATCCAGGGGGGGACCGCCTTCAACATCATCCCGGAGCGGGTGGAGCTGCGGGGCACCGTGCGCGCCTTCGACCCCGCGCTGCGCGAGCACCTGCTGGCCCGCGTGGCAGCCCAGGCGCGCGACCTGGCCGCGGCGTTCCGCGCGACCGTGGACGTGTCCACGCGCCTGGGCTGCGCGGCAGTCGTCAACGATCCGGCGATGGCCGACCTGGTGCGGCAGGCCACCGCCGCCGAGCTAGGGGCATCCGCCGTGGTCGAGACGCCGGGCACGACCGGCGGCGACGACATGGCCGACTTTCTCGCGCGCCGGCCCGGCTGCTACTTTCTGGTGGGGTCAGGCAATCCCGACCGCGGGCTAACCGCGTCGCACCACAACCCGGGCTTCGACTTCGACGAGGCCGCGCTAGGCGTGGCCGCCCGCGTCCTCGGCCGCGCCGCGCTCGCCGCGCTCCACGCCTAGCCCGGCCGCGAGACACCGCCCGAGCGATCCTTGCGGCGCCCCCGTGGCCCCGCCACGGCCGAGGACCGCGCCTCTAGCGGGCGCGGGCCCCGCCCCGCGCGCCGCCCGTGCTGCTCCGGCTGCTCCCACTGTTGCCGCCGCCACCGCGAACGCCGGTGGCCAGGGTCGAGCCCGGGCGGAACGACACGCGGCTGCCGGCCGGGATGTTGATGGCCTGCCCCGTGCGTGGGTTGCGCCCCTGACGCGCCTTGGTCTCGGTGACCCGCCAGCTACCGAAGCCCGTGATGCTCACGCCTTCCTTCTTCGCCAGCGCCTCGCTAATGCTCTCGACCACGGCGTTGACCGCCTTGGCCGCCTGCGCCTTGGGCAGGCCCGTGCGCTGCGCGACGCGCGTGGTAAGCTCGCTCTTGCCGACCATCGTTAACCTCCTCCCGCCAAACTCCTCCGCTCAGACCCGGTCCCGGCTCGCCGGCGCGGCCCGCGTGCCGGTCCCCTTGAGCCCGCATTTCCAAGCCGGGCCTGGCATTCCCGAGATACATTCTATGACGTTGTAGGGTAAAAGTCACTATCTTTGGCGTAAATTCGCCAAAAATCGAGCGGCGCCCGCTCCGCCGTCGCGCCGGCGCTCGCATCCGGTCATCCTGGTCGACGTATACACGTCGCGCCGCCGCTCCTGCCCCCGCCGCCCCGACAGCCGGCAGCGGCAGCAGCGACGGGCGATGGCAGCCACGCCGACCGCGTGATGGCCGACGCTCACGGCCGGGTCCTGGTACCGCGCCGCGGCGCCCGCTCCGGGCACGCGCCGTGCAGTAGCAGAAGGGCGCTGCTGCCCCCGGCCGCGCCCCTCCCCCTTTTCCCTTTTTGGGGTGTGGCGCGGCATACTGCAAGCGGCGCTGGGCCGGGGCGTAGGTCGGCCGCGGGAGCGAGCAAATGGGCAAGGAGAAGGGCGCGGCGATGGCGCCCCTGCGTGTGCGCGAGCTGCGGCGCTACCTGGAGGCCGTGGGCTACGAGGTGGAGCCGGGCAAGCACAAGCACCTCAAGCTGCGCTGCGCCGGCCGTCCGGCCGTCCTGCTGCCGCTGCAGCCGCAGGCCGGACTGTCGCTCTCCGCCGCGCGCCAGATCGCCCAAGCGCTCGGCCTCGCCAACGTCGCCGCGCTCGTCGCCGCCGTCCAGCGCGGGTACAACGGCTAAGCCAGCGCGGCAGCCAGCGCGGCCTGGGCGTATTGCATCCAGGCCTGCGCGGCCGTGTGGCGCTCTGGGTCGAGGCGCACCTGGCCGGCGTCGCGCCAGGCGCGGTGGGCGTAACCGCCATCCCGCGGGTCGTAGAGACGCGCGTGCAGCGTGTCCACGTTCCGGCGCGCGAGCGCGAGCCAGCGCGGGTCGGCGTCCGCCGCGAACAGCGCCAGCAGCGCCGGCGTGAGCCAGGCCGCGTAGACGAGGTAGAGCTGGGGCACCCCCGCCTCCAGCACGTAGCCCCCCAGCGCCGCGTCCCAGAACCGCCCCTCCAGGGAGCTGGCGATCGTGCGCGCACGGCGAAGATGGGCTCCGCGCTCGGCCGCGTCGCCCCCTGCCGCGCCGCCAGCCGGGCGCTCCACCAAGCCGACGGCAGCGCGAGCGTGCGCCTCGATGAGAATGCCCTGGTCGTAGTTGAAGTAGCGCCGCTCGACGACCTGGCCCGTGCGCGCGGCGAGGTCGGCGTAATGGACGCTGTAGCGGTAGAGGCCGGCGCCCTGGTCCCACAGCGTCGCGTCCAGCCAGGTGAGCGTGCGCGCCGCCCACGCCCGCCAGCGCGGCTCGCCCGTCAGATCGTGCAGCCAGAGCAACAGCAGCGCCGCCAGCCCGTTGCTCTGCGCCGGCTTGCCTTCGACGCCGTCGCCGCGGCGGGTGTTCCACCAGAAGCCGCCGCCGAACACGTCGTCCCACAGGTCGCGCGCCAGGTACTCGGCAATGGCGATGGCGCGGGCCACGTAGCGCCGGCGCCTAGCCGCGTCCGGCTCACTGGACTGCGCGTGGAGCAGCGCCACGCCCGCGAGCGCGTTGTCGTCGGCGTACTTGTCCGGCCCGGCGACCCAATCGCCGCGCACGCCCCCGCGGCCGAAGTAGCCCCCTCCCGTCGGGTCCCAGTGGCGCTCCAGGTGGCGGAACGCGCGCGCGGCGTCGGCGACGCAGGCGGCGTCGCCGCACGCGGCGAGCGCGGCGTCCGCGAGTATCTGGGAGCAGTCGTACCAGGAGTCCGAGTAGTCGGGCTCGGCGGTGCTGCGGCGATAGCTGACCCACGGCGCCCCGCCGTCAGCCGCGCCGCCGTAGTATGCCAGGTGCCGCGCCGTGTAGGCGCGCGTCGCCCGCGCCTGCGCCAGGTAGCGCGCCGCGGCCGCGCGGTCGCTCATCCCGCCCCCGGATCGCTCACGGGTTGTCGGCGCTTCCATGCTCTGCGCCGCGCCTACGCGACGCTGGCGCTCATCGCGCCTGCAGGCTCACGACGGCTCGGGGTATCGCGCACTGACCACGACCGCGGCGCAGGCGATGAGCGTCTCGCTCCCGGGCACCCGCAGGCCGCCGCTCACCGCCTGCACGCTGACCTCGCCGTGCGGCAGCTCGCGCTTCACGACCTCCACGTCCACCGCGGCCGGATCGGGCACCCCCACGGTCACCTCCACTAGCATCGTCCCGCCCCGCTCCTCAATCTCGTGGAGCAAGGGCAGGCTCGAGTGCCGTACCGCGTCGAACACCGCGCGGCACGCGGCCTTCGTACAGTCCTGCCCGTGGAGGTCCACGCCCATGCCGAACTCCAGCACGTAGCGCACGGTGCTCATCCGCCTCTCCTCTCGTTAGGCCCGCGCCATCCTAGAGCAGCTTGCGCGCCAGGCGCGCAGCCAACGTCCGGTCGGAGCGGCTCTCGTGGCCGCCCCCCAGCGCTGCTCGGCTCGCCGCTTCGGCGCACCTCGCCGAGCACCCGAGTCGCGTCAACGCAGCTCTCGTGGCGGTCAAACACCCCGCCCCCAGACGTCGCGCCGACCGCACGCCCGCATCGCGGTACTATTGCCCGCCGCTCCGCGCCCGTCAAGGGGTTATGCTCGGGTCATCCCCTCCCCCTCTCCCCCTGGGAGAGGGTCGGGGTGAGGGCGTCCTACTCGTCCCTCCCCCTCTCCCCCTGCGAGAGGGTCGGGGTGAGGGCCCGCCCCAGCAGGCGACCCGCCGGGCTGCCTTGCGTATCACCCGTCTGCGCCGGACGACCGCCCTTCGCCAATAGCTTCCTCTTTAGACAGGCCGCAAGGCGCGCCGGAGAGCGCCTGCCAGCTCGCGCGACGTGGTCGCGTATCTTACGCCGTACACGCCTCCCACCGCACCCGCCGCCCGCGCCCGGCCCGGGGCACTCCCCGCCGGCCCGGCCCGCCGCGAGACAGCAGGGGAGTATCGTACGGGGCAAACGATGCGACCTTCCGCGCCCGACCAGCCCGCCCGGTCCCGCGCCCGGCCTAGCAGTTAACCACCCGGTAAAGGAGCATCGTTTGACCGTTCCTCGGCTAAACTCATACGCCCGCGAGTGGCCCGGCGACGCGATCCAGTGCGCCGCTACCACGTCCTGCCACGATCTGCGAGCACCCTGCGGCCGGCCGGCGCTGGTACACGGGCGCCAGGTGGGCTACGATTAGGCGCGGCCGGCCGGCGAAACGCTGGCTGCCGGCCAGGGGGCGGCCGTACCGTAGGGCATACGGCGACGGAGGCGCGAAGATGGCGAACGGCGCTCTTGGCTACGATCCCGCGCGGCGCTACGACGTCAAGGTCGAGGACGTCGAGTACCGTCGCGACGGCGACCGGTCCTGGCTCGCGCTCACCTACCAGCCCCAGGGTGAGGGGCCGTTCCCGGCGCTGCTGGCGATCCACGGCGGCGCCTGGAACAACGGCGACCGCACGGGCGCCCCGGCGCTCGGGGAGGGACTGGCGGCGAGCGGCGTCCTGGTCGTCTCGATCAACTTCCGCATGGGCGGCACGGACCCATACCCGTCCTCGCTGGCCGACATCAACTATGCGACGCGCTGGCTGAAGCACCACGCGGCCGACTTCCACGCCGACCCGGCGACCGTGGGCGGGCTGGGCATCTCCAGCGGCGGGCACCTCATCATGCTGAGCGCCATGCGGCCCCGCGACCCGCGCTACGCCGCCCTGCCGCTCCCCCAGGCCGCCGGCCGCGACGCCACGCTGGCGTACGTAATCTCGCTGTGGGGCGTGCTGGACCCGCTCGGCCGCTACCGCATGGCGGAGGCGCGCGGCCTCACCCACTATCTCGAATACCACGACGCTTACTTCGGCACGGTCGAGACACAGGCCGAGGCGAGCCCGCTGCTGATCCTGCAGCGTGGCGAACCCGTCGAGCTGCCGCCGGCCCTGTTGATCCAGGGCACGGCGGACGAGGGCGTGCCGCAAGGGATGGTCGAGCAGGTCGCGTCGCTGTACCAGGCGGCCGGCGGGCAGGCCGAGCTAGCCTGGTTCGAGGGCATGCCGCACGGCATCGCCGGCTGGCCGGACGCCGACGTGGCGCGCATGATCGAGCGCATCAAGGCGTTCATCGCGCGCCAGGTGGCGCCGCCCGTCGCGGCGCGGTAAAGGGGAAACTGGGGAGTGGCTAGGTGGGGGACACCCCCACACCCCCGGCAGGGGCGTGTCCGGTAGCCCCAATGCGGGATCAGACTACCTCCTCGGTGACGGGTGGGGCCGTACAGCGCCGGCACCTCGGGGATCGGGATCACGGATCAGACTACCTGCTCGGTGACGGGTGGGGTTGGGAGCGCGGCCGTCCCGGCCATTTGGCCGGTGGATGCGGCGCCGGGGAGCGCGGGCGTCTCGCCCGCCCAGCCGGCCCCACCCCCTCGGCCGAAGACCTTGTCTGACCCTGCACTAGGGATGCGGGGACCAGCACGGAGAGAGGGAGGGTGAGGTGGCGCTGGTTGGGCTAGCGGCAGGCAACTACCATTTTCTCGCGGGCAGCGGGACGCTGCCGTTCTGCGGCGGCGTGATCGCCGATCCAGGCTACGAGATCGTGCATGTGACGTTCCGGCGGCCGATCGCGTGGCGGGAGGGCTTCGCCGCGATCGAGCGGCACCTGGCCGGGCTACGGCGTCCCCGCGCGGCGCTCTGCGCCGTCGAGCTGCGCTGCGCGCAGCCGTACACGCGGGAGGAGTTCTTCTCGCGCGAGGGATTTAACGGGCAATACGGCGACCTGCTGCGCGAGTGGGGGCTGGTCGTGGACGGCCTCGGCGCCACCGCGCGCACGAACATCGCCGTCGATCTGGTCCCGCTCCCAGAGCAGGGTGTCTTCGCCTTCTCGTACACCGCCCCGGCGGCCGACGCGCCGCCTACGTTCGTGGTCTCCGGCGTGCCAGAGGCGACGAGCGTGCGGCCCGGCGACAACTCGCCGGGGGCGCTGCGCGAGAAGACGCGCGACGTGGTGGCGACGCTGGGCCAGCGACTCGGGGGGCTGGGCGCGGCGTGGGAGCAGGTCACGGCGATGGGGCTGTACACCGTCCACGACCTGTTCCCGGTCCTGCGCGACGAGGTGCTGGCGCAGGCCGGGCCAGCCGCCCTCAACGGCATCACCTGGTATTGTGGCCAGCCGCCGGTCCAGGGCGGCGCCATCGAGATCGACCTGCGGGCGATCCGGCACGACGTCCATCTGGGATAGGGCGCGGCCCTCTGCCCCCTCTCCCCCTGGGAGATAGCGTCCTACTCCCTCTCCCCCTGGGAGAGGGCGGGGGGGAGGGCCCGCCCTCTCTCAGCTTTCTCCCGCGGACGAGGGCCAGGCGGTAGCCTTCCCCGGCGACGCGGAAGACGGCGAGCGCTGCTGGACGGCTAAGGCGAGCGACAGTTAAGTGGCGAGGAGCGATGACCGAGATCAGGTTCGCGGACACCACGATTCGCGATGGCCACCTCAGCCTCTGGGCGCAGAACATGCGCACCGGGATGATGCTGGCGATCGCGCGCGACCTCGACCGCGCCGGCTTCACCTCCATCGAGTGCATGTACACGCACCCGAAGAAGACCGTGCGCGAGCTGAAGGAAGACCCTTGGGAGCGCATCCGCCTGCTCCGCGAGCGCATCACCGAGACGCCGCTGCGGACGATCGTCGGGCGCTTCCCGCAGTTCGACCTCTCGCCGCCCTTCCTGCTCGCCATGCGGCTGCGCTGCGAGGCGCGCGCCGGCATCCGCCAGGCGCGCATCTCGGACGAGTGGAACCAGGCCGACATGTGGGCGTGGAAGATCCGGGCCGCGCGCGAGGTGGGAATCGACCCGATCGTGAACCTGATCTACTCGTACTCGCCCAAGCACACCGACGCCTACTACGCCGAGCGCGCGGCGCAGCTCGCGGCGCTGCGCCCGTTCCGCATCTGCCTGAAGGATCCCGGCGGCTTGCTGACCCCCGAGCGGCTGCGCACTCTCGTGCCCGCAGTGCTCGCCAACACGGGGGACATCCACGTTGAGCTACACTCCCACTGCACTACCGGCCTCGGCCCCTTGAACGCGCTGGAGGCGGTGAAGCTAGGCATCCGCACGGTCAACACTGGCGTGCCGCCGCTCGCCAACGGCACCGCCCTGCCCAGCGTGTTCAACGTGGCCGCCAACCTGCGGGTGATGGGCTACGAGCCGGTGTTCGACGAGGCCGCGGCCCGCGCCGTCTCCGAGAAGCTCACCGCCATCGCGGCGCACGACGGCCTGCCGCCGGGGCGCCCCGTCGAGTACGACGCCGCGCAGTACCAGCATCAGGTGCCCGGCGGAATGCTCACCAACCTGCGCCACCAGCTCAAGCTGGTCGGCATGGAGGACCGCTACGCGGACACGCTGGCGGAGTGCGCGCGGGTGCGGGAGGAGTGGGGCTGGCCGATCATGGTGACGCCGCTCAGCCAGTTCGTGGGCAGCCA
>JAJPHF010000048.1 GCA_021325365.1 Pseudomonadota bacterium
CCGGGTCCTGGATGCCCTTCACGATCAGCGGCAGCCGCGTCGTCGCGCGCAGCCAGTCCACGTCCGCCCAGGTCAGCGCGCCCATGCGCCCGCGCCCCGGCGGCAGGCCGAGGCCCGTGGGGTGGTTGCGGGACTCGCGGCGCCGCACGATGTCGCGCTCGCGCCGCCCGTAGGCCGCGTTGTCCACCGTCAGCGCCAGCGCGCGGAAGCCCGCCGCCTCGACGCGCCGGATCAGCGCCTCGGCCCAGGCGTAGTCGCCGCGGAAGTAGAGCTGGAAGACGAGCGGCCCGCTCGCCGCCGCGCTCACCGCCTCGGGCGTGGACGCCGTCTGGGTCGTCAGCCAGTGGATCGTGCCCATCCGCCCGGCGGCCCGCGCCATCGCCAGATCGCCGTCCGGGTGGACCTGCTCCAGTGAGCCCATCGGCGCGGTCATGATCGGCAGCGCCAGCGGCATCCCGAGGAACGTCGTGCGCAGGTCGACCCGGCTCACGTCGCGCAGCACCCGCGGCCGGAACACGTAGCGGCTCATCGCCCGTCGGTTGTTCCGCAGCGTGGCCTCGCTGTCGGCGCCGCCGGCCACGTAGTCCCACACCGCGGGCGCCAGCTTCGCCCGCGCCGCGCGGCGCAGCTCTGGCAGCGTCAGGAACTCAGCAGTCACAGCCATCGGCACCGTCCTCCCGCGGTCGAACCCCGCCGCCACTATGCGTATAACCTACCCCTACACGGCGAAGCAACGCCGGGCGGAGGCCGGGGTGCGCCCGACGACGTAGCGACGCAGTTTAGCCGAGGAACGGTCAAACGATGCTCCTTGACCGGGTGGTTAACTGCTAGGCCGGGCGCGGGTCTGCGCGCGCTGGTCGGGCGCGGAAGGTCGCATCGTTTGCCCCGTACGATACTCCCCCGGGGCTCCGTCGCGGGCCGGGCCGGCGGGGTGAGGCCCCGGGCCGGGCGCGGGCGGCGGGCGGGGTGGGAGGCGTGTACGGGCCGGGACGGCGACCACGTCGCGCGGGATGGCGGGCGCTCTCCGGCGCGCCTCGCGGCCTGTCTAAACCTGTCTAAAGAGGAAGCTATTGGCGGGGGGCGGTCGTCCGGCGTTGCCGGCGGGGCCGCGAGACCGACCGCCGAATGCTGGGGGACACCGCCGCCAGGCGGCCGGTGAGCAGCCAGCTCGCCCGGCAGGGTTGGCGAGGCGGGTACTCAGCGCGCCGTTGAGCCAGGGAGCCGAGCGCGGCCCACGCTGCTGACCAAGAGAAGGGGATGGCGGGGGACGGGACGTCGTAGCGTGGATCCCTCATCAACTGGCGGTGCCGTCCGAGCTGGCGGCGCTGCTGCCGGGCGCGCGGGTAAGCCTGCGCACGGCGCTGGAGGGCGTCGCGAAACTCCGGCGGGTCGTGCGCGTGGCCACGAAAGATACCGTAGTAGGCCCCGTTCTGGACCTCGACCGATCCAGCCAGTAGGCCGGCGGACGGTAGGCTAGCGCCCGACCGGTGCCACCTCGGTAAGCGCTGAGCAGCGCTGGTGTCGGTTCCTTGCGCCGCCCTCTCCGGCTGGTCGGCCTCGTCGGTTGCGACCGCCACCTGCACATCGTGTAACATTTTGCGTCCACGGTCGTTTGATCCACACACCGGCAGCCGGACGGTGCGCTCGGCTGGGGCGCCACTGCACAGCGTGGGGGGCGGACCCATGGGGACGTATGGGAGCCAGGCCGCTGGGCCAACGCGGGAACTCGCGAGGGCGTGGGGGCATTGCCCGCACTCGATCCGCGTCGTGATCGTGGACGACCATCCCTTGGTCCTCGCCGGGATGCAGCTATGGCTGGAGAGCGCCGAGGGGATCCGGGTGGTGGGCACGGCTGCACAGGGCACCGAGGCACTGCCGCTCGTCGAGCAGCACCGCCCTGATGTCCTGCTGCTGGATATGCGGCTGCCGGACCTGAGCGGCATCGAGGTGGCCCGCCAGGTGCGACGCAGCGCGCCCGCGGTGGCCGTCCTAGCCATTACGGGCGATCCCAACAGCGGCGACGAGCGAACACTTCGGCAGATGGGCGCCCTGGGGTATCTGCTGAAGACCATGGGCCCCCCGGAGCTGGTCAAGGCGGTCCGCCTCGTGGCGCAGGGCCAGGCGGTGCAAGTGGTCGAGACCGGACGAGCGGGCATCGGGTCCACAATCCGAGTGGGCGCCCACGTGGAGCCGACTACGACCGTCCCCCGCGAGCGCCTTACTCCACGAGAACGCGATATCCTTCGGTTGCTGGCCCTCGATCACAGCAATGACGAGATCGCCGCCGCTCTTGGTCTGTCAGCCAAGACCGTGGCGGATCACCGCTCCCATCTGATCGAGAAGTTCCACGTGCACTCCCGCACGGGAGTGGTGCTCCAGGCTCTCCAAAGCGGTCTCCTGTCCCTACCGGCCACGGCTGGAAACAGGGGGTTCGGCGGCGTAACCATGCGCGTGCCTGGTCGCCCTCAGGTGCGCCCTAGCAATGCCGGCCGTCCGGTTCAGCAGCCTGATTGATTGGACCTAAACCCCGCTCCGCTCCGCCGACCGAGGCCTTGCAGAGACCCCCGAACAAATTCGGCGGTCTCTGGTTGAAAACCCCGAATTTCTTCCGATTGCCAATCCGAGCACTCTCAGCTACGATGGTGCTGCGTTCTTACCAGCGCTGGCCATAGAACGAGAGGCTTCACCCGGTCATGCTCTACCTGACCATCACTACTTACGGATCTGAGCGTCCTCATGTAAACATGGTCACGTCGCCAGGCGGCGGTTAGTGCAGTCGCGGTCGGCTGGGTGCGTCGGCCCGAGGACTACCTGGGACGCGCCTGCTTAAGCTACTGGCTCACCGCCGGGGTCACTCCCAAGGCCTGCGCAATGGTGCGGCCGCTCGGGTCAGTGGTCACATCAGAAACTAGCGACTCGTGTAACGTTATAAACCGGAGGTCATGTACATGGGGCTCTCTCGCGGCCGCACTATAGAGCGCTTGCGCATCTTGCTCGTACTGATCAGCATATTCACGACGCTGGTGTGGTGAGTTGTGCGGCTACCTTCTGCACGAGCGGTGCTACAGACTGCAGATACCTGCGATCAAACCGGTCCGAAGTACTACTGCGCCCACGTCGATTACGACAACTACGGCTCATACGGCCAAGTCTACGACCGATGGTACACTGGCGCCATCGATGGCGGCGCCCAGTACTGGCACCTCTGGTCCCTTAATGACTTCTGGTGGAACGGCAGCGGTTGACAACAGGTAGCTACCCAGCCCGGGGCTGGTTGGTATCAAAACACCTGCCTCGGATCACCGTGGAATGCCTATATGGGCTGCTCTCCCGCAGGCCCATGGGGCGATGATCCCGGCGGGACGATCTCACAGCCTGCAGCTACACAGTACCGGATCCAGTTCTACGAATGCAACCCGAGTTGCTACTACTGGTGCTCTGAGTGGCTGACGCACTATCTATATAACAACACTTCGGCCCGCGAAGGCTACGGCGGGTCATGTTAGCTGTCCCGGGAAGGAGATAGACAGATGCTAGGGTTGTCTGGATGGGGCCGCGCGAGTATCTTGCTCTTGGTGGCAGCTCTCGTCCTAGCTGTGGGCAGTAGCTACAGCATGGCCAGCCCCACTGAGCAGACCGCTACGCTGGGAGGCGGCATACCACCAACGGTCTTTGCACTGACCGCTGTGGCACAGCGCGCGGATCCAGCGGCTGCGGGACGCGACGAGCCATGGCCTCCGTTTACCATGACCTTCCAAGAGACTACGCACGAGCACCTCGGCAGCGCTACCACTCGTACTCAGCGCGTTCGTGTAGGTTACACTGTGCGGCGACAGTTCACGACGACACTGTTGGCGGACTCGGCTGTGCCGCAGTCGGTAGGTATGATGCCAACGTTCAACGGCCAGACGACGGTCCACCACCGACCGGGCTTTCCAGACGTCGTTACCCAGTGGGCCCCAGGCGAGCTGACCGTGCCGGCGAAATGGCTAGCGCCAGGTGGCATCGACGGACTCCTCAAAATGCGCGGGTACACCAGCAGACCTCTCGGCACAGATTTGGCGGTGGCCAGTCGCGAGGAGACCGTGCCCGCGTACATCCCTCCGTCAGGGGCGCAGGGTCCGGCTGCCACACCGCAGCCAGCGCGGCAAGTGCGTACCGAGATCACCTACCGCGTGGCTGACGGTATCCCGACCCGGCTGGTGGAAACCGTGAACGGCGTTGAGGCGCACCGGATCGAAGTGCAGGACCTGCAAGTCCGCTCCCGGTAAACAACGGTTTTCAGAGAGGGAAGCATGATACGTCATGCTTCCCTCTCGCTTTGTCCCGGGGCACGGGGCATGAAGGCAAGGCTTTACTGCGCTTGGCACTCGTGGGACGCAGCTGAGTATGGAGCATCACTCGCCAAACCGGTAGGTTGAGGCCGCACAGAGAAGCCAACCGTGCCTGTACCGAAGCTGCCACTCGGGGTTACGATCCAACCCTGTAAGCGCCCTTGGTCACCATCCTGAAACCCACCGGGCCATTCCGGAATGCGGATGGCACCACTATACGACAACCGTTGTCCGAGTCCCGACAGCTGAAGACCAGCCTCGTCTAGGCGGATGCCTTGGTCGCTGCGGACCGTAAACGCATCAATCGAGGCATAAAGCGTGCCGATACCTAAGTCGTGATGAGGTACTTCTATATCTAGCTGCCAACTCATCTCAGGCACGTTTGATGATGTCTGAATCCCGGCCATGCGGTCGCTGGCGAGCAGCCACATTCGCATTCCAGTGTGTACTCCAGGCTAGCATACCAGGCAGCGCTTACGCCGTAATCCATACCCTATCGAGCAGCTGGCTGACCAGGCGCGTCGTGGCCGCGAGCGCCAACGCCAGCGAGACGATGACAACGACCTATGGTGACGACGCCATCAGCGACTGCACATCAAGCACCGACAGCTTCGGCAACACCACGATTTCGTGCTAAGCTCGACTTTGGCCGTTCAGGCGGCGTAGCAGAGCGTTTCCGTTAGGCGCTCGACGAACGTGCGCGGGACTTTTAGCATGTCGGGTTCGCTGGCGGACAGGCGAAAAGCCGCCTGTGCCCAGAGCTCGCGGCGGACCAGTGCCAGTGCATCCGCGAAGGTGGGCTGCGCTTTCCGGTACCAGGCCGCCTGCCGAATCCGGGTCGGCGTTCGGCTCACGTACTGATGCGCGAACAGGGTCACCAGCGAGCACAGTCCGAGCAATGCCGGGGTGGTGCGGCGGATCGCCCACTCCGACCACTGCCGCTGGGTCTCGAGGCCGAGGTGCCGGCGTGCTTCCTCGAAGGTGACCTCCAACTGCCAGCGGCGGACG
>JAJPHF010000147.1 GCA_021325365.1 Pseudomonadota bacterium
CGCGACGAGAACGAGTACATCGCCAACATGGGCAAGCCCGACATCGCGCGCATCAAGAAGGAGGCCGACATCGCGGCGGCCGAGGCGGCGCGCGACACGGCGATCCGCCAGGCCGAGACGGCGCGCGAGGCGGCGGTGGCCCGGGCGACGGCCGACCAGGAGCGGGTGATCGCCGAGCTGGCCTCGCAGACGCGGCAGGCCGAGGCCTCGCGCGACCTGGAGCTGAAGAAGGCGGAGTACGAGGCGTCGGTCAAGAAGGCCCAGGCGCAGGCCGACAAGGCCTACGACATCCAGGCCAACGTCATGCAGCAGCAGGTCGTGGCCGAGCAGGTGCGCGTCGAGCGCGTGCAGCGCGAGGAGATGGTCAAGGTCCAGGAGGCCGAGATCGTCCGCCGCGAGAAGGAGCTGGCGGCCACGGTGCTGAAGGCCGCCGAGGCCGAGCGCCTGCGCATCGAGACGCTGGCCGAGGCCGAGCGGCAGCGCTTGCAGCTCGAAGCCGTGGGCCGCGCCGAGGCGACGCGGGCGCAGGGCCTCGCCGAGGCCGACGTGCTGCGCACGAAGGGCACGGCCGAGGCGGAGATCATCCGCGCCAAGGGGCAGGCCGAGGCCGACGCGATGGGCCTGAAGGCCGAGGCGTTCCAGCACTACAACCAGGCGGCCGTGCTCGACAAGGTTCTGGGCGGCATGCCGGAGATGGCGCGCGCATTCGCCGAGCCGCTGGCGAAGGTGGACAAGATCACGATCGTGTCCACGGGCAACGGCGGGCACGGCCTGGGCGCCGACCAGCTCACGGCCGACATGGCCAAGATGATCGTCCAGGCACCGGCACTCTTCGAGTCGCTGACGGGCGTGAAGCTGGCCGACCTGCTGGCGCGGGTGCCGGTGCTCGGCGACGCGGCGGACCGCCCGCCGCCCGCCCCGCCGGCCGTCGGCAACGGCGAGGCGCACTAGCGAGCGGGGCACGGGCTTTGCCCGCTGGCACGGCCCGTGCCCCACGCCTATCGGACGGCGTCGCCACGGGGCGGGGAGCGGTCCCCGGCCGTCGCCACCGGCGTCCCCGCTGGGCGGCCCGCGGCCGACCCGCCGATGCACAGGCTTGCCGAGAGGACAACGGGGTTGAAGCTGAGCGAGAAGCTGCGTCATCTGCGCGCCGTCGAGGGCGAGCTGCGCGGCCTGGGCCGCCCGCTCACCAAGGCGGAGGTGGCCCGCGCGATGCGTGCCGAGCTGGACGCGGGGTTGAGCGAGGCATACCTGTCGCAGCTGGAGAGCGGTCGGCGCCGTCACCTGACGGCGCCGACGCGGGGCCTTCTCGCTCGCTTCTTCAAAGTCCATCCGGGGTACCTTGTGGACGATCCGGCGGGCTACGAGACGACGATTCTCACGCAGGCGCTGGAGCCGCGCGGGGGGCTGGGGGCGTGGCTGCTCGATCGCGCCGAGGAGCTACGCGACGATCCGGCGCTCTACCACCTGTTCCTGCGGCTGGGGCGCAGCCCGTCGCCCCGCGACACGCTGCTGCTGCTCGACGCGATACTGAACGAGGCGCCCGAGCGGCCGGAGATGCTCAGCTATCCCGCGACCAGCTGAGCGCGGCTGGCTAATCGTCCACGCGAAGGATACGCTCATGGCTCGACTGGACGAGCGCGGGGAGGCGCGCGAGCTGCTCTACGCGGCGATCGCCGCGGAGCACCAGCTCCACGAGGCGGCGGCGCGGGAGGCGGCCGCCACGCGCCGCTGGGCGGCCCGCGCCGCGCTAGCCGAGAGAAAGGAGGCGCCCGACCTGGCCGACGCCGCGCGCCAGCGGGCGGCGGAGCACGAGCGCCGCGCCCGCGAGTACCGCGCGGAAGCCGCCCGCCACCAGGCGCACATCGCGGCGCTGAAGGCCGCGCTGCGCCAGCCCGGCGCGCTCGCCACGGCCCCGCCCGTCCCGACGGAGGACTACGACGCCGTCGCGCGACGCCTCGCCGCGCTGGAGCGCGAGGACCGACTGGATCGTGACCTGGCCGAGCTGAAGCGTCAGCTTGGCCGCCGGTAACCGACCCCCGGCGCGAATCACGGCGGGCGCACGCCCCGCCGAGGAGGAGACAGATGGGTATTCTCGACCGTGTGGGCACGCTCGTCCGCGCCAACATCAACGACCTGCTGGACCGAGCCGAAGACCCGGAGAAGATGATCCGGCAGCTGCTCCAGGACATGGAGAACCAGCTCATCCAGGTCAAGACGCAGGTCGCGGCGGCGATCGCCGACGAGCAGCGGCTCAAGGAGCGCTGGCAGCAGAACCAGCAGCAGGCCGACGAGTGGCAGCGCAAGGCCGAGCTGGCCGTCCAGAAAGGCCAGGACGACCTCGCGCGGGAAGCCCTGGCCCGCCGCAACACCTTCCAGCAGACCGCGGCTGGCTTCAAGGAGCAGTACGACGAGCAGGCCAAGCAGGTCGAGCAGCTTAAGGACGCTCTGGACAAGCTCGAGGCGAAGATCCAGGAGGCGCGCACGAAGAAGGACCTGCTCATCGCGCGCAGCCGGCGGGCTCAGGCCGAGCAGCAGATCCACCAGACCATGGCCCGAGCCGACACCACCAACGTCACCGGCGGCTTCGAGCGCATGGAAGAGAAGATCCGCATGCAAGAGGCGCGCGCGAAGGCGCTCGGCGACCTCGACCACGACACCGTGGACGAGCGCTTCAAGCAGCTCGAGCAGGAGGACGAGGTGGACCGCCAGCTCGCCGAGCTGAAGGCCCAGCTGGGCGGCGGCTCGGCGTCGCCCTCGCTGCCGCCCGCCGGCGGGACATCCGGCAGCACCACCGGCGCGCCCTAGTGCCTCTTGCCGGCTACGCGAGCGGCCAACGTCCGGTAGGGGCGGGTCTCGTGCCCGCCCGCGGCCGGTGGCGCGGAATACCGTGAGCGCCACTGGCTGCAGCCCCGGCGCTGCTCGACCGCTCGCCGAAGCCGCAAACCGCCATAAGGGCCGCTCTTCGCCATCGTCCCGTCTGCGCGCAGCCGCGGGTCGCCGCAGGGCCGAGCAGCAGCGCCCCTACGCCGAAGCCGGTGTAGGGGCGCTGCTGTCCGCTCAGGGTACGTGCCCCCCTCTCCGCGAGCGGGTCGGGGGGAGGGCTCATCCCGCCCACGATCCGAACGCATTCGGCCCGCCGCCCACTAGGCTCGGCCACTCCGTGCCGCAGCTGTCGCGCACGCCGAACGCGACGGTCGTCGCCTGGCGTGTCGATCAGGCCGTCGCCGCCCGCGGCGTGCGGGATAGCCATCGACGTGCGGCTTAGCGCGGCGTAGAGATTCGTCGGGAGCGCCGGCCGTCCGCCGGACCGGCCAGTCCAGCTATTGTTGACGATGTGGGGCCGAAGCGCCGGGTTCGGGTGATTCCCGGCCAGGTCCGTGAGCGTCGTGAAGAAACGGTAGCCGGACAGTGCTCGCGGCCCCCAATCGCCCGCCCGCGCGTCCGTCCGGGCGCGGCCGCGTCGGCCCCGGCGTGCGCTCCGGTATACCCTGAGGCGCCAGCATCCCGCTCGTAAGCGCTCAGGCCCCTGGGTGGCCGACGACTGCACCCTGGTTGGTGACGCTATGTACCCCTGTCAATATTCGGGCGTACTCTACGCACGCGCACACGCTTACAACGCAGCAAATACATCTCGACGGATCTTCTTCGCGATATGTAACTGTAACGTTCCGTCCATGGTTCCGTTTGTGTACATGGGGGGATAAGCGCTGCGCGGTAGCCAATCATACTGCGACCGGCCTGATCTAGACGCGTTGGCCCCGGTAGGTGGACTATCATGTCCAACCAAGTCCGCTTACGCGCGCCACTGCCCCTCAGAGGTCGCGCTCCGACCATTGCCCGCTGCTTCGCACGTGGGACGGGTTACCTTTTGCAGGCACCTTGCCCACGGCCCGTCGCCCGCCTGCCGTTCCGCCCGCTCGTCCCCCAGGCGCCCTGCTGTCCGGTCTCCCGCTCGTACCGGCACCCGCGCTGTATCGCGACCTCGGCAGATGAGTCGGCGCCATCGGCCTGGGAGTGTGTAGCCTTCGGCGTTGCCCGGCGCCGAATGAGGGCGGAGGAGGCCTGAATGGCAGTCCGATTCGCATCTCCCGCGTGCTCGGCCCCCGCCGTCGCCGGGTCTTCCAGACGCGGCCGTGCGCGCTGTCGCCGCCCGCCGGCCGTTCGCGTCGTGCTCGTCGACGAGCAGCCCATCCGACTGGCGGCGCTGCGCGGGTGTCTCGAGGAGACCGGTGAGTTTGCCGTGGTCGGCATGGGCTTGGCGGGCAGGGACGCGCTGAGCCTGGTCGCGACGCATCAGCCCGAGGTCCTGGTCCTTGATGCGCACTTGCCGGACATGAGCAGCCTCGATTTCGCCCGCCAGGTACGCCAGGCGGGTCCGCTCGTCGCCGTGGTCGTGCTCACCGGACCCCGGCCTACCGGCGAGCCGCGTGTGCTCGACGAGATTGGCGTCCGCGGGTCGATCTCCAAGCGGGTATCCGGTGAGGAATTCGTCGGGGCGGTCCGGACGGTTGCTCGCGGCGGTACCGTCTTCGTACCACGACCGGCCCCGCCGCCCGCGGACATCACCGTGGTCAGGCTCACGAGGCGGGAGCACGAGGTCTTAGAGCTCCTCGCGTCCGCCCAGACCAACGCGTCCATCGCCGCGACTCTGGTGCTGTCCGAAAAAACGGTGGAGTTCCACGTCCAGAACCTCTGCACGAAGCTCGGCGTCTGGTCGCGGCTGGCTGCCGTTATGGAAGCCCAACGTCGTGGCCTGCTGGCCCCGGCGCAACCGGTACCCCACGGCCTCCGCGCCCGGGCGCAGCGTAATGCCGCGACGCCGGCCAGCGCGGCGTCCTACGCCTTCCGCGGCGCCAGCCGGTCCTGAGGGAAAGCCTGGGGTTTTCCCCAGGTCACAACCTAGGGGTTTCCCCAGGGCGCTTCCCGCCGCGGCCCCCTACAGTAGTCTGTATCACGTCACTGCGCCGCCCGAACCAACGAGTCGGCGTTGTCGGTCGTTTAGCGAAGCTGACGGACGCATAGTCGTCGTCACGCCCAAGCAAGGAGAGGGCTGAGCGCGATGTCGAAGAACACTTATCGCCTACCCTTGCGCATGACCATGCTGGCGCTTGTGGCTTCTCTCGTCGCGCTTTTCCCCGCAGCGCGGTCGAGCGTCCCGTCGAGCGTCGAGGCACAGGCTACGCCGCCGGCGACAGTGGTGCTGCTGCACCAGGTGATCGCAGGACTGTATCAGGGGTCGGGCGCCAACGCCTCCACCGCGGTGTTTTTGATCCACGAGACCTCGGACTTCATTAATGCCACGCCTTGCGTGCAGCTGGTCCAACGTGGCTTCACTGCCCTCTGCGCCAAGTCTCAATTCACCCAATCGGCTGAGGTGGATTGGAACCAGATTGCCCTAGACGTGAGTTACGGCGTCTCCTACCTGCGGTCGGTACCTGGCGTCCAGCACGTGGTGCTGGTGGGCTGGAGCGGCGGGGGCGCCATCATGGCCTACTACCAGAACGTGGCCGAGAACGGGGTAGCCACCTGCCAGGCCCCGGCTCGCCTCGATCCGTGCGACAATAGCCTTGCAGGGCTGCCCCGCGCGGACGGTGTGGTGATGCTGGACGCCATCCCGGGGCTGGCCTTCTCGAACATGTCGGCCTGGGATGCGTCAGTCAACCGGCCCGATGGACTGACTAGCCACCAAAACCCGTCGCTCTACCTCTTCAACCCGGCGAACGGGTACAACTCGAACCAGAACCAGTCGTCCTCGTACTCCCGGAACTTCATCGACCGCTATACGCAGGCGCAAGCCGAGCGCGAGTCCAACCTCGTGATCGCGGCCCTGCAGGCCCGACAAGACATTACCAGCGGTCACGGTGACTTTACGGATGACATGCCGTTCCCGGTCGGGCATGACGCGGCGCGCATCTGGCAGCAGGATACCAGCCTGCTCGCCCATACCAAGGGGCAGTATCCACTGATCACCCCGACAAGTCCCAACGGCGCGGTCCAGGCTATCGACTCTGTCCGAGTCCCGGCCGCGAGCGTGATCCCGTCCTCGCCCGAAGCTAACAACTCGTGGGCGGGCTCGGGCAAGAACTTCACCGTCAACACCTTCCTGTCGACCTCCGCTATCCAAGCGCCCAACTACCGGCTGACCGCCGATTCCATTGAGGGGGTGGACTGGAACTCGTCTAACACGGCCACGGTATCCAATGTGCGGGGCATCAGCGTGCCCATACTCATGATGTCGATGACCGCCCACTACTGGGTCGTGCCCACGGAGATGTACTACCAGGCCGCGACGAAGTCCCACGACAAAACACTCGCCTACGTCTACGGAGCGATACACACATTTACGCCGTGCACGGTGTGCCCGACCCCGCTTGGTCCGTTCGGTGACACCGTTGCGGAGACGTTCAACTACGTGGCCAGCTGGCTGCAGGCGAAATTCTGAGATCGCTTCCGGCCATTGGGCGACGCGGTGACCATCGCGCGCGACTATGTCGCTCACCGGCTGCGGGAGGGCTTTGGGGCGGAAGTGGCCTGGCTAGTTCGCCGGCGCCCGCCTGAGCAGTAGGGCGCTACGACGGCCAGGGGCGCCCGCGCCTTCGGGCAGCGCGGCACAGCAAAGCCCCCGGGGCCATCGCCCCGGGGACTTCGTGCTGGCAGGCCAACAGAGACAGTCGCCTAGGGCGATCGCGCGGTCCCGCCGGGCGGGACACTGGGGCCTAATCGACAACGCTGGACGTGCCGACATATGGAGTATGCGAACAGTGCATTCCTGGCGGTGCGCCCTGCTCGCCGCGCTCGCGCTGGCAGCCCTAGCGACCGGCTGCGCGGGCAAGGGCGACGAGCCGCCCGAGGCGACGGTGGCGCTGACCGGGCCAACGAACGTGGTGGCGGTCGGCGCGGCGGACCGACTGCCGGCTCGCACGGGCACCGTGCTGGCGCGGGCGGCGGACGACGTGGGCGACCCACCGCGCGCCGCGGACGCGGCCGCCGCGCTGAAACGCTACGTCCGCGCGATCGGCGAGGTCGAGGCGGTCAGCGAGAGTGAGGCCCGCTTCGTGGACACGCGCCTGGCGGGGCCGGATGCCAAACCGGACGGCAAGAACGGCGGCACGATCGAGATCAAGGCCACGCCCGCCGAGGCGCGGCGCGGTCCCGGCGGCCCTCCCGTCCTGAGCGCGCTCCTCCCTGCTCCCGCCGACTATCGGTTCGCCCAGGGCCGTATTCTTCTGCGCCTGTCGAGCCGTCTGACCCCCGACGCGGCTGACCGCTACGCGGCAGCCCTGAGCCGCCTCCGCGGCTGAGCCAGGCCCCCGTCGCCCCCTGCCCCCCGCTCTTCCCGGCTGCCCCGAGCGGCCGCTACGCCGCGCGTCCCATGAAGCCCGGTCGAGAATTGTGGTATAGCTGTGCAACATGCGGCAAATTACTCTGCCGGTCCGCGGCGGATAATCAACACGGCCGGACGGGCCGCTTGAGGATGGCATGAGACGGATTGGGCAGGTGCGCGGATCGCGCTCGACGGGACAGGTGGAGCGGCTGCTACTCGTCGGGCTAGGGCTTCTGGTAGTGCTGATCATGCAGACGCCGCTGTTTGGGGGGCTGCGCTCGCCCGCGGGCAGCGCCGGCGGGCGCTCCGCCTCGCTAGCTACTCCCGTCGGCACGCCGCTCCCCACGAGCGTGCCGCTCGAGGCGACCGCGCCCGCGTCGGCGGCCGATGAGGGGTCGCCGGCGGCCGAGCCATCGCGCGCGCCGCTCGTCGATCCGCCGAGCTATCAGGTGCAAGCCGGCGGCTCGGGGGCCAACCTGCGCGGCGCTCCTAGCACGACGGCCCCGGTCCTCGAACAGGTACACGATGGCGCTATCGTCACCAATCTGGACCAGCAAGAGACCGTAGGCGGCCAGCTTTGGCGCCGGGTCGCCGACGGCACCACCGAGGGGTGGATGGCGGCGGACCTACTGGTGCCGGCCCAGTAACGCGTGACACCGAATCCGGCGACGTAGTTCTCTTATATCGAATCCGCCGGTGGAGTCCCCTTACTCCCTCTCCCCCTGGGAGAGGGTTGGGGTGAGGGCGCGTCTCGGTAGGCGAACCCCCGGGCCGGATCCGATATTAGTCCCCCTCTCCCTCTGAGAGAGGGTCGGGGTGAGGGCGCCTCCTGGGTCTCCTCTCCCTCTCCCCCTGGGAGAGGGTCGGGGTGAGGGCGCGTCGGATCCAAGATGAGCTGTCGGCGCGGCCATGTCGCCGCGGTCGTGCGCGTGCGCGTGGCCGCGCCGTCCCGCGCGGATGGAGGTGCGTGGGTCGGCGGGCGCTGCGCTACGGCTCGTAGGGCCAGGCGTGGGCGCGCTCCTCGCCGGCGGTCCGCGGCGGCCAGTTGGGCCACAGCAGCACGAATACACTGAACAGCGCCCAGATGACCAGGGCGTGGAACAGGTCGAGCCACAGGCCGGCGAGCGCCAGCAGCAGCAGGCCGACGATCACGGCCACGTAGCGCCGCCAGGGGGCGGGTAGCCGCGCGTACAGCGGCGTGCGAACGGGGACGGCCGGCCGCGGCTCCGGGCGGGCGGGCGGGGCGCTCGACGGCTCGCTCATCGCCGTCCGTAGCCGCGAGGTGAAGCGATCATCCACGGGCGCCTCCCACGTCGGATGCGCGACGGCCGGAGCCGGCGCGACGCCGGGGCGCCGGCTCCGGCCCCAACCGCCCCATTGTACCCCCATCGCCGGCCCGGGTCGACTGTCGGGCGGCCGCTCGCCCCCAGCGCCCGCGCTAGCCGCCCCCGGCGTGAAGCGTCGCGCGCGCGAAGGGGGCGGTCGCGAGGTGCTCGCGCGCAGCGCGACGCACCGTCGCCCCGGCCACGGGCAGGCTTTCGGGGAGCGCTGCCTCCGGCGGGCGGTGTGCGGGACCGAAGAGCGCGGCCGTGCCGAGTGCGCTCGCCAGGCCCGCGTTGCTCTCGCAGCGCCGGTACAGCGCGCCCCACTGGCGGCGCCGCGCCATGCGGATCTCGGTTGCCGTCGGCGGCCGGGCCGCCAGGCTGCGGACTTCGGTCTCCAGCGCGGCGGCGACTGCCTCGCCGTTGGCCGCGGGCGTGGCGGCGAGCGCCGCGAACACGCCCACGCCCGCGTAGGCGGCGCACCGCGTCTGCACGGCGGCGGTCAGGCCGCGCGCTGCGAGCGCCCGCCCCAGCCGCGAGCCCGGCCCCTGGCCGAGAACGCCCTCCAACAGGCGCAGCGCGGCGCTGTCCGGGTGCTCGACGCCCGGCACCGCGATCCCCACGGCCACGTAGCTGCCCGTCCCGCCGCCGCACGCCTCTAGCGCGCTCGGCCTCGCCTGCGGCGCGACCGCCGGACTCGCCCCCTGCACGAGCGGCAGATCGTCCAGCGCGGCGCGCAGCGCGGCGGCGAAGGCGGCGGGCGGGCACGCCCCGGCGCCCACGACGAGCAGGTGCGGGGCGCTGAAGCGGCGGGCATGGAAGGCGGCCGCCGCGGTCGCGGTGAGGTCAGCGAGGGCGGCGAGGCTGCCGCCCGGCGGGCGAGCGAGGGGCACGTCGCCCCACAGTGCGGCGAGCAGTAGGTCCCAGAGCGCGTCGGCCGGGCGGACGCGCTCGCGCAGCTCGTGGCCGATCACCTGGCGCTCCCCGCGCAGGCTGGCGCGGTCGATCGCGGGCGGGCGCACGAGGGCGGGCAGGAGCGCCAGCGCGCGCTCGGCGTCGGGCGCCGCGACGACGAGCGAGAAGCTCATGTAGTCGCGCGTCGTCGTCGCGCCGACCTCGCCGCCGCGCCCCTCGACGACCGCGAAGAGATCGGGGCGACCGGCCCGCGGCGCGCGGAACACGAGGTGCTCGACGAGGTGGGCCAGGCCGGGCCGCCGCCCGTCGTGTCGGCTGCCGGCGCGCGCGAACAGTTGCAGGGCGAAGGTCGGGCTGTGCGGCCGCTCGACGCACAAGCCCCGCACGCCGTTGTCGAGGACGAGGGCCGCCGGCTGAACGGGAAGCGGCCCGCAAGACGGCGGCGCGCTCACGGCTCGGGCTCGATGCCCAGAAAGCCCCGCAGGCTCGCGGCCAGGCCAGCGGCCGCGCGGTCGGGATCGCCGACGAGCAGGGCGCGGTCGGCGGCGCTGGTCACGAAGCCCGTCTCGATGATCGCGGCGGGCGTGCTCGGCGCCACCGCGGCGTAGTAGCGGCGGTTGTTGAAGGCGTAATAGAACTGCATCCGCCGCGTCACGTGCGCGTCGTCACGCGGCAGGCCGGTCAGGCGGCCGTACTCGGCGTACAGCCAGCCGACGAGCGCGTCGTCCCAGGTTGGGATCTGGCTCATCGGGCTGCGGGCCACCTTGTAGCCCCGGAGGGCGCCCCGCGCGTCGCCGTCCGCGTGAATCGCGACGAACGCATCGGCCTCGTAGTCCACGGGCACCGCGGCGGGGAGCACGTCGACCTCGACGCCGTCCGCGCGCAGCAGCGCGGCAGTGCGCTGCGCGAGGTCGTAGTTGATCTGCACCTCGGTGTAGCCGCCGCCGACGGCGCCGCCCCCCGACGCCCGCAGGTGGTCCAGCTCGGCCGGCAGGCTCTCGTTGCCCCAGTGGCCCACCTGCAGGCCGACGCGCTTGGGGCCGGGGCGTCCCGAGCCGACGAACCGCACCGGCGGCGGCTCGCGGACCGCCCGCAGCCAGGCGGGCAGCGCGGTGGCCGCGGGCGCGGCGCCCTGGATTGGCTCGTTACGCGCCGGCGCCGCGCCCGCGTCGTCGGACGCACTCGCCGCGGGCTCGCCCTCCAGCGGGTCCGCGCCGACGAGTGCGGCAGGAGGATCGGCCGCGGCGGCGTCGGCCGGCGCCCGAGCGACGACCGGTGGCGGGGCAACGGCGGGGGGCGGCGCCCCCGGCGCCAGCGCCGCCCTCACGGCCGGCGGCGCGCTCGCGGCCGGCGCCGGCCCTGGCGCCGGCGCGCAGGCCGCGACCAGGACGAGGAGCACCAGGGCGCGGACCATGCGCTTAGCTGCTGAGGTAGCGCCCAAACCAGTCAAGGGTGCGTCCCCAGGCGTCGGCAGCCGCCGCCGGGGTGTAGCTGCCGGCGCTCTCGTTGAAGAAGGCGTGCGGCGCGTCCGGCTCGATCACCACCTCGAACGTCTTCCCAGCCGCTTGCATCGCCGCCTCCATGTCGGGAATCCGGCTGTTGACGTTCGCGTCTTCGCCGCCGTAGATGGCGAGCATCGCCGCTTGCAGGTTGCTCAGGTCGTCCATCGGCGGGATCGGGCCATAGTACGGCACCCCGGCGCGCAGGCTAGGGTTGCTCATCGCCACGCGCCAGGTCATGCCGCCGCCGAAGCAGAACCCCATAACCCCCACGCGGTCGCCATTGACGTACGGCTGCGAGCCCAGATAGCTGGCCGCGGCGTTCAGGTCGCGCACGTGCTGCTCGGGCGCGATCTGCGCCTGGGCGGCGGCCGCCTCCGCGTCGTCGGCAAACGCGCCCACGCCGCCCACGCGCGACAGCAGGTCCACCACGAGCGCCGCGTAGCCCGCCTTCGCCAGCCGGCGCGTCACGTCCTCGTAGTGCGCGCTGAGCCCGCGGTTCTCGTGGATCACCAGCACGCCCGGGTGCGTGGCGCCGTCCGCGGGCCGGGCGATGTAGCCCGACAGCGGCACGCCGTCGCCCGGCACGATCACCTCGCCCGCCCGCACGCTGGGATCGAACGGGCTGACTTGCGGCGTCCACTGCAAGAGCGGCCCCGGCGATGGCTCCGCGGCGGCCCGCAGCGGCGTCACCGCGTTGACCAGCGTGCCGGCGGCCACCGCGCTGCCGGTGAGCAGCGTCACGCGTCGTAGCACCTCGCGGCGCGTCATGCGCCCCAGCCGGTACTCCTCGACGAACTCGTCCACGAGGTACTGTTGCATGTCGTTCATGGCACCCCTCCACCGCGCTCGCCGCGCGACCGGTAGCCCCGGCGGGCGGCGGCTCCACGCTACGCCGCCGGGTGCAGCGCGCTCGGCCGCATGCAGGCTGCACCCATTAAACCACGAATGGCACGGCTCGGGAACTGATACGTGCGCCGGTTACCGCGGGCACCTCGTCCCGGAGCCGCGGCTGACCCGCACCATCGGTTGTTCGCCTGGCGAATCTTCTGGCACTATGGAAGCAGCGGCCGGGCAACCGCTGGCCGCCCCATCAACTCGGCGCCGTCGCGGGCCGGCCCGCGCGCTCATCGGCGGCTCGACTGCCTCGCTTGGGGAGTGTCCGTGCTCGCGCCCCCTCGTCGCACGCTACTGGCGCTCGTCGGTCTGCTGCTGGCCGCCGGCTGCGGCCTCATCTCCCAGCCGACGCCGCCGCGTCCCAATAACCAGCAGCGCCCCGAGCCGACCGGCCCGCGGGTCACCCGCGTCTTCGTCGCCGATGAGACCGGCAACCGCGTGCTCGCCGTCGATCCGGGCACGATGCAGGTGGTCGGCCAGTACCCGACGGACCGCCGGCCCGGCCCGCTGTTGGTGAGCGCTGACGGCCAGCGCCTGTACGTCGGCCACCACGAGGCCAAGGTGCTGCTGGCGCTCGACGCGGGCAGCGGGCGCGAGGTGGGCCGCGCCGCGCTGGGCGGGCAGCCGGATGCCCTCGCGGGCGACCGCGCGACGACCCGCCTGCTCGTTGCCAGCGCCCAGGCCGGCGAGGTGCGCGCCGTCAGCGCCCCGGACCTGGCGGTGCGACAGATCATTCGCGTCGCCGGCCCGTTGGGCGCCGTGGCGCTCAGCGGCGACGGCGCCCAAGGCTACGTGGCGCGCCCCGACGCCGGCGAGGTCGTGCCGCTCGACCTGGACGCCGGCACGGCGGGGGCCGCCTGGCCGGTCGGTGGCCAGCCGCGGGCGCTGGCGCTCGCGTCCGACGGCGCCACGCTCTACGTGCTGGACGGCGCGGCGGGCGACCTGCTGGCAGTGGATACCGCGAGCGGCGCGGTCCGCGGCCGCGCGTCCGTGGGGCCGGGCGCGACGGTGCTGACCCTCGCCGCCGACGGCCGCACGGCCTACGTGGGCGACTCCGTTGGCCCCGGGGTGGCGCTGGTGGATCTCGGCAGCGATCAAGTGACGGCCCGCGTGCCGCTGGAGGCCGCGCCGACCTCGCTCGCGGTAGCCGACGGCGCGGTGTTCGCGGACCTGCCGACCCGCGGCCAGCTCGTCGCGATCGACCCCGCGGCGGCGCGGGTGACGGCGACCGCGCCGCTGGCGGCTCCGGGCGACGGACTGGCCGCCTCGAATCAGGTCGTGGCCGGTCAGCCGGGCGCGGTCGCGCAGGTGGCGCCGGCGGCGCCCTCCGCGACGGCCACCCTCGGCGGCACCGTGGCGATTCCCACCTACACCGGCCCGAGCGGCCGCGCGGCCGCGACGACACCCGGGACGGGTGGTGGCACACCGGGGGGAACCCCAGGGGCCGTGGGCGGCGGGTCGGCGGCCGCGGGCGGCGGATCGGGGGCCGAGCCGACCCCGTTCGCGCCGCCCCGCGACACGAGCAACACGACGAGCAGCGGCGCCACTCCCGGCACCAGCACGAGCAACCAGAATGCTGTGCTGACCGTGGTCCCGACGGCCGCGAGCGCCGGCCAGGCGCCCGTGTCCGCCCCGCCGCCGGTGATCGTGGCCCCGCCCGCGCCGACGATCACGCCCATGCCGCCGCCCACGCCGCCGCGCACGTCTACGCTGCCGCCGCTCGCGCCCCCGGTGGCGCCGGCGACCGCGCGGCCCTTCCCCACGCCGCTGCCCATCCCGACGCCGCTGTCGCCGCTGCCCGTCTTCTCGACGCCCGCGCCGCCGCTCTTGCCGCAGCTCAACCCGACCGTGCCCCCGACGGCGCCGCCGCTGCCGACACTCGTGCCGCTGCCGACGTTGCCGCCGCTGCCCACGACCGCGCCCACGCCGACTCCGACCGCCACGGCCGCGCCGTCCAGCACCCCGAGCGGGGCCAGTAGCGCGGCGACCAGCACAACACGCGGTCGGTCCGGCGGCGCGCTCTCCGGCACGCCCACCGGCCATTAGTGAGGGAAGCGGCGCGGGGCGGCCGGCGTCCTAGTCCCCGGCTCGCGGCGCCTCCGCCTGCTTGCGGACCGCTTCGTAGCCGTACTGTAGGAAGTCGGCGATGGCGACGGCGCTGTAGATCGCCGCGATCAGCCGCGTGGCGCGCGGCGCTAGTACCAGGCCGTAGGCCAGAGCGGCGGCCACCCATTGCCCGACGCAGAAGGGGCACGTCAGCAGCTCGCCGAGCGCCTTTTGCATCCCCCGGCCCCGCGGCCGCTCGTTGACCTCGCTGGCGCCGCTCGCTTCCTCGAACTGCGTGAACGGCGCCCGAATCACGCTGGTGACCGAGTCCTTCGCCAGGAGCCGGCTCAGCTTGTAGCTGGCCACCCCGAGGAGGACGATGTCGCCCAGGCCCACCCGCTGCGGCAGGGTGCGGCGCGTCTGCTTCACCAGGACCAGGAACGCGGCGAACAGCAGGTTGAACGCGCCGACGAGTATGCCGTACTGCGCCAAGGGGTGGTATTCGCGGCTGTAGCCCGCGAACGGGCCGCTCTGACCGGGCATGCTCTCTCCTTTGGCGCGGTGTTCGCGGCGATGGAGCGCCTTCCCCGTCGTCGCCCGCCGACACCGCAAGACGCAGGCCATCCGTGCGGGCGGCGACGACCCGCACGCGGGGAACGTCTCGTTGGCCCAGCGGGCCGGCTGTCGCTACCGCCCTTCGCCAATCCGGCGTCGGCCCCGAACACTACTCGAAGGCTAAGGAGTATCAGCTGCCCAGGTTGATGCCCACGGCCGGCAGGACGACCGACGTGAGCAGGAGGAGCGCCGTCAGCAGGATGGTGGCGACCACGGTGAGCCAGACGATGATGCGGAGCACGGGCCCGTTGCGGTAGCGGCCCATGATCGCAGGGCTGTCGGCCAGGCGTGCGGCCAGGATCAGCACGACCGGCAGCAGGACGCCGTTCACGATATTGGCTGACTGAATCACCGGCACCAGCGGCAAATTGGGCAGCAAGACCACAACCGCGCCAAGCCCCACGACGAGCGTGTAGATACCGTTGAACCAGGGGGCGTCGCGGAACGACGTGTTCACTCCCGCTTCCCAGCCGAAGGCCTCGGTCAGCGCGTACGCGGTCGTGAGCGGCACAATACAGGCGCCCAGCACCGAGGCGTTGAGCAGGCCGGCGCCAAAGAGATACTGCGCCAGCGGCCCGGCGAGCGGGGCCAGCGCCTGCGCCGCGTCGCTGGCGTCGTTGATCTCTACGCCGTTGACGAACAGCGTCGCGGCGGTAGCCACGATGATGAAGAACGCGATTACGTCCGTCACGACCGAGCCAACGAGCACGTCGATCCGCGTGTACGGGTACTCGGTCGGCGTGACACCCTTGTCTACAACGTAGGCCTGGATGAAAAATTGGCCCCACGGCGTGATAGTGGTGCCGACCATCGCGACGAAAGCAAGGATATAGTCCGAGTCGAGACTGAACGAGGGGACCACGGTCTGGTGGAGCACCTCTATCCAGGGGGGGTGGACGACGATGGCGGTAATGACGTAGGCGACGTACAACGCGGAGAAGACCAGGAATATGCGCTCGACGTTCTTGTAATTGCCGCGAATCACGACGTACCAAACCAGGACGGCGACCGCGGGGACGCCGAACAGTCGTGGCACGTGGAACAGCTCCAGACTGGCGGCAACCCCCGCGAACTCCGAGATGGTCGTGGCTTGATTGGCGACCAGCAGCGCGATCATGGCGAGGAAAGTAATGCGCAGCCCGTAGTTCTCGCGAATCAGCGCTGCCAGCCCCTTGCCGCTGACCGCCCCGGTGCGCGCCCCGATCTCCTGCGTCACGGCCAGGCTGATCGTGACCAGCACGAGCGCCCACAGCAGCGAGTAGCCGTAATGCGCGCCGACGATCGAATACGCCGCGATGCCGGTCGCGTCGTTGTCCGCGTTGGCGGTGATGATGCCCGGCCCCATGATGGCCAGGAACGCAAGAAGGCGCCGGTTCCAGCGCTTCACATCCGACCTCCGCGGCGCTCGCCTCGTGTAGCGCTCAGCTCAGGCCCAGCATCCAGCGCGCGAGGCTGAAATAGATGACCAGGCCGGTCCCATCCACCAGGGTGGTGATCAACGGCGCCGAGATGACCGCCGGGTCGAGACGTAGCCGGTGGAGCACGAGCGGCAGCACGGCGGCGACGGCGGCCGCCCAGAGCACGATGCACGCCGCGGTGACCGCCACCACCGGGCCGACTTCCAGCCCCACGCCGAGTGTCCAGGCGCGCACGTAGGTGGCCGCGCCCATCACGCCGCCGAGCAACAGGCCCACCACGATCTCGCGGCGGAGAACGCGCGCTAGGTCGTGGAAGGCAACCTCGCCCACGCGGAGGGCGCCCACCAGCAGCGTGACCGTCTGCGAGCCGGTGTTGCCCCCGGTGCCGATCAATAGCGGGATGAAGAACGCCAGGGCAATCTGCTCGCTCAGCGTCTCCTCGAAGAAGCGTAGCACGCTCCCCGTGTACGCCTCGGCCACGAACAGCAGCAGCAGCCAGACGATGCGCTTCCGGAACAGGTGCGTGATCGAGGCGCGCAAGTACGGCTCGTCCAGCGGCTGCGAGCCGCCCAGGCGCTCGATGTCCTCGCCGGCCTCTTCGAGCAGCACCTCCGCCGCGTCGTCGGCGGTTACCATGCCGACCAGCCGGTCGGCCGCGTCCACCACCGGGATGGCGAGCAGGTGGTGCTGGTCGAGCAGGCGGGCCGCCTCGACCTGGCTGGCATCGGCGCGGATCTTGATGGGGTCGGCGATCATCAGCTCGCGGATCGGCGTGTCGGCGCGGCTGAGCACCAGGCGGTGCAGCGACAGCACGCCCAGCAGCCGCTGCGTGGCCGGGTCGGTCACGTAGCTGTAGTAGATCGTCTCGGCCTGTTCCGCCAGCGTGCGCAGGCGGTACAGCGCCTCGTCCGCCGTGAGGTCCGGGGCGAGGGCCACCACGTCCGGCGTCATCAGCCGCCCGGCGCTGTCCTCGGGATATGCCATCAGCGCCCGCACGTCCTCCGCGTCGGTCGGCTCCATCTCGAACAGCACCGCCTCGGCGGTGGCGGGGGGCAGCTCGGCCACGACGTCCACGGCGTCGTCCGGGTCCATCTCTTCGAGCACGTCGGCCGCCTGGGCACGGCTGAGCTTGGTGATCAGGCGCGCGGCATCGTGTACGTCCAGCTCGGCGAGCAGGTCGGCCAGCGCCTCGTCGCCGACGTGGGCAAAGAGCGTGGCCAGCTCGGCGGAATCGAGCCGGTAGAGGGTCTCGGCCAGGTCTTCGGCGGGCAGGGCGCGCAGCGCGGCGAGATCGGCGGTTCGGACGTCGTGCGGCGTCATTGCGCTCCCTTTCTGCGCCCTGGCATTAGGCAGATTCGCGTGCCCCGGCGCGGCGGACGTGGCGTAGCCGGGGCGGCCGTCGCCGCCAGCGCGGCCGCGGGCTGGCGCTCGCTGCGGCGCGGCCGCGCTGGCGGCGATGGAGGACTGCAGGCGGCCCGGAGGGCGGCCACGGGCTAGTGGAAGATGCGCGGCAGGCGTTTTTTCCAGGCGACGGGCAGGATGATGTCGATCGCGTCGTCCACGGTGACGATGCCGTGCAGCCGGTTCTCGTTGTCCACCACGGGCACCGCGAGGAGGTTGTATTTGGCAATCACCCGGGCGACGTGGTCCTCGGTGTCGTTTAGCTGCACGCACACCGCGGCGGGCTGCGCGAAGCTCGACACCGGCGCGTCGGGTGCGGCGACGATCAGGTCGCGGAGCGTGAAGACGCCGAGCAGGTGCTCGTCGGCGTCCACCACGTAGACGTAATACACCTCGTCGAGGGCCTCGGCCTCGCGGCGCAGGTAGGCGATGGCCTCCTGCGCGGTCATCTCGGGCGGGACGGTGGCGTATTCGTTGGTCATGATGCCGCCCGCCGTATCCTCGGGGTAGGCCAATAGCTCGCGCACGTCGGCGGCCTCGTCCGGCTCCATCGCCGCGAGCAGCGCATTGGCCCGCTCGGGCGCCATGTCGCCCAGGAGGTCGGCCGCGTTGTCGGGGTCCATCTCCTCTAGAATGTCGGCCGCGCGCGCGTCGTCCATCGCCTCCAGCAGCTGCACTTGCAGCTCCGGATCGACCTCCTCGATCGCCTCCGCGGCGGTCTCGGCGTCGACCTCGGCCAGGACCGCATCGCCGTGGCGCTGGTCGAGCGAGTTGATGATCTCCGCGATGTCGGCAGGGTGCATGTGCGCCAGGTCCTCGGCCGGCACCCGCAGCCGCACGCCCGACGGCCCGCTCTCCACGGGGTCGATGGCGCACCAGTCGATCGTCTGGTGTGGTAGCTCGAGGTGCAGCGCCCGCGCCAGCGCCTCCACCGGGCGCTCGACGCCCAGCCGCCGCAGCAGGCTGGTCGGGTCCACGTCCACGCCCATCAGGCGCAGCGAGCCGTCGGCCGGGGCCAGCTCCAGGTCGTTCACTCGCACGACGCGGCGACCGCGGATGTCGATGATCTGGCGATCGAGCACCTGCCGGGCCAGGAACAGGTCGTGGTCGGCGGGCGTGTAGGCCTCGAGCTGGTCGCGCGGCGCAAGCAGGCGGACGCGGCTCTCGTCTAGCTCGGCCACGTCGGCCCAGGGCAGCAGGACGCGCTCGCCGCGCCGCGGCTGCGCCACGAGGGCCTGGATCGCGGGGTAGTCGGTGTCGGCAGGAACGATTAGGTCGACGAGCTTGCCGACCGTCTGGCCGGCGGCGTCGCAGACCGGCCGGCCGAGGAGCGTGCTGAAGTGAGCCATGGCGACCACCTCCCACCAGGGCGGAATAAAACAACCTTCCTCGTCAGCGGAGGAAGGCTGTGAGTGGTGGTCGCCGTCGCACCGGCGCGAGCCGGGCGACTACTTCAGTAGACGGGCCGGCCGGCGCGCGGGCGGAGCGAGCCGTCCCCCGCGTGACGAGCAGCGTTGGGCCGAGTAACTACTTGGACCAGCGTCGGATCGATCGGCGTCCATAGGTCGCCTATTTACTCCTGACGCGCCGGGCTGATGCGCCACCGGCGCAATGCTATTCTAGCACTGGCTCCGAGCGCGAACAACGCGCGAGCGTTGGCGCGACGGAAGGTTTGTGACGCAATGCTCAGAATTCGTGACTCGTGAAGTCGGCCGGCACGGCGACGGCTCCCGCGAACCTGGCCGCCGCCTCGGCGCGCTGCGTCTCGGGTGTGATCGCGTCCGTCGGCGTGAAGTGTACGAGCCACAGCACCGCCGCACCTGCCGCTCGCGCCACCCCGCCCGCTTGCGCGGCCGTGCTGTGCGCGAAGCGGTGCGCGTCTGCCTCGTCGCGGGCCGCGAAGGTCGCCTCGTGGATCAGCAAGTCCGCCCCGGCCGCTAGGCGCTCGACAGCCACGCAGGCCGCCGTGTCGCTGGAATAGGCTACGGTTGCGCCGCTGGCCTTCGACTCGACCCGGACGGCCACGGAGGGCACCGAGTGCTCCGTGGGGGCCGTCCAGACGCGGAAGTCGGCGGTTTCCAGGACCGGGGCGTCGGCTGCGCTGGCCGGGAGCGCCACGCGGGGCAGGGCGAACGGCTCCCGGTCGCCGAAGGGGGCGAATGCGCCGAGCGCGCGGTCGACCAGCTCCTGCACCGCCGGCAGGCCGAGCACCGGCAGCGGGGCCGTGCGCCCGGCCAGCCAGAGGCTCTGGAGCAGGCCCGGCAGGCCGTGCGTGTGGTCGGTGTGCTCGTGCGTGAGCAGCAGGTGGGTCAGCCGGGTGGGTGCCACCCCGGCCCGCAGCAGCTTCGCGTAGGCGCCGCCCGGGCAATCCACCAGGACCGCGCTCGCCGCGCCGACGAAGACCAGCGCCGTATTGTCGCGCTCCGCCGTGGGGAGCGCGGCGGCGGTCCCGAGCAGCGTGCAGCGCGCCATTGGCGTCGCCTAGCGGCCCGCGAGGAAGTGCGTCACGTCGCCGTCCTGCATGGCGTAGTCCTTGCCCACCTGGCGGAGGGCGCCCGCGGTGCGCGCCGCCGCCCAGGTCCCTAGCCGCACGAGGTCGTCGTAGGGCACGATCTCGGCGCGGATGAAGGCTTTCTGGAAGTCGCTGTGGATGGTGCCCGCCGCCTCCGGCGCCAGCGTGCCGCGCGGCACCGGCCAGGCGCGCACCTCGTCCTCGCCGGCCGTCAGGAACGAGACGAGCCCCGCCACCTGGTACATCTCCGCCAGCACGCGCTCGGCGGCCGGCTCGGCCAGGCCCAGCGACTCGCGGAACGCTGCCGCCTCTTCCGGCTCCAGCTCGGCCAGCTCTGCCTCCCACTGAGCCATCAGCGACACCACGCCGGTGCCCGCGTGCGCCTGTGCCGCGCGCAGCGCCGCCTCCACGGCCTCGCGCGCCGGCCAGCTCGCCTCGTCCAGATTCGCCACGAGCAGCGTGGGCTTCCCGGTCAGGAAGCCGTAGCCGCGCAACAGGCGCTCCTCCTCGGGCGTGAACGTCAGGTCGCGGACCACGCCGCCGGCGTCGAGCTGCGCCCGGACGCGCTCCAGCGCCTCTCGCTCACGCTCGCGTGCCGCGCGCTCGGCGGCCGGCAGCTTGCGGATCTCGCCCCCCAGCCGCTCCAGCCGCCCCTCGGCGATCAGCAGGTCCGCGAGCGCTAGCTCGGTCGCGCCCTCTTGTGCGCGTGCTGCCATCGCGGCGGGCAGTCCCGCGAGGTCGGCGGCGTCGAAACCCGCGACGACGTGCAGCAGCGCGTCCACCTGCCGCAGCTGCGCCAGGTAGCCCGGCGCCTGGCGCGTGCCGGGCTGGGCCTCGGCCGCCAAGCGCGGCACGTCGCTGTACTCCACCTCGGCCGGCGTCACCTTGCGCGGGTGGTACATCTCGGCCAGCACGCCCAGCCGCGGGTCGGGCACTTTCACCGTCGCCACGCGCGGCGTTAGTCCCGCGAACGTGCGGCCGGCCGCGGCCTGCGCGCCGCTGCTTCGGACCAGCGCGTCGAAGACCGTGCTCTTCCCTGCCCGCGGCAGCCCCACCAGCCCCACTCGCAGCAACGTCCTGCTCCTGTCGCGCCGGGGCCGCGGCCCCGGGACACCTTACCAATGAATTCTACGGCATCGCGCCGTGGCCACCGCTTGACGGATAGTCGCGCGCCTTCCTATAGTCTCTCGCGCGCCGCCGAAGACGCGCCTGGACTTGCAGGAACGCCGCATGCCGGAGCGCGCTCGCGCCTCCCGCCCCCGTGGCCCCGCGCGCTCGGGCGAGACGCCCGCTCCCTCGCGTCGCCCCGCCGCCCGGCGGGCACCGTCGCGCGCGCGTCCGCCGGCCGCGCTGCCATCCGCGCCCGCTAGCGTCGTGCCGCCCCCGATCGAGCGCGCGGCGCCGCCCGTACCGGTGGCCGACGCCACCGCCGAGCCGAACGCGGCCGCGGCTCGCCTCGGCGACTTTACGCGCCGCGTCGCGGAGTCGCTGAAGGCGCACCGGTCGGCGAGCGTGCGGCTGTCCGCCGCGTTCCTGATGGCAGCCGCCGTGGCGTGCGGGCCGACCAGCCCGCCGCCGACCGGCCCCACCCCGACGCCCGTGCCCGGCACAACTCCGGTGCCCGGGGCGACCCCCGCGCCTCGGCCGTCGGGCGGCGGCTGGGTCGGGCCGCTGTTCATCCCGTTCCCGTTCCCGCTCGGCGGCTACGGCGGCAACGGGGGCTACGGCGGGTCGCGTGGCGGCGGGGTCGTCCCGGTCCCGGTACCGAATGGGGGCAGCTACCGCGACGGTCCCGCGCCCGGCGACTACCGTGCGCCGGCGGGCAACGGCACGAGCGGCCAGAGCGGCGGCGCGGGCGGCGGCGGTGCGGCGAGCGGTCGCGGCGACGCGGTCAGCGGCCAGTCGGGCGGCACCGGCGCGGGCACGGCCGCGAGCGGCCGGGGCGGCGCCGCCAGCGGCCAGAGCGGCGGGACGGGCAGCGGCTCCGCGGCTAGCGGCCGGGGCGGCGCGACGAGCGGGCAAAGCGGCGGCACCGGCAGCGGCTCGGCGGCCTCGGGCCGCGGCGGCTCTAGCGCCGGCGGTGGGGGCGTGAGCGCGCCGTCGTCGGGCGGTTTCAGCAGCGGCAGCGGGGCGCGCGGCGGCGCCTCCAGCGGCTCCGGCGGCTAGCCAGGTACACCGACATGACGACCGATCAGCACGCCGCACGCCGCGCTCCGCACTCGCTCAAGCGGCTGCGCGAGCTGCTGCGCGCCTCGCCGCTGATCGCGCCCGAGCTGCGCGCGCACTGGCTGCGCGTGTTGCCCCACCTGTCCGCCGAGCAGCGGGCAGAATTGGCCGCGCTGCTCGCCGCGGGCACCCCCGACGATCCGTCGTCGGCCTCCGCGGATGCCCGCCGCGCCTAGCGCCCGCGCGGCCTATCGCCGCTGGTACGCGGCGGCCGGGCCGTGGGCGGGCTTCTTTCGCGCCGTGCCGCTCGTCGCCCTGGCGCACGGCGCGGTCCCATTCCCGAGAGCCGCGTGCGACCCGCCGCCTGGACCGAGTGCGGCGCTCGTCCGGGCAGGCGGGGACGAGGGGTGGCTGGGCCGCGCGGACGTGCTGCTCGTATTGGACTTGCCGGGAGCGTCCAGTGTGGCGACGGTCGCGGGGCTGGCGCGCTGGGGCGTGCGGCCCGTGCTGCTGGTCTTCCTCTGGCCGGAGCCTGACGCTTTGCTTCCCGCGGACGCATTGCTGGGCGCGCTGCTCCAGCACGCGCCGCGACTCCCCGCTCCGGCCGCGCCGCCAAGCGAGCCGGCGCAGCATGGGATTGGGCTGGGGCGTGAGCGGGCGATGGCGCCGGCGACCGCGCCCAGTGTCCAAGTCGCGGCGCAGTACGCGCTTGTCCTCGGGCGCGAGCGGGCGAGCCCGGCCAGTCCCGCCGACCTTGCGACGCGTTTCGACAATCGCTACGCGCTGGGCGCGATCGACCTACCGAGCACGGCGCGGCTGCGCGCCGGCGGCGTGGGCGCAGTCGTCGCCTGCCGCGATCGCGCTACCCCGCCGGCTGCCGACCTAACGGAGTACCTGGATGGCCTGGAGGCGGCCGGCGTGCCGATCCGTCGCCTGGCCCTCGGCTGACTCATGTACACGCTGGCCCCCGCCCACGTCGCGGCCGACCCCGCGGCCTACGGTGCCCGCTGGACCGCCTATCTCCACGAGGCCGCGTGGCGCTACTTCCTCTACGACAGCACGGTGGCCGGCGAGCGCTACCTGGCGCTGAACGCCCTGGTCCTCGACGCCGCTGCCCTCGCTCGCCTGGTCGCCGCGACGGAGACGCTGGGGCGCGCGTTCGCGCGGGCGACCCGCGTCGTCCAGCGCGACCGGCCGACGCTGGAGCGGCTGGGCTTTCCCTGGGCCGTCGCGGAGATGCTGCTGCACGAGCCGGCGGGGCCGCTCCTCTCGCCGTTGGGACGCTTCGACTTCCTGCTCGACGAGGCCGGGGAGTGGCGCCTGCTGGAATACAACAGCGATACGCCATCGGGCGTGCGCGAGACGATCGGCGCGGAGCGGCTGCTCTACCGCGCGCTGGGCCGGCCGGGCCGCGACGTGCGGCTGGGGGCGCGGCTCGCGCCGCGCACCCGCCGCGCCTTCGCGCGCCTGCTGGCGGCCGCCCCCCGTGCGGTGCGCCGACTGGGCCTCGTCACCGACGCGGGCTACGCCGAAGACCTCGCCCAGCTCTTGTTCCTGCGCGAGCTGCTCGCGCCGCTCGGACTGGAGATCGTGCTGGGCGACGTGAGCAATCTCAGCGTGCGCCGCGGCCGGGTCCACGTGCTGGGCCGCGAGGTCCAGGCGCTCTACCGGCTGTATCCCGTCGAGCGCCTGTACGGCCACCCGGTCTTCCCCGGCCTCATGGACGCCGCCCTCGCCGGGCGGGTCGTCCTGCTCAATCCCGTGGCGGCGCTGCTCGCCCAGGACAAGGCGCTGCTGGCGTGGATCTGGGAGCGCCGCGAGGACGCGCTGTTTCCCGCGGACGAGCGCGCGGCCATCGCCCGCCACCTGCCCGAGACGTACCTGGTGACGGACGCGCCCGCCGACCTCGACCGGCGCGCGTTCGTGGTGAAGGAGTTCTTCGGCCGCGAGGGCGAGGAGGTGTACTTCGGCGACCGCGTCGACGATGCCGACTGGGAGCGCTGCCGCGCCTGGCGCACGTTCGTGGTCCAGCGCCTGGTGACGAGCCAGACCGTGGACGATGTCCTGTGGCAAGACGGCGCCCCGGCCATCGTCCCAGGTATTCCGTGCGTCGGCAGCTACCTGGCCGGCGATCGCTGGGGCGGCCTCTACGTGCGCCTCGGCGACCGCGTCACCACTAACCGCGCGCGGCACGTCGGCGCGTTCAGTGAATCGCCGACGCGATGATCACGGCGAGCGCGATCAGGAAGCCGCCGGCGAGGATGGAGGCCGCAACGTTGTTCTTCTCGAAGATCTCGCGGCCCAGGTCGTGCGGTGTGGCCCAGTCGAAGACTTTGTAGGCGACGAGGAGGAGGATGCCGCCCAGGATGGCGTAGACGATGGAGGAGAGGAAGAGAAAGAGTTCGCGACCCCAGTCGACCATCGAGGCTCCTCATTCGCCGCGCGGCCGGCCCACGCGGCTCGTGGCGCGGCCATCGCCAGCCATTCGCTCCAGGTCGGACCCGCAGGCGCCTGGTACGGTGCGGGCCGGGCGCGCCGCGGCTCGGCGCCATCGCCGCGGCGCCTGGCATAGACGAGCGCGCCCGTGAGCAAGCCGGCGAGTATCACGCCGCCGATACGTAGCGCATCATAGCTGATTTGCAGGGCTGGCAGCACCAGCAACAGGCCGGCTACAACAGTGGTAACCGCCAGCCCCACGCCGCTGATCGAATCCTCTCGGCGGACGGTACGGTCTCGTGGTAGCATAATGCAGGCCCTCCTAGGTGCTGCAAGGCGAAGAGCCTCGGGGCGCTGTCCCTGTCCGCCTCCTTAACGCAAGCCCCGTGCCGCGCGATTCATCCCGCTCGGCCGCTGGGGGGCCGGTGGTCGGCCTGGCATATTCCTTGCCTACGCATACGCGACCGGACATCCGCGTCAGGGACTTAGGAGGATGTCGTGCAGTACGCGAGTGCACTCCACGAGACGCAGAACGGCGTGCGCCATCGCCCCGCGGCGGGCGAGCCGCTCGCCTTACTCCGCCCGGACGCCGAGCCGTGGTTGAGTCGCATCGCGACGGGGCTGCGCGAGGTCATGCGCCTCCAGCTCCTCGCGGCGCTGCTGCACGGCGAGCGCTCGGTGACCGAGCTGACGCAATTGCTGCGGCGCAGCCAGCCCAGCGTCAGCAAGCACCTCCGCGTGCTGCGCGACCAGCAGCTAGTGCGCACCCGCCGCGAACGCAATCGCGTGTTCTACCGCATCGCCGACGACCAGCCGCCCGGCGAGGCGATCATCGCCTTGCTCGAGCTGCTCGAGCGCTCGCTGCCCGAACGCCGCCCCAGCCGCCGCCGCAGCTAGGCGCGCTCGCCGGCCGCGCCTAGCCCGTCTGGCAAGCCGTCCTCCGCCCCCGCTCCCGCCGAGCGACGGCGCGCCCTAGTGCCCAGTGTGCCCAGGGACGGCCCTGGCCCCCCGCGCCCCTCGGCCCATCCCCCGCGGCCTTCGCCTCCCCTCCTCCAACTGTCGCCCATCCACGATGTTTCCCAACACCCACGCACCCAGCCTCCCTTCCGGTGGGGCAGCTAACGCTCCCCCATGGGCGGCTCGCCCGCCTGGTCGGTCCCCGCGTCGCCGTATCCGCTGCTCGTCCGACCAGGGCGCACTATAATGCCGCGGCGCCCGGGCTCGGTCGGGTGACTCGGCCCGGCAAGGCGACTGATTCCGAATCCGGCGGTGAAGCTCCCGTACTCCCTCGCCCCCTGAGAGAGGAGCGACGCTCACAGTATTCCGCGTCGCAGGGTGCGGGCGCCCCTCCGCCCTCCCCCTCTCCCCCTGGGAGAGGGCGGGGGTGAGGGCCGGTCCCTCCCCCTCTCCCTCAGGAGAGGGGGGCAGGGGGGTGAGGGCCGCCCTCCCCCTCTCCCCCTGGGAGAGGGCGGGGGTGAGGGCGCGCCCCGGCCGGCGCACCGCCGGGCCGGATCGGGTATGAGGCGTAGGAGAAGGAAGCGTGCGCTACGAGCAGTATCCGGATTTCGTGGCCGCCTGCGAAGCCGTGGGGCGGATCAGCGGCATCCAGCCGGGCGAGAAGGCCGTCATCCTCGCGGAGCGAAAGGTCGAGCCCGAGGTGATCTATGCGCTCTGGGCCGCCGTGCAGGCGAAAGGCGGCCAGGCGTGGGCCTGTCTGGTCGAGCAAGCCCACGAGAGCCACGTCCCCGGCGTCGTGGCCGGCGTGCTGGCCGAGGCCGACGTCGTCTTCCACTCCTGGGTCGCCGCCCACTCGCCCGAGGCGAACCGCCTGCGCCGCGAGCGCGGCCAGCGCTGGATCGCCTTCGCCGACTGCCTGACGTTCGATCGCTTCCTCAGCCCCGCGGTGCGCTTCCCCATCGACCTCATGGTGGCGATCATCGGCACCACCTGGCGGCTCATCGATCAGGGCCAGCAGTCGTCCGAGCTGCACATCACCGACCCGAAGGGCACCGACCTGCGCCTGGAGCTGACGCGGGCCGACCTGGACGAGCTGGCCGCCGACCGCCGCTGGCAGGGGCGCATCACCGCCGACGCCCCGCAGAGTCGCAGCCAGATCCCCTGCCCGCACGGGCCGAACCTGTTCCACGTCGGCCAGCAGATGCGGAACCAGACCGCCACCGGCGTCGTGCGCTACGACAGCATCGTCGGCTTCGGCGGCAGCTACTCCGGGGGCTACGGCGACTCCACGTTCGTGGCGCCGGTCACCATCCACTTCGACCGTGCGCAGGTGACGCGCGTCGAGGGAGGCTGGGAGGCCGACGTGATGCGCCGCAACCTCGAAGACGGCCAGCTGGCCGAGATCGGCGTCGGCTTCAACCCGAAGGTGCCCGCCTACGACGGCAAGTTTACCGGCGCCGCGGGCGGCGGCCGGGCGGGCACGCTGCACATCGCCACCGAGGGCAACGGCGTGGAGCACGCCGACGGGGTGCTCCACCAGCCCACCGTCACGATCGACGGGCGCGAGATCATCCGCAACGGGCGACTGGTGGCGCTCGACGACCCGGCGATCGTCGAGATGGCCCGCCGCTATCCGCCGCTGGGCGAGCGCTGGCTGTGGGACGCCTCCGAGGACCGCGAGGACCGCACCTTCCGATGAGCCATCGCCTGGCGCGACTAGCGGTCCCGCCGCTGCTCGGCGGGCTCGCGCTGCTGGCGCTCGGCTGTGCGGCGCCGGCCACGCCGGCCGGCGCGCCGCCGCCCGCGAGCGCCGGCGCGCCGACCGCGCCGCCCGTGGAGCATCTCACCAGCGGCGCCGGCACCCTGACCAGCTTCGGCACGACGTTCCCCCGGCTCGTCGCCGCCTACCTCGGCTACTTCGCCGACGAGGGCCTACAGGTCGATGTCGTGAACACCGGCGGCGACGCGCCCACGCTGGCGGGCATGATCGCCGGCGACATCCACGTCGCCGAGGCGATCGGCACCGACGGCCTCGTGCTGGCGAACGCGAAGGGCCAGCCGTTCTATGCCCTCGCGGCGTACCTCAATTCGCTGAACTACTCGCTGATGGGGGCGCCCGGCGTCAGCGCCGCGGCGGGCTTGCGCGGCGGCACCGTCGCCATCAGCCGCCCCGGCGACACCACCGACCGCTACGCCCGCGTGGCGCTGCGCCACCTGGGTCTGGAGCCCGAGCGCGACGTGGCGCTGGTGGCCGCGCAAAGCTCCCCCGAGCGCGCCCGCAGCCTGCTCGCGGGCGTCGTGCAAGGGGCGCTCATCGGGCGCTCGGAGAACAGCTTCCTGCGCCGCCACGGCGCCACCGAGCTAGTCGACTTGCGCGACCTCTTTCCCGACTACTCCAACCGCGTGATCGCCACGAGCGGCCGCGTGCTGGAGGAGCGGCCTCGCGCCGTGCAGGCGTTCGTGAAGGGGATGGTGCGCGCCTACCAGTGGCTGGCGGAGCCGAGCCACCGCGCCGACGCGCCGGCGATCGTCGCCTGGGCCGGCCTGGACGTGGACGACCTCGACCAGGCGTACGACGACCTCGTCCGCGGGCTCGCGGCCGACGGCGAGATCAACCCGCGCGGGCTAGAGCGGGTGATCCAGGACTTGCAGGCCGGCGGCCAGGTCCCCGCCGACTACACCGCCGACCAGCTGGTGCGATCCGGCCCGCTGCGCGCGGCGCAGCAGGAGCTAGGCCTGACGCCGTCCGGCGGCGTCCAGAGCAGCTTGCCGGCTCGGTGAGCCGCCAGCGTCTGGTAGGGGCGGGTTTTATGCCCGCCCGCGGCCGTCGAGGCCGCAACTCCGCATCGGCCGCCTGCTTGGCCTGGCCGCAAACCTTAATGGACCGTGGCCTTCCCGGCAAGTGGGACGCAACGGCGCCGGGGCAGGGAGCACACCAGTCCGCCGCTCCGCGAGCCGCGCCCTGCGCGGCTACGCCGAGGCGCCCACGGGCGCGGCGCCCGCCGCGGCGCCGTCGAAGTCGTCGCGCAGCACCGCGCACGCTTCCGCCGGCAGCTCGATCAGCACCTTGTCGCCGCGGCGCAGCTGCAGGTTCGGGTGCTGGCGCGTGCGCATCTCCTGGCCGCCCACGTTCAGGCGGCAGTCCAGGAACTCGCCCACGAACATCACCGAGTCGACGGTCGCCTCCAGCAGATTGGCGCGCTGGGACGGCGCCTGCCGGTGCAGGTGAACGTCCTCGGGCCGCACCGACACCACCACCGCGTCGCCCTTGCTGATGTTCACGCTCGGCTGCGCCTGCAGCGCGCCCATCGGCGTCTCGACGCGGCCCTCCGTGGCGTCCCCGGCCCAGGTGCCGCGGATGAAGTTGGTCGACCCAATGAAGTCGGCCACGAACCGCGTCTTGGGATCGCTGTAGATCTGCCGCGGCGGCCCCTCCTGGACGATCTTGCCCTGGCTCATCACCGCGATCACGTTGGACATGGTGAGCGCCTCGACCTGGTCGTGCGTCACGTAGAGCGTGGTGATGTGGACGCGCCGTTGCAGCTCGCGCAGCTCCACGCGCATCTGCTCGCGCAGCTTGGCGTCGAGGTTCGACAGCGGCTCGTCGAGCAGCAGCACGCGCGGCTCGCGCACCAGCGCGCGCGCCAGCGCCAGGCGCTGCTGCTGGCCACCCGACAGCTGGGTAGCCATACGGCCCTCCAGCCCGTCCAGCTCGACGATCCGCAGCGCCTCCATCACCTTGCGCTTCACCTCGTCGCCCGAGTACTTCTTCGAGCCCACGCGCAGCGGGAACGCGGCGTTCTCGAAGACCGTCATGTGGGGCCAGATGGCGTAGCTCTGGAACACCATGCCGATGTCGCGCTTGTGGGCGGGCACGTAGGTGCGGTTGCTCGTCGAGCACACGACCACGCCGCCGACCTCGATGTCGCCAGCGTCGGGCTTCTCCAGGCCGGCGATGCAGCGCAACGTCGTCGTCTTGCCGCACCCCGACGGCCCGAGCAGCGTGTAGAACTGGCCGTCCTCCACCGTGAACGAGACATCGTTGACGGCGTAGACGCGCTCCTTCCGATCGGGGAAGATCTTGACCAGGTTGGACACGCGGATCATGGCTCCACTCCCTGCGCCGAACTGCTGTGGTCGGCGATACGCCCGTCAGGCCTGTATGCCCACACGCCCGGACACCTTGTAGACGATGCCGACGATCGCCAGCAAGAGCGCGATCATCAGCACGGCAATGGCGGCCACCACCGTGACCTGCCCCTGCTCGAACATCGTGAACACCAGGATCGAGAGCACCATGCTCTGACTGGTCGCGAGCAATACGGATGTCGAGAACTCGCGGAACGAGATGATCAGCACGTAGATCCAGCCGGCGACGAGCCCCGGCCGCAGCAGCGGCAGCGTCACGCGGCGGAACGTCTGCCACCACGAGCCGCCGGCGATGCCCGCCGCCTCCTCTAGCTCGCGCGAGATCTGCACGATGGAGCCCGACGTGGCCCGCATGCCGTAGGGCAGGTACTTCGTCGCATAGGCGATCAGCAGCACCCAGAGCGTGCCGTAGATCGGCAGCGGAAACGCCACGTAGAACCAGATGAGCGCCATGCCCAGCACCAGGCCCGGCACCGCCACCGGCAGGAACGCCAGGTAGTCGAGCAGCTTGGCCCCTGGCAGGCGGCTCTTGTAGGCCACCCAGGCGATGATCGCCGTGAGCAGCATGACCGCCGACGCAGCCAGGACGGCAAGCACGACGCTGTTCACCGCGGCGCGGCGGAACGGCTCGAAGCTCAGCAGGTAGGCGTAGTTGGCAAGGCTCGCCTGGCCGAGCGCCTGGGCGCTGGGCGCCGCGACGAACGGCAGCAGCGAGTTCCACAGCAGCACGAGGAACGGCAGCAGCAGCACCAGTCCGAAGTAGCCGCACAGCCCGGCGAACGCGACCCAGCGCCACGGCCCGAGGTCGAAGGTGCGCGGGCGGAACGCCTTGCCCGTCACCGTCTGGAAGCGCTCGCTGCGCCCCGTTGCGCGGGTGTACAGACACACCCCCAGACCGCTGATCGCCAGCAGCCCCACGGCGAGCGCCGCGCCGCGCCCGTAGTCCGGCGGGAACTCGGTAAACGCCGTCCAGATCTCGCTGGTGTAGACGAACGTGCGGGCCGGGATGCCGATGATCGCCGGCACCTCGAACGCCTCGATCGAGCGCACGAACAGGATCAGCAGCACCGAGCCGACGGCGGGGAGCAGCAGCGGCAGGGTGATGCGGCGCGCGGTGGCCCAGAGGCTCGCACCCGATGCCATCGCGGACTCTTCGAGCGACGGGTCCATCGATTTGAAGGCCGCCATCATCAGCAAGAAGGCCAGCGGCGCCTGCCCCAGCGCCTGCACCCAGATCATCCCGCCGAGCGAGAAGATGTCGAACGGCGCCGCCGGCAGGCCGAACACGCTCATCAGCGCCAGGTTCACGTAGCCGATCTTCGGGCTGAGCAGGAAGATCCAGGCGATCGCTTCCAGCACGCCGGGCATGACCAGCGGCACCAGGCTGAGCGGCAGGAACGCCTGCCGGAACGGCAGGTTCGTGCGCTCGACCAGCCAGGCCAGCGCGGTCCCGAGCGCGAAGCTGAGCAGCGCCGCCCCGGCCGCGAACGCCAGCGAGTTCCGCAGCGTCGAGTACGTGTACGGGCTGGCGTAGGCGGCCGCGTAGTTCTCGATGGTGAACGCGTACTCGCGCGGCGCCACCTCCGCCTGGAAGCTACCCCACAACAGCATGACCAGCGGCAGCACGGCGAGGTACACCAGCACCGCCGCCCCGAGCGCGGGGATGAGCAGCGCCGGGTCGGCAGGCAGCGTGGGCAGCGTGCGCCGCGCGCGAGACGCGCTGATCGTCGCCAGGGTCGGCCTCCCCGCTCACCCCCGGGGCAAGCGTTTGTCCGCTGCGCTCAGCCCGTCTCGCGGCGAAACGGCCCGGCGCGTTTCCAGTTGCCGTAAGGTAGCCGATGAGTCGGGAACGCGTCAACCCTTCACCACGCCACGGGGGCCGAAGGCATGGCGCGGCCGAGCTGCGGCAGGACCGGCGCCTGTTCGACCGCGAGGGGTGCGTCGTGGTCGAACCGAGGGTTGCGTCGTGGCCGAGCAGGAGATGCGCATTTCGCTGGTAGTGGGCAGACAATCAGACGTACGGAATGTTTGTGATCGACTTCGCCGTCTTGCTACTCTTTGGAGGGCAGTGAGGCGCGAGTACATAACGAGAACCGAGGTAGCGCGCGAATATCCGGATTGTTTCTCCCTGAAGCGACCGCGAGGAAGCTCTCCTCCACTCGCTAATCCGCGACCCCGTGGCGCGGATTGCGTTCATCACGCAACGTTTGTCACCTACCGTGCCGCATCGACCCTTACGCTTGGCCGGCGCGGCGCTCGCAGCGACCACGAGCCAGGGGATGATACATGCACTCTTCGCCTTCGCTGGCACCGTCCAGCCCGGAGATCGCTCCCATGCCCGTCGACTCGAACGCCTGGGATGCGCTCGCGGGCATGGCCACGCTCAAGGACCAGATCGAGCGGCGCCTGCTGCTGCCGATGCGCGAGCGGGCGCGGGCCAGCCGGCACGGCATCACGCCGCCCGGCGCGGTGCTGCTGTTCGGGCCGCCGGGCACGGGCAAGACGGCGCTCGCCCGGGCCATCGCCGGACGGCTCGGCTGGGCCTTCGTCGACGTCGACCTGTCCACCGTCGCGCTCGACGCGGCGCGGCTGCGCCGTCTGTTCGACCACCTGTTCCAGCTCGAGGAAGTGGTGATCTTCTTCGACGAGTTCGAGCATCTCGGCCTGAATCGCGAGAGCCAGACGACGCCGGTCGAGCCGCTCACCGCGGAGCTGTTGCGGGGGCTGCCCGCGCTCCGCGCGAGCGGCAAGCTGCTGGCCGTCTGCGCGACGAACTACGTGCGCCTCCTCGATCCGGCGCTCCTGCGCCCCGGCCGCTTCGACCTCGTGCTGCCGATCGGGCTACCCGACGCGGGCGACCGAGCCGCGCTCCTGCGCGCCCTGCTGGCGCGGCGCCCCTGCGGCGAGATCGACGTGGCGGCGGTGGTCGCGCGCGCCGACGGCCTGACGCCCGCCGACCTCGGCGCCGTCTGCCAGCAGGCCGCGCAGGCCGCGTTCGAGCGCGAGGTGGCCACGGGCCGCGAGAGCCGCGTCGAGACGGCCGACCTGATCCTCGCGCTCAATCGCTATCGGCCCACCGTGAGCCCCGAAGACATCGTCGCCTTCCGCGAGGACGTGGAGCGCTACGCTCGCGCCTGATATCGACTCCAGCGGTACGCTTCGCCCTTCCCCTGGGAGAGGGAGGGGGGAGGACGGTCCCCGTCACCCCCGCCCTCAGGAGACGGGCAGGAGGGGAGGTCCGTCCCTCCCCCTCTCCCCCTGGGAGAGGGCCGGGGTGAGGGCTGGCGCCCCTCGGCGAACCGCCGCACCGGAGCGAGTATGAGCCCGAGAGCCGTGGCCGCAGGGCGTGAACCAACGCCGAGCACCCGAAAGGAGCCGCAATGCCTTCGACCCGACCGGTGGTCCTGGTGCTGGACGACGACCGCGCGACCCGCGAGCTAGTGCAGGAGGTGCTGGAGGAGCATGGCTACGCGGTAGAGAGCGCCGCCAGCGGCGCGAGCGGGCAGGCGCGCCTGGAAGCAGGCGGCATCGACCTGGTGGTGCTCGACAAGCGGCTCCCCGACGGCGACGGCCTCGACGTGTGCCGCTGGGTGCGAGCGCGCGAGCGCCGCGAGCGCGCGCACCTGCCGATCATCATGGTGTCCGCGGCCCTCGACCCGTCCGGCGAGGACCTTGGCCCCGATGCCGGCGCCGACGCCTACGTCGCCAAGCCCTTCGACCTCGACGCCCTCGTCGCCCAGGTCCGCTCGTCGCTGGCCAGCCCGTCGCCCGGCCACACGCCCTGATGCACGCGTGGCACTCTGGCCGCGCTGGTCGCCGAGTGTCGTAGGGGCGGGTTTCATGCCCGCCCGCGGCCGTCGAGGCCGCAGCCCCGGCGCCGGCCGACCACTCAGTCTCGCTGTAAGCCGCTGCAATGCGCGGCATTCCGGCCGCGCTGGTCGCCGAGAGCAGGTCTTCGCGGCCACCGGCGCGGGCCTTCGTGGCGATACCCTCCAAGTACGGCGAGGGTGTGTCAGCGAAGCTGGAAGATCTCCTTCCAGGTCTTCTCGTACTGACTGACCTGGGCCATGTCGTCGGGGCCAAGCGCGTATATGTGCGCGGGGCTGATGTCGTCGAGGGCCGGCACGTCGGGCCGCGCGGGCGCGCGCCCGCCCTCGGCGTACGCTTGCTGGCCCTCGGCGCTCGCCGTCCAGCGCTCCCAGAGCATCGCCGTGTACGGATGGGGCGCGTCCTGGAACGCCGCCGTGGCCACCACCTGGCCGATGCCCTCGGTGCGCATGAAGTCCACCGGAGCGCCTTTCTTCATGCGTGCCGGGTAGTGGTGGGCGTAGCAGGTGATGCACGCCGCCGCCTGCCCGGCCACCACCAGCTCGGCCAGGTCGGAGTGGCCCTTGTGGAACTCCACGTTGTTCGCCGCGATGGCCCGCAGCACGGCGGCCGCTTGCTCCTCGCTGCCGTGCTTGCGAGCGAGCGCCAGGAACAGCTCCACGTCGCGCGGCTCGGCGATCAGGCGGTTCTTCCACTTCGGGTCGGCGAAGTCGTCGAACTGCGTCGGCGCCTCGTCGGGCCTCACCAGGTTCGTGTTCCAGGCCGGCACGATGAACTGGAGGTCCGAGGCGAACCAGTACGTCCCCCGCTCGTCCTCCGGGATCGCTTGCGCCTCGGTCGGAATGTCCTGCAGGAGCAGGCGCTGCTGGTTGAGCTGCAGCACGTAGTCGACGCTCGCGTTGAACACGTCGCCCAGCACCTTGCCGCCCCGCGCCTCGCTCACCGCGCGGGCCACGAGCTTGTCGGCCGTGCCGTTCACGAACTCCACCTTCACGCCCGGGAAGCGCTGCTCGAAGGCCGGCAGGATCTTGTCGGCGTTCACCGTCGCCATCGTGCTGTAGAAGCTGAGCGTGCCCCCCTCGTCCTTGGCCTTCGCGTATAGCTCGTCCAGTGGCAGCGTCTTGGCGACAGCAAAGGCGTTGGGCGCCGCCGCGGCCGGCGCATCGCCCGCGCCTGCGGCGGTGCGGCCACCGGCGGCGCCCGGTCCGGGGCGCGCGCCCGGCCCGCAGGCGGTCGCCAGCAGCGCGAGCGTCAGGAGTAGCAGGCCGGCGCGGCGCGTCAGGCGGCGAACGGTCATCGGTCCTCCGGTTCTGCCCCGGCGCCACAGCGCCCGGGCGGGCGCCCCCGCGCGGCCGGCACCGCTAGCGGATCTGGAAGACATCTTTCCAGACCCGCTGGTACTTGGGCGCGTCGGCCATGTCCTCGGGCGTCAGGGCGTAGATGGTCTCGGGGCGCGTCTTGTCGCGCGGCGCCACGCTCGGTAGGCCGGGCGTGCGGCCGCCGTCGGCGTAGGCTTGCTGGCCATCGGGCGAGTGGATCCACCGCTGCCACAGCATCGCGGTATAGGGATGCGGCGCGTCTTTCAGGATGGCGGTGCCATTCACGATCCCCACGCCCTCGGTCAGCATGTAGTCGACCGGCGCGCCCTTCTTGATGCGGCCGGGGTAGTGGTGCGAGTAGCAGGTGAGACAGGCGGCGGCCTGCCCGGCCACCACCAGCTCGGCCAGGTCGGAGTGGCCCTTGTGGAACTCCACGTTGTTCGCCGCGATCCGCTTGATGAGGTCGGTCGCCTGGTTGTCGTCGTGATACTTCCGCAGGCTGAGGCCCATCAGTAGCTCGGCGTCGCGCGGCTCGGCGATCAGGCGGTTCTTCCACCGCGGGTCGGCGAAGTCCTCGAACCGCGTCGGCGCCTCGTCCGGCCTCACCAGGTTCGTGTTCCAGGCGGGGACGATGTAGATCACGTCCGCCGCGATCCAGTACTGGCCGCGCAGCCCCTCGGGGTAGGCGTCCGCCTCGGGGGGCACGCGCTGGTAGAAGACGCCCTGCTGGTTGAGCTGCTGCACGTAGTCGGCCGGGCAGTCGAAGATGTCGGCGAGCGTCCGGCCGCCGCGCCCCTCGGCGATGATGCGCGCCGCGAGCGCGTCGCACGTGGCGTCCACGTGGTCGACCTTCACGCCCGGGAAGCGCTGCTCGAAGGCCGGCAGGATCACCTCGGCGTTGATCTCGGCGAGCGCCCCATAATAGGCGAGCGGCGCGTTCTCGGCCTTGGCCTGCGCGTACAGCTGGTCGATGGGCATCGTGAGGGCCGCGTCGAGCGCGGTGCTCGACGCGCCAGGCGCGGCGCCGGCTGGCGCCGCGCGGTCCGCCCCCGGCTGGGCCGCCGGGGCCGTCGGGCGCGTCGCGCCGGCACAGGCCGCGAGCAGCCACGTCGCCGCGATCAGGGCGCCGAGCGCGCTGCGTCCCATCCTATCCTCCCTCTGTCGCCCGCTGGCGCGTCGGCGCTGGGCACGCGGCCGCCAGCCGTTGTCGCCGTGCCCAGCACGCGCGGGCGGCGTGCGCTCCGGCCCGGCCGCCGGCCGCTCAGTCGCGGATGTCCTGCAAGAACCACTCGGTCGGCAGCTCCTGGCCCACGCCCGCCTGGCGCGCGAGGCGCTGGGTCCGGCCGGCGACGGCGGCGAATTGGAGCCCTTGGGTGCCCGTGTTGATGAACATGGTGACCTGCCGGTCGTCCGTCCGGCCCGGCTGGCGGCCCGCCACTACGTCGACCAGCAGCGGGAAGTTGTCGCGCTCCTCCGGGCGGCTGCGCGGGATGCGCGCGCGCTCCTCCGGTTGCCCGGCCACGTAGGCGGCCATGGCGCTGCGCGGCCACTCCATGTCCGGCACGTCGGCGCCCGGCTTGATCGTCTGCCAGCCTAGCTGCACGATCACGTCGGCGCGGTCGAGCATGGCCCGGTCCATCTCGCGGCGCGTGACGCACGTCATGTGGGCGCCGTCGGCCACCCACGCGGCATCGAAGGTCGGGAGCATCGAGTCGGTGGCGGTGACGACGATGTCCGCGCCGCGCACGGCCTCCTCGGCCGTATTCACCGGCCAGAGCTGCATGCGCAGCTCGTCGCTCACCCGTGCGGCGAACTGCTCGCGGTGCGCCGGCGTCGGGCTGTACACCTTGCCGCCGCGCAGCGGCCGCGCCGCCGCGATGGCTTGCAGGTAGGTGTGCGCCATGCCGCCCGAGCCGAGCACTCCCACGGTCGCCGCGTCCTTGCGCGCCAGCACGTCCACCCCCAGCCCCGCGCTGGCGCCCACGCGCATGTGCTGCAAGTAGCCGTCCTGGACGATGGCGAGCGGCTCGCCGGTGCTCGCGCGGTACACCAGGATAATGCCCGAGTAGGTCCCGGGCTGCATGCAGTACTTCTCTTCGGTGGCGCCACCGGGCCAGGAGACGACGTCCGACTTGATGCGGCAGGCCACCACGTCCTCGCTCCGGCAGTAGCCGGTCATGCTGCCCCAGCGATAGTAGTCGTCGTCGCGGCCGGTCGGGGCATACAGGTCGATGCGGGGAATGTAGGCGGCATCGCCGCGGGCCAGATCGGCGTAGCCCCGGCGCAGCGCGTCCAGCGTCTCGCGCATGTCCAGCACGCGCTGCACGTCGGCGTTCGTCAAGTAGAGCATGTGGCACTCCCCGGCGCGAGGGTGCCCCAATCCTACTGACTGGCCGCGGTCAGGAGCAAGGCCGCGCAGTGCCGCGGCTGCCCGCTACCTCTTGCGCCCACGAAGGCGCCGACCCTCTCGGCAAGCCGCCATCGAGTTCGGCCGCAATATTCTACGGGAAACCCATTTGCCGCCTAGCACCACTTGCCGCGGCAGCACCCGTTGCCTCGTCGTGCGCCCCCACCGGCGGCGCTCGCGGCGCCGCCGCCGGTCGCCCCTCCGGACGACCGCCCCTCGCCAATGCATTCTCTTGTAGGGCCGCTGCTTGCTGCGCCCTGCCCCGTCACCGCCCGGCCCCAGGAGAGGGAGGGGAGAGGGGTGAGGTCCGGCCCTCCCCCTCTCCCCCTGGGAGAGGGTCGGGGTGAGGGCGCGCTCCGGCAACTAAACGCCGGATTCGATAGGCAAGGCCGCGAGGCGCGCGGTAGGGCCCGCCGTCCGGCGCGACGTGGTCGCCGTCCTTGCCCGTACACGCCTCCCCCGCGCCCGCCGCCCGCGCCCGGCCCGGGGCCCGCCCCGCCGGCTCGGCCCGCGGCAGGCCAGCGGGGGAGTATCGTACGGGGTAAACGATGCGACCTTCCGCGCCCGACCAGCACGCGCAGACCCGCGCCCGGCCTACCATTTAACCACCCAGTAAAGGAGCATCGTTTGACCGTTCCTCGGCTAAAATTACGCACCCGCGTGCGGGACCGCCGCTGCGCGCGCGCCCCTGCCACGCCGCCAGCCCCTGGAGCACGCCCCTGTGGCGGGCAGCGGTTTGGGGACTTGCGCTCCCGGTCGGCAGTTACTACCCTTGTACACGCGTGCATCCCGCATTCAGTGTTTTGCCGGGCGCGCTCCGTCGCCACCAGAGACCGATCGTGCCCCTCGACGCGCCACACGGTGAGGGTGTCCAACATGAAGATCATGGGTCTATCGGTACTGATCGCGTTGAGCCTGCTGCTGAGTGGCTGTGGCAGCGGCGCCGCGCCAGGCGCCCAGCCGGCCAGCTCTCCCCAGAGCGCCGGGCAGGGTGCGGCGTCCGCGGGCGGGCTGAGCGGAGAGATCCCCGTGGGCGCCGTGTGGTCGCTGACCGGGGCCGCGGCCGTCTACGGCACCGTCCAGAAGAACGCCGCTGACCTGGCGACGGACGAGATCAACCGCTCCGGCTTCCTCGGTTCCGCCAAGCTGAAGCTGATCACCGAGGACGATCGCTCCACCCGCGAGGGCGGGATCGCGGCCTTCGAGAAGCTGCTCAATCGCGACCGCGTGGCGGCGATTCTCGGCCCCACCCTCTCCAACACCGCGCGGGCGACCGATCCGATGGCCCAGGACAAGGGCATCGTGGTGCTCGGCGTGTCCAACACGGCCGACGGCATCGTGGAGATTGGCGACTTCGTCTTCCGCGACAGCCTGCCCGAGAGCGACGTGCAACCGAACACGATCCGCGTGACCAAGGACAAGCTGGGCTACCGGCGCGTCGCCGTGCTCTACGGCGACGACGACGCCTTCACCAAGGCCGGCTACGACGTGTTCAGCAAGGCGCTGGCCGATGCCGGCGTCCAGGTGGTCGCGACGGAGACGTTCAAGAAGGGCGACACCGACTTCTCGGCGCAGCTGACGAAGATTCGGAGCGCCAACCCCGACGCGATCGTCCTGTCGGCGCTCGCCGAGGAGGCCGCGGGCATCATGACCCAGGCCCGCCAGCTCGGCATACCGACCTCGGTCCCGTTCATCGGGGGCAACGGCCTCAACTCGCCGCAGCTCGCCCAGCTGGCGGGCTCGGCCGCCCAGGGCGCGATCTCCGGGGCCGCCTGGTTCATCTCGAACGACACGCCCGGCAACGCCGCGTTCGTGCAGGCTTACCGCGACCGGTACGGCAGCGATCCGGACCAGTTCGCCGCCCAAGCCTACACGGGCGTGTACCTGCTCGCCACCGCGCTGAAGAACGCCGGCTCGAGCAACCCGCGCGCGATCCGCGACGCGCTGGCGCAGCTCAAGGACGTGCCGACGGTGCTCGGCTCGTTCTCCTTCGACCCGAGCCGCAACCCGGTGCACCCTCCCGTCGTGCAGATCGTCCAGGACGGCAAGTTCACTCTCTTCAAGTAGCGCGCCGGAACGAGGCCCGCGCGCATCCGCCGCACCCGCGCGAGTCGGAGAGACATGGAGCAGCTTCCGCAGCAGCTCGTGAACGGCATCTGGCAGGGGGCGGGCCTGGCGCTCTTTGCGCTCGGCTTCGCGCTGGTGTTCGGGCTGCTCGACGTGGTGAACCTGGCCCACGGCGCGACCTACATGTGGGGCGCCTTCTTCGGGCTCGTCTGCGTCACGCGCCTCGGCTGGCCGCTCTGGGCTGCGATCCCGGCGGCGATGATCGGCGCCGGCCTGCTCGCGGTCCTGCTCGAGCGGCTCGCCTTCAAGCCGCTGCGCACGCTGACCACGGGCAGCCTGGTCCTCTGGGGCGGCTTTCTCGTGCTACTCCTCGGGTTCGTCGGCGTCCGCCAGGAGGAGGTTCGGGCGGGACTGCTGGGGCTGGGCGCGGCCCTCATGCTGCTCGGGCTAGTGCAGGATTACCGCGCCCCGCGGCCACTGCTGCAGCGGTCGATGCCCTATCTGGCGCCCATGATTGCTTCGATTGGCGCCTCGACTATCCTCGTGAGCCTGGCCCAGGGACTCTTCGGCGCGCAGCCGTCGCGTTTCCCGCCGGACCTGTTTCCCACGACGCCGTACCCGCTGGGACAAGCCGCCGTCATCGCCCCGATCCAGCTCCTGGTGCTCGCCGTCGCGCTCGTTCTGATGATCGGCCTGCACCTCCTGATCGCCCGGACGCAGACCGGCCGAGCGATCCGTGCGATTGCCTGGAGCGAGCGCACCGCTCGCCTGCTCGGCATCAACGCCGATCTGGTGATCGCGCAGACGTTCTTCGTCTCGGGCGCGCTGGCCGGCGCCTCCGGCGCACTGCTCGGCCTGGCGTTCAACCGCATCGAGCCGACGATGGGCAGCCAGATCGAGCTGGCGGGGCTTACCGTCATCGTGGTGGGCGGCATGTCGAGCATCGGCGGGACGGTCGTCGCCGCCTTCCTGGTGGGCCTGCTGCGCGTGCTCGGGGTCGCCTACGTCGATAGCAGCTTCCGCGACGCGCTCGTCTTCGCCCTGCTCATCCTCGTCCTGCTGGCGCGCCCACAGGGGCTGTTCGGCCGCGCCAACAGCACCCGCGCCTGAGGAGAAGCCGGGCCGATGCTCCAGTTCCTGCTGGACCACATCTCGACGGTCGACTTCATCCTGCTCAACGTCGCCCTCGGCCTGAGCATCTACCTGACGCTCGCGGTCGGCCTGCTCTCGCTGGCCAACGCCGGCTTCCTCGCCATCGGCGCCTACACCGCCGCGATCTTGACCGTGCAGGCCGGCTGGCCGCCCGTCGCCGCGCTCCTCCCCGCGCTGCTCCTCGGCGCGCTCGTCGCGGCGCCGCTCGGCCTCCTCGTCCTGCGCCTCCAGGGCGTCTATCTGGCCATCGCCACCATCGGCTTCGGCGAGATCGTCCGCATCGTGGCGCTGAACGGCGACAAGCTGCTGCGCCTCGTGAGCGGCGATAGCCGCCTGACCGTCTTCCGCGGCGCCGAGGGCATCACCTTGCCCTATCGCAGCCCGGTCCTGTTCCTGGGACTGCCCGTCACGACCTGGCAGCTGCTGGTCTACGTGGTCGCCCTGGCCTACCTGCTGGCGATGTTGCAGCGATCGCGTTACGGCCGGCTCATGGCGGCGATCCGGCTGGATGGCCTGGCGGCCAGCACGCTTGGCGTGGACATCGTCCGCTACCGCCTGCTGGCGTTCTTGCTCGGTGCGGCGATCGCCGCCGGCGCTGGCGCCCTGAGCGCGCCGGTCGTCCGCGTCATCGATCCGAGCCAGTACGGCTTCAACCGCGCCGTCGACATTCTGGCCTACGCCGTCCTGGGGGGCATGACCACCTGGGTCGGGCCGATCGTCGGCGCCACCGTCCTCACCGCATTGCCCGAGGTGCTGCGGCCTCTTCAGGAGCAGCGCGAGGTCGTGAACGGCCTCCTGCTCTTGTTGTCGATCATTTATCTGCCGCGCGGGCTGGCCGATTCGCGGCTCTGGGGCGGCTGGCGGCACTGGCCGACCGCGCTCCGCGAGCGCTTCGCCGGCGGGCCGGCGGCCGAGCCGCTTCCCGTTCCCCCCCGCCGAGGGCCGGGATGACGGCCGGCGCCCGGTTGCGGGTCGACCGCATCAGCCTGCACTTCGGCGGGCTCGCAGCCTTGGACGACGTGGCTTTCACCGTGGGCGGCGGCATCTGCGGGCTCATCGGGCCGAACGGCGCCGGCAAGACGACGCTGCTCAACGTCGTGAGCGGCGTGCTCCCGCCCTCGCGCGGCGACATCTTCCTCGACGAGCGGCCCACGACCGGACTGCCCCCACATCGCCTGGCGGCGCTCGGCGTCGCGCGCACCTTCCAGAACGTTCGGCTGTTCGGGGAGCTTTCGGTGCTCGACAACGTACGGCTCGGCTACCACCTTCATCAGCACAGCACGCTGCTGGAGACCGTGCTGCGCCTGCCGCGGGCCCGTCGCGAGGAGCGCGCGTCAGCGGCGGCCGCGCTGGCGCTGCTCGACCGTCTGGGCCTGGCCCCCCTCGCCACGGCCGCGGCGAGCGCGCTGGCCTACGGGGATCAGCGGCGCGTGGAGATCGCGCGCGCCCTGGCCCTGGAGCCCCGGCTGCTGCTGCTCGACGAGCCGGCGGCCGGGCTGAACGCCGCCGAGAGCGAGCAGCTTGGCGACTTCTTGGGCCACCTCCGGGCGCAGGGACTCACCCTCTTGCTGGTCGAGCACGACATGGACCTCATCATGCGTGTCTGTGACCATATCGTGGTGCTGAACTTCGGCCGCAAGATCGCCGAGGGGCCACCTGCTGTGGTACGCGGCGACCGGCGGGTGATCGACGCGTATCTGGGCGAGGAGGAGCCCGCCTGATGCTGGCGGTGCGCGACCTCCACACGTACTATGGCGGCATCGCCGCCCTGCGGGGCATCAGCTTCGACGTGCCGCGCGGGGGCCTCGTCGCCCTCGTCGGCGCGAACGGGGCGGGCAAGTCGACCACCCTGAACACGATCAGCGGGCTGCTCGCGCCCCGCCATGGGACGATTCGCTTCGAGGGACGGGATATCGCCGGCTGGCGGGCGGAGCGCGTTGCCGCCCTGGGCCTCGTGCAGGTGCCGGAGGGGCGGCAGATCGTGGCGCCGCTGACGGTCGAGGAGAACCTGCTCGTGGGTGCCTACACGCGCCGCGATGGGGGCGTCCGCGCTGACCTTGGCGGCGTCTACGACCGATTCCCCCGCCTGGCCGAGCGCCGCGCCCAGATCGCGGGCTCGCTGTCGGGCGGCGAGCAGCAGATGCTGGCCATCGGCCGGGCACTGATGGCGCGGCCGAAGCTCCTGATGCTGGACGAGCCCTCGCTGGGCCTGGCGCCGCTGATCGTGCAGGAGGTCTTCCGCGTCGTGGCGGCGCTGAAGGAGCAGGGCGCGACGATCCTGCTGGTCGAGCAGAACGCGCGCAAGGCGCTGGCCATCGCCGACTACGCCTATGTCCTCGAGGGCGGCGAGATCGGGCAGGCGGGGCCCGCGGCCGTTCTGCGCGACGACCCCCGCATCCTCGAGGCCTACCTCGGTCGGGGAGCCTGACCGCGCCCCCGCTAGTCGGCGGAGCGCGCCCCGCGCCGGCGGCCGAGGCGGGCGCAGCCAGCCTGGAGCAGCAGCAGCAGGTAAAGGACGCCTACCCCGCCGACGACGAAGAGCACGCGCAGCAGGGCCGCCGTGGCGCCCACCGGCGGGAGCGGCGGATCGTCGCCGTTATCCGCGCTGTCGAGCGGGCTCAGCGGCGTGGCCGTGGTGGGGAGCAGGCTGGCGGTCGTCGTGCCGCCGGCGAGGGGACCGTCCAGCAACGGGCCGCCGGGCCGCGCGGCACGCAGCAGCGCGTCCCGGGCGGCGGTGGCGGGATCAGGCGCGGCGACGCGCGCCGGCGCCGCGCCCGGCCCAGCGCTCCGGTCCCCGGGTCGCGCGGCGCTTTGGGGGACCACCCGTGGGTCGATGCTCGCGGCGGTCGCGAGTAGGCGGGCGTCGCCGCTGCCGCGGCCGTAATGGGTGGGGTCCGGGCCGAGCAGGCCATCAGTGCCGTCGCCAATGCCGAAGGCCACGGCGTGGTGGGGGATGTCGGCGCGCGCCCAGGCCGTCTCTAGCTGGTCCGGGGTGATGACCAGCGCCTTTGCGCCGCTCGCCCCATAGGCCGAATCGTTGTACAGGAAGTCGTCGCCGAGCAGGCCGTCGATCACGATGTAGTGGTTGACGTTGCCACCATAGCCGCCGCTGCCCGGCAGGAGCCGATAGACCGTCAGCGCGATTACCGGGTACCCCTTCTGCACGGCCGCGCGCACGTCGTCCACACTCCAACGTCGGTAGCCGCCGCCGCTCTGGTACAGCCCCATCGGGCGCAGGTTCGCGCGGCGGCCAAGCTCCGCCAGGTAGTCGAGGGCGATACCGTCGTCGTAGCCGTAGGTGCCCTGGAGATAGTTCGCATACTCGCGCACCTTCGCCGTCGAGATCTTCAGGCCGTAGGCCTCGAGGATCATCGCCAGCGCGCTCGGACCGCAGTTCGCGTCCTGGTAAGGGGTGCCGTCGTACTGGCCGCGCGCCGGCACGCCCAGCCAGAGCAGCGAGTCGTCGAGCCAGCCGGCCGCGCCAGGCTCCTCCGGCAAGCCGCGCACGAACGTGCGCACCGGGGCGGGGCGCGGCTCGGCCGGGAGCGCCACGCTCGCCGGGTGGACGGGCGCCGCGTTGGTGGTGGGGGCAGCGGCCGCGGCGTCGCCGACCGCGGCGCTCGGCGGCGCATCGCTGGCCGCGGCGCTCGGCGCCTGGGTCTCCACTGCAGCGGCAACCCGGTCGGGGTCCGCCGTGGTCGCCTCGGGTTCCGGCGCCGTCGCCGTCGGCGCGTCGGTTGGCAGCACCGCGATCGGTACGTCAGTTGGCCCCACCACGACGCCTGTGACGAGGGTCGGCGTAGGCGGCACCGGTACTGGCGTCGGCGTGGGTGGCACGGCTGTCGGTGTCGCCGTCGGCGGAACGGCGGTCGGCGTCAGCGTGGCCGGCAGGACCACTTCCGTGGGCACGGCCGTTGGCGTGGCTGGTGCGCGGGTATGCACGGGCAGGGGGGCGCTCAAGTCCGGCGCGGCGCGGCTCACCGTGGGCGTGGCACCGCGTGGGGTGGACGAGGTACCGGCCGCGCTCTGCCCCGCGTTCGGAATGGGGATGGGCGTCTGGGCCGCGGCGGGCCGCGCCCAGCCGAGCGCAGCGGCCACGAGAGCGAGGATCGACAGCGCTCGGCCCGCGGCGCGAGCGCGTGGCATGGGACGCCGTGGGCGAGGCGAGCCGGAATGCAGCATCTTGGGCGCATTGTACCCGACGATCCGCGGCCGCGCCCAGGCTTTCCCGCCCGGCCGCCCAATCGCTACGCGACTGCGACGCGCCCGATCTTCTCTCTCCACGCACTACGCGGCCGGGGAGGCCTGCTCTTCTTAGGCTACAGAGCGGAGCGGCGCCCCTGGGTCGGCCGGTTCGCGCGAGCGCTTGGCGTGGCCGTTGGCCGAGGGTGTCGGTACGGCGGGCAGCCAGACCGTGAACTCAGTGCCGTTCTCGGGCGTGCTGCTCACGCCGATGCGGCCGTGGTGCGCCTCGACGATCTGCCGCGCGATTGCCAGCCCTAAGCCGTGGCCCTCGCCATGCGCGCCGGCGGCACGATAGAAGCGGTCGAAGACGCGGGCCTGTGCCTCGGGCGGGATGAGCGAGCCCGTATTGTGGACGGCCAGGCATACGCCCGGGGGGCTGCCGGCGTCCGAGCTGCCCTTAACGGGCGGCTGTGCCGGCTCGGGAGCGAGGCGTATGGTAATTCGCCCTCCCGGCGGGGTGTGCTTGATGGCGTTGTCGAGTAGGTTGTCCACGACTTCTTCCAGGCGATGTGTCTCGCCCAGCACTGCCGGCACGGCACGGTCCTCGACGACCAGCGTCACGTCGCCGGCACTGGCGCGGCGCTCAGCGCGACTCGCGCAGGCGGCCACGAGCGCCGAGAGGTCGACCGGATGATGCTCGCCGGCGAACTGCCCCGACTCCACCCGCGACAGGTGCAGCAGGCTCTCGACCAGGCGCGACATGCGCTCGGCCTCCTCGTGGATCACGGCGCCCGCCTCCGCGTAGTCGGCCGGCGTGCGCAGGGCGCCGTCGGTCATGGCCTGCGAGAAGCCGCGGATGGAAGTGAGCGGCGTGCGCAGCTCGTGAGAGACGTCCGCCAGGAACTCGCGGAGGGTGTTGTGCGAGAGGGCGACCTGCTTCGCCATGAGGTTGAAGGCGCTGGCCAGGCGGCTGATCTCGTCCTGGCCCTCGACAGGTATCGCCTGCTCGTAGTGGCCGCGCGCCATCTCCTCCGAGGCGCGCGTCAACCGGCCGACCGGACGGGTAATGGAGCGGGTCAGCCATAGCGCCACCGGGAGCGAGGCGAACAGCGCCAGCACGCCGGCGAGCAGCAGGCGCGGCGCCAGCGCCAGCCAGGCCGCCGCGAGGCTGGCCTGCGGCACGGCCACCATGACGGCGAGCCGCGGCGCGAAGCGGGGCGGCAACCGATCGCTCAGCCGCCCGACCTGCAGCGCGCCGGCCACGGAGATTGTGACCACCTGGCCGCCAGCAGCCTGATAGCGCCCAACCTGCAGGCGGCCGGCCTGCTCCGCCGGGGTGTCCTCGTCGGGCGGCAGCGCGTAGCCCTGTAGCTCGTCGGCCGTGTCGGCGGCCACGACCCGGTCGTTCGTACGGACGAGCAGCAGTCGCACGTTCAGGTGCTGTGCCTGGTCGTCGAGGAAGGCGGCGATGTCGGCGGTGGGCGTGCCCATCAGCTCGAGGTAGCGCACGTGCGCCGAGAGCGGCAAGACGATATCGGCCAGCCGCTGCATCTCGCGCTGCATCTGGTACTGCTGCCCGAGCCAGAGAAAGCCGGAGCCGGCGAGGAACAGCGAGACGAACACCACGAAGGCGTAGGAGGCGATGAGCCGACTGCGCAGGCTACCGCGCACTGGGCGCCTCCCCCTCCACGAGCTTGTAGCCGACGCCCCAGACCGTCTGAATCTTGGCCGTCGCGCCGCTCAGCTTGTCGCGCAGCCACGTGATGTGGACGTCTACGGTGCGCGGGTCGCCGTAGAAGTCGGGGCCCCAAACGAGCTGACGCAGGCGCTCGCGCGGAAACACGACGCCCGGCCGCCGCGCGAGCACCGTGAGCAGGTCGAACTCCTTGGGCCGCAGCTCGACGGGCCGCCCCGCCACCGTGACCTCATGTCGGTCCGGGTCCACCCGTACGTCACCGACTTCGAGGGGGCGCTGGCCGGCGCCCATGCCTTGCGTGCGCCGCAACACGGCCTTCACGCGCGCGGCTAGCTCGCGAGGATTAAAGGGCTTGGTGACGTAGTCGTCGGCGCCCAGCTCGAGCCCCGCCACGCGGTCCTCGGACTCGTCGCGGGCGGTGAGCATGATGATGGGGACGTCGCTCTCCTGACGCAATTGGCGGCAGACTTCGAGACCGCTGACCTTCGGCAACATGAGGTCGAGGACGATCAGGTCCGGGCGGACGAGCCGCGCCTTCTCTAGCGCTTCCTGGCCGTCGTGCGCGACCTCAACCTGGTAGCCCTCGTTGCCGAGGTACAGCTTAACCAGCTGGACGATATGCTTCTCGTCGTCAACTACCAGGATCGTCTGCGCCATGATGCTCCCCGTGGGGAGCGGGAGATGGGACGAAAGGAAGGGAAGATCAGCGCGCGGCTTGCTGGTTGCCGGCGCCTGCCTGCGCTCCCCCGGCTGGTCCCCTATTCCCGCTCTCCTGGCCCCCATCCCCTGGCAGAATTTGCACGTCATTCGCGGCGACCGTGCCGTCGTCGCCACGGCTGCCGCTAACCACGACGCGTTGGCCCGGAGCCAGGTCCGTCTTATCGGCGGGCTCCACGCGTTGTACGCTGGTGCTGTCGCCCAGCGTCACATGTACCGGGCCGTCGGGCGTACTTACTACCATGGTACCGTCAACGATACTCTGGATCACACCATTTGTCCGTCCGGCAGCCGGACCGCCAGCGCCCGTCCCGGCTCCGCCCGGTCGCTGGCTGGCGGGGCCACCTGCCGCGGCCGCCTGGCCGCCGGCCGGGCTTCCCGCGCCTTGCACCCCGCCCGTGCGACCGGCCCCGCCTGCTGCGGCAGCGCCGCCAGGGGCGCTAGCCGCCCCGCCCGTGCCGGCCGGCCCCGCGCCCTCGCCCCCCGGCGCGCCCCCAGGGCCGCCCCCTCCCGCGCGCGCGGCGCCCGCTGCACTCGGCAACGGCGTTGCCACGATGCGTCCGGAGCCACGGAGCGGCGCCGAGAGGATGGCTGCTATCACGCCGAGCGCCAATCCCGCTCCCACCACCAGCAACAGCAGCGTCATCCACCGGCCGCGCGTGCGTCGTCGTGCGGCCGGAACGCCAGGAGCTTGCTGGGCGCTCCCCGGCGCTCCCGCGCGTCCCCCGCCGGGTGTGCCGCTGCTCACCAGGGCGGGTTGAGCGGCGGTGGGCGCCGGGGACGCCGCTCCGTTCGCCTCCGCGACCGCGCGCGCCGAGGTTCCGGGATCGCTCGACAGTGGATCGCTCATGGTTCTCCAATCGCTGGGGCGCCACGCGCGGCGCCCCAGCCATCACTCCACCAGCCGCGGCAGGCAGCTTGTTGGCAGCCCGCGCCCTCAGGCGATGCGAATGCTTTCCAGCACGTTCATGCCTGGGCCAAGGCCTCGCGGGCCTGGCGCGGATGCTCGACGCGCTGATCGCTGCTGATCAGGCCATCGCGAAGCTGAATGACGCGCTGCGCGTGCTCGGCGATGTCCGGCTCGTGCGTCACCAGCACTACCGTCATGCCCTGCGTGGCGTTCAGGTTTTGCAGCAGGGCCATGATCTCCTCGCTCGTACGGGTGTCGAGCGCGCCGGTGGGTTCGTCTGCCAGGATGAGGCTGGGCTCGGTCACCAGCGCCCGAGCGATAGCCACGCGCTGCTGCTGGCCGCCCGACAGCTCGGTGGGCCGGTGTCCCTGCCGCTCCGCGAGGCCGACGGCCGTCAGCGCGGCCAACGCGCGCTGGCGGCGGTCGGGGGTGCCGGCGTACAGCAGCGGCAGCTCGACTTGCTCGATGGCAGGGATGCGCGGCAGCAGGTTGAAGGTCTGGAAGACGAAGCCGAGCTTCCGGTTGCGGATCGCCGCCAGCTCGTCGTCCTCCAGGCCGCTGATCTCGACCCCATCCAACTCGTAGCTGCCGCTCGTCGGCTGGTCGAGGCAGCCGATCGTGTTCATCAGCGTCGACTTGCCCGAGCCCGACGGCCCCATGATCGCCACGAACTCGCCGCGCTGGACCTCCAGCGACACGCCGCGCAGCGCGTGGACCTCGATGTCGCCCAGCGTGTACACCTTGGTGACGTGGCGAATGCGAATGACAGGCGGGGGGGTGGCGCGGCCAGCCGCCGCGGCGATGCCGGCCTGGTGCGTGCCGTTGGGATGGACCGTTAGCGGCTCACTCACGCTCTGCCCCCTCATCTCGCCGGGTTTAGCGGCGAATCGGTATGGGGCCGCCGATGGCCGGCCCGCCAAAACCGCCCGGCACGCTCGGGCTGCGCGTCTGCGTGCTTGGCAGGACCACCTGGTCGTCCTCGTCGAGGCCGCTCGTGATCTCGCTGCTCTGGTCGTTGCTCAGCCCGCGCTGGACGACGCGGGTGTCCAGCTTGCCCTCTGGCGTCAGCACGTCCACCACTTGGTCACGACCCTGACGGCGGAGGGCGCGGTTCGGCACTACCAGCACGTCGCTCTTGCGATCGTAAATGATATTGGCGGTTGCCGTCATGCCCGGGCGTACGCCCTGCCCGCCCTCGACGGAGGTCGAGACCAGGTAGCTCGTCACGCCCGACTGCGTGATCGATTGGGGCGCCACGGCGGTCACGTGGCCACGCACCGGCCGCCCCGGAAGCGCGTCGAAGGTTAGCTGCACCTCCTGGCCCACCTGAACGCGGGCGATGTCCGCCTCGTCGACCTGAGCGTCGACCCGGAGCCGCGCGGGATTGACCACCGTGATGAGCCCGCCGCCGACCGTCGCCGCGCCGCTCGCCAGCTCGCCGGGGTTCAGGCCCACCTGACTGATCGTGCCGTCGAACGGCGCTATCAGTATGGCGTTGTCCAGGTTGAACTTGGCGACCGCCACCTGGCCGCGGGCCTGCTCCACGCCGGCCACCGCTTGGGCCACGTCCTGGTCGGTATACGGGTTGGTCTTGAGCTGGGTGTCGGCCTGCGCCTGGGCCACAGCTTGGCGCTGCGCTTCGATAGCGTTGGGGCTCGACGGCTGCTGCTTGAGCGCTAGCTGCGCCTCGGCCTGGGCGACGGCCTGACGCTGCGCCTCGATATCGGCGTCGCTGGCCGGACGACGCTTCGTCTCGAGCTGGGCCTGGGCTTGCGCCACTAGCTCGCGCTGCTGCTGCAGGTCGTACTCCGTATAGGGGGCCGCCTTGAGCGCCAGCTGCTGCTCGGCCTGCCGCACGGCGGCCTCCGCTTGCGCAATGTCGTCAGCTGTCGGGTTCAAGAGCTGGGCGAGCTTCGCTTCCGCGCCGGCGAGGGTAGCGCGGGCGCTGTCCACGCCGGCCTGCGCGGCAGCCAGATCGGCCGGCTTCGGCTGCGCCCGCAGGTCGTCGACCTTCGCCTGGGCGCTCACCACGCCCACGCGCGCCGCCTCCACGGCCGCCTGCGCGGCCGCTACGTCCTCAGGGCGCGGGTTGCGGAGTGCGTCGAGCTTGGCTTGGGCGCTCTGGTAATTGTTTTGCGCCTGATCGAGCGCCGACTGCGCGGCCGCCAGGTCGGCTGGGCTCGGCGTCAGGAGTTGGCCCAGCTTCGCCTGCGCGCTGGCGAGCTGGGCCTGCGAGGCCAGCACGTTCGTCTGCGCGGTGGCGATGTCATTCGTGCCGCCGCCCACCTGGAGGCTCTGGAGCGTGGCTTGCGCCCGCTGCAGCGCCGCGTTGGCCGTGCGTACCGCTGCCTCGGCGGACAGCAGATCCTGGCTGCTCGGGGCGGTCGTGGTCGTTGTGCCGCCTCCGCTCGAGCCGCCGCTGCCGGAGCGAGCGCTGCCCGAACTGCCACCGGACGTGGAGGTGCCGCTGCTGGCGCTGCCCGAGGCGCCGCTGCTCGTACCGCTACTGTTGGCGCTCGGCGCCTGGCCCGTGAGCTGACTGAGCCGACTCTGGGCGATTTGCAGGTTGCGCGCCGCGGCGACCACGTCCTCGCTGGCCGCGATGGTGTCGTAGCTGCCGGGGCTCGGCCGCGTGTCGTTCAGCTTGCTCTGCGCGGACCGCAGGCTGGCCTGCGCCTGAACCACTGCAGCCTGCGCGGCAGCTAGGTCGCTGTCGGTCGGGTGCTGTAGCTGGTCCAGTTTGGCCTGCGCGCTCTGGTAGGCCGAGAGCGCGTTGTCCACGGCCACCTGGGCGGCGATCAGGTCGGCGCTCGTCGGCTGGAGCAGCGTATCTAGCTTGTTCTGCGCGGCAACCTGGTCGGACAGTGCCTTGACGAGTGCGGACGCAGCCGCTTGCAAGTCCGCGTCGGTGGCGCCCTCCTGCACCTGCTGCAGCTTGGCCTCGTTGCTGGCAAGCGTGGCGCGGGCGCTGTCCAGGGCGGAGCGCGCATTCGCCACGTCGGCGGGGCTCGGATGGTACAGCGCGTCGAGTTTGGCGCGAGCCTGGTCGAGGGCCGCCTGGGCCGCAGCCACGTCTTCCGCGCGGCCCTGGGCCTCCATGCCGTGCAGCTTGGCCAGAGCGGCGTCGAGCTGCGCCTGTGCGGCGGCCACGTCTTCGGGACGCCCCGCGAGCAGGCCGTCGAGCTTGGCGCGCGCCTGATCGAGCGCGGCCCGGGCGGCGGCCACGTCCTCCGGCCGCGCGGTCATCATATCCGTGAGTTTGGCCTGCGCCTGAGCAAGCTGCGCGCGCGCGGCCGCGACGTCCTCGGGGCGCGCGCCGTTAAGCACGGTCTGCAGTTTCGCCTCGGCGGTAGCCTGCGCCGCCTGGGCCTGCTGGAGTTGCGCCTGCAGGTCACCGGTGTCGAGCTGCGCCAGCGGCTGGCCTGCGTTCACGTCGTCGCCCACCTTCACGAACACGTCGGCCACCCGGCCGCTGCCCTTGAAGCCTACTTTGCTGCTGTTGTCGGCAACGACGGTCCCCGTCCCGTTCACGCCGGCGACGAGCGCGCCGCGTGTGACGGCGACGGTCTGCACGGGCGCCGGCGTAGTCGTGGTAAGGCGCACGTAAGTGATATAGCCCAGCGCCAGGCTCAGCAGCAGCGCGGCGACCAGCGCCGCGAGCTGTGGCCAGCCGAGCGGCGGTATCTGCCGCCACAGAGCGCCAACCCGGTCCGTGGACACCACGCGCATCGTCCCCCCCACCTATCATCTCATCCGGCGTCCCGCGGACGCCGCGCGCTTTAGAGGATGTGTACCGCGAATTGTTAGGCTTTAGCCAACCTTTCGCCGACCGCTTGGTGCGCAGTCTGCGCACCTGCAGGTGTTGGCAAGCGCTCCGATCGGTTGATTCGCACTATACGGGGTACTTCCTCTCAAAGTGCTAAGGCGCTGTGGGGGTGTTGTTAAGCATGTGTTAAAACCCACATAAGGGATTGACGTAGTGTGCAGAAGACCAAGCCCAGCCCCAGGTCAGCAGCGACCGGCTGTGTGTTGGGACGTCCCGATGCACAGCGATTCTCCGATGACGACTGCTAGCGGGCGCGATCTGGGGCGGCGGTGGGCAAGGCCGCGGGCGCGGGGAGTAGCGCGACTACCGCCAGTCCCAGCAGCGCGGCGCCAAGGTAGAGCCAGAATACCAGGTGCAGCCCATTGATCAGCACGTCGGCGAGCACGCGCGCCTGGTCCGGCGGCAGGGCGACGCGCGTGGCCGGGTCGAGCAAGGCGTTGAGCATGCCGACGCCCGGCCCGGCCAAATCCGCCTCCGGCGTGGTGGCGATGCCCGCGGCGCGCAACCCGCTCGCGACCGCCGCGCTCAGCACGGCGCCTTGGAGGCTTACCCAGAGCGTACCGCCCATCGACTGAAAGAACTGGAGGGTGCCGGTGATGGCGCCGCGCTGCGCCCACTCGACCGCACCCTGCGCCGTCACGATGAGCGTCGTCCAGGTCACGCCCATGCCGACGCCCACGATCGTGCCCGCGGCGACGACCAGCGGCAGCGGAGTGTCGAGCGCGAGTCGTGTGAGCACCACGCCGCCGCCGCTCAGCAGGGTCATGCCGCCGAGCGCCGCGCCACGGTAGCCCCGCCGCACGAGGACCCGGCCCACGGCGATGCTGCCCGCCGTCCAAGCCAGCGACACGGCGCCGGTTACCCACGCCACGTCCTCGGGCGTACCGCCCTGCGCGCCCTGCACGAGCAGCGGCAGGTAGGTCGAGGTGCTGATCACGCAGGCGCCGAGGATCGCCGCGGCCACGCTGGCCAGTCCCAGCAGGCGGCGCCGCAGCAGGGCGTAGGGCACCACGGGCTCGGGCGTTCCCGTCTCAACCCACGCCAGCAGCGTCAGGGCGATCGCGCTCACGCCGAAGCAGGCGAGTACAAGCGGCGCCGCGAAGCCGCGCTGGCCGCCCTCGACGAGGCCGAGTAACAGCGCGGCGATGCCGATGGTGAGCAGCGCGGCGCCCGCGTAGTCCACCCGTCGGGCGTGACGCTCGACGTGCTCGTGGACCGTGAGGGCCAGAATCGTGCCGGCGAGTAGCCCAATCGGCAGGTTGATCCAGAACACCCATCGCCAGGAGGCATACGACACGATCAGGCTACCCGCGACGGGGCCGAGAACAGCGGCGACGCCCCAGACTGTCGAAATGAGGCCCTGGATCTTGGGCCGGTCCCGACCAGGGAACAGGTCGCCCGCGAGGGTGGCCACCAGGGTCATGAGGCCGCCCGCGCCAAGGCCCTGCATGGCGCGGGCGGCGATTAGCAGCTCCATCCGCGGCGCGAGGCCGCAGAGCGCCGAGCCTAGTAGGAAGACGCTCATGGCGACCAGGAACAGCGGCTTGCGGCCATATACGTCGGCGAGCCGCCCGTAGACCGGCACGGTGGTCGTGGAGGTGAGCAGGTAACCCGCGACGACCCAGCTGTAGAGCGCCAGGCCGCCCAGCTCGCCGACGATTGTCGGCATGACGGTGGCGACGATGGTAACGTCCATCGCCGACACTAGGGCGGTGACCAGCAGCGCGGCGGTGGGCGCAAGGCGTCCGGGCGGTAGCTTCATGGGCTCCTCGGTAGGTGTGCCGTGGCATCGTACCATATGGCGCTGCCCGCGCCGGCGGGCGAGGCGGGGCGCGGCTAGCCGACGTGCAGCAGGGCGATCAAGCCGAGCGCGCCGGCGCCGCCCAGCACGACCAGCACGTCCACGCGCGTGAAGGCAATGAGCGCGAAGGCCGCAGCGGCGATCGCCAGGTCGAGCGGCGAATGCACCGTTGCCAGCAAGATGAGATAACCCACGGCGAAAGTGAGGCCGATGGCACCCGCTTGGATGCCGCGTATTCCGGCGGCGACCGCCGCGATGCGCGCCAGCCGCGCATGCAGCCGTAACAGAATCAGGCTGGAGAAGGCCACGGTGCAGATGGCCAGCGTCGCCGCGACGGCGCCCGCGAGCCCGGCGACGAAGTAGCCGATCGGCAGGACGAACAGCCCGTTTGGCCCCGGCGTGATGCGACCGATCGCGATAGCGGTGGCGAAGTCCTGATCGCTGAGCAAGGGCCGCTGTCGTGTTAGCTCGTCCTGCAGGATGGGCAGCGGCTGGGAGCCGCCCCACGACAGGATCGACGCCTTGAAGAAGATCAGGAACAGGTTGGCGAGGTCCACCTAGGGCTCCTCGATGCCGGTCGGTGGTATGGTCGGCTCGGGGGTCGGCGCGGAGCCGGGCGCGAGCTGGTACAGCACGGCCCCCAGCACGCCCGCGACGACGACCGCGAGCACTGACGATACCTCCAGCAGCCCCATCAGCGTGAAGCCACCGCCGATCAGGAACAGCGTCACCAGCCGCGTGCGGCCGCGCTCGTCCTGCATCGTGTCACGCGCTAGCCGGTAGCTCACGGCGATCGTCATGCCGGCCGTCGCCGGCAGGATGCCGTTGATCACCGCGGCACCGAGGGGGTTCGCCCGCAGGCTCAAGAAGAAGACGGTGAACACGATCGTGATGAGGCAGGACGGCAAGACCAGCCCGAGCAGCGCGACCACGGCGCCCGCCATGCCGCGCAGCACGTGGCCGATCAGCGCGGCCTGTGCCAGCAGGTGCGCACCAGGGTACATGCGGCTGAGCGCGAAGGTGAAGGCGAACCCGCGGGCATCCAGCCAGCGGCGGCGCTCGATCATCTCCTGCTGCATTAGGACGAGCGTAGTGGCTCCGCCGCCGAAGGACAGCAAGCCAACCCGCGCAAACGCCAGGAACAGGGCCGGCAAGGCCACAGGGCGCTCGGCGCTCAGCGCGGGATACCGCGCCTGCGCGGAACGCTGATCGTCGATGGTTGCGGGCTGAGCCGAGGACGCAGGCGGCAGGGGGTTCGGGGGCCGGCCGTCCATGGCCTACTCAGCGCTCGGCGCTGTTCGGGCGGCACGCGTTGCAGCGTGGGGCAGGCTTTCATAGCGGCCGGCCCCGGTGACGCGGACGAACTCGGCGTGCTCCACGAACTCGCGCAGGCAGCGGGCGCCGAGGTAGCTCATGGCCGAGCGCAGGCCGCCGGTCAGATCGAAGAGCACGTCGGTCACCTGGCCGCGATATGGCACCACGGTTTCCACGCCCTCCGGCACCCTCGCGTCGAAGCGCTCCTGATCGATCCCCAGCGATAGCCGCCGGTAGCGATCGATGGCGGCGCTCTCGGACGCCATGCCGCGGTAAACTTTGTACCGCACGCCGTCGCGGAGGACCGTGGCGCCCGGGCTCTCTTCCGTGCCGGCCAGGAGACTGCCTACCATTACCGTCGCCGCGCCGGCCGCGAGCGCCTTCGCCACGTCGCCCGAAGCGCGCACGCCGCCGTCGGCGATGATCGGGACGTCGTGGGGCGCGGCCGCCCGGACACAGTTGAGCACGGCCGTGAGCTGCGGCACGCCGACACCCGTCACGATGCGCGTCGTGCAGGCAGCGCCCGGGCCCACGCCGACTTTCACGGCATCCACGCCCGTAGCGATCAGGTCCGTGGTGCCCTCGGCCGTGGCCACGTTGCCGGCGATCAGATCAACGTCCGGGAAGCGCTGCTTCAGCGCCCGGCACGCCTTCAGCGCGTGCTCGGCATGGCCGTGGGCGATATCGACGACCAGCACGTCCGCGCCCGCCGCGACCAGCGCTTCGGCCCGCTCACGGTAGTCGCCCACCACGCCCACTGCCGCGCCGACGCGCAAGCGGCCGGTGGCGTCGCGGCTGGCACGCGGGTGCTGGTAGACGCGCATCAGGTCACGCGCCGTGATCAAACCGCGCAAGCGGCCCTGCTCGTCCACGAGCGGCAGCTTCTCGATCCGATGCTCGTGCAGCAGCCGCTTGGCCTCATCCAGCGACGTGCCGACCGGCGCGGTCACGAGCTGCGCACCGCGCGTCATGACCGCCCCGATTGGCTTGTCCGGATCGTCTTCGAACAGGAGATCGCGGACGGTTAGGATGCCTACGAGATGGTCGCGCTCGACGACGAGCACGCTGGTGGCCTCTGACCGCGCCAGCAGGTCCCACGCGTCCTTCAGCGTGTGCTCAGGCGCGAGCGTTTGCACGTCGCGCACGACAACACTTTCGGGGCACTTGACGCGCGACACCTCCGCGGCCTGCTGCTCGATCGTCATGAAGCGATGAATGATGCCGATGCCGCCCTCGAGGCCATCGCGACGGCAAGGCGCCACTCCGTAACCGTGTCCATGTTCGCGGATACGATGGGAATCGCGAGCGAGACCTGGCGGGTGAGTCGGGTGCTAGTGTCGCAGTGGCGGCGCGAGCGCACGTCGGAGTGCCGCGGGACGAGCAGGACGTCGTCGTACGTGAGGGCGAGTTCCATGCTGCCATCGCCGCCTGGCGCGGAAGATCAGGGCCGCAGAATTATACCAAAGGCGGCTGGCCTCCCCGTTGCGAGCGCCAGCCGCCAGGGTCCGCCGCGGCGGATTTACGGCGCGGCGGCGTTGCCGCCCGCCGGCGCTGTCGTTACGGTCGCCGGGGCATCGGCGGGCGTCACACTGCCGGCGGCGGGCGTGGCCGGGGCGGCGGGGTTACCGTTGCCTGCCGCCGCGGCCGGGAGCGCGGCGGTATTTGCCGCGGCGGCCTCCGTCGCGTCCTGCGAGACGCTGTCGCCGCCGTTCGCCGGTGAACTGGACGCGACGCTCTCGTCCGCGGCCGGCGTCGCGGCTGGCTCGGACGCGCTGGCCGCCGCCTCGGGGCCGGGCGCCGCGACGGCCCGCAATGGCCCGCCGTCGGTCTCGACGCGCGGCGTAGCGGGCGCCGCCTCGGCCACCGCCAGGGGTACCGGCTCCGTGTCGGCCACGGGATCTAGCGGTACGCGCACGGGCATGGCGATTGGCCCTTGGAACGTGTCCTCCCGTGCCGGAGGCGCTCCCCATCCGCCCAGGCTGCGCACGCCGTTCACGAAACCGCCGAGCCACGGCTGTGCCGCCCGGTCCACCGCCAGCGCGCCGGCCAGCCCCCCGAGCATCAGAAGGACGATTGCCGCGACGAGGGTGATTGGCGGGCCGGGACGGGATGCGCGGACTCGGAAGCTGCGCGTGGCCGCCGCCGGCACGAGCGAAGATGATTGCATGTGCACCTCCTGACGCTCGTCATTATAGAAACGGCGTTGGCGTGCGGCGCTTGCAGGGCCGTCACAATGGCAGTTTCGGCAGCCTATGTAACGTTTCCGTGCCGGCTGCGTTCGATATGGTAGGAGGACCATGGACCGTCGGGGGAGCTCGACGGTCGTGTGGCGGGGCCGCGGCGCGACAGGACGTTGGGGATCATGAGCGGGGCGGTGCGGACGCAGGGCCGAAGCCGGTGGGTCTGGCGAGACCGGCGGCGTGCCGCGCTCGTCGTCTGCGCGGTAGTGATGGTGGCTCTGGGCTGGCCCGGCGCTCCGGCGCGCGCGCAAGGCCCAACCGTGGTCGTGGAGCAGGTGCTGGCCGCGGGCGCCGGCGGGCTCGTGAGTGCGCCTCTGGATCCCTCACGGCGTTATAGCCTGCTGGTCCTCGCGGCGCCCGACGGCGCGCCCTTCCATGGCAGCTACTCGCAGAACTGGTTCGCCCGCGACGGCGCCCGTCGCGCGGGCAGCAGCGATGGCCCACTTAGCGGGCGGGCGCCCTGGGAGCAGGAGCTGCAGCCGCCCGCGCCGGCCCTCGCGCAATGGACGTTCGCCGCCGGGCTCTGGAACGACGGCACCACCTCGCTCGTCGTTCGCATCCTCGACCACGGGCCGCGCTAGCGTCGGACCCGGCGCTCGGTCGCCACTCCACGCGGCTCGGTCTTCCCCCGCTCGGCACCACGCGTCGTGCCGTATACCGACCGCGCCAAGAGCCGAACCCGCTTGTGCCACGTGGTAGAGTGTTCTCATGGAGGCGACCCGGCCGACTGGCGGCAGGCTGTCAACTCGTCGGTGGTGGCCCGCCAGGCGATAACACATACGAACTAAGGACGCGTCATGCAGTGCGAGGGCTGCGGGACGGAGATGACCGTCGAGGGGTCGCGCCCGGACGGCGTCGCACGGGACGAGCCGATCAAGTGGAAATGTCCACGGTGCGCGAGCTGGTGCCTGGCGGACGAGCACGACGAGGTGTACATGGCCGCCTGGCTGCTGGAAGGGCGCGAGTGGCCGCGCTGATGGGCTGAGCGCGACCGCAAACGGGCTTGCTCGGGGCGCCGCGCCCGGTCGCGATCGGGGCGTTGCGCGCCGACCCTTGTGGTATTATTAGACGGGCTACCAACCCCAGCCCACGAGGACAGTAACTCACCGTACCGTCGACCGCCCGTGGGGCGCCGCCGGTGGCGGTTCCGGGTCGGCGCCCTGGCGCCCGTGCTCTGGCCGCGGCTGCCCCGGCAGGAGCGACCCCGAGCGGGAGGAGCAGGCATGGTAGATCCTCTGGCGCACCGCCCGTCCGCGCCCGAGATCGACGAGTTGGTGGACAAGGCGCACGAGTCTGGGTCCGTGACGCCGGAAGAGATCGCGCGGACGGCCGCGGAGATCGGCGTCACCGCGCCGCAGGTGTGGCGCGAGCTGGAGAACCGCGGTGTGCCGTTGCCTGGCGGCACGCTCAATGGCGAGCACGATCCCGAGGAGCTCGAAGAGGTCGACGCGGCCGAGGACGAAGACGAGCTCGAGCCCGCGCATCTGGGAACGCCGGAGATCGAGGAGGACCTGCGCCCGGCACCCTTGATGGCTGCCGCCGAGTCGCTTGGCGAACACCCGCACGCTGAAGAAACCGTCGACGTTCCCGATGCGCCCGCCGCGATCTACCTGCGTGATATCAGCCGGGTAAGCCTGCTGACGGCCCAGCAAGAAGTCTCGCTGGCCAAGGAGATCGAGCAGGGCAACGAAGCCGCCGAGCTATTACGTCAGTTGCCGGCCGAGTCCAAGGAGGGCACCGATCTAATCGAGCGCCACCAGATCGGTAAAGAGGCACGACGGCAGCTCACCGAGGCCAATCTCCGCTTGGTGGTCTCTGTCGCCCGCAAGTACATGGGGCGCGGCCTCCCGCTGCTCGACCTGATCCAAGAGGGCAACATCGGCCTCCAGCGCGCGGTGGAAAAGTACGATTACCGCAAGGGCTATCGCTTCAGCACCTACGCCTACTGGTGGATTCGCCAGGCTGTCACGCGGGCCATCGCCGACCAAGCGCGCACGATTCGCGTGCCCGTTCACATGATTGAGCTGATTGGCGATGTCTACCGGGTGAGCCGCGATCTTCAGCAGGAGTTGGGGCGCGAGCCGGAGCCAGATGAGATCGCGCAGGAGATGGGCACCTCGGCAGAGAAGGTACGCCAGATCATCCGGGCGGCCCGGCAGCCCATCTCCCTGGAGACTCCGGTCGGCGAGGAGGAAGAAAGCACCCTCGCCGATTTTATTGCCGACCGTGCCGCCCGGGCTCCCGCCGAGGCCGCCGCCCAGGAGTTATTGAAGGAGCACGTCGAGGACGCGCTGCAGCAGCTTAGCGAGCGGGAGCGTGCCGTGCTCAAGATGCGCTTCGGGCTGATTGACGGGCGCGACCGGACGCTCGGGGAGATCGGTGAGGAGCTTGGCGTCAGCCGCGAGCGGGTGCGGCAGATCGAGGCCGAGGCGCTGGCGAAGCTGCGCCAGCCAAAGCTCCGGGCGAAGCTGCGCGAATATCTAGAGTAGAGGACAAGGAGTCGGAGATCGGGGCTACGATACGCAGCTCGTCGGCCGATCTCTATTATTCCCTGCCCCGGGCCCCCCGCTCACGCGCCTGCCCGCATGCGTTGGCGCTGGCGGTCGGCGCGGGCAGCGTTCACCAGCGCGGCGGCCTCGCGCGGGCTCAAGGTCTGCGCGTCGTCGAGGTACACAGGGCCGCCACAGCGGCTGCAGCGGCGTGCGGCCTTCCCCGACTGGACGTCACCATCGGTCGGCCTGAAGGCGAGGACGCGATCCGGGTGTGAGGTATCGGTGATCACCTCGCCTGTGACGTAGCCGCAATAATAACACTTGAGATCAGCGCTAATCAGCATCGTCTGCTCCTGCTCTGGCGTCCACTCCGTTTCGGGGGCTGACCGGCCCGTGGCGGCCCCCTTGCCGCCGAGCAACTGTGTTGACCGCTGTTTGCAAGGTATGTGCCACGGCTGTGACGCGCGTCTCGCCGTGGCCGCCACGTCGCGGTGGCCCGCGCGCGTGCGGTATAATGCCGTATTCGCCGCTGTAGGTAACACGGGATCATCGTGCGGGCCGGCCCGCGCCAGGCGTCTGATCCGGTGGTCCCCACTGTAAGGAAGCAGGTATGTTGCGAATTCGCCTGCGCCGCACGGGCGCTAAGAAGAAGCCGACCTATCGGGTGGTCGTGGCCGACGCCCGCGCCCCCCGCGACGGCGCGTTTCTGGACATCTTGGGGCACTACAACCCGCGCACCGAGCCGTCGACCGTAGTGATCGACGCGGCCAAGGCTCAGCGTTGGTTGGCGAATGGGGCCCAGCCGAGCGACCGCGTGGCGCGGCTGTTCAAGCGCGAGGGCATCGCGGGCGATGGCGCCGTGGCCGCCGCCGCAGCCCCGGCTGCCGAAAGTGTCGCCGAGGCCGAGGCCGCGCCAACGCGAGCCCGCGCCCGCCGCGCCGCGGCGCCGGCCGAGCCCGCCCCCCCAACGCCAAGCGCAAGCGTAGCCGGCACCGAAGCGCCGGCCGAGGCAGCCGAGGGGTCGGCGACTGGTGCGGCCGCCGAGGATGCGGCGGCCGCCAAGCGCCCCGCGCGCCGCCGCGCCACTGGGCAGGGTGAAGGCGCGGAGCCGGTGGAGAGCGCCGAAGGCGAGTCCAGCGCGGGCGTACCGTCGTTGGACCGCGCGGCCACGAAGGAAGAGGCGTAGCGGGGTGAAAGAGCTCGTCGAATACGTGGCGCGCGGCCTGGTGGAGCATCCCGACCGGGTGAGCGTCGTGGAGATCCCAGAAGGGGGCGGGCTCATCTACGAGCTGGAAGTCGCGCCCGAGGATATGGGGAAGGTGATCGGCCGCCAAGGGCGCATGATCAACGCCCTCCGCACGCTCGTCAAGGCGGCCGCCGTGCGGCGCGGCGTGCGCGTCAACGTGGAGGTCGTCTGAGTCGCCCCGGCGGAGCTGAGGACCAGGGGCCAGGGGCCGAGAGCCAGGACTCAGCGCCCGAGCTGTCTCCTCCCCCAGCCCCCAGCCCTCAGCCGCCCGGCTTCGTGGCCGTCGCCCGCGTGCTCGCGCCCCACGGCATTCGGGGCGAGGTGAAGTGCGCGGTGCTCACCGACTTTCCGCGTCGCTTTGCCGCGACTGCCCGCGTGTACCTCGGCCCGCAGCGGCAACCCTTCGCCGTGCAGCGCGCGCGCCTGCAAGGCCACTTCGTCCTGCTCAAGCTTGACGGGCTCGACTCCCGCGACGACGCGGAACGCTGGCGCAATGCCATCGTCCAGGTGCCGGCCGCGGAGCGCGTGCGTCTGCCTCGTGGGCACTATTTCTGGGAGGACGTCATCGGCCTGGAGGTTCGTGACGAGGCTGGGACGCATCTGGGGCGGGTACGCGATATCCTACAGACAGGCGCGAACGACGTCTACGTAGTAGACACGCAGCCCGGCGAGCTGCTCATTCCGGCAATCAAAGACGTGGTAAAGCGCATCGATCCGGCGAAGGGCGAGATGACGGTACGGCTGCTAGAGGGAATGCGGTAGGGGCCTATGCGGCGGGTGCGGGTCTATACAACCGAAGCAATCGTTCTCAAGCGGCACAACCTGGGTGAGGCGGACCGCATCCTCACGCTGTATACACCCGACGAGGGCAAGCTGCGCGCGGTGGCGAAGGGCGTGCGGCGCCCGGCGAGCCGCCTCGCGGGTCACCTGGAGCTGTTCAGTCTGACGCTGGTGCAGCTTGCCCGCGGCCGCGAGCTGGACGTGGTGGCACAAGCCGAGACGCGCGCCGCGTTCCGCACCGTCCGCGAAGACCTGGCGCGCACCTCGCAGGCATACTACGCTTTGGAGCTGGTCGACCGTTTTACCCCCGACCGGCTAGAGCACCGCGCGGTGTTTCACCTGCTGCGCGAGCTGCTGGAGGCACTGGACGCGCCGGCGCCGTCGCCGCTGGCGCTACAGTACTTCACGCTCCACACGCTGGCCGCACTCGGGTACCGGCCACAGCTCACGCAATGCGTGCTCTGCCGCGCCGAGATAGTCCCGGGACCCAATTACTTTAGCCAGCCGCTTGGGGGCGTCGCCTGCGTGGCGTGTGGGCCGAGCGAGCCGACGGCGCAGAGCATACCCGTGAACGTGCTGAAGGTGCTGCGCTTCCTCCAGCGCACGCCGTCGCTCGCGGCGGCGCGATTGGCGGTGGCCCCAGAGGTGCTGGGCGGCGCCGACGCGGTGCTGCGCGCCTATACCGAGTCGCTGATCGAGCGCCGCCTGCGCACCGGCGAGTTTCTCGACCGCCTACGCCTGGACGCGCGCCTGCGCGCCGCCGACCCTGGGCCTGCCGGACCTGTCGTTGCTAAGGCGGCGCCGGTCGAGCTGGCCGCCCCGGGTGCTGGCGCATGATGCTCGAACCTACCGCCCCTGCTCAGCACTCAGCACTCAGCAGTCAGCAAGCGGCAGACCGGCGGGCGCTCTACCTGCGCTGGCGGCCCGGCCGCTTCGCCGACGTGCTTGGCCAGGAGCACGTTACGCGCACCCTGCGCAATGCCGTGGCGGCCAGCCAGGTCGCCCACGCCTATCTGTTCTGCGGGCCGCGCGGCACCGGCAAGACGAGCATCGCGCGCATCCTGTTCAAAGCGATGGCCTGCGAGGCGCCGCAAGACGGCGACGCCTGCGACGCCTGCGACGCTTGTCACGACGTGGGGAGCGGACGTGCCCTCGATCTAGTCGAGATCGACGCGGCATCGAACCGCGGCATCGACCACATCCGCGATTTGCGCGAGAAGGTGTGGATCTCGCCGTCGCAGGCCCCGCGCAAAATGTACATCCTCGACGAGGCGCACCAGCTCTCGGCGGCGGCCTGGGACGCGTTCCTGAAGACGCTCGAGGAGCCGCCGCCGCACGTCGTGTTCGTGTTGGCGACGACCGAGGTGCACAAGGTGCCGGCGACGATCCTCTCGCGCTGCCAGCGCTTCGACCTCGGCCGCATCGCGCTGAACGACCTGGTGGCGCACCTAGGCAAGGTCATCGCGGCCGAGGGGCTCAAGGCCGAGCCGGCGGTCTTGCAGCGGGTGGCGCGGCTGGCGCACGGTGGGGTGCGCGACGCACTCAGCACCCTCGACCAGCTCGTGGCCTACAGCGGCGACTCGATCACGCTGGCCGCGGCACGCGAGGTGCTGGGGCTGACGGCGGAGGAGTCGCTGCGGGCGACCGCCGAGGCACTCGCGCGCCACGACGCCCGCGCCGCCCTCGCGGTCGTGGCCCAGCTCGCCCGCGAGGGCGCCGACCTGCGCCAGTTTCTCGACGATCTCGTCGGCTACCTGCGCGCCCTCCTGCTCGCGCGTCTCGGAGCCAGCGACGTGCTGGCGTTCGAGTTCGGCGCCGACGAGCAAGCCTGGCTGGAGAGCCAGGCCGGCGCCTGGCAGCCGGCCGCGCTGGTCGCGATGGTGCGGCGGCTGAGCGCCGTGGACCCCAAGGGGCGCGACGCCGGCCAGCTCCAGGTGCAGCTTGAGCTTGCGCTGCTGGAAACGGCGCTCGACGCCGCGATCGGCCCGGCGTCGGCGGTGCCGGCGGCCGGCGGCAGTATGGCACCTTTCGTGCCGCCTCGGGACCCCGTGCGCCCGGCGGCCGCGTCTTCCGGCCCGCCACCCCTATCGGCGGTGCGGACCGAGGCCAGCGCGCCGGCTGCACCGGTGAGCGCGGGCCCCGCCGGCGACCCGGCGACCACGGCAGCCCGAGGAGAGCCCGTGTCGTCCGGCAAGGGGCCGGGTGCAGAGCCGGACGGCGCCGCCCCGGATAGCGCAAACGGCCGAGTCGCGGCCGCTGCCGAGACCACGGAGGACGGCGCGGCGACGCTGCCCGAGCCCATTCCGCATCCAGCCATTCAGGAAGCGATCGTCCGCCACCGTTGGGCACAGTTCATGGAGATCGTCGCCACCCAGGTGCCTAAGGCGGGTATCGCGCTGGAGGCGGCGACGCTTGTCGGCCTGCGCGGCGAGGAGCTGCACCTTGCTTTCACGAACGAGTTTCTGCGGCGTACTATAGAAGAGGACATCGACTGTCGTCGTGCCGTCGAGCAGGTGCTGGCCGCGGAGCTAGGCATCGTATGCCGTATCCGCTGCCGTTCGGCCGATGCTTACCAGCCGACCCTGCCGGACGATAGCTTCCTCCAGCAGGCAGTCGAGCTGTTCGGCGCGACGGGGGTGGAGCGCCTGGGCGCACCGCCCGGCGGAGAGGAGCACGAACCATGATGGGCGGCCCCAACGCCAAGGCGCTGCGGGACATGCAGAACCGGCTGGCCAAGATGCAGGAAGAGCTGGCCCAGGCGACCGTGGAGGCGACGGCCGGTGGCGGCGCCGTGAAGGTCGTCATGACCGGCCAGCAGCATGTCCAGGCGGTGACGATCGATCCCGCCGCGGTGGACCCCGACGACGTGGAGATGCTGCAAGACCTGATCGTGGCCGCCGTGAACGAGGCGCTCGGCAAGTCGCAAGAGCTGGCCGCCGGCCAGATGTCGAAGCTCACCGGCGGCATGAAGATTCCCGGGCTGTTCTAAGCTAGCTGTCAGCATTCAGCCGTCAGCGATCAGCAGACGCGGAAGGAAAGTCGCCGCTGACTGCTGATCGCTGTCGGCTCTAGAGAACGAGATTTCCATGCAACTGACCGTCGAGCCGGTGGCGCGTCTGATCGAGGAGTTCGCGAAGCTCCCGGGCGTCGGGCCGAAGACCGCCCAGCGGCTTACCTTTTACTTGCTGCGCATGCCGCCCGAGACGGCGAAGAGCCTCGGCGAGGCGATCTTGAGCATGCGCGAGACCGTCATATTCTGCTCGCAGTGCTGGAACATCACGGACGTCGAGCCGTGCGCCATCTGCCGCGCCGACAACCGCGATCGCGGCGTCATCTGTGTCGTCGAGGAGCCGCTGGACATTCTCGCGCTGGAGCGCACGCGCGGCTACAAGGGCTTGTACCACGTGCTGCACGGGGCGATTCGGCCGCTGGAAGACATCATGCCCGACGATTTGAAGATCGCCGAGCTAGAGCGGCGGCTCGAAGGTGGCGGAGTCCGCGAAGTCATCCTGGCGACGAACCCTAGCGTTGAGGGGGACGCCACGGCGGTCTACATCGCTAAGCGAATCGCGCCGCTGGGCGTGCGGGTGTCGCGGATCGCGCGCGGCCTGCCGGTCGGGGGTGACCTGGAGTACGCGGACGAAGTCACTCTGGCCCAGGCCTTGGAGGGGCGCCGGGCCATGCCGTGACAGGGGTACACGCGTTGCCTTTTCGGGGGTGGTCAAGTATAATCACCCCAATATTCGCCCTGCACTAGGGGGCGCGGGATGACGTACAGCGAGCCGGACGGCGATGCGCAGGACACCAGTCAGGGCGCAGAAGAGGGCATGGAAGGGCTGCTCGACAGCCACGCTCCAGGCTACGGCAATCTGCGCCGCGGGGATGTGGTGGACGGCATCGTCGTGCGGGTGGACCGCGATGAAGTCCTCGTCGACATCGGCGTAAAGTCGGAAGCGATTGTCCCCGCCCACGAGACCGGCGCGCCCTACGGCGATCCCACCCGGCTCCTGAAGGTCGGCGACCAGGTAGTGGCCTCGGTCATCCAGCCCGAGGATGCCGAGGGGCACGTCATCCTCTCGCTGACGAAGGCCCAGGCCGAACGCGGCTGGCGGCTTCTCCAGAAGGTGTTCGAGGACGGAGAGACCATCGAGGCCGACGTTGTCGAGCACAACAAGGGCGGCCTGATCGTCAACGTCCACGGCGTGCGCGGCTTCGTGCCGCTCTCCCAGATCGTCGACCTGCGGCGCGCCGGCGCGCCGGAAGAGCCGATCGAGAACCGTCTGGCCACGATGCACAACCGCCACCTGCTGCTCAAAGTCATCGAGATGAACCGCCGGCGCAACCGGCTGATTCTCTCCGAACGAGCGGCCGTGCAGGAGCGTCGGGCGCGCGAGAAGGAGCGCCTGCTCAGCGAGCTGCAAGAGGGCGAGACGCGGCGCGGCGTCGTCACCAGCTTGTGCGACTTCGGCGCTTTCGTGGACCTGGGCGGCGCCGACGGGCTGATCCATCTCTCGGAGCTGTCCTGGGGCCAGGTGACCCACCCCAGCCAGGTGCTGAAGGTGGGCGAGGAAGTCGACGTCTACGTGGTCGGTGTGGACCGCGAGAAGAAGAAGATCGCGTTGAGCCTGAAGCGCCTGCAGGCGGAGCCCTGGACGCGCGTGCAGGAGCACTATCAAATCGGCCAGGTAGTGACAGGGCGCATCACCAAGCTAGCGCCGTTCGGCGCGTTTGCAGAGATCGACGAAGGGGTCGAAGGGCTCATCCACATCTCGGAGCTCGCCGACGAGCGCATCACGCACCCGAAGAGCGTGATCAAGGAAGGCGACGTGGTGCCGCTGCGGATCATCCGGATCGACGCCGCGCGTCATCGTCTGGGCTTGAGCCTGCGTCAGGCGCAGGAGGAGGAGCAGGAGGAGATCCCGTCGGTCTACTCCCAGGGCCCCCAGAGCGGCACGACGCTCGGGGACATGGCCACGGGCCTGCAAGGGCTGAGCGAAGCCTACGCGGCGCGGGAAGCGGCGGCCGCCAATACCGGCGCGGCGCTCCCCGACCACCCCGAGGGCTCCCCGCCCGAGCCGCCGGCCGACGCGACCTCCCCCCAGAGCGGTGCGGAGCCAAACCCGCACGCGCACGTCCAAGCTCAGTAGCGCCATCCATCGCGGGTGGTCCATCGCGCGGGGACAGGAACACCGCGGAGTCCCGCGTTGCTCCGTCGCCGCGCTGGCCTGTAGTGACGGGGGGCAGGAGCCGCCGAACGCCTTCGTCGCCTTTCCGGACCGACGGCAACGGAGGCTATTATTCCCAGCGTCGGGGTATAATGACAGCAGTAGTTCCCTCGTCGCACCCGGGTGTAGCACCGGGTGGGGATTGAAACAAACCCTCGTGAGCCTGAGCAGCGGAGAGTCTCATCATGCCTGATCGCTTTGACAAATTTACGGAACGCGCCCGCAAGGTGCTGCAGCTGGCCCAGGAAGAGGCGCAGCGCTTCAATCACAACTACATCGGTACGGAGCATCTGCTCCTCGGGCTCGTCCGTGAGGGCGAGGGCGTGGCAGCAAAGGTTCTCGCCAACCTGGGCGTGGACCTGAACAAGGTGCGCAGCGCGGTCGAGTTCATCATCGGCCGTGGCGACCGCACGGTCACCGGCGACATCGGGCTGACGCCCCGCGCCAAGAAGGTGATCGAGCTGTCGGTGGACGAGGCGCGGCGCCTCAACCATCATTACATTGGTACCGAACATTTGCTGCTCGGGCTGGTTCGTGAGGGCGAGGGGATCGCGGCAGGCGTACTGGAGAGCCTTGGCGTCTCGCTAGACAAGGTGCGCAACCAGGTCATCTACGTCCTCAACCAGTCGGCGGCGTACTCGCAGCAGGAGTCGCGGCATTCCAGCAAGACGCCGGTCATCGACCAGCTCGGTATGGACCTGACGGCCGCGGCGCGGGCGAACAAGCTGGACCCGTGCATCGGCCGCGAGCGCGAGATCGAACGCGTGATCCAGATCCTCTCCCGCCGCACGAAGAACAACCCCGCCCTGATCGGCGAGCCGGGTGTCGGCAAGACGGCCATCGTCGAGGGCCTGGCGCAGCGCATCTCGGCCGGCGACGTGCCCGAGACGCTGATGGGCAAGCGACTGCTGACGCTCGACATCGGCTCGCTGGTGGCGGGCACGAAGTACCGCGGCGAGTTCGAGGAGCGCCTCAAGAAGATCATCGAAGAGGTGAAGAACTCGGGCAACTGTGTGCTGTTCATCGACGAGCTGCACACCCTCGTCGGCGCGGGTGCGGCCGAGGGCGCCGTGGATGCGGCGAACATCCTCAAGCCATCCCTCGCTCGCGGCGAGCTGCAGACGATCGGCGCCACGACGCTCGACGAGTACCGCAAGTACATCGAGCGCGACGCGGCGCTGGAGCGGCGCTTCCAGCCGGTGCTGGTCGA
>JAJPHF010000197.1 GCA_021325365.1 Pseudomonadota bacterium
ACGACCGTGAAGCTCCCGGGCTGCCCCGCCGGCTGTCCCGGCACGTCGATTAGCGCCCCGCTGGCCGCCCCGAACTGCAGGCGCGTGAGCTGGTTGGTGGGCGTGCTGCCGTTGGTGGTGGCCGTGATGGTCACTTGCAGCGCCCCGGCCCCGCCGGGCACGACCGCCACGCCCACAGCGGGCCGTGGCGCGCAGGCCGCCAATGGCGCGGCCGGCGCCCCCGGCGCCGCCGACCCGATCAGGGCCGCAATCAGAGACAGAAAGACGACGATGCGCGGCAGGTTGCGCCCGAGGCTCGTCGCCCGCATGTTCGCTCGCTCCCGCGTTCGGCACCCGCGGCGGCGCAGCGCGCCCCTCGCTAATTGGCAACGAGTCTACCGTCCGGTCGCCCACGGCCGCAAATGCCCGCGCCCTCGCGCTTGTCGCCCCGGCTCTTACCGCGCGGCGTCCCCGCGCTTTGGCGGGGCGCGATCCCTCACACTCGCAGTCGCCCGGGCCGCGGCCCTTTCCGGGAGCGGCTGACCCCCTTCTTACGAAGTTCTTGCACGGCGCTTGTGAGTCCCTAGCGGGCCGCTCGGTATCACTACTCTAGCGCGGCGGGCGTCCCTGGCCCGGCACGCGGACTGCGTTCACATTCTAGTGAAGAAAGATTTGTGGGAGATCGTCGCGATACGGTCGATCGGCCGGGGCGCGCGGCGAGCGGATGGCGAGGTGAAGGAATGAACCGTCAGTTAGAGCTACAGCTTGCGGAGACTCCCGCGCTGCGAGCGCCGGTGCTACTGGCCGCGGTGGCGGGCTGGGGCGACGGGGCGGTGGCCGGGACGGGTGCGGTGCAGTACCTCATCGGGAAGCACGGCGCCGAGCGGCTGGCCGCGTTCGACGGCGACGAGATCTACCAGTACACCGTCACCCGCCCCATCACGCTGCAGCGCGAGGGAGGCGAGCGCGAGCTGGCCTGGCCCAGCTTGGAGTTGCACGCCTGCCGCCTGCCGGACGCGCCACACGACCTGCTACTGCTCCTCGGCCCCGAGCCCGACCTGCGCTGGCGAGCCTGCGCCGAGGCGATCGTGGCCGCCGCGCGCCGCTGCGGCGCGAGCGCTGTGATCGTGCTGGGCAGCTACTGGGACCAGGTGTCCCATCTCGGCCAGCCGCTGCTCTCCGGCCGCGCGGCCGATGCCGCCATGCGCCAGGCGCTCACGGCGCTCGGCGTGCGCGAGTCGCGCTACCAGGGCCCGACCGGCTTCACCGCGGCGCTGCTCGACGCCTGCGCGCGGCACGAGCTGCCGGCCGCCGGCGTTTCGGCCCGCGCTCCCCACTACGCGCAGGGCATCGTCCACCCGCAGCTCTCGTGGGCGCTGCTGCACACCGTCGAGCAGCTGGCCAACCTGCGCTTCGACCTGGCGGCGCTCGACGAGGCCGGCCGCGAGCAGGCGCGGCGGCTCACCGAGCGCGTGAAGGAGGAGCCGAAGCTGTGGCAGTACGTCCAGATGGTGGCGGCGCAGCAAGGCCAGCTTGAGGCGGGCAACGACTTCCAGCAAGGCGCCTGGCATACGCTAAGCGCCGCGCCGGAGATCCGGCCCGACGTGCCGCCGCGGCCCGCCACGGGCGGCGAGCTGCCGAGCGGCCAGGACATGGTGGAGGCCGTCGAGTCCTTCTTCCGCGGCAGCCGCCGCGAAGGCTGACGCGGACCTCACGTCAGGCCCAGCGAGTCGGTCCCGGGCAGTGCCCGGGACCGACTCCTTCTTGTGTGCCGGGTGCGCTCGCAACGTCAAGCACTTCGGGCGCGCTCCCGGCCTTCGGCTTCGCTAGCGCCTCCCCGCACGAGGCCACGGTGGGCCCCCGCTAACCCTCAACGGGCAGGCCACGCCCACCGATACATCCAGTAGACCTGAAAGCAGCGCGCGAGCAGCCGCCTAGCGCGCGGAGCGTCGGGGACTCCGCTCAGCGCCCGCCGCGGCTCAGCCAGCGGGGAGGCATTACCGTGAGGGTCAAGCAGTCCACGATCAGCGCGATCGCCGCCGCCGGGCTCTGCGTCCTGGCGCTATTGTTGGGCGGCAGCATCTACCTCGTCCAGCAGTCCCTGCGGGCCGAGGAGACGGCCGTGCGCCGCCAGGCGGAGTTCAAGCAACTCGGCATCGATCTCGCCAACGCCTCGGACCTGCTCACGAACGAGGTCCGCCGCTACGTCGTCACCACCGACAGCCAGCCGCTACGCAACTACTGGACCGAGATCGACACCACGCAGACCCGCGACAAGGTGCTGGCGCGACTGAAGGAGCTGGGCGCGCCGCAGGAGGAGTTCGACCTGCTGGCGCTTGCCAAGAAGAACTCCGACGCGCTCGTGGACACCGAGACCCGCGGCATGCGCCTCGTGCTCGAGGCGCGCGGCGTGCCCCCCACGTCCATGCCCCCCGCCGTCGCAGCCTACCGCCTGAGCGCTGACGATCAGGCGCTCACCCCGAGCGCGAAGATCGACCAGGCCCGGACGATCATGTTCGACGCGAAGTACGACCAGGACAAGCGCGTCATCATGGAGCCCGTCGCCGAGTTCCAGACCAAGATGAACGCGCGCGCCGCCCGCGAGGTCGAGGCGGCCCAGAACGCGACCGGCAACGCCATCAAGCTGCTCGCGCTGAGCGCGCTCGTCATGGTCGTCGGCATGGCCGCGCTGCTCGGCGTCTTCCATCGCCTGCTCGGCGTGCCCGTCGCTCGCTACACGCGGGCCCTCCGTGAGCGGAACGCCGAGGACCCGCGGTTCGGGCTCACGCCCGCCGGCACCGCCGAACTGCGGCTGCTGGCCGAGACCTTCAACGCGCAGCTCGAGCAGAACGCCCGGCAGGTGGCCGACAACCAGCAGCTCGTGAGCCAGCTGACGGTGCTGGCGGCCCAGGTGGCGGCCAGCGCCGACCGCGTGAGCGGCGCGAGCGCCCAGCTCGCGCAGGTGACCGAGCAGGCGGGCGCCACCAGCCAGCAGGTCGCGACGGCCATCCAGGAGGTCGCGCGCGGCGCGCAGGAGCAGGCCGGCGCCGCGCGGGAGAGCAACCATTCGGTCGAGCAGCTGCTGCAGGCCATCGAGCAGGTGGCCGCGGGCGCCCAGGAGCAGGCGCGCGGCGTGACCAGCGCCAGCGAGACGACGACCCAGATGGCCGCCGGGATCGAGCAGGTGGCGGCCAACGCGCAGGCGGTCGCCACGGCCAGCCAGCAGACCCGGGCGTCGGCGGAGCACGGCGCGCGCGCCGTGCAAGAGACGGTCGCCGAGATGGGTGAGATCCAGACGGTCGTGACCCAGGCGGCGGGCAAGGTGGAGGAGCTGGGCCAGCTGGGCGAGCGCATCGGCACGGTAGTCGAGACGATCGACGACATCGCCGAGCAGACGAACCTGCTCGCCCTCAACGCCGCCATCGAGGCGGCCCGCGCCGGCGAGCACGGCAAGGGCTTCGCGGTGGTAGCCGACGAGGTGCGCAAGCTGGCCGAGCGCTCCCAGCGCGAGACCAAGGCCATCGGCGAGCTGATCCGCCAGGTGCAGAGCGGCACGCAGGAGGCGGTCCGCGCGATGGAGCAGGGCAGCCAGAAGGTGACGGCGGGCTCGGCCCAGGCGCAGCAGACCGGCCAGGCGCTCGACGAGATCTTGCGCGCCGTCGAGCAGACGGTACAGCAGGTAGGCGACATCGCGACCGCCGCGCAGGCGATGGTGGCGCGCAGCCGCGAGGTAAGCGCTACGATGGCGAACATCTCGGCGGTCGTGGAGGAGGCCACCGCCGCCACCGAGGAGATGGCAGCCACGGCCACGTCCGTGGGCCAGACGATCGGCAGCATCGCCGCGGTGGCCGAGCAGAACTCGGCCGCCACGGAAGAGGTGTCGGCGTCGGCGGAGGAGATGAGCGCCCAGGTCGAGCAGATGCGCGTACAGGCGGAGAGCCTGGCGGCGACGGCGGCGCAGCTCGAGCAGCTCGTCGCCCAGCTGCAGCAGCGCGACACGGCGCCGCCCAACGTCGCGCCGCGCCGTCGGGCGAGCGACTGGGCGCCTGCCAACCGCGCGGCGCGCGCCGCCGGCTAGGGCACAGGCCCCCGGGGGCCGCGAGCCGGCCTCGCCGGGCGCGAACAGAGGCGGCCGGGCGTATCCCGGCCGCCTCTTGCGTGTCCCCGCCGCTGGAGCGCGTATTAGCGCGGCCGGCCAGGCTCCCGCCGCTGCACCCACTGTGCGAGCGCGAGCGCGATCATCAGCAGCAGGATGAGCGCGCCCAGCCCCAGCAGTCGGGTCATCTGCACGGTCGGGTCCTCCGTGGTCCTCGCGGTCTCCAGCAGCAGGTGACGGACCGCGGCCACGATGGCGATGATCAAGAAGGGCTGGACGGTCAGCGGCCTGCCGCCCAGCGAGAGCAGCAGCGTGCCCACCAGCTCGGCCAGGATGAGCGCCAGGAGCGCGTTCTCGGCCACCTCGACGACCGCGTGCCCCTGGTAGAGGTGAAACTCGACCCCGTTTTCGGTATCCACCCGCAGCGTCAGGCTGCCCATGAGGTCGCCGACGCCCGTCACCAGCACGTACACGCCCATACAGAGCATCAAGACCGCCACGCCGACGAGAACGGCGTCTTGGACCAGCCGCAGCCAGCGGTGGCTACGCTGCAGCGCGGCCGCGACGCGCGCTTGCAACGACGGCGCCGGCTCTCGAGCCCCCGGCCCGCTGCGCGCCTCGGAGTGCCGAGGCGGCACTGGCGCCCCGGTCGGCACCGCCTCGTCGGTCGGCAACGTCTCCGTCCGTGACTCCATGCGCTGCCGCCTCCCGCGCGTGCTAGCCGTGCGCCGGCCACAGCATAGCACGCCGCCAGGGCGAGGCCTCGGCACGCCCTCGGCCTGGCGGCGCAGCGCATGAAGCGGCTAGCGCGCCGGCTGGGTATGAACGCGGTCGTTCCAGAGGTGGAGTGCCTCAACGCGACGAAACCCTTCGTCGCAGGAGGTCGACGACGCCGTCCTCGTGGGCGCGGGCCAGGTGAGTCGCATCCTGCGGCTTCAGTCGGCACCGATCACCTCGTCGACGCTGCCGCAGCCGTGGGCGGCCAGGCGCGCGACGAGCCCGCGATGCACCAGGCCCGCGAACGCCGGGCCGCCGTAGACGAACCCGGTGTACGCCTGCACCAGATCGGCGCCCGCCCGCAGCAGCCGCCAGGCGTCCTCGGCGTCCATCACGCCGCCCACCGCCACCAGCGTCCAGTCGCGCGGCACCTCCCGCCGCAGGACCCGCACCAGCTGGAGGGTGCGCGGCAGGATCGGCCGGCCGCTCACGCCGCCGGGCCGGGCCTGGTTCGGGTCGCGCAGGCCCACGCGACCCACGGTTGTGTTGCCGAGCACCAGCCCTTGCCAGCCGCCCGCCCGCGCTGCCGCCAACGTACCGTCGAGCTGGCCGGACGTCAGGTCGGGCGAGAGCTTCAGGAGGAGCGGCTTGGGCGCCGCGCCGGGCGGCGCCAGCGTGAGGGCGCGCGCCCCCAGCGCCCGACCCAGGTCGATCAGCAGCTCCTCGGCGTGCAGGTCGCGCAGGCCCGCGGTGTTCGGCGAGCTGATGTTGGCGACGAAATAATCGGCGTGCGGGTACAGCGTCGCGAGGGCGCGCACGTAGTCGTCCCAGGCGCGGTCGAGCGGCGTGTCCTTGTTCTTGCCCAGGTTCGCGCCGATGGGGATCCTCGGCACTGCATCGCCGGCGCGGTGGCGCTGCCAGCGGGACAGATGCGCGGCCACGCGCGCCGCCCCCTCGCTCGGGAAGCCCATCGCGTTCGCCAGCGCGGCATCGGCCCGCAGGCGCCAGACGCGCGGCCGCGGGTTGCCCGGCTGGGCGACCGGCGTGACCGTGCCCACCTCGACGTGGCGGAAGCCGAGCGCGGCGAAGGCGGGCACCGCCACCCCATTCTTGTCGCAGCCCGCGGCCAGGCCGAGCGGGCTCCCGAAGCGCAGGCCCAGCCGCTCGACGGCCAGGGCCGGGTGGTCGTAGGCGAACAGCCGCGCCAGCAGCCGACAGGCTGTCGGCGACGCGCTGAGCCGGGCGAGCAGCGCCAGCGTCAGCTCGTGGACCCGCTCGGCGTCCCACGCGCCGAGCGCCGGGAACACCACGCGGCGGTACAGCGCGTCGACCGCAAGCGCCGCCAGCGACGCGCGCGGGGCAGTGAGGGGAGGGGCGGCAGCGCCAACGCGGCCGCGGATAGCCGTCTGTACCAGGGGACGCTCCTTTCTCGGTCGCCGGGCGGTCGGCCCCCCGCCCCCTTCCTATCTTCTAATAGGGTACCGGACGCGCCGGCTCGGGGGCGCCGCGCCGGCCGACCTGTAGTATGGCTGTAAGCTGGCAGGCGGCATTGACAGGCGCCTGGGCGTGGGACTACCATCGCGGCACCGGCGGCCCACGGGGCGGGCGCGTGGAGCGATTCGCCCGTCCTCGGCGAGGGACGACGAGGAGGATACCATGCGGCGACGCGCGCGCTCGGGCGCGGCAGGCACGAGCCTGCTGCTGGCGGTCATCGTCGTAGCGGCGTGCGGCGGCCCGCCCGCGGCCGCCCCCGCCGCCTCGGCCGGCGCGGCGAGCGCACCGGCCGACAGCGCGCCCGGGGCCGGCGGGAGCGCGAGCGCGCCGACCGCGCTGAAGGGCCGCGATGCCTACCCGGCGCCCGACGACCCGGAGGTGAAGATCAAGGCCGCCTGGTGCGCCGTAGCCGGCGCCATGTTCCCGCTGTGGGCCGCCAAGGATGCCGGCATCTTCCAGCGCCACCGCATCGACGCCGAGCTAGTCTTCATGCAGGGCGGCAGCCCCTGCGTCGCGGCCATGACGAACGGCGAGGTCGACTTCCTCGAGAGCGCCGGTGGGCTCATCGCCGCGCTGATGGCCAGCAACGACGGCGCCGTCATCGCCAACCTCTACCTGGGCAACCCGTACCGCCTGATCGTCACGCCCGACATCACCCGCGTCGAAGACCTCCGCGGCCGGCGCCTGGCCATCAGCCGCCCGGGCGAGTGGGACAACCGGCTGAACGAGGTGATGCTGGAGCGCCACGGCCTGCGCCCGAACGAGGACGTTACCCTCGTCCCGATCGGCGGCCAGACCGACCGCTACAATGCCCTCAAGACCGGCGTGGTGGATGGCACCACGGTGAACCCGCCGGTCAACCTCGCAGCCAAGAACGAGGGCTTCCGCGAGATCTTCAACCTGAACGACCTCAACTTCTCGGGCGTCTATATCTCCCTGTACACCGGCCGCAAGACGCTGGAACAGCGGCCGCGCCTGGTCGAGCGGTTCCTCGCGGCGATCGTCGAGGCGAGCGCCTACGCCCGCGCCAACAAGGAGTTCACCATCAACCTGATGCGCAAGTACCTCCAGCTCGACGACCGCGAGGCCCTGGAGGGCGCCTACCAGGCGTACGCGGCCGAGATGCTCGCCATCCCACCGCGCATCCCGCTCGACGCCGTGCAGTCGGTCATCGACGAGACGCTCACCGTCAGCCCAAACGTGCCGGTGCGCGAGGCGGCGCAGATCGTGGACGAGCGCCCGCTGCAAGCCGTCGAGGCGAGCGGCTTCGTCGACGCCGTCCTGGCGGCCTACCCGGCCCCCCATAACTAGCGTGCCTGGCCCATCACGCCTACCCCGGGCGCCCGGTAGGGGGGATTGATCACGCCCGCGCCTCCCGCTAGCTGCTCCGCCGGGGCACAATCCGCTGTATGCACGTGCGCAAAGGTATATGCTTACGCCAGAGGCGCGCGGAGTAGGTGACTGCGAGGGACGACGATGAGCGTGCTAGGGCGATGGGTGCAGCGACCGGTGGAGTGGGTAGCGCACGTCGTGCGGTCGGGGCCCGCGCCCGCAGGCCCGCCGGGCGCGGGTGGCGCCACGGGGGCAGCCGCCGACGCGCCGCTCGTGAAGTGCCCCGCCTGCGAGGGCAGCGGGAACTGCCGCGTGTGCGGCGGCGCCGGCACCGTCGACCGCCTGGTGGCCGTGACCGGCGCCGACTCCTCGGGCGTCCTGGCCCGCGAGCCGGTCCAGACGATGAAGACGCTGAAGTGCCGCGCCTGCCCCGGCTCGAAGGGCATCTGCCGCACTTGTGGCGGCCGCGGCGTCGTCGTGGACCCGGCGGCCGGCTGACCGTGTAGCGTCCGCCGCCCGCCGGCAGCGGCCGGCGCAACCGCTCCCCACGCCGCCGGGCCGCCGCGTGCGCGGGCGGGGCGGCCGTGGTATTCTCGGGGCTAGAGGCATGTTGCGCCACGCGCCAGCGTGTGACGGGAGGAAGCGATGCCGATCAAGGTTGTGGACCTCAAAGAGATGGCCCGCCAGGAGCACCCGAAGCGCACCGTACTTATCAACGGGCCGCGCTTGCACGCCTGGTTCCATCCCTACCTGGCGCCCGGTCAGAAAGACGAGATGCACTGCCACAACCAGGACCAGACCTTCTACTGCATCGAGGGCGAGTGCACGATGAGCTTCCCGGACGGCACCAAGTCGGTCCTGCGGCCCGGCATGGTCGCGCTCATCACCGGCGGCTCGTTCTACCAGCTCGAGAACACCGGCACCGGCCCCATGATCCTCATGGGCAACCGCTCTGGCAGCTCCGAGGGCACGCAGACAATCGGCTACGAGACGCGCCAGGAGCTATTCCCCAAGAACGGCCCGCCCCCCAAGGGCACCCAGATCCTCGTCTAGCGCGCAGCACGGGCTAGCCCGAAAGGGACTGCCAACTGGCAGTCCCTTGTTGTTTGCCCTGCCAGATGGCACGTCCGATTAGACTTGGTACTTCTCGACCAGCTCCAGCACCAGTCCCCGTCCGTCACGGGAATCGAGGTACGCGTTGCGGCCGCGCGAGCCGCGCCAGGGGCTGCCGGGCGCCAACGTGTAGCCCTCCGCGGTCAGCGCGGCGATCGCCGCCTCCAGGTTGTCCACCGCGAAGCAGAGGTGATGCTGCGCCTCGTCGCGGTCGCCCAGGAAGCGGGCGAGCTGGGTCTCGGCGCGCAACGGCTGGTGCAGCTCGACCACGTTGCGCCCGTCTGACAAGTAGCCGCGGATCACCCCCCGCTCTTCCAGCACCAGCTTCGACGCCACCCGCAGGCCTAGCCGGGCGTACCGCGCCGCGGTCGCGTCGAAGTCCCGCACGACGACGCCCACGTGGTCCAGCGTTCCGGCCACCATCTCGCTCCTCCTCCCGCGCCCCGCTCATCACCCGGCCCCGCCCGGGCCAGGCGCTAGTCGCGGCGTGAGCGCAGCGTCCGCAGGTCGCTGCGCCGATACAAGAACACGGCCGCGCGCACCGTGATCGCGCCGAGCAGGAACAGGATCACTACCGACAACGACAGGTCCACCGCCGTCACGTACGTCACCGTTGACGGCGTCAGGACCGAGCGGATGCCCCAAATGCCGATAATCAGCGCGCCCGCGTTGATCACCAGGTCTTGCAGCGGCCGCAGAAACACGGCGTACGCCGCGGCGGCCGTGACCAGCAGCACCAGCAGCACCGCTAGCACGCGCACGTAGAGCAGCCGGTGGAAGTTGAGCAGCGCCACGTACGCATAGTGGATCGGCGTCCCGGATGGCTGCACGGTCCCTGGGTCCACGGCGATTGGGGCGTCCATGGTGTGCTGCGCCAGCTCTTCCTGCATAGTGACGAACAGATGCGTGACCGCCTCCGCGGGCGGAACGGCCTGGATCGTGCCATCGGACTGCACCCGGTCGAGCGCCACGCCCAACCGGAGCTGGTACTCGTCGAATGGGTAGCGCAGGGGGAGCCCCTCGACCGGCAGCTCCACGTTCTGCGTCAGCGCATCGAGGCTCGGCGGCAGCGTGATCGTGACCGACGGCGGAAAGCCTTCCATGTCGGAGTCGTCGGAAACCGCGAACAGCCGTACCCGGTCGTTCCAATCGCAGCCGGTCGGGCAGATGTGGTAGCCGGTCACCCGCAAGGTGACCGTTTGCTGCACCTCGTTCAGGTTGATCGCCGCGACGCGAAGGTCCGTGTGGGTCGCCGCCGCCTCGCTGTGGGGGACCGGCGACAAGGGATACTCGGCGCCGGACGGCGGGCCCAGCACGTCGTTGAACACGCTGGCGACGGTCAGGGGCAACATGGCGAGGGTAAACAGCAGCAGAACGCAGGTCACGGCCAGGGCCGCCCGGTAGTGCCAGTGCCGCCTGGGGCGAGAAACCACTACTCCACCGCCGAGTCCCAGGCTAAATTCTCCGCGTCGCGCGCGGCCATCACCAGCATATCGTACTGGCCGGCCGCCCGCGCCCTTTAACGGTCAAGCGGGAGCGACCGGCTGGTGCAGGCGGCTGCCCGCGCGGGAAGCCGCCAGGCGGTCAGGTCAGGGCTCGGGCCAGCAGCCCGCGCTCACCGTTGCGGCGTGCGCGGGCTGCCAGCCTCCTCGGGTGCCGAGCTGCGCAGCAGTCGGTCCGCCTCGGCGTAGTCCTGGGCCGCTCGATCGTCAGTGTCCGGGCGCCGGTCCGGGCTCACGGCCGCTTGTCCGGGTGCTGGCTCCCGGCCCCTCGCGGCCCGCGCGTCGCTGTCGGGCGGCTCCCCTTCGATCACGGCATTGTCTGGCACCACGATCAGGTCCTCGCCCACCCGGATATCGGTGTCGGCGCGGACGTAGCGCGGCTGGGACTTGCCGCCCCCGAACCACCCCTCGATGGCCTCGCCCGGCTCGTGCGACGCGCCCAGCAGGTACCCGCTGATGCGACCGTTCGCGCCCTCGATAAGCACATCTTCCAGAGACCCGAGCAGCTTGCCCCCCTGGGTAACGACCCGGCGCCCCAGCAGTTTGGAGAGGCGGGGTAGCCCCCCAAAGTCTTCGTTGGCGGGGGCGGGGCTCCCCGTATCGCGGACCGTGATGGCATCTTCCCCGATGGCGTGCAGCGCCGCGGCGGGCACGATCATGTGGTGCTGCCCGCCGAGCAACGAGCCGCCCTCGGAAACCACGAGCCCGGCGATCTGCCGGCCCTGCGGGTCGAGCAGGAGCTCGCCCACGGACCCCAGCTTGCGGGCGCTCTCGAGGTCGATGACGGCGCGACCGTGCAAGTCTTTCGCTCGCATCATGATGCTCTCCTGTGAGCCCGCGCGGCAACCGGCGCGCGGGCGGTCGGGACCAGACGGGGGAAGGCCCTGGCCGGGCCCTCCCCCGCGCGGCCGCTGACGGACTACTCCTTGGCGGCTAACGCGTCCGCGTTGGAGCCATGCTCTCCCACGCGGCCCGGACCTTGTCGGCGACCCGGTCCCACGGCGTGTCGGGGTGCCGCCGCTCCCAGTCCTGTCGCAGCTCTGGCTCGGCGGCCGGCCAGGGCCGGTCCCGGTACTGCGGCTGGTGCTGCATCTCCCAGGCATAGCGGTAACAGGGCTCGACGGCCTCCCAGCGCTCGCCCTGGTTGCCGAACTGCCGCTCCCAGCTTGCACGGTACCGGGGCATGGCCTCTTCCCACCGGTCGGTGGCGGGCGGCTCCGAAGTGCCAGGGGTCGGCGGGCTGGGCGTTCCTTGTTGGCTGGGTGGGGGCGTCTCCGTGTTGCGCGTCGCGCCGCCCTGGCTCACCTCGGCCGCCGGATGGGGGGCCGCCGCGGATGGTGCCTGCGCCGCCGCTCGGTTGGCGGGCGGTGCCGCTCCGGAAGCGCCGGCCGGCGCCTCGGCCGCCTGGCCGCCGTAGCTCAGGAGCCGATCAAAGAAGGACCGGTAGCGCCGCAGCGCCTGGCGCAAGTCCTCCGTGGAGACGTTATCGCCCCGGCTCCACTGGCTCTCCAGCTTGCTCCGCTCGCCGGCGAAGATCTCGGCCAGGCGCTTCATGACCTCCGCGACCAGCTCGTCCGCTTGCTCCACGGCGTGGCGGGGCTCGTCGACAAAGCCCGTCTGCACGTCATCCCAGCGATCACGGAAGCGCTGCGTCTCGTCGGCCGAGAACAGGGCGGCCGCTTCCGTCCCGCCCGGTGCCGGCGCGCTCGCTCCCGTGGGACTTGCCGGCGGCGGCTGGCCGCTCTGGCGCTCCGCCGCCGCCGCCATGTCTGCCGTGCTCAACCGCTGCTCCGACCGTTCGGTCATCGTTGTACCTCCATCCGCTCCGTCTGCTCGCTCCCCAGGAGATCCTCGAAGAGCGCCCGATAGTGCACCATCGCCTTCCGGAGATCCTCGGTGCTGGCCTCGCCGCGCTGCGCCCGTTGGGCAATGCCGTGGGCGAGCCGGTAGTGCTCGACCACCGCCGCGTGGTCCACGGAGACGTCCGCGGCGCGCTGCTCGAAGTCGCCCATCGGGTAGCCGCGGGCTCGCATCACCTCGTCGACCAGGCGATCCGCGTCCGCCATGGCACCGGCCGGGTCATCCACAAAGCGCGCCTGCGTCGCGTGCCAGGCCTGCGCAAAGCGCTCGCGATCCGGGGCGGAGAGGGGGCGAATATGCAGTCGCTCCACGCGCTCTTGGCGCGCGGCTAGCTCCGCCTCCGCCCGTCGCGGGTCGCCCGACGCCCGCACCGCGCGGCCGTACTCCGGCCCAAAGCGCTCGCGCAGGTCCTCGGACCGCCGCTTCTGGCTGTACGCCCAGAGGGCGACCGCTACGATCACCACGACGGCAACGATTACGGCAATGATCAGCGTCGTCTGGTCCATGTGCGACTCCTTCGCCGAACTCTCACGCCCTATCCCAAGCCATGCACCCCGTCCCCACGGCGCCGTACCCCACTGGGACACCGGTGCCAGCCATGTCTGCAAATCGCAGTCGGCGTGCCACCCCGGCGCGGCCGTAGCTGAGCAACAGCTGCGGCCGTGCCGGGTAGCGCACCGGGCGCAGCGCGCCGGTACGGGCGTGTGCGATTCGGTCCAGCTAGCGGCCCCCTGCATCCGGACTGTTTAGACGACCTCGCAGCCACTGGCCGGGCCCGTGGCCCGTGGCATGCTAGTTGCTGCTCGCGCCGGACGAACTAGCACGATCGGTTCGGACCGCTTTGCAGGAGGGTGGTTTCGGAAGCCAGGCCAGCCGCAGAGGGCCTATCCGGCGCCACGACACGGGTGGCAGCAGGCCCGCGGGCAGGCCGATAGTGCCCCGCGTGGGGACTGGGTCCACGGAGGAGCTATGATCCGGGCAAGCGCGTTGTATGGGCGGCCAGTCGTCGACGCGACGGCGGCTGAGAAGCTCGGGGAGGTCGCGGCCGTCCTGCTCGATCCCGAAGCTCGCCACCTCGCCGGGCTCGTCATCTCCCCCGGGCGGGCCATGATCGGTCACCGGCAGGAGACCTACCTGCCGGCCAGTGCCATCCGTAGTATTGGGCCTGACGCCATCATGGTCCGTGGCCCGCAGACGACCGGCGACGAGTACAGCTTCCTGACCGCGCTCGCCTCACGCCCTCGGGTGACGGACCTCACCGGGCGCAAGGTAGTCACCGACAGCGGCCGGATGCTCGGCACGGTTGTCGACATGCTCATCGACGAGGCGGACGGCACGCTTCTCGGCTACACCTTCGACGCTGCCAACGCCCCCGGGCTGTTCACGCTGCTCAGGCGCACCGTCCGGTCACAAGCCCTCGACTATGTGCGTGCGGACGCCGACATCCGGATCGGCAATGCCTTGCTCGTCGTGCCTGACGAGGCGATCGTCCACGACCACGCCGTGGAAGCGGAGCGGCCACCCGCACCGCGACAAGGCGCTCCCGACGCCCGGCCAGCGGCGCTGATGAGTGCTGCCGAGCGCCCCGAGGCGAGCAACGACGCCATCCCTGTCGGAGCGCAGCATTGGCGATCCGAGTGGACGCACGTCGATGGAGCGGCACCGCGGCAGGCGGTCCGCCACCCCAGCTAAGCGTCTGGTCCAGGCTAGTGAGCGGGTTTGGCTGCGCCAAACCCGCTCACTAGCCTGGTTGGCCAACTGGTGATTGCGGGCTACGCCGAAGGCCCTAACAGGCAATCGGAATGCCCCTAGCCGGGCGGGGCTGGTAGAAGTAGCTGTTCGTGTACACCGTGCCGCTCTGGAGGTCGATGTACGCGGCGCCGTTCGGGTTGCCGTAGGTCAGCCAGAACGCGGGATCGCCGAAGACCAGCGGCACGTCGGGCGGGTAGGTGGCGCCGTAGCTCTGCGGGGTCTCCAGGCCGCCAAATGGGCCGACCGGCGTGGGCAGGCCCAGGCAGTGGGGGGGTGGCGGCGTGCCGCTCACGACCTGCGGGCCGGCGTCCAGCGCGACGAGCGTCGGCGCGCTCCGGGCGTCGGCCGTCTCGGCGTAAACGTAGAGCGTGTGCGGACCGGGCGGCAGCACGAGCGGCAAGGCGAAGCCGCTCGCGGCGAAGCGGCCGGCCCCAAGCGCCCGCGCGACGTCCGCGCGGGGCAGGCCGTAGCGGGCCTCGCCCAGGTAGGCCCCGCCCCCGTCGGCCGGCCCGTCAGCATACACGGCCACGTCCCGCACGCCAGTGCCGCTCGCGCTCGCCGGGTCGGCGGCCCAGCCTTGCAGCAGCACCGGCCCGGCCACGTGGCTGCCGGCCGCCGGCGTATCGACGACTACCTGCACGGTGTCGCCGCCCGCTGGGGCGGCCGCGGCCACACGGGGCCACGCGCCGGCGAGCAACACGGCGCTGAGCGCGAGGAGCCAGGCGCGAGCCAGGTAACGCATCCGACCACCCCCTTGAAGCGTACACGATGCCGGGGGCAGGCCGCGTGCCAGCCGCGAGCGCGCCCGGTGCGAGCCAATTCATACGCCGTGCTTACACTGCATCACTGCTTCGGCCCACGGGGCTTCTGGTAAGCGTTCAGGCCCCCCTTAAACAGGTCCTTGCGGGACGCGCCCTGCGGCCAGCGGTGCTGTGGCGCAAGGGCAGCTTCGGCTCGGATAGCGAGGCGGGGAGTCGGTATGCCGAGCGGCTGCTGACGGTGGTAGCCGCGTGCGGCCAGCAGGGCCGACCGCTCCTGGACTTTCTGGTGGCTGCTGGGGAGGCTGCGGTGCGGGGCAGCGCGCCGCCTCTGCTCCCGGCACCACAGGGGGCTGAGCGTTTGCGGTTGACCGGCGCATACCCAAGTGCCATGATCCGGTCCGCCGATATGCGAGCGATGCGATCGCGGCCGGCCGCGAAGGGAGGACGTTCATGGGGTGGCTCAAGCCCTTTGGGGCAGCGCTCGCGATAGGGGTAGGGGTAATGGTATTGGCCCATGGTGTCCAGGCCGTCGGTCCGACGCCTGCTGCGGCGCAGCAGACGGTCGAGACCGAGGACTTCACGCCCGCCGCGGCGCAGCCAGCGGTCGAGGCGGATGCTTTCACGCCTGTGCTCGTGCGCCCGGTGGCAACGGCGACGGCCCCCTTCGCGGGGGACGACGGCCGCTTCCATGTCGCCTACGAGCTATGGCTCACCAATGCGAAGGCAGTTCCCGCCACCGTGGAGCGCATCGACATCATCGACGCCGAGAACCCGTCCCGGGTCGTGCGCACCCTCGCCGGGCCAGACCTTGCCGCCGCGATGACCAATCTGGACGTCCGGCCGGCGGACGGCACCGCTCTGGGGCCGAACGAGTCGCGGCTGGTCTTCATTGAACTCACCTTCGATGACGAAGGGGAGATCCCGGCGGCGATCGCTCACCGGTTTACCGGCACGGGCGCTGCCAATCCGGGAGCCCAAGAGCCCTCCCCACTGTCCTACGTCGTGGCTCGCTGGCCGCTCGACAGCTTCCGGCCCCCGGTGCTGGGCGCACCGCTGCGCGGTGACGGCTGGGTCGCGGGCAACGGCTGCTGCAGTCCCGGCCCCCATCGCAGCGCCGTGCAGAGCGTGAACGGCGGGCTGGATGACGGGCAGCGCTTCGCCATCGACTGGATGAAGCTCGATGCAGACGGCCGCCTGGTCGTCGGCGACCCGAGCCGAGTCGAGAACTGGGTTGGCTATGACCAGCCGGTTCTGGCCGTCGCCGACGGCACCGTCATCGCGGTCGCCAACGATTACGACGATCAGCGCCCTGGAGCCCTGCCCGACCCCGCGTCATTCACGACCCTTGAGAGCGTGGACGGCAACCACGTGGTGCTCGACATCGGGAACGGCTTCTTCGTGTTCTATGCCCACTTGAAGAAGGGCACTGTTACCGTCAGTCCCGGGGAGCGCGTGCGCGCCGGCCAGGAGTTGGGTCGCCTTGGCAACAGCGGCAACACGTCCGCGCCCCATCTGCATCTGCACGTCATGGCGGGGCCGTCGCCACTCGGCTCGACGGGCCTCCCCTACGTCTATCAGGACTTCACCCGCACCGGGGCTATCGATCCCGTGCGGTTCGAGGCCGTCGGATTCGACCTGACCGGTTCCTGGGGAAACCGGGGCCTGGTCACGCCGACCGAGCACACCAATCAGTTGCCGCTCGACCTCAGCATCGTCAACTGGCCGGACTGACTTACCCGCCCACACGGCGGTGACGGCCGCGCCATTCCAGTCCACGACGGGAAGGTCCGGGGACTGCCGCGGCGCCGGGTACTCCGGGGCCGACGGGTCCCCGACGCGGACGATCAAGAACTGGTTCCCCGTACGGCTCGCCAACCACACGCCGCCGGCCGCAGCGCGGTAGCTGATCGCCAGCAGTAAGCGTTGAGGCCCGCCTGAAGCCGGGTGCTTGCAAGACGGGCGGGGAGGTCGTCCCAAGTCCGCTCGTGCCCGGAGGACCTACCCAGCTAAGGCGCGCCGGCCTGCGTCCGCGCTATCGCGCGCTCGACCGCGCTCGGCAGGCGCGTCTCGAAGTCCAAAATGCCGACCCACTTGGGCTGGATGAAAATCCGCGACATGCGCGGATACAGCGGCGCCGACTTCTCTACCAGCGCCCGCCCGCCTTCCTCGCCCAGCGACCGGTAGGCCGCCGCCGCCCACTCCGGCGCGATGCCCTC
>JAJPHF010000199.1 GCA_021325365.1 Pseudomonadota bacterium
GCAGTGGCGCTCGCAGTATTCCGCGCCACACCCTGCCGGGGGGCCTGGGGGGTGTCCCCCCACCTACCCCTCCTCTTCCTCTTTCCGGGGGTGTGGGGGTGTCCCCCACACTCCCCAGCATTGGGGCCTGGGGGGCCTAGCCCCCCAGCCGCCCGATCCCCTGCTCGCGCACGCTCGCATCCACCATGCGTCCCGGGTCGGGGCCGGGCGCGGGCAGGTCGCCCATCGCGACGATGTAGTTGACCACCTGCTGCAGCTCGTCGGGCGTCAGGCTGAGATCGCACTTGATCGAGTGCGTCCGCTCGATCAGCAGCTCGTACGTCTGGCGCGCGTCGTCGTCCGACAGCTGCGTCTTGTCGGCGAGGATACGGATCATCGCCTCCTTCTGCGCGGGGTCGCACACGTCCTGGCTGCCGCGATAGACCGCCGCCAGGAAGCGCGTGGCCCGCTCGCGATTCGTCGCGTGGTCCAGCCAGCCGCGCGCCACGGCGAACGACGAGAACGGCAGGTTCTTCACGTAGTCGTAGGTGTCGATCAGCAGCGGGTAGCCCTCGCGGCGGGCGGCGAAGTCGAACGGCTGGATGAGGATCGCCGCCTGCACGGCGCCGCTCTCCAGCGCCCGCAGCCGCTCCGGCGTGCCGCCCGCGTACACCATGTCGTAGTCGCCGCGCTTCAGGCCGTGCGGCTCGAACATGCGGTCGAGCAGGTACACCGTCACGTCCTTCGGCCCACCCACGATGATCGTCCGCCCGCGCAGCCCGTCCAGGCTGGTGATGTCCTTCTGCCCGTACAGGCTGTAGATCGGCGGGTTCAGCGTGCCGGCCAGGAACAGTAGGTCCGCGCCGCTCGCCACCGCGCGCACTAGCGGGTCCGGATTGGAGTTCGTGAGATCGAGCGACCCCGACGCCAGGGCCTGCACGCCAGCGGCCGCGCTGCCCATGTTGTTCTCGTCGATGGCGATGCCCTGCTCTGCCAGGTAGCCCCGCGCCTCTGCCGCGTACAGCGCCCACTGGTTTGCCCCCAGCGACGTGTAGCCGTAGCTCAGCGGTTCCAACGCGGCCGGCGCGCTCGCCGTGGGCGCCCCGGCCGGCGCCGCCGCGGCGGCGCTCGCCGGCGGGGCGGCCGGCGGCGTGCCGGGAGCGGCCGAACAGGCGGCCGCCACCAACAGCGCCGCGAGTCCCAGCGAGCGCGCCAGATAGCGCGACAACGCAGCGAGCCGCTCGGCGGTCGTCGTCTCCCGCATCGGCAGGCACATCAACGAGCGCGCCAGGTAGTCCGACATCTCAGCGCTCCGGCAGGCCTGGCGGCCGGCCCGCCGCCGTGACGCGAGCCAACCGCCGCTAACGCGCGTGCCCGTCCGGCAGGCGCCCGCTCGCCGCACGGCTCGCCTGCCGTGCGCGATTATTGCCACCGCCGCCCTCCCGGTCAAGCCAATGGCAACCCGACGCATCCCGAATCCGGCGCTAGTGTTTCCGTCCGCCCTCGCCCCTGAGATAGACCCCAGGACAGATCCGGGCCCTCCCCCCGCCCGTCGCCCTCCACCTCTCCCAGAGGGAGGGGTGAGGTCGGTCGGTCCCTCCCCCTCTCCCCCTGGGAGAGGGCCGGGGTGAGGGCGCCTTCCCTCGTCCCTCCCCCTCTCCCCCTGGGAGAGGGCCGGGGTGAGGGCGCCTTCCCTCGTCCCTCCCCCTCTCCCCCTGGGAGAGGGCCGGGGTGAGGGCGCGCCCCGCTAGGCCTCCGGTCCGGCCGGAGCCAGTACCACCGTGCCGCCGGTGCGGGCTGGCGCCCACCGGTCGTTCGCTGTATACCTTTCCGCCGGGCTGCCGGCCTCCTGCCCGGGCAGGGCCGTGCGAGACCCGCGGGCGCGCTCCGGCTGCCCGCGGACGCCGTATCCCGCCCGATCCGGCCCGCCACGGCATGGCGGCGCATCCGCCGCGAGAGGAGCGAACATGGCTAGCGAGCCGTCCCAGCCAGAGGTCATGACGCACCGCGTGCGCTTCGGCGACAACGTCGACGCCTTCCTCGCCGAGCCCGCCCGCCCGGGCCAGCACCCCACCGTCATCCTGCTCCACGAGCGCTACGGCCTGGTGCAGCACACCCTCGACCTGGCAGCGAAGTTCGCCCGCGAGGGCTTCGTCTGCATGGCGCCCAACCTGTTCGCCCGCCACCCCGAGCAGGACCGCCTCGCCGCCGGCGAGATCCAGGCGCCCATCCCCGACCCCCAGTCGGCGAAGGACCTGGGCGACGGCATCGACTTCCTCCGCCAGGAGGTGCCCAGCGCCGACGCCAGCAGCGTGGCCGTGATGGGCGTCTGCCAGACTGGGCGCCACCCGCTCGTGCTGGCCGCCGCGCGCCCCGACGTGCGCGCCTGCCTCGTGTTCTACGGCGCCGCCCAGCCGCGCGACTTCGAGGTCACCGAGACTCAGCCCGAGCCCCTCGACACGGTCATCTCGCGCATCCCGTGCCCCGTCCTCGGCGTCTTCGGCGAGGCCGACTTCCTGATGACGCTCGACGACGTACGCCACTTCCGCGACACGCTAGAGAAGCACCGCAAGAGCTACCACATCAAGATCTTCGCCGCCATGCCCCACGGCTGGCTGAACGACACCATGCCCGGCCGCTACCGTCCGAAGGAGGCCGAGGAAGCCTGGCAGCTAGCCGTCGACTTCCTGCACCGGGTCGACAGCGGCGCCTACCCGAAGGACCGCGTCCGCTGGCTCTTCGAGAGCGACTCCGCCATCGACTACGACCCCAGCAAGAACGTCCGCCTCGCCTAGCCCGGCAAATGGGGGTGCAGGGGCACTCCCCTGCCGGGGGCCTGGGAGGTATCCCCCTGCGTCCTCGTCCCTGGGGGTGCAGGGGCACTCCCCTGCCGGGGGCCTGGGAGGTATCC
>JAJPHF010000088.1 GCA_021325365.1 Pseudomonadota bacterium
AGGCGCAGTGCCTGCGGCCGGTGCTGAACATCACGGCGCTCACGCATCGCCGCGGCGCGTGGTACCAGGACGTCTTCTCCGGGCACCAGGGGCACTGGAACCTCGGCGCCATCCCGAAGGAGGGGAGCGTCTACAACGCGCTGCAGCGCCGCTTCGGCAACATCGAGGCCGTGTCGCTGCCCTACTCGGGCTGCGGCCGCCTCGCCTGCTACGTCTCGATCCACAAGACGCGGGAGGCCAGGGCAAGGAAGTCGCCATCACGACGCTGCCGGAGTCCTGGACCTTCGAGGTGATCATCGTGGTGGACGCCGACGTGGACGTGTACAACGAGCGGGACGTGCTCTGGGCCGTCTACACCTACGTCGACCCGCTCCGCGACATCGACGTCATTCACAACTTCACGAAGAACGTCTTCACGTCGGCCTTCCAGGGCCAGCGCATCCTCATCGACGCGACGAAGCCGCTGGACGTGGCGTTCCCGGAGCGCTTCCGCATGCCGCCCGACGTGATGCGCCGCATCGACCTCGACGAGTGGATCGAGCAGGGCGGCATCCGGACGCCACAGCGCACCCCCGCGACGCCGCGCTAAGAGGGAGAGCCAATGGACCGCATCTTCTGGGTGAAGTGCCCCGGCTGCGCCAATCGCTTCTACTGCGATTGGACGCTGCGCCACGCCGGCTACGACCTGATTTGCCCGTATTGCCGCCGCGGCTTCCTGCCTGACGAGAGTCCCGAGCTGGACGAGCGCTGGTTCGGCCACTAAGCATCTGGCCGAGGAAGGCAAGTGGGTTTGGCGTAGCCAAACCCACTTGCCTTCCTCGGCAACCGGCTTAGCGCGCAGCCCCGTGGGGCTTCGCCGTGGGTCACGCCGCAAGCTGGACTGCCGCGGGCCGCGTGCCGTATCCTAGCCGGGGTCGCCGCCCGAACCGTCGCGGGTGGCCAGGCCCGGGCAGGGGAGGCGCGGGGTGAGGCTGGTCGAGGCGGCCCCGGATTCGGTCGAGGCCGTCGGCGTCGAGACGCTGCTCCGCATGGCCGATGTCGCAGCGTACAACGACTGGGTCTATCGCCGCATTCGTCCCTACCTCGGCGATCGGCTGCTGGAAGTGGGCTGCGGCATCGGCAACATGAGCGGCTACTACGCGGACCGCCCCCTGCTCGTCTGCCTCGATCTGCTCGTGGAATCGCTCGCCCTCGTCCGCGCCAAGCTCGGCGATTGCCCGAGCCTGCACACTGTCCAGGGCGACATCTGCGCCGAGGCCACAATCGCCGCGCTGGCGGACTACCGCTTCGACACCGCCGTCATGCTAAACGTGCTGGAGCACATCGCGGACGACGCCGGCGCGCTGGCCGCCATCCATCGCCTGCTGGAGCCCGGCGGGCGGCTGGTCCTGCTGCTGCCCGCCGAACGCTACCTCTACGGCACGCTCGACCGCGCGCTCGGCCACTACCGCCGCTACGAGCCAGCCACCGTGCGCCCCCTGCTCGAGCGGAGCGGGTACCAGATCGAGCTGCTGGAGTACATGAACCTGGCCGGCATCCTCGGCTGGTTCCTGAATGGCCGGGTGTTGCGGCGTCGCCTGTTGCCCCGCCCGCAGCTTGCCGCCTTCAACGTGCTGGCGCCGCTCTTCGAGCGCCTCGAAGGCGTGATCCGCCCACCGCGTGGGCAGTCGCTGCTCGTGGTCTGCCGCCGGCCATAGCGTGGGGGCGGCCGGCCAGTTAAGCGGTCGCCGCCGCCCGGTCCGCCGCGTAGGCTCGATCGCACTTCGCGGCGAACACGAAGTCGCTCTCGGTCAGACCGTCGATCTTGTGGGTCCACACCTCCACGCCCAGCCGCCCCCAGGCGACGTGCAGATCGGGATGGTGCTGCTGTTCCTCGGCGATCGCGGCCACCCGGTTGGCGAGCGCCATCGCCTCGGCGAAGTTCTTCACGCGGTAGGTGCGGACCAGCTTCTTGTCGCGCTCCACTTCCCAGCCGTCGAGCTGGGCGAGGAGCGGCGCGATCTGGGCCGCGGTGAGGGGCGGCACGCCGCCCTTGCACGGCACGCAGGTTTGGTCGGCCAGACTAGCTTGCATGGCTTCCCCCGTCAACGGGCGTTCGGCGGGCCGGCGCTGAGGGGCACCGGCTCGTCCATATGGTATCGCGGGGGATCAGAACACGTCGTACTGGTAGAGGTTGTACTGGTCCATCAGGCGGATGAGCTTCGCCCCGTAGGCCGGGTCGGTGGCGTAGCCGGCGTCGGCGATGGCCTGGGCGAACGCGCGGGGATCGGCGGCCAGGTAGAGCGCCGGCCAGTAGCGAGAGTTCTGGCGGAAGAACCAGCCATGATCCGCGAACGACGCCTCGAGGCTAGCGTAGGCGCGGAACGGCTCGTAGCTCTCCACGTCCTCGTCGTCCACCACCTCCCAGGCGGGCATCCAGTAGACGCTCTGGCCGGGCACTGCGCCATTGCTCTTGATGCCAAAGAAGTTGTTCGCCGCCCGCGCCAGCACGCTATCGCCCCAGTCCGACTCCAGGATCGCCTGCGCGATCGTGACCGACGCCGGCACGCCGGTCTGCCGCGCCGACGCCTGAGCGGGGACCACCGCCGCCGCAATGAACTGCGCCTTCTGCTGCTGGCCCGTCCCGGGCGCGGGCCAGGCCGCGCCGCGCGCCGGGACGATCGCCAGCGGCCGGCCGCCCGGGATCAGGACGCGCTGGCCGGACGGGAGCGCATCGCCCGCTCCCAGCCCGTTGGCCGCCGCGATGTCCGCAGCCGCCACGCCGTAGCGCTGGGCCAGCCCCGCCACGGTATCGCCCGGCGCGACCGTCTGCAGCACGCCGGACACGGGCAGCACGGTCAGCGCCTGGCCCACCAGCAAGCGGTCGGGGTCGGGCAGGTAGTTCGCCGCGCGCAACGTGTCCACGTCAATGCCGAAGCGCTGCGCGATCCGAGTCAACGAGTCGCCCGGCCCGACGACGTAGGTCTGCACCCGCTCCACCAGCGGACGCGGGTCGACCGCAGAGGGCGGCGGACTCACCGCCATTCCGTCCGCCGTGTCGGCGCCGCCCGCGGCGGTCGCGCCCGCCGGGGCCGACGCGGCCGCCGCAACCGTCGCGTCCGCGCCTGTGGCGCCAAGCGAATCAGCCCCGGTGGTGGCCCCCGCCGCGGGATCGGTCGCCGCCAGCGCGGGCGTCTCGTCGCCCGCGGCATCGTCCGCGGCCGCGGCTTGACTCGCTGCAATCGCCGGTGTCGCGCCGGCCGACGCGGCGCCATCCGCGGTGGGCGAATCGCCAGGAGCCGGCGCAGCAGCCGTCTCTAGCTCACTCGCCGCGAGCCCATCCGCCCCCGCGTCCGGAGGCCCCACCTCGGGCGGCGCCACTGCCGCGGCTCCGTAGGCGCCACTCGCGGAAGCGCGTGTGTCGAGCGTCGCGGCGGCGTCCGGCGCGGGCGAAGCGACGGGGGGCGCGGTGTCGGTCAGCGTCGCAGCCGTCGGGACGCTGGCCGGGCGTGACCACGGCGCCGCATGAACGTTCGGCGACCAGACGACCAGCGTCAGCGCCAACACAACAGCCGCGCCGAACACCGCCAGCGGCCTAGTAGCTACCAGCCGCGCGTTCTCGCCCGGCGCGCCGGCGCGGGGCGGAGGGGTGCGATGGAGAGCGCGCGCAAATATTCCGGGCACAGTATGCCTCAGCCCTCGTGGCAAGAGAGAATGGACCGAGCCTCGTAGCATCGCGCGAACCGACCGGCGGAATCTGGCCGTCGATTCGCACGACGAATACTTCGGTCTAGGCGAAGTTATAGAACAAATGCCGCGTGGTGTGCCACCGATTTCCGCGTGGCCGCCGGGGCGGGATTGGCACGGTTGGACGAGGCGGTACGCGCACGGGCAGCCGTGGTAAACTGCGGTGGGCCGGTAGCTCAGTTGGCAGAGCAGCGGACTTTTAATCCGAGGGTCCAGGGTTCGAGTCCCTGCCGGCCTACCCCGCAAGCCACGAGTCTGGCGCCGGAATCTCCAGGTTGGCTGTATGCTACCTGGGGATTTCTATGCCCTTCCTAGCGAGGGTTGCGCCGGAGCACGAGCTTCCCGAGTCCATCACGGGCGTTGGGACCTCTGCAGCGAGGGTCTTGCGGAGCGGGCGGTGACGCCGTATACCCTGGGCTGAGGAGTGCGACCGTGGCGTAGGGCTGGCGACAGGGGGTGCGCGGATGAGTGCAGCTGCAACCTGGCGGGCCCGGGGCGCCCTCGGCCTCGTGGCGCTCCTACTCGTGGGGGCTGGCTACCCTGTCGGGGTGACACGCGCGGCGCCAGCGGGCCAGGTCGACCCCAACGTCGTCGTGCAGATCACGAGCCCGCAGCCCGGGCAGCAGCTGCAAGGCCAGGTGGAGATCGCCGGCTACGCGGCCGACCAGCGCAGTCCGTCGGGGTCCGGCCTGAACGAGCGGGACATCCGCCTCTATTTGAACGACGCGTCGGACGAGCAAAACCTCGTCGACTACGCCGCGGCAGGGCTGGATAGTCCGTCCGCAGCGGCAGCGCTCGGCCCGCGGTTCGCGCAAGTGGGTTTCGGGGATACCTGGCAGACGTGCGCGTTCCCCCCGGGACACTACCAGCTGATCGTCTGGGTCTCCAGTCTGGTCGCGCCGGGCAGCCGGAACGTGGCAAGCGTCGACGTGGACGTGGCGCCCTGTCCGCCGGGTCAGTCCCTCTACTCGCTCCAGGCCGACACTATCCGCATCTCGCCGCCCGACGCCAGGGGTATTCGAGTCCCGCAGCTCTTTGCGGACGTTGCGGCTGGCGCCGACATGCGCTGCGCTCCCGCCGACGAGTTCTGCGCCTACGATATTCGCTTTCGTGAAGTGCCCGGCCCGACCGGCTCGCTAACGAACGCCCGGACCGACGGCTTCTATTTCTTCAACGTCAGCCCGACGCGCGGGACCATCTCGCTGTACTACCGCCCGCCCGCGGCTGACCCGTCGGTCGGCTCCTCCCGGGACGTGCGGCTCGTGCCGCCGACGCCGTCGCCGGTCGTGCGCCGCGGCACGGCCACGAACCGGCTGGCGGTCGTGGTGCAGGGCGACTGGATCCGCTGCTTCGTCAACGGGGAGCAGGTGGTGGACGTCCACGACACGCAGGGCAAGTGGGGACAGATGGCCTGGGGCGCGGAAAGCGTCGCCCACGCCCCGTCGGTTGAAGTGGACGTGGCGAACGCCGTGATTACCACGCCAGGGCCCCTGGCCGCGCTAGGGCCGGTGCTCGCGGGCTCGTAGGGCGGGACCCGACTCGTTCCGCACCACCCTCCGGCCTGGGCGAAGGGAGCGTCATGGGAGGCAGCATGAGGGCAGAGCGCGCGGTCCGTTATCGGTCCAGGCCGACGGGGCGGCTGTGCTGCGCCGCGCTGCTGCCCCTCTTGCTGGCCGCAGCCTGCCGGCCGGGCACGGCGGGCCCGGTAGCGCCGGCCGGGCCCGGGGCGCCGGACGGCGCGAGCGCGGGGGCGGCGGGCGCGGGCGCGAGGGCCGGCGATCCGAGCGCCGCGGCGCCGCTCGCGCTCCGCGTCGCCTACGCGTCGCCGGGGGCAGCCCTCGCCCCGGTCTGGGTCGCGTACGAGCAGGGGCTGTTCCGCGAGCAGGGCCTCGACGTCGATCTAGTCTTCCTGAGCGGCACGCGCACGGACCAGGGAGTGGTCAGCGGCGACACGCCGATCGGCTTCGGCACGAACGTCGTCACGTCACGGCTGGGCGGCGCCGACGTCGTGGCGATTGCCGGCGTGGTGAGCCGCATCACGTCGATGCTCTTCGCCCGGCCCGGCAACACGACCCCGCAAGACTTGCGCGGCAAAGTTGTCTCCTCCACGCTGCCCGGCGCCACGATCAGCGTCGCGACAGTCCTCGTGCTGCGCCACTTTGGGCTGGAGCCCGGGCGCGACGTGACGATCCAGACGACGGGCGGCGCACCCGAGAAGTTCGCGCTGGTGGTGCAGGGGCTGGCGGATGCCACCCTGCTGTCGCCGCCAGAGGACCTGAAAGCGCAGGAGCAAGGCCTCGTCCTGCTCGCCGACATCACCGAGCTGAACATCCCGCTCGTCTACACGGCCGTGGGCACGACCAGCGGCTGGGCGCGCGCCCACGGCGAGGAGGTCCGGCGCTTCCTGCGCGGCTACGTGAACGCCGTCGCGCTGGCGCGCCGCGATCCGGACGTGGCGCGGACGCTGATCGGCAAGTACACGCAGACCGACGATCCGGTGCAGGTCGACGCGGCCTACCGCTACTACCGCGACGTGTGGGGCCGCCCCGACTTCCGCGTGCCGCCCGAGGCCGTCGCCTCGGTGTTGCGCGAGCTGGACACGCCAGGCGCCGACACCGCGCGGCCGGCCGACTTCATCGACAACCGCTTCATCGACGAGCTGCACGACAACGGCTTCATCCGCCAGTCCGGCGCGCTCGACTAGCGGCCGCGCTGGCCGCCCTCGTCGCAGCTACAGCAGGTCTCCGCGCCCGTGGAGGGTCGTGTAGACGGTTGCTCCGTACCGGACGGTCTCGTTTCTCAGTACCGCACGGTCACCGTGAGATCGCCTCGCTTGTTCGACACGGCGACGAGCGTCTGGCCATCGGAGCGCTCGTACCGTAGGTCCACCTCCGCGTCGGCGACCCGCAGCCGCTCGATCGCCACCCACTCCAGCCAGCTCGGCAGGTGCGGACGCTCGATGTGGAGCTGGCGGCGGAAGGCCGCGGGCTGCAGACCCAGCGCCGCCTGGAGCATATAGGGAATCGTGCCGGCCGCCCACGCTTGCGGGTTGCACGCGACAGGGTAGCGCACCGGCTTGCTGGCATAGCCGCGGTCGTAGCCGGCGAACGTCTCGGGCAGGCGGAAGTGTTCGAAGTGGGTAGCGGCTTCCTTGATCGCCGTGAACACCTGGCTTGCCTGCTCGGCAAAGCCGTAGCGATGCATGCCGGCGACGATGAAGGCGTTGTCGTGCGGCCAGACACTGCCCACCTGATAGTCGACCGGGTTGTAGGACACGTCATTCGACGAGAGGGTGCGAACGCCCCAGCCCGTGAACATATCGGGCTGCAGCACGCGCTCGACGACCGCCCGGGCGTGTTCGGGCGCGACCACCCCGGTCCACAGGCCGTGCGCGGGGTCGGACGCGATGCTCTTCGAAAAGCGGCCGTCAGCCTGCTTGCAGAAGGCATAGTAGCCCTGGTCGGGCAGCCAGAACCCCTGGTTGAATGCGGTGTAGAGGCGCTCCGCTCGCTGCCGCAGCTCCGTGGCGGTCTGCTTGTCCCCGTCCTGCTCGAACAGCTCCGCGATCATCGACCAGGCCAGGTACACGACTCCCTGCACCTCGGGCAAGGCGATCGGCGGCTCCGCGAGCTGCCCGTCCTCCATCACGATACCGTTCCCGGAATCCTTCCAGCCTTGATTCCGCAAGCCCTTCGTGGAGCGCGTCTTGTAGTCGATGAAGCCGTCTCCGTCGGTGTCGCCGTACTGCTCGATCCACCCGAGGGCGCGCTGGACGTTGTCGTGCAGCTCGTGACACAAGCCGAGATCGCCCGTCCACGAACAGTACACCCCCATCAGAATGAGAAACAGCGGCGTGCTGTCGACGGTGCCGTAATACGGCGTCTGGGGGATCTCGTCGAGGTTGGCCATCTCGTCCGCGCGCAGCTCGTGGAGGATCTTGCCCGGCTGCTCGTCGCGCCAGTCGTCGATCTTGGTGCCTTGGTGGGCAGCGTGTACCCGCAGCGTCTCCCGGCCAATGTAAGGGTCGAAGGCCGCCATCTGGAGCGCGGTGACCAGGCTGTCGCGGCCGAAGAGCGCCACGTACCAGGGCACGCCGGCGGCGAAGAACGCCTCGTCCTTCTGGCGCATGGCGAGCATGTGCAGGTCGTCGATGGACCGGTTCAGGATGTTGTTGAAGAGGGCGCTGCTCGTGGTCACCTGCATGCCCTTGCCGGAGGCGCCGTGGCGCGTCGACTGCAGAGCGACGATCGCCGAGTCCTGGGCCCCACTGGATCGCGGCTCGGGGTTGCTCGCCCCCTGGTCGCACAGCTGCGTCGTGATGGTGAGCGTCCAGCGGCCCCGCCCCGCGAGCGAGACCCGGTAAGCCAGATCCCCGTCGTGCTGCTCGTCGGGTCGCTGGCTGAACTGCAGCACCGCACGGCGCTGGTGCCCATCGGCGCCGTCGTAGGCGAACGTGAGGGTGTCGCCATCCCAGCGCGGTGCGTGCAGCTCACCCCGCTTGCCCGGGTGCGCCCCGCGGATCACGAACATGTCGGCAAAATCCGCCTGGTAGCTCAGCTGTAGTGTGAAGGCGGCGGGCTGCGGCACGTAGTTGTCGATAGTGATCGTCTCGCAGAAATCGTCGCCGAGGCGCTTCTCGCGGCTGATCCCGAGCGTGTCCTTGCGGACCACGAGCTGCCCGTCGTCGTCCTGGATATCGGGATTGGTCAGGGCGAAGACGCCGCGGTTCCCATCGCCGGCGTCGGCCAGCAGGGAGACGAGGGGAGTGCCGCTCAGGCGGAGCGTCTCGCCGCTCAGGTAGCGCATGTCGTGAAAGTACAGCCCCTGGTCGGACTCGGGCCGGATGTCGCCGTCGTCGGTACACAGCAGGAAGACGGCGCCGTGCTTGATGACCACGGGCTGGACGAAGCGCGCTCGGACCGACGGCTGCGCGTGGTGAAAGACGCGCTCGTCTCCGGCCGGCTTCGCCGCCTGGGCTTGGTGCTGCTGCGCCGGGGCCTCCCCCTCGGCCATCGGTCCTCTCCTCTTCTGCGCTCCGGCCACCCAACCAGATGACTCGCGAGCGCCGGTCGCCCCGCGGCTGCGGTTAGCGGCTCCTGAGCTGGGACAGGAAATCGACTAGCGCCGCCATCTCGGCTGGCTGCAAGGTCGCGCCGTACGCGGGCATGTTGTTGCCGCCGGTGGCGATGCGCCAGGTCAGCTGGTCTGGCGACAACTGGTCCCCGATCGTGCTCAGGTCCGGTCCGCGCTGCCCGCCGGTGCCCGCGATCGTGTGGCAGGTGATGCAGTCCTTCGCCTGGAATAGCTGCGCCCCGCGCAGCGCGTCCCCGCTGAGTCCCTGGGTGACCGTGGCGGGCAGCGGCGCCGGCTGAAAGTTGGGGGACCACGGGGAGACCGACCCGTACCAGACGAGGGTGCCAATCGAGAGCGCGCAGAAGCCGACGACACCGACGGCCCAGGGGCGCCGGAACGGGCTTCGCTCGCCGGCGGGGGCGACGAAGGGCAGCGCCAGCAGGACGACGACCACCAGCAGCGGGAAGCCGACCATGAACCAGTTCTCGAGCCCAGGCGGCATGAGGGCGAGCAGCGCGAAATACCATAAGAAGTACCAGTCGGGGCGCGGGTTGGCCTGGATGTTGGTCGGGTCCGCCTTGTCGCCCAGCGTCGCCGGCCCGATCACCACGGCCAGCAGCACGACCGCGGCGCCGACGGCGAGGGCGAACAGGACGTCCCGCCAGGCGGCATCGGGCCAGAACGGCACGCCCTCCTGGTGGATCAGCTCTTGGTAGCGGGCCTCGTAGGTCGCGGGGTCTACCACGTCGCGCCGCCCGGGCGGCTCCGAGATGCCGTGCCGGACCACGAGGTACAGGTGGATGCCAACCAGCGCGAAGATCAGCGCGGGGAACAAGAAAACGTGCGTCGCGTAGAACCGGGTGAGCGTGGCGCCACCGACCGTCTGCCCCGCGACGAGCACCTGGGCCAGCAGGTCGCCGACGACCGGCACCCGCCCGGCCTGCTCGGCGCCCACGACCACCGCCCAGTATGCGTCCTGGTCCCACCGCAGGAGCTGGCCCGTGAACGCCATGCCGAGCGTGAGCCCGAAGAGCAGTACGCCGGTGAGCCAGTTCAACTCGCGCGGAAACTTGTAGCTCCCCATCAGGAACGTGCGACACAGGTGGACGAAGATCAACACGACCATCGCCGAGGCGCCCCAGTAGTGGATGCCCCGCACGATGTTGCCGAGCACGGCCTGGTGCGTGATGAATTGGAGCGTCTCGTAAGCGCTGTTGGGGGCCGGGACGTAGCTGAACGCCAGGGCCACGCCCGTGACGACCTGCACTAGGAAGGCAACGAGCGTGGCGCTGCCGAAGACGTACCACCAGTTGACCGACCGCGGGACGGGGTGGCGGATCACGGGCAGGATCGCGCTCGAGAACCCGAGCCGCTTATCGAGCCAACAGGCCGCGCGTCGGACCGCCTGCATACGCCGTCTCAGCCCACTGGCAACGGGCGCGTCAGGATCTCGACCGTGCCGTTCTCGACGCGGGTGTCGTAGCGAAACAGCGGCCGCGGCGGCGGCCCGCCGGCGACCGAGCCGTCAGCGTAGTACACCCCGCCGTGGCAGGGGCAGAGGAAGAGCTTGGCATCGGGGCGCCAGTCCACCGGGCAACCGAGATGGGCGCAGTTGACCGCGAACGCCGTGAAGTGCGTCGCGTCGTCGCGGCGCAGCCAGAGCGCCGCCTGCGCCGTCTGTCCGGACCAGGGCAGCGGCGAGGGCTCCTCGAAATCGACTTTCACGGTGTCGCCGACCTTGAACTGGTCGACCGAGCCGAGGTTGCGCCACACGTTGCGGTTGGGATCGAGCAGCGGGCTGAGCAGATAGGCCAGTACCGGCACGCTGAGCACGAGGGCCGCGAGCGCCCCAAGACCGAGGCTCAGCAGACTCAGGAACCGCCGGCGATTCAGCAGAGACTCCGCGGTGTCAGGCATGGAGCAGCTCTCCTAGCCAGCCGACGAGGGCGCGCGCGACGAGCACGACCCCGACGGCGCTGAAGCTCAGACTGGTCACCACCCCGAACAGCAGCAGGGCAACCCCCGCGGCGAGCACGGCGGGCCAAACCGAAGGCTTCGGCAGGTGGACGCCCGCCGGCGGTGGCGGCTCGCCGTGGGCCGCTGGCCCGGCGTTCTGGCCCGCCGCCGGCGGGCCCGCGGCTCGCCGGTCTCGGCCCGGAGCTGCAACACCGTCGCCGTGTGGCGAGGCGCCTTTCGCCGCGCCGCGGGAACGTAACGCGTCCACCACCATCAGGACGGCAACGAACACTGCCGCCAGCGCGTCGCGCCACCAGCTTCCGGTGGATCCCGGGCGGGGCCCACGGCTCATAGCAGCGCCCACAGATAGACGACCGACAGGATCACCACCCAGACGGCGTCGACGAAGTGCCAGTAGATCGAAACCGCCTGGACCCCCGTGCGATTCCGCCCGTCGCGAAAGTAGCCCGCGAGCCCGATGCCCGCGACGGTCACCCACGTGAGAAGTCCGACCAGGACGTGGAAGCCGTGGAACCCGGTCAGAGTGAAGAACGCCGACGTGAACAAGTTGGTCCCGACGGTTACGTGCTCGGCGAACAGGCGCCGGTACTCGGTCGCCTGGCCGAAGAGGAAGACGATGCCCAGCAGAATCGTCGCACCCACCCACAACAGGAAACCGCGCCGCGAGCCCCGCGATAGGCTGCGGTCCGCGAGCCAGGCCGTGCCGCTGCTGGCAAACAGCGCCAGACTGAAGAGAACGGTGCGCGGCACGTCGAGGTCGTGGGGAGACGGGCCGGCAGCGCTGCGGGTCCGATACTCGATAAACGCGGCGATCAGCGCGCCGAAGAAGGTCGCTTCCGAGAAGATGAAGGCCAGGACGCCGAGCGTCGGGATATGGAGCCGCTGGAAGACGGGGAGGTGCGCTTCCACCTCGTTAGCCGGGGCTGACCGCGAGGTGGAGCCAGCGGCGGCAGCCGAGCCGAGAGCCGGGGACGGCGGGTGCTGCAGGTCCCAGAGGGGCCGGGCGCTGCGAACCGGCGGCAGCGTCGCGAAGTTGTACGCGGGCGGCGGCGACGTGGTCGCCCATTCTAGCGTCCAGGCGTCCCACGGGTTGTCGCCGGCAAGCCGCCCGTGCCGCAGGCTCGCGTAGAGGTTCCAGAAGAGCAGCAGCATGGCGACCGCGAGCACGAACGCCCCGACCGTCTCGATCAAGTTCACCGCGGCCCAGCCCGGCAGGTCGGGATAGGTGAACGTGCGGCGCGGCTGGCCCATCAGCCCGAGCAGGTGCATGGGAAAGAACGTCAGATTGAAGCCGATCACCGTCAGCCAGAACTGCCACTTCCCGAGGCGCTCGTCGAGCAGGCGGCCGGTGATCTTCGGGAACCAGTAGTAGGTCCCGGCGAGAATGCCGAAGAAGGTCCCGCCGAACAGCACGTAGTGGAAGTGCGCGACGACGTAGTACGTGTCGTGGGTGTGCCAGTCGACCGGCACCGTGGCGAAATGGACACCGCTGAGGCCGCCGACCGTGAACTGGACGATGAAGGCCACGGCGAAGAGCATCGCCGTCGTAAAGCGAATCCGCCCGCCCCAGATGGTCGCCAGCCAGGAGAACACCTTGATGCCGGTGGGGACGGCGATCGTCATGCTGGACAGCCCGAAGACGGCGTCAGGCACGTCGCCCAGCCCAACCGTAAACATGTGGTGGGCCCAGACCGTCGCGGAGAGCAGTCCGATCGCGATGCCGGAGCCGACGATGACCGAGTAGCCGAAGATGGGCTTCCGCGCGAAGACCGGGACCACCTCGGACATGATCCCGAACGCCGGCAGCACCATGATGTAGACCTCGGGGTGGCCGAAGTACCAGAACAGATGCTGCCAGAGCAGGGGATCGGCCCCCGCGGCCACGTCGAAAAAGTGTGTGCCCAGATAGCGGTCGAAGAGCAGCATGATCTGCGCGGCCGTCAGGCTCGGAATTGCGGCCAGAATGAGGAAGGCCGTAACGGCTGCCATCCAGGTGAACACGGGGATGCGGCCCGGAGTCATGCCCGGCGCGCGGAGCTTCACGATCGTTACCAGCAGGTTGACCCCGGTGGCGATAGTCCCGATGCTGGTCGCCAGCAACCCCAGCGCCCAGTAGTCGGTGCTCGGGCGCAGCGTGTAGGGCTTCTCGGTGAGCGGGGCGTAGCTGAACCAGCCGGTATCGGGCGGCGTGCCGACGAGGAAGCCGAAGTAGAGGATGAGGCCGCCGAACAAGAGGAGCCAGTAGCTGAGCGCGTTCAGCTTCGGGAACGCCATGTCCCGCGCCCCGATCTGGAGCGGCACAAAGTAGTTGGCAAAGCCGAGGAGCAGCGGCATGACGACCAGAAAGATCATCGTCGTGCCGTGCATGGTGAACACGGCGTTGTACGCGCCAGGGTCGAGGAATGTGTTCCGCGGCACCGCCAGCTGGATGCGGATGAGCAGCGCCTCGAGGCCGCCGAGGACGAAGAACACCGCGGTCGTTACGAGATATAGGAGGCCGATCTGCTTGTGGTCCGTGGTTTGGACCAGGCGTAACAGCCGATCGGCGCGGCTCGCCACCGCGGGGGGGTAAGCGTAGGGCTGCGCAATCGTCGCCATCGCTACTGGAGCCCTTCGAGGTACGTGACGAGCGCCTGGAGGTCTGCATCCGGGAGGTCGCGGAAGTTGGGCATCAGCGCGCCGGGCTTGACCGCCTGGGCGTCGTGGATCCAGTCCCGCAGGTTCTCAGGCGAGTTCGCCAGAACGCCAGCGCCCAGCGTCGCTCGGCTGCCAACGTGCGTGAGATCGGGGCCGACGCTCCCCTGAGCACTCGTCCCGGCGATCATGTGGCAGTTCACGCACGTGTTCTGGAGGAAGACCTGCTGCCCCCGCGCGGCGGTGGCGTTGGCGGGCGCCGCGGCGGGCCGTTGTTGCTGCTGCAGCCAGGCGTCGAACTGGTCGCGTGGCTCGGTGACGACTCGGATGCGCATCCAGGCGTGCTCCGTGCCGCAGTACTGGGTGCAGGCACCCAGGAACTCCCCGGGTTGGGCGACCTGGACCGACATGGAGTTGGTCTTGCCGGGAATGGCGTCGCGCATCCAGCCGAACTCCGGCACCCAGAAGCTGTGGATCACGTCCGCGCTCTGGATCGCGAGCTGCAAGGGCGTCCCCGCGGGCGCGTGCAGCTCGTTCGCCGTCACCACGTGCTGGTCGGGATACTGGAACTCCCACCACCACTGGTGGCCGATCACCGTAATCGGCATCGCGCCAGGCGCGGAGGCGTCCACCGTGCGCATCGTCCAGACGGCGAGACCGAACATGACGGCCAAGACGAGGGCCGGCAGCACGGTCCAGGTAATCTCCAGGCGGCGATTGCCGGCGGTCTGAGGCGGATCGACGGCGCCCGGCTGCCCGCGAAAGCGCACGAGCGCCAGGCCGAGCACGCCGGCGACCAAGAGGAACAGCAGTGCTGACAGCGCCAGCTCGAGGTTGAACAGGTTAGAGACGGCCAGCCCCTCCCGAGTGACCGGCTGGAAACTCGCTGGCAGGGCCTGGCAGCCGCTCGTGCCGAGTAGGGCCATCCCGGCCAGCAGCGCGGCCCTCGCGACGCGCTTGCGCGGCGCCACCGCCGTTCTCGCCGGGATCGCCTCGTCGGCAGAGGTCACTAGGTCGGCCACCCTGGGCACGGCCGCCAGCCTCAGGCGCGGCGCCAGGCGGCAATGCCCAGGAGGGCCGCGGCGGCAGCGGCAGCGCCGAGCCAGCCGGCGTGGGTGCTCGCCCATAGCTCGGGACTGTTGTCGCGGGCCCGCTCGTCGAAGGCGCCATGCGCCCCCTGATGCCCCGGCACCGGCTCCCAGAGGTCGATGGGGGTGTCGGCCGGGCGCGGGCCGTCGTACATCTGCCCGTCCCACGCCATCTTCGCTAGATAGTGGTCCAGCCAGCCGGCCAGGAACTTCTGTCCCCACACCGCCTGCACGGTGGGCCAGCCGACGAGCAGCTCCCGCCGGCTGTGGTGGGCCGCCCAGTACACCGCGCGCGCGCCCACTTCCGGCTGGAAGATCGGCGGGACGGGCTGCGGCTTGCGCGGCATGCGGCTCTTGCACCAGCTGAACTGCGGCGTATTCAGCGCCGGCATGTGCACGACCGTCACCCGCACGTGGCTTCCATCGTGAATCAGCTCGGAACGGAGCGAGTCGGTGAAGCCCACCATCGCGTGCTTGGCCGCGCAGTAGGCCGATTGGAGCGGGATGCTGCGGTAGGCCAGCGCCGAGCCCACCTGCACGATCACCCCCCGGTCCCGCGGCTGCATGCGCTTGAGCGCCGCCAGCGTGCCGTACACGAAACCCAGATAGGTAACCTCCGTCACCCGCTTGTAGTCGTCCGCGGTCATCTCCTTCACCGGGGAGAAGACCGTCGTCATCGCGTCGTTCACCCAGATGTCGATCGGCCCCAGCGTCTCCTCGACCTGGGCCGCCGCCGCCTCCACCGCCGCCGCGTCGGCCACGTCGGTCGGCACTGCTACCGCCCGCCCCCCCGCGGCCTCCACGTCCCGCCGCGCGTCCTCCAGCCGCTCCTTGCCGCGCGACAGGAGCCCCACGTTGGCCCCGTGCTTCGCAAACTCCTGCACAATGGCGCGCCCGAGCCCGGCGCCGGCGCCGGTCACCACGACCACTTCTGGTCGATTTGCAGTGCTCATCCCGCGCTCCTCCAACTGGCGCCCGACGACGAGCGCCACACTGAGTCTTGACGTGACCTGGACCGCGATAGCTCGCTCCGCGCGGCCTCTACTGCACCGCGCTCCGGCTCACGGGCGACCGGCCAACGCGCGACACGACGCCGCGCGACGCGCACGGCCGGCGTGAGACGCGACGCTGCACGGTGATTAGTTGTGAGTAGCTGACGCTCGTGGGGCGACAGAGGCGCCGCGCCTCCTCGCGTGCAGTATGCGCGAGCCGCCCTGGCGGCAGGCTCTACAACGGCGCCTCCGACCTGAACAAAGCCTTATTGCTCCCTACCTGCTGCTCCTCGCAGCGATCCGCGACAGGCGGCGCCGCCGGCCGTGAGCGCAGAGCCCGCCCGGCAATCGAGGTCGCCAGCGGCGTTCCCCGATGCTTCGCCCGGTCGCTCTAGTGATACTCTTAGCCCTGGCATGCTTTCTGCCTGGCCTGATGCCGATGGCCTTTCCCCGCGCCCCTCGGCAAGCGTGAGTCGAGGGAGTGGGAGGGCGATCGGTTCCCCCGGTGTCGGACCCAGTCAGGAAGTCAGTTCGCGTGGAGAGCGACGGCGTTCGAGCTGAGGAGGGGGCGATGCGATACTGGGCACTGCGCTTGACCGGAGTTTTCGCGGTAGCTTGCCTGCTGGCGCTGGGGACCGGCAGCTGGACGGAGGCGGCGGGAGTGGGCGCGCGGGCAGCGAACTCCGCGGCCGCGCAGGTAAGCACTCCCGTCGCCAATCCGACGCCCTTCCCGGCCGCGACGCCACGGACTGGCACGACGCCCTTCCCTACCAATGTGACCCCGACGCCGCCGCGCGCCGCGACGCCAGCGGCCACGGCCGCGACGGTCCAGCGCACGGGGCTAATGAACGTTACTGGCATCTCGGCCCGCCTGGGCCACAGCCTGGCGCTCCAGCAGGATGGGACGGCCTGGGCCTGGGGCGACAACACCGCGGGCCAGCTGGGGAGCGAAACGCTCGCCTTCGGCAACAGCAGCTTTCCCGTCCAGGTCACCGGCCTTGAGAACGTGACGTTCGTCGCCGCGGGCGGGGATCACAGCCTCGCGGTGACCGCCGACGGCACGGTCTGGGCCTGGGGTAGCAACAGCAGCGGCCAGCTGGGCGACGGCACGACGATCGACCGGAGCGCTCCCGTGCGCGTTAACGGCCTGATCAACGTGCCCGGCGGAGTCGAGGCAGTGGCCGCGGGACTCCAGTACAGTCTGGCGCTCAAGAACGACGGCACGGTCTGGGCCTGGGGCACCAACGAGGTGGGCCAGCTGGGCAATGGCACGACGGACAATCAGACGGCCCCGGTCCAGGTCAGCGGCCTGACCGGGGTAGCGGCGATCGTGGCGGGTACCAGCCACGCGCTGGCCCTTAAGAACGACGGCACCGTTTGGGCCTGGGGCGCCAACGACATGGGGCAGCTGGGCGACAGCACGAACATCAATCGCAGCACGCCTGTGCAGGTAACCGGCGGGATGGCGGGCGTCCGAGCGATCGCGGCCGGCCTGGTACACAGCCTGGCGGCCAAGAACGACGGCACCGTTTGGGCCTGGGGCGGCAACGACGCGGGCCAGCTGGGCGACGGCACCACGACGAGCCATAGCACGCCGGTCCAGGTGGGAGGCGGGCTGGTCAACGCGGTGAGCCTGGCGGCCGGCTCGTACCACAGCCTGGCCGTCAGGAATGACGGCACCGTTTGGGCCTGGGGCAGCAACGACATGGGGCAGCTGGGCGACGGCACGACGGCCAGCCGCCGCACGCCCGTGCAGGTGAGCGGGGGGATGACGGGCGCCCAGGAGGTAGCGGCGGGCGAGCAGTACAGCCTGGCCCTCAGGAGCGATGGCTCCGTCTGGGCCTGGGGGAGCGACCTGGTCGGCCAGCTCGGAAACGGCTGCCTCGCCGATCAATGTCAGAATCAGAGCACGCCGGTGCAGGTCGTGGCCGGCATCCCGTCGATGGGACAGTAGCTCAGCTCGCGGGCCGCGGATCGGGGGTCAGGGGCCGCGCCTGGCCTACTCG
>JAJPHF010000049.1 GCA_021325365.1 Pseudomonadota bacterium
AGCTGATCATCCACACGCTGCCGTGGTTCGTGATGATGGCGGGCCAGATGGGCGCGGAGGGCACGTTCCCGCCGGCGATGGCGGCGATGGGCAAGGGGCTCATGGCGAACTACAACCTGCCGCCCGACAAGGTGCGCTTCTTCACCGTCCACGTCGATGCGGACGAGGACCACGGGGCGCTGGCCGAGGAGATCGCCCTGCGCTACCTGCACGGGCCGCACCTGCAAGAGCTGACGCGGCAGGTGACGCTGCGACGGATGGAGCTGCTCTACGACATCTGGAGCATTGACTATTGAGGGGTGGGGTGACCTAACCCCCCGGCCCCCCTTCCCTGCGAAGGAAGGGGGGCGTCGACTCCGCTGGCCCCGCTCCGTCAGCCTCCGAATGCTAGGGGGTAGTCGAAAAACAGGAGGGCGTGAGGAGACAGCCTCATGCCCCGGGCAGGGGCGTGCCTCTGCCTCTCGGAGAGGGACGCGATGAAGGGCAATGTACTCGCGGGCAGGCTGCGGCTCGCTGGTGGGCTGGCGCTGGTGCTAATGACGGCGTGCGCGGCGCCGACGACGCCAACTGGTACAGCGAGCCGTGGTGAGGCAGCGCCGACGGCCCGGGCGGCCCCGGCGAGGGCGCCGGCCGCGGGAGCGACGGCGGCCGGCGCGAGCGCAGCCGGGACGGCGGGAAGCGCCGCGCCAGCGCCGGCCGGTGAGGCGGCCGCGGCCCCGCCGGCGCTGGCGGTGCGAGTAATGCACAACGCGGTGGCCGGGAGTCAGGCGCTGCTGCAAGTGATCCAGGACGCGGGGCTGTTCACGCAGCACGGGCTGGCGGTGGAGATCGGCAACGCGACGCCGCGGGCGACGACGGCGGCGCTCCTGGCCGGCGACGTGCCGCTGATGGTCAGCTCGGGCATCCATGCCGTGAGCGCGGGCCTGGCGGGCGGCGACACGGTGATCGTGTCGGGCGGGATCAGCACGCTCGATTCGAGTCTGTGGACGCGCGAGCCGCTGGCGCCGGCGGGGCTGCGCGGGCGGCGCATCGGGGTGAGCACGTTCGGCGATGCGGCCGACTTCGCCGCGCGGTTCGCCGCCAAGCGCTGGGGGCTGGACCCGACGCGCGACCTGGAGATCCTCCAGACGGGGCAGCCGTCCGAGCGGCTGGCGGCGCTGCAGGCGGGGGCGGTGGACGCGACGATCATCCAGCCGCCGCTCACGACGGTGGCGCGGAAGGCGGGCCTCTACCAACTGGCGGAGATGGCCGACCTGGGCCTGGAGTACCAGCACACGGGCGTGGTGACGACGCGGGCGCGGCTGGCTACGGACGCCGACGTGCTGGAGCGGTTCGTGGGTGCCTGGGCGGAAGGCGTGTACTACTACCGGGCGCGGCCGGACGTGGCGCGCGCCGCGGTGGGGCGCTTCATGAGCCTGGAGGACCCTGACGCGCTGGCGGAGACGTACGAGCGGTACATCAAGTGGTACGCGCGCCCGCCCTATCCCACGCTGAGCGGGATCCAGTCGATCCTAGACCAGCTTGCCGAGGGCGAGGATCCGCGGGCGCGCGACGCGCGGCCCGAGCAGTTCGTGGACACGCGGTTCCTGGACAAGCTGAGTGCGGCGGGGCAGTTCCAGCGGTGGGACCAGCAGTACCCGGCCGCGCCGTAAACCGACCGCCAGTTCAGCCGCCTTCCAGAAACAAGACCGTGTAGTAGTGCATGCCCCCCGGGCCACTCCAGGAGCCCACGCCCATCTCGCTGTAACGGCTGTCGAACATGATGTCCCGGTGAGCAGGGCTATTCAGCCAACCGCTGAACGCGGTCTGCACACTGCTAGTATCGGGGCGGTTGTTCCGCGCGATGATCTCGGCGCCCAGCTCGTAATCAAGCCCCGCCGCGTTCAGAAGATCGTCAAGACGGCTGCCATCGGGCGGATCGTGGCTAAAGTAGTCGTTCATGGCCATATCCTGGCTTCGCTCGCGCGCGACCGCGGCGAGATCATCCCGCGGCTCGAGGAGAGGAAGGCCCTCAGTGGCGCGAGCATCGTTGATCAGCACGTCAAGCTGGTCCTCGGCGAGCGCCTGATCGAAGGCCAGGGCCGGTGATGGCGTGGCGGCAAGCACGACGACAAGGATACTGCTCATACCGCACATTACGGTGGAGATAGAAGCCTCGCCCCATGTCATCCGCGACCACCTCGTCACCTGCCCAGTTTGCTACGTGACTGGCCAAAGGTGGCGGGAACGTTCGACATCGTCAAACGTTTCCGCCACCTCGGTCCGCCCGCCTCGCTATCAGTTATAACAGCACGCACAACGCCCTTACCGCGCGCCGTGCGCGACACCGCCGTCTAGAGTAGACCGGCGTCTGCGGCATGTCAATGGCTTGGCGGGACGTGGTGGATTTTGTGACATGGATGTCACATCACAAATCGCTCTACATGCACATTTGGCTGGTTTTGTCGCGATGTTAAGGAAAATGAATGGTGCAGTCGCCAGATAGGCCGAGGGTTGCGCTATTGGGCGATCGAGGAGCGTTATGGAGCCGCGCCGGAAGCGCGATTCTCGGGCAGAGCCGCGCGGGGGGGGCCGCACGGCGCTTGCGCGTTAAGCCGCGCGCCGCTGGGGCGCTGGCGCGCGGGTTCTGCGGACTATAGGCTGGCGCCGAACTGGCTCAGGGGTTGATCTCGCCAGGTGTGCTCGCGAGCGCTGCGCGCCGCGTGGCGGTGGCCGGCCCATCGATGGCCAGGGTCTGCGGGTCGAGGATTACGCCGTAGTCGTCGGCGGCAGCCCGGAGGGAGACGTAGCCTTCGCGCACGTCGGCCTGCACCCGCGCGGCCGGCCGCTCCCAGGGCGGCCCGTAGCCGCCGCCGCCCCCGGACTCCCGGATCGTCGCCTCGCCGGGGCGAAGCGCGGCCGCGGCAATCTTCCCGTTGGGGAAGGTCTCGATGCGACCATCCTGGCGCCGGATGGCGATGGCGTTCGGGCGGGCGGGCCGTCCACCGAACAACCCCCAGGGCGCGCAGCGGGTCCGCTCGATGCGGCTGTTGGTCGTCATCTCCCCGAGCACCCGGCAAGTGCGCCGCGCCCCGAGGCCGCCCCGGAACCGGCCGGCGCCGCCGGAGTCCGGCAGCAGGCAGTAGTCTTCGATGATGAGCGGGTAGCGGGCCTCGACGGCCTCCACGGGGCGGTTGTGGGTGTCCCCGTCGTTGATGCAGACGACCACGTTCATGCCATCCGCGTCGTGCCGGGCGCCCCAGCCGCCGCCCGGATTGCCGGGCGCGGCGACGAAGAACCGGCCGCTGCGCGGGTCCGCGCCGTAGAACATGTTGGTCATGAGGTCCGCGTGGTGCCCCGCGAGCACCTTGTCGGGCATGGCGGGCGCCATGGCGTGGATGATCGTGTCTACGACGGTCATCGGAATGGTCATCCACATGCGCACGGCCGCCGGCTTGGTGGCCGAGACGACGCGGCCGGGCGGGAGGATGACGCGCAGCGGCGCGAAGGCGCCGTCGTTGATCGGGTACAGAAGCGGCGAGGTGAGGCACTTGAAGGCCACCTGGGCCGCCGAGCGCCCGGCCGTCTGGCCCGCGTTGAAGTAGCCGGGCACCTGGCGGCTCACCTCGGTGAGATCGACCGTGAACCGGTCCCCTTCCACCCGGACCTGGACGCGCACCGGGATCGGGTGGCCGATCCGCACGCCGTCGTCGTCCATGAAGCTCTCGGCCGTGTACACGCCGTCCGGGATCGCCCGCACCGCCTGCCGGGCAACGGTTGCGCTGTGCGCGAAGATGCGGGCGATGCTACCCAGCACCGCGTCGCGCCCGTAGCGCCCCAGCAGCGCCAGCATCCGCCGCTCGCCGGTGCGGATCGCGGCTACCTGCGCGCGAAAGTCCCCCATCGCCAGGTCCGGGAAGCGCACGTTGCTCTTGATGATCTCGACTAGCTCCGCGTTCACCGCCCCCGCTCGGTAGATCTTGCAGATGGGGAGCTGCAGCCCCTCCTCGTAGATGTCCGTGGTGGCCCCGCGCAGGGTGCCGCCCACGTCCTGCCAGTGGGCCATGGACGCGGCGAAGGCCACCAGCTCGCCCTCCCAGAAGATCGGGAGGGTGAAGATGAAGTGGTTCAGGTGCGAGCCGTGGATGTAGCTGTCGTTGGTGAGGAGGATGTCGCCGGGGTGGATGTTCGCCTGGCCGTAGTGGGCCAGTTTCGCCTTGATGGTCTCGGACAGCCCGCGGATGAACATGGGGAGGCCGAGGCCGATGGAGACGGTGTTGCCGGCCGCGTCGAACAGCCCGACCGTGTAGTCCAGCGACTCGTAGATGATCATGTTGTAGGCAGTGCGCATGAGATTGGTCTTCATCTCGTCGGTGATCGCGACGAGCGCGCTGCGCACCACCTCCGTGGTGATAGGGTCGATGCCAGTGGTCGGGGCCGCGAGCGCCTGCCGGCTCATGCTCAGCTCCTGCGCGGGTGGGCCTTACGCTCATCATACCCTCGTCGTCCGCGATCAGCGAGACGGCTAGGCCATGCGTTGCTTGACTGTATCCGGCGGAAGCGTCATGCTGAGACTGCACCGTAGGGCAGCCGTGATCCTGATCCCTGCGCGGCACGGAGTCCGGATGGGGGGTGCTGGTTGCCGGAGACGATCCGGCTAGCGTCGCGACACTCGGGGACATGCTGCCCGCCGCGGCCTATCATGTGGCGTACGCCGCCACCGGCCTGGCCAGGCTCGCTCGCCTTCAGGCCGGGGCGGCCCGGGCTCCTGGTGCTAATGCGCTGGTGCCCAACCCTGTCGACATCGATCGTCTGGTAGAGGGCGTCGCCCGCGATTGTCCCCTTGACGGGAAACAGCCAGGGCTAGCGATCATGAGGGGAGAGAGTACCGGCGTGTCCAGGCCACGGACGAGCCTGGGCCGGGGCGTGCGTGTCCTGGCGAGGAAAGCGCTTACGCCGTCGACCGGCCCGGGTACGATCGATATTGCTACCTGGGCGAGCGAAGCCGGGAGAACTTCCCTGGCGGGCCATGATGGCAACGGCTGTCTTGGTCCGTCGGTGGGACGGTGGCTATGCCCTCACTGAGGCAAGTACGGGTTGGACGCCTGCTGACCATCCGCGAGCTGGCGCGGCAAGCCGGGGTGGCTATGAGCACTGTCTATCTGATCGAAGCCGGTCGCTCTCGGCCCAGCTTCCGCGTGATCCGTCAGCTCGCGGCCGCGCTCGGGGTCGAGCCGCAGACGGTCGACGAGTTCCGAGGGGCGTTGGAGCCGCGGTACGCGCCTCCACCGGTGGAGCCGGAGCGCTAGCTACCCCGCGGGCCGGCGCCGCGCCGGTCGGCTGGTCCGTCACGTCTGGCGGCGCCCGCTCAGGGCCACGGTCCCGCGGCGCCAGCGGTCTGCGGCGGCTCGCGGGGCTGCCACCCGCGCGCTTCGGCGGCGGTCGCTCGGCAGCAGGCTAGCCGGGAGCGGCGCCGTGGGCCGGGCCGCTACCGGGCGTAGGGGCCGAGCACGCCGACCGCGTAGTCGACGAACGACTGGTCCACGACGCGGCTCACGTCGGCCAGCTCGCCGGCGACGCAGCCCAGCCGCTGGAACAGGGCCAGGTCGTCGCGGACGCCCTGTACGTTGATGCGCCCGTCGGGGTCCAGGCCGGCCGGGGTGATCCGGTCGTAGAGCGCGACGTCCTTGACCGTCGTGTACTGGGCAAGGATCTGGGCGATCTCGGCGCGGCCCTGATGCTTGGGACCGAACGCGTCGTTGTAGTCACGGAGCGCGCGCACGTAGCCGACCATGAAGCGCTGCGCGGCGTCGGTGTGGGCGGCGAAGTCGGGCGAGTAGAAGATCGCGGCGATCTGTTGGTTCGGATAGATCTGATCCCCGGTCACGAATTCCGTGGCGATCCCCCGGTCCGTCGCCAGCGTGATGAGCGGCTCGAGCTGCCAGCCCACCTCCACCGCCCGGTTGGCTAGCGCAGCGGTCACGTCGGGAAACGGCATGAGCACGAACTCGACGTCGTCGCGCGTGAACCCGCCCCGCGCGAACAGCCGCTCGAACCACGGGTCCGAGGAATCGCACGGCGAGAGCTTCGTGACGGTCCGGCCGCGCACGTCGGCCGGGGTACGGAGCTGGCCGCTATCGTAGAGGTCCTGGCGGGCGAGCAGCCCCGCGAAGCCGAAGCCTGGCCGCAGCGATCCCTTGTCGGCAACCATCTTCATGCCGATCCCACGGGCCGTCACCTGGAAGGGGTTGGCGTTGACGCCGAAGCCGCCCACGTCGAGCTGGTTGGCGGCGACCGCGGTGCTGATGGCGTTGGGATCGGGGATCGTCTCGACTTGCACGTCGAGACCCAGGTCGCGGTAGTACCCGCGCTCGACGCCGATGTAGATACCCGAGTCGGAGATACTGGAGAGCGCGCCGACGCGCACCGTGACGGGCGGGTTGAGCGGCGGCGGCAGCGTCGCCGCCTGGGGCGCGGCCCCGCGCGTGGGAGTCGCCTGGGCGGCGCTCGGCGCGGCGCTGGCGGGTGTGGCCGCCGTCGGGGCAGCCGCCGTGGCCGCGCCAGGGGGCGTCGGCCCGGGTGCCGCGCCAGGCGGCGCCGGCTGGCAGCCGGCGAGGGCTAGCAGCAGGAGGGTCGAGCAGACCAGGGCCATACCTCGCATCGGTCTTACTCCCGTGCAGTCAACCGCGTGCCGGCGCCCCGCCCAGGCGCGGCTCCGGGCAGGGCGCAGCCCTACTGCGGAGCACTCGCGCACTATCCGCGGGCTGAACTACTACGCGAGGCTCTCGGCCGGCTACAGGGCCGGGCATCGTGCTTAGGGCTGGATCCCGAGCTGACTCCACGCCTGTTGCAGATAGGTCTCGTCCACAATCTGGTCAATCGTCGGGATCGGCAAGTCCTGGAAGGCGTTGTCCGAGCGCATGTCGTCGATCAGCGCCTGGATCGCCGCGCGGTTGGGCCGCCCGTTCTCATCCCACATCTTGCCCGGAATATTCGCCTCGTACGCTTGCTCGGCGATCTGCGGCGTCAGTTTGAACTCGTCTTCGTAGAAGCGTACAAGCTCCTCTTTGTTGGCCGGATCGTACAACCACTGGTACGTCTTGAGCATGCCCTTCATAAAGGCTACCAACGACTGCGCGCCGCGCTGGGCGGCATCGCGATCGACCGTCCAATCCTGAAAATCCATCTGCGGTAGCAGGTCCTCTACCGACCCGAGGTTCGTGTATCCCTGGTCTATCGCCTGGAAGTTGTATGGGTCGCCGAGCATCGTGGCGGCAATGGAGCCGTTCGTGAGCGCCGCGTAGCGGTCCGGGTTGTTGCCATCCACAACCGCTTCCCAGTCCCGGCCGCGCTCCATGCCGTAGCGCTTGAGCAGCAGCTCGGTCAACCGCCCCGTGCTCACGTTGATCCCTTCGACCCCGATCTGCTTGCCGCGGAGATCTTCGATGCGCTGGTACTGGGCCGCCGCGATGAAGTTGTAGGGCCACTTGGACTGGTAGCCCATCACCTGCCGCAGGGACTGCCCGTGCGCCACGGCCAGCACGACCGCGTCGGTGGACGAGACGGAGACGTTCAGCGAGCCCGACACCAGCCCCGCGATCTGCTGGGGCGTCGGCAGCACGACGATCTCCGGGTCGAGGCCCTGCTCGCGGAGGAAGCCTTTGTTGACCGAGATATAGAACGGCGAGTGGAACGTCGCGTTGCCGATGCGCCCGATCGTGTACTTGGTCAGCGCGCCGGCGGTCGGGGCCGCGGCGCTAGGCGGGGCCGCTCCCGCGGCCGGCGTCGGGGCAGCGCCAGCCGGCGCCGGGGCCGCGGGCGGGGCCGCGGGGGCGCCACAGGCGAGCGTGAGCAAGACGACGGCACCAAGGACGCTCAAGTGCCGCGGACAGAGCACTGGCACGGCGGACCTCCTCACCGGGCACGCGCGAGCCCGTGGACGCGATGCCGCTATCGTAGCACCCGCCCGGGGGGCCGGCAATCGGGGCCTGCCACGAGCTTGATGCCCTCGCCGTCGCTGCAGCAGCCACCGGCCGGGCGGCTGATCGGCGTGGACTGCTTCGATGAGAACGGTTGGGAGCTGACGCTCGCCCTCCAGCCGACGATCCGCGAGGAGCTGCACAATGGTGGGCCGCCGCTAGAGCCGCGGGGCAGTGTACCCCGCGGCGGGATTGGCGTCCGGTCGCGCCCGCGTTCATAATGGCCTCGGTCGGGCCGCGAGCGCCACCCGCGGCGCGGAACAGGAGGGCACCGTGGAGACTCTGGCCGAGCGCGCCGAGCGCGAGCTGAGCGATATCCTGGCGCAGTACACTGCCGGCGAGGCGGAGGTCGTGCGAGAGTACTTCGCGCGCCCCCACACGCGTGAAGAGTACCTGGACATCCTTCGCCGCCATATGGGCCGCGAGCTGTTCCCCGTGAACAAGCTGGCCCACGCCGCGACCCTGGTCCCGGAGCTGGAGCGGACGGTCGACCGCCACCGCTTCGCCGACCTGCTGACGGGGATCGCCGAGGAGTTCGGGCACTATACGCTGGTGGCCGACGTCGCGGAATGGCTGCTGGGCCGGCCGCTAACCCCCGACGAGGCCCGCGAGTACGAGGTGTTCGCGGCGCCCTATCCCGGCCTGCCGCGCGAGCGCCAGTACAATCCGCGGCTCCCGGACGCGAACGCCATGCTCGACCTCATCTGGCGCTACCGCGACGAAGACCCCAGCGAGTTCCATACCGAGGTCCAGCGCCTGACGGAGGGCGGCGGCGGGGCGGCGTTCCTGGAGGGCGGCCGCCTGAGCGGCGACGAGTTCCGTGAGCGGTATGCCGCGGCGATGCGCGCCATCGCCGCCGAGGAGCTGGACCACGGCCCGCACCGCGTGCCTGGATTCGTGGCGAAGTACGTCCAGACGGAGGCCGACCTGGCGCGCGCCGCGAGCCTGCTGCGCGAGCTGATGGCGCAACACCTGCGCGTCCGCAACGAGATGTTCGCGTATCCGCTCTCGCCGGAGCGCCTCGCCGCCATCGATCGGGGCGAGATCGAGCCCTGGCCGATGACCGCCGCGACGCCCGCGCCGGCCGAGCAGCGCGCCTGATGCCGGCCCCCGGCCGCGATGGCCGCAGATTCGGGGCCATCGCGGCCGGGCCGCCGCCTTACAGGCGATAGAGCCGGGCCGCGTTGCCGCCCATGAGCTTCGCCTTCACCCGCTCCGGCACGTCTTGCCGGCGCTGGATCGCGCTGACGAATCCCTCGTCCGCCGACGGATCGCCGTGCGGGTAGTCGGAGGCAAGCATGAGCCCGTCCTCGCCGAGGTGCCGCAGCAGGTAGGGGAGGTCCTCCTCCGACTCGCAGGCCACGAACGCCCGTCCCGCGCGGAACCACTCCGCCGGATCGCGGTAGAACGCCCGGTCGATGGCCTCGCGCCCCACGCCCGGCCGAATCTGCGGCGTGATCTTGCTCGGCGGTGTGGAGCGCCGCCGCAGCTGGTTGACCATGTACGGCACCCACTCGGCGCCCGTCTCGATGAAGCCGACGCGGAGCTTCGGGAAGCGGCCGAGCAGCCCATACGCCATGATGTAGACGAAGCTCCAGATGACGGGCGTGGTAGCCGAGCAGAAGAAGGAGTGGGCGTCGGTGAACAGCTCCGTGACCCGGGGCGCTCCCCACCCCAGATGGACGCAGAGCGACAGGTCCAGCTCGCTCATCGCGTCGTAGAGGGGGAAGAACGCGGGATCGCTCAGGTGCCGGTCGAACACGACGCCAAGAGTGAAGATGCCCGCGGCGCCCAGGTCGCTGGCGCGCTGGATCTCCTGCACCGCCGCCTGCGGGTCGCGGAAGGGCACCGGCGCCACCCATCTCAGGCGTCCCCGCGAGCGCGCGCACGCCGCCGCCAGGTAGCTGTTGTAGGCGCGGAAGAGCGCCGCTTCTAGCGCCACGTTCTGGATGGCGTTGACCAGGAACATCGTGGGATAGACGACCTGCCGGTCGATCCCGAAGCGGTCGAGCGCCGCCAGGCGGGCCTCGACGTCCTCCAGCGTCTGGTCGGCGACGGAGGCGGCGCTGTCGAGCGACCGCCGCGTGCCGGGCACCGAGAAAGTGGTGCGCCCGCCGACGCCGCCGATGTTGGGCAGGACCTTGCCCTCGATCAGCCACACGCCATTGGCGTCGCCCCACGCCGTGTCCCGGGGCAGCATCACCGGGAGCGGCCGCTGCGGCCGGAACGCCTCCTCTAGCGAGGCGAACATCGCCTCTCCCTCGATCACGTGCCCGTCCGCGTCGACCACCGGCACGGCACTCCGTGCCGCCGGGCCGCCGCGTGCTTCACCGGGCGCGGTGCGCGCGCGTTCGTCCACAACGGTCATGCTGCTCCCTCCCCGGCGCGGCCCGCGCCCAGCGGGTGCCGGCGCCATCCACTCGCCACGGGCGCTGCGGCCTGGCCTGATCCCGCCGCGGCGCCCTGCCGGCTCCGATAGCCCGCCTCGACGCGGCGGTCTGCCTCCGGCAGCAAGCGCGCGTCCATGCCGCCGGTATACCGAGCCACCGCCCCGGGGGCAAGTCCGCCGCTGCCCGGCGGCGGTGAGGGGGCGTGGCCCCCGGGCGCAGCGGGGCGATGGCGGCGCTTCGCGCACCTTTCAGGGCCCGCCATACCTGGTGTGCAGTCCCGGACTGCACACCAGGTATGGAAACCATTTCTTTAGCGGGTGACGCGGAGCCGCTCTAGCTCCTCGCTGGGCTGGGCCAGTCCGCCCGCGAAGGCGAGGCGCGCGAGCAAGGCGCCGCCGAGCGTGGTGACGGCGATCATCGTGGCGGCGAGCGCGTAGCCCGCCGGGCTCAGGACGCCGTTCACGAGGAGGTTCACGGCGAGGACGAGATCGACAGCGCCGCGGGGCACGAGCAGCGTGCCAACGCGCAGCCCCTCGCGTCCGCCAAGCAGGCCGCCCGCGAGCTTGCCGACGATCGCGGTGGCGGCGAGCAGTACTCCCTCCCAGGACACCAGCCGCAGGTCCAGCATCGCCCCGGCCAGGGCGAAGTAGCTGGCCTCGAACGGGAAGAACGTCTCGAAGAAGGGGTTGGGCTGGTCGGCGGCATCGGGAAAGAACAGGGGGCGCGACCCGATGCCCCAGCCGAGCGCCGCGGGCAGCAGCTCGACACCGAGCTGATCGGCGAGGCTGACGACGCCCAGCGTGAGGCCGAACCCGAGGGCGATGAAGGCCGCCGGGCGCCCCACGTTGCGTCGCGCCCGGCGGCCCCAGCAGCGCAGGTGCTCGCGCATTGGCCCCTCGGCCAGCGCGATCATGGCGGCCAGGTAGATAATGGTCTTGGCCAAGTGGACCAGCGGCGGCTCGGCCGCGTGTTCGGCGTTGACCAGCGGGATGAGCGCGATCAGCACGAGGTCGACGAGCAGCGCCGCCACGATGGCGGTGCGGGTGAGCGGGTGGTGCAGCCGCCCGAGCGACTGGACGACGGCCAGCAGGACCGGGATGGCGGAGGCGGCAGAGAGCAGCGCGATCCCGAACTGCTCGCGGGGGGCGAAGGAACCCAGCAGCCCCAGGGTCAGCAGCCCGAGCGTGAACAGCGCGGAGCAGAGCGCTCCGCCCAAGCCCACCACGATGGCCTGGACGAGCGGGCGGCCCGGCCGCAGCGCGGCGACCTCTAGCTCGACCCCGGCGCCCCACATGAGGAGCACGGCGCCCAGGGCGCGGAAGCTCAGCAGCGGCTCGGGCGGCAAGACCTGGTTGCTGGGCCAGAGCAGGTTGGCGCCGAAGGGGCTGCCCGCGCCGATGAGCGCGCCGAGCGCCAGGGCGACGAGCGGGCCGGGCACGACCGCGACCCGCGCGGCGACGAGGTAGCTCAGGCCGCCGAGCGCGAGCAGCAACGCTAGGGACGCCAGCATCGCGAAAACGTCCTCCCTGGTGCGCGGGCGGCCTGGGCCGCCGGCTCCCGGCGCGACCAGGTTGCAGTATGATACCTGCAATATAGTGCATGCAAGAGGCTTCAGCGCGAGGGGTAGGGGTGGCGCGCGGGGCAGGTGGTGGCGGGGGGCGGCATGAGCGAGCGGTGGACCTTGCTGACGAGCCACGGACACGTGCTGTTCTATCTGGCGGCGGAGCCCGACGCGACCATCCGCCAGATCACCGACGACATCGGCCTCTCGGAGCGGCGGGTCGTCGCGGTGCTGCACGATCTCGAGGCAGCGGGCATGGTCCGCGCGACGAAGATGGGGAACCGCAAGCACTACGAGGTGAACCCCGACGCCAAGTTCCGGCACCCGACGCTCAGCCACGTGGCGCTGCGCGACGTGCTGGGCCAGCTCCGCATGCGGGCGAGCGGCCCGCCGCCGCTGCGCTGGCGTCGCTGAGCCGCTGACGAGCGCAGTAAGCGCGCGGCGGCCGGGTGGCCTGGCGCGGGCGCCGCGCCGTACCATGCTCAGCAGCCGACCGCGCGGCCGTGGCGAGCCGCGCCGGGGGCGGTCGGGCGGTGTGTCGAGCACGAAGGGGGTAGCGCGCCATGTTCCGCTTCTTTCCGAACAACTACATGTGGTCGCAGGGCGTCATGCGGGCGCTGCAGTCGGGCGGCGCGATCGGCGAGGTGATCCAGGTGGTGAACGCCCTGCAGGGCGCCGCCGACGCCTACGACAAGGAAGCGTGGTACGCGGCGTGGCGCGACCTGGGCGACCACCTGTGGCAGCAGGGCGAGATCGAGCGCGCGGCCGATCACCCGCGCAGCGCGCGCGGCAGTTTCCTGCGCGCGTGCAGCTACTACCAGTGGGCGATCGCCTACATGGACCACGACGACCCACGCAAGGGGGAGACGCACCGCCGCTCGCTGGACGCGTTCGCGCGCTACGCTGAGCGCTGCGAGCCGCCGATCGAGCACGTGGAGGTCCCCTACGAGGGCACGTCGTTCCCGGCCTGGTTCGTGCCGGGCGCGGGCGGTGCGGCGCGCAAGCCGGCCATCATCTACCTGCCGGGACTGGACAGCACGAAGGAGCAGGGCTTGCCGTTCGCGCTGGCGATGGCCGAGCGCGGCTTCGGGGTGCTGCTGCCGGACGGGCCGGGCGTGGGCGAGGCCGTGCAGTTCCGCGGCATGCCCAACCGCTACGACTACGAGGTGCCGGGCAAGGCGAATTTCGACTACCTGGCGAGCCGGCCGGACGTGGACCCGAATCGCATCGTCGCGGTGGGCGTGAGCATGGGCGGCTACCGCGCGCCGCGGTTCGCGGCGTTCGAGCCGCGGCTGGCGGGCTGCGTGGCCTGGGGCGCCGTGTGGGACTG
>JAJPHF010000176.1 GCA_021325365.1 Pseudomonadota bacterium
GGCGAGCATGCTCGCCCCGCTGGTGGTGGCGAACACCCGGCCGTTCTCCAGGCCGACAATGCGGACGTTGTCGTTCTGGGGCGAGATGCCGATGGCCGTAATCGGGACGCCTGGCGCGAGCGGCGCCTGGCTGACGACGGTCATGGTGGTGCCCTGGTTCGTCGAGCGGTAGAGCCGATCGGTGCCGAAGTAGAGGGTGTTGGGGTTGCCCGGCCCGAGCGCCATCGGCGCGTAGAACAGCGTAGCGTCCGTGCAGGTGATGCCGTTGGAGGGGATGGTGTTGTCGCCGCAGCCGAGGAAGGCCCAACCGTTGTCCTGGGCATTGGCCACGTTCGTGACGCGCCCGAAGCCGATCAGATCGTTCGTCTTGTTGAAGTAGGTGTGGTACATCGTGACGTTGGTCGTGTCGGTGGCGTTCTGGTCGATGAGGGCGAAGCCGCCGTCGCCGAAGTCGGCGCGGAACCAGGTGCCGTCGGCGCGGCGAAGCTGGGTGCCGTTGTCCTGGGTGCCGCCGATCATGAACTCGCGATCGGTCGGGTGGGTCGCCAGGCTCATGAACTCCACGCTGTTGATCATCGCGTTGTTCAGGCTGGTCCAGGTGCCGCCCTTGTCGGTGGACTTGGCGATGCCGCCGTCGGTGCCGATATAGATGACGTTGGGGCTCGACGGCGCGACGGCGATGACATGGGTGTCGGCGTGCAGCCCGGTCGTGCTCGGCTGGAAGGTGGCGCCGGCGTTGGTCGAGCGCTGATAGATGCGGTCGCCGGCCGCGCCGCCGATGTGGACGACGTTGGCGTCGGTGGGGTCCAGCGCCACGGCGATGTCGTAGGTACATTGGGGCGCGCAGAACTCGTTGCCGCCGTCCAGGATCGCGGGCCAGGTCTGGCCGCCGTCGGTGGACTCGCGCAGGACGCCCTGGCCGCCGCCCGGGCCTTCCTCCTCGATGCCGTCGGCGGCGCGGCGGGGCCGCGGCGCGCCGGGGCGCGGCAGCGCGCGGTCCGAGCCGTTCGGCGGTCCTACGGTGGGGGTCGGCGCCGGCACGGGCGGCGGCTCGCTGCTGCCGGCCAGGACGACGACGGTGCTGCCGAATTTCGCCGTGTCCAGGGCGAAGCGGGCGAAGGGGTCGGCCGTGACGTAGCGCTGGCTGAAGGTTGGGACGGGGTCGAGCGCGTTCGCCGTTCGGTAGATCCCGCCGTCGTTGGCGGCCGCGTCGCCCTGCACCGAGGCGACGAGGACGTTGGGGTTGCCGGGCTCGAATACGAGGTCCATGACGTTGCGGTCGCCCGTCGCGTCGGGAGCCTGGCTGCCGGCCGTCGTGACGGTGAGCTTGGTGAAGGTCGGGGAGGTGGCCGTGGCGTTGCGGGACCGGTAGAGACCGCGCAGCGCGAGGGGCGGGACGGAGGTGGCGAGCGGGACGAAGCCGCGGCCGGCGCCCGAGTTGGCCGCGGTCGCCACGAAGATCGTGGCGGGGTCGGTCGGGTGGACGAGGATCTTGCTGATGCTGTTGCCGGTGAAGGCGGTCGTGCCCGGAATCCCCGTCGCGACGGGCGGGTTGATCGGGCCGGTCAGGTCGGCCGTCGTCTCCGCGTTGTCGATGCGGTAGAGGCCCACGCCGAAGGTGCTCGTCGAGCCGTTGGGCTCGCCGGTCCCCACGTACACCGTCGTCGGGCTGCTGGGGGCGATGGCGATCGCGCCGATGGCCAGCGACTGGGCGCTGGCGAAGAGCTGGGCCCACGTCGCGCCGCCGTCAAGCGACCGATAGACGCCGCCCTGGGCCGTGCCGAAGTAGACCTTGTTGGGATTGGTCGGGTGGACGGCAATCGCCGTAACCCGCCCCGTCACGGGCACCGAGACGCCGTTGGTCTGACCGTTCGGGATCGGCGCGGGGCCGAGCGGCGTCCAGGTGGTGGTGCTGGCGCGCACGTCGCCGGGTCGCGAGCTGGACGGCGGCGCCTGCTGGTCGAGCGCGCGGAGGGCCTGGGCACGCAGGTCCGGCTGCGCGGCTCCGCCGGCGCGCAGCGCCTGGTACGCGCCGCGGGCTGCCAGGTAGCTGAGCTTGTCGACCTTGCCCTGCGCGAACAGTGGCAACTGCGGGTCGAGCCCGGCGCCACGCTGCGCCCAGGATGGCTCGGCGCTCGGCAGCGCGCTCCACAGCAGCGCGAGCGTCGCGAGTGCCAGCACGACAGCACGTAACCACGCGGCACGGAACAGCCGGTTCATGGTGCATCCCCCAAAGCGATAACGGGGCAGCCGGTGGCTCGCGGCCGCGCGAACTGCCACGCATCCGAATAAACGTAGCCGTGATGCGAGCGTTACAGCCGGCCGCTGCTGCAAGGCGGCGTTGGCCGGGGCTGACGGTGCGGCGCGGCTTGTCGGGGGGCCGGGGCACGGTCGAGTGACGCCGCGCACCGCCACGCGGTAGGCGAGCGCGGGCTGCGCTATACTCCTGGCGCGAGGACTGCGAGGAGGACGCCCCCGTCGATGGAAGCCACGCCCCGCGAGCTGCTCTACGGCCGCGACGACACTCCCGGCATCGTCTCCGTCACCGCGGGCCGCGATGGGCGGGCGCGCGTGTGGCGGCGCGACGGCGACGCGACGCTCTCCGAGGACGCGCGTTTCCCCAACTGGTTCCTGCTGGCGGACGCCAGCCTGCTGGACGGCCTTGCCGTCGAGCGCCTGGCCGGCGGCGACCTGACGGCCTGGGCCGCGCAGGCCGCGACGATGGGCCCCGAGCAAGTGGGCCTGGTCGAGCTAGCGGGCGACCAGCACTACCGCTACCTCGTCGTGGCGGCCGGGCTGGCCGCCGTCGAGCAGGCCATCGTCGACGCCTACAATGCTCGCCACGGCGGCACCGCTCGCGCGCTCTACGACCTGCGCGACGTGGCCTACCTGCGCCCGCCCGTCGAGCAGTACCTCACCTGGACGGGCCGCACGTACTATAAAGGCATGGCCTTCGCCGACTTGCGGCGGCTCCAGTTTGACCTGGAGACGACCGGGCTCAACAAGTACCGCGACAAGATCTTCATGATCGCCGTGCGCGACAGCAGCGGCTTCGAGGAGGTGCTGGACGGCACCGACGAGGCGGAGCTGCTGCGCCAGTTCGTCGCGCTATTTCTCGCGCGCGACCCGGACGTGGTCGAGAACCACAACCTGTTCGACTTCGACGTGAGCTTCCTGGTCCACCGCGCGAGCAAGCACGGCGTCGCGCTGCCGCTGGGGCGCGACGGCAGCGAGTTCACGAAGTACGAGGACTCGCTGAAGATCGGCGAGAAGAGCGAGCGGTTCACGCGCTGGTGCCTGGCCGGGCGCGAGCTGATCGACACGCTGCACGCCGTGCGCCGCTACAGCGCCATCAACCGCGACCTGCGCAGCCACGGCCTGAAGCAGGTGGCAGTCCACTTCGGCTTCGCGCACGACGCACGCGAGTACGTGCCCGGGCCGGAGATCTGGCAGACCTACCAGGACGACCCGGACCGCGTGCGCCGCTACGCGCTCGACGACGTGCGCGAGGTGGACGAGCTGGCGCGGCTGCTGCTCGCGCCGTCGTTCGCGCTGGCTTCCATGGTGCCGAAGCCCTACGAGCGCGTCGCCACGGCGGGCACCGGCCAGGGGCTCATCGAGCCGCTGCTGGTGCGGGCCTACGTGGCGCTCGGCCACTCGCTGCCGCGGCCGCCGGGCGCCGGAGGCACCTACGCGGGCGCGCACACGGAGCTGTTCCGCACGGGCGTGCTGCAGCGCATCGTGAAGGCCGACGTGGCCTCGCTGTACCCGAGCATCATGCTGTCGTTCGACATAAAGCCGCGCACGGACCAGCTCGGCGTGTTCCTGCTGCTGCTGCGCGAGCTGACGACGCTGCGCCTCCACCACAAGGGCGCCGCCCGGCAACTGCCGCGCACCGACCCGGCCCGCGCGCACCACGACGCCGTGCAGGCCGCCATGAAGGTGCTCATCAACTCGTTCTACGGTAGCCTGGGCACCAGCTTCGCGCTGTTCGGCGACCTGGAGGCGGCGGCGAAAGTCACCGAGCGCGGCCGCGAGATCCTGCGGCTGATGCTGCGTGAGCTGGAGCAGCGCGGCGTCGTGCTTATCGAAGCCGATACCGACGGCGTGCTGTTCAGCGTGCCGGAGGGGTGGACGCACGAGGACGAGCTGCGCCTGGTAGACGAGGTGGCGGCCGCGCTGCCCGCCGGCATCCAGGTCGAGCACGACGGCCGCTACGAGCGCATGTACAGCCACGCCGCGAAGAACTACGTGCTGCGCGACTACGAGGGCCGCATCCGCTTCGTCGGCGTGGCCTTCCGCTCCAGCCGCAGCGAGCCCTACGGCGAGCGCTTCCTGACGGACGCCATGCCCTACATCCTGGCGGAAGACCTGGCCGGGCTGCGCGCGCTGTACGTGGACCTCGTCGAGCGGCTGCGCGGCCGCGCCGTCGCCGTCCACGACCTGTGCGTGACGATGCCGCTCACGAAGACGCCCGAGCGCTACCGCGCGGCCAAGCGGCGCGAGGAGGCGTATGAGGTGCTGCTGGGCTCCGGGCGCACGTCCTGGCGCACGGGCGAGCGCGTGCGCTACTACCAGGCGGTGGGCGGCAAGAAGAAGCTGGCCGAGCAGTACGCCGACGACTACGACCCCGAGCCCTACGTGAAGAAGCTGCGCAAGACCTACGCGCAGCGGCTGGCGAACGCGCTCGGCGAGGACGTCCTCGCAACCGTCTTCGCCGATCCCAAAGACGCCGCCAGCGAACTCCAGCCCTCCCTGTTCGACGCCAGCGCCTGAGTGACCTGCACGTTCGATACGCCCGGGGGCGCCTGGCACATAATCTGCCCACGCGGGCGTGTCATTCCTGCTCCGGGCCGGCGGTTGGGTTACCGGGGCGCGCCCTCACCCCCGCCCTCTCCCAGAGGGAGAGGGCCTACGGGCACGCCAGCGCAAGGGTGGGGATCCCGCGCGCGGCGCGCCGAAAGGCAGACGATGGACGAACTGAGCCAGGCTGCGCAGCCGAAGACCATCGCGAAGGCGACCCTGGCCATCACGCGGGGCGTGGCGGCCGGCTGGGCGGCCGGCATTCCACAGGTCGTCGTGACGCAGATCGAGGGCCACCTGCTGGGTAAGCGGGAACGCGCGGATATCGGGCCGCGCTTCGTCGCCCGCGCGGCGCAGCACGAGGGCCGGCCCCTACCGGAGCCCGTGCAGTGGCTGCTCGCCGGCGTGTTCCACTTCGAGTACGCCGCCCTGTGGGGCGCCTTGTACGCGCTGGCGGTCGAGCCTGTCGGGGCGCGGCGCGTGCCCCCCTGGCTGGGCGGCAGCCTGCTCGGCGCCGTCATCTACACCGCGGCCTTCTCGCCCGTCGGCGGCGCGACCCGCACCGGGGCGGAGCGGCCGCTGGAGCGGCGCCGCCCCTACGAGATGCTGCTGCACTGCTCGGCGGCGCTGAGCTTCGGGCTCACCAACGCGCTCGCCTACCGCTGGCTGCGGGAGCACTGGTGAGCACGGCGTGGCCGAGCCGGGACGCCCGATGAGCCGCGAGTACGACGCGGTGATCGTCGGGTCGGGGCCGAACGGCCTGGCGGCGGCGGTGCTGCTGGCGCGGGCGGGCCGCTCGGTGCTCGTGCTGGAGGCGGGCGACACCCCTGGCGGTGGCACGCGCTCCGCGCCGCTCACATTGCCCGGCTTCACGCACGACATCTGCTCGGCGGTGCATCCGCTCGGCGTAGCCTCGCCGTTCCTGCGCCGCCTGCCGCTCGGGAAATACGGCCTGGAGTGGGTGCAGCCGCCCGCGCCGCTGGCCCACCCCTTCGACGACGGGACGGCCGTGACCCAGGAGCGCTCGACGCGGGCCACGGCGGCGCAGCTCGGGCCGGACGGCGCGGCCTGGTGCTGGCTCATGGACCCGTTCGTGCGGCGGTGGCGGCCGCTCTACGCCGAGACGCTCGGGCCGATGATCCACTGGCCGCGTCACCCGCTGCTACTCGCGCGCTTCGGCCTCCGGGCGCTGTGGCCGACGACGCTGCTCGCGCGGCGGGTGTTCCGGGGCGAGGCGGCGCGGGCGCTGTTCGCGGGAAGCGCCGCGCACGCCACGCTGTCCTTCCGACGGCCACCGAGCGCGGCCTTCGGCCTGATCCTGGGGATCGCCGGCCACGCGGTTGGCTGGCCCGTCGCGCGCGGCGGCTCGGGGCAGATCGCCCGCGCGCTGGTCGCCTACCTGCAGGCGCTGGGCGGCGAGCTGCGGACGGGCTGCAAGGTCGAGTCGCTCGACGAGCTGCCGCCCGCGCGGGCCATCCTGCTGGACGTGTCGGCGCGCGAGCTGTTACGCCTGGGCGGCGCGCGGCTGCCGACGGGCTACCGGCAGCAGCTCGCGCGCTTCGAGTACGGGCTGGGCACCTTCAAGGTGGACTGGGCGCTCGACGCGCCGATCCCCTGGCGGGCGCCCGCCTGCGCGCGGGCGGCGACCGTTCACCTGGGCGGCACGCTGGCCGAGATGGACGCCGGGCGGCAGGGCGAGTGGGCGGGCCGGCCCGCCGAGCGGCCGTTCGTGATCCTGGCGCAGCCTACGCTGTTCGATCCGACGCGGGCGCCGCCGGGCAAGCACACCGCCTGGGCCTACTGCCACGTGCCGAACGGCTCGCCAGTGGACATGACCGCGCGCATCGAGGCCCAGGTCGAGCGGTTCGCGCCGGGGTTCCGCGACCGCATTCTGGCGCGGCACGTGATCAGCGCGCCGGCGTTCGAGGAGTACAACCCGAACGACGTGGGCGGCGACATCAATGCCGGCGAGGCCACGCTGCGGCAGATGGTGTTTCGCCCGGTCGTGAGCCTGGTTCCCTACGCCACGCCGCTGCCGAACGTCTTTCTCTGCTCCGCCTCCACGCCGCCGGGCGGCGCCGTCCACGGTATGTGCGGCTACCACGCCGCGCGCACCGCCCTGCGCCGGGGCCTGTGATCCCGACTGGGCCCCCAGGCTTCGGCGGCATGATGGGCCGGGCTGCCTACGATATCGCGGCCGCTCGGCGTGATCTCGGGACGGGCCTGCTAGCAGGGGGCGCCAGCCAGAGCGCCCCCCGGCGGCAGTGCGACCGTGGGCGCCGCGACGGGCGTGACGAGGTTCAGGGGAGTGGTACCCGTCCCGTAGGTACTCGTGGACGGCTGGGCGCCCGAGGCCCAGAGCCGACAGGCGGGGACGCCCCCATTGGTGCTGCTCCCGCCGGCACCGCCCGCCAGGGGGCACGGCGGCGCAGCAGAAGCGGCCGCCTGCAAGCGGGCTCCGGTCCCGATGCTGCTCGTCGAACTACCGCCAGGCTGGCTGGCCGATGGGTAGAGCTGGCAGGGGATGACGTTGGTGTTCCACCCGGAGCCAGCGCTCGTCGAGGGACACTGGGGCGAAGTGCTGCCGGAGATGGCTCCGGCCCCGCTCGGCTGGGCGCCCGAAGGATACAACTGGCATGGCACGGCTGCCCCGACTGGTACGGCCGGCCGATTGCTCGCGCCGCCGCTGATGCCAGGTGTACCGCAGACAGGCACGTTATAGCTGCCGTTGGCGTTCGCATACAGGGAGTAAGCCTGTGAGCACTGGCCGCCGGACGGCTCGGACCTATCGGCCGGCCCGCGCTCCGCGTCGCTGGCGAGCGCCGGAAGCAGCACCGCTGGGCTTGGGGTGGGCGTCGGGAGGCTCGGCACGGGCGTGCTTTTGACCGGGTTAAGGGCGAACGTCACCCGCGGCGCCGCTACGCTCAACGCCGCGTCCACGGCCAACACCACCGGGGCTGTGTCCGCCGACGGGAGCGTCCAGCAAAGAGTGCCCGTCGCTGTCCCGTTCGGCGGAATCGCCGGGGCCACCTCCAGCGATTGGCCGGCACCCGCGCACCAAGTGTCAGCGAAGGTGGCGCCTGAAGCACTCAACAAGTGGACCCGGTAGGTGGGGAAGTTTCGAGGCTGGGAAGCCAAGTTGTCCACGGTGAGGGACGCGGCCAGTAGCGGTTGCGGCGTCGTGGCCCCGGCGTCCGGAGAGCTGGCGTCGACGGTCACCGCGCTCACCGTGAGCCGCCAGCTATCTCCCACGTCGACGACAGCGCCTGCCGGGTAGACGGCGGCGGGGTCGCCGTCTTGAGCGCGCGCGGAATGGGTCCCGCCCAAAAAGATAGGCCCGAGCAGGGCAATGACGACGAGCAGGCCGACCTGCAGCAGCGTGAATCTGTGGACGAACATGTCGCTCTCTTCGGCAGCCAGGTTACCGCCGCACGGTGGCTCGCTACCAGCCACCGCGCGGGCGGCTCACGGCGGTGACTACTAGTAACTGTAGAGAGGCGCCATGTAGGCGGGAGGGACTGCCGATTGAGTCTCGGTTGAGATGCTGGCCGCCTGCTTGGCTGGTACGCCTCTTGCCGCTCGGCGCCCGGCAGCGGCGGCTCGCCGCCGCTGCCGGGCGCGCGAACCGGCGAGAACGCGCGCGGCGTCAGAACAGCGTGAGCAGCAGGGCGAGGGCGCTCACGGTCAGCGCGCCGGCCAGCAGCAGGGTGAGCAGCCCGAACCACACGACGAGCGTGCGCGTGTCGGTGCGCGGCACGACGGCAAAGGTGCCGAAGATCAGCGGCGCCGCCAGCAGCACCGTCAGGATGCTCAGGATCGCCAGATAGCCCGCCATTTTACGGCCCCTGCACCGAGCGCACGTAATCCACCAGGCCCCATACCTCCTGCTCGGTGAGTAGGTCGCGGAAGGGCGGCATGTCGCCGATCCCGTTCGTGATGAGCCAGTAGAGCTGCCCGTCGCTGCGGCCGCGCACGCGCGCGCCGGCGAAGTCCACCGGCGGCACGACGCCGGCGCCGCGGAAGTAGGTCGCCACGGGGCTGTCGCCGCGGCCGTCCGGGCCGTGGCACATAGCGCAGTTCACGCTGTAGGTCGCGCGCGCCGCGGCCAGGTTGTCGGGCGTGGCGGCGACCGGGTTGGTCAGGCCGCCGGCTTGGGCGAAAGTATAGGTCGGCTTGGCGCCGGTGATGGGCACCGCACCGGGCGGGGGCGGCAGCCGGTTTGGCTCCAGCCGGCGGTACGCCGGCTCGTAGTGCATCTCGGGAAAGACGTCGACCGGGTAGGCGCCGGGGTAGCAGGCCACGCCGAGCAGCGCCAGCAGCCCGAGCGCGGCGGCTCCGCCAAGCGCCTTATCGCTGCGCGGCGAGCGCACGGGGCGCCTCCTCGCGGGCGGATGGGGGCGGCACGACGTCGAAGGCGCCGGCGGCGCGGAGCGCCGCGCGCGCCTCGTCGGCGTGGCCGGCGGTTCGGCGCACCAGCACGCCCAGATAACCCTCGGTTATGCGTGGATCGTACGGCGTGGGGCGAAAGTCGGGCAGGCGCGACTCGAAGAGCGCGCCCAGGAAGGTGAAGATGAGGGCGCCCAGCATGGTGCCCTCGTAGAGGACGTTGATCATCGGCGGGATCGACAGAATCGGCTTGCCGCCGGTGACCAGCGGGAACGAGAACTGCGTCGCGATCGTGAGCAGCAGGCCCACGGCGAAGCCGCACGCCGCGCCGACGAACGGGAAGACGTACAGGCGGTGGCGGACCGGCTCCTCCCCGAAGGCGCCCTCGGGGTAGGGGCTGTCGGTCAGCACCGCCAGGTCGTGCCCCGTGAAGCCCGCGGCGCGCAGGCGGTCGAGCGCCGCCGCCACGTCGTCGGGCCGCTCGAACAGGCCGAGCACCGCGCCAGTCTCGTCTGCCATACGTCCCCCGGTAGCGCGAGAGATCACGGCTTAGCGCCGGATCAGTCGTGAATGGCGGCCGGCACCTCGCGCCGGCCCACCTGGACCTCCTGGGAGTTCACCTGCCCCTCCTTCACGTCCCACAGCGGGATGATGGGGAAGACTTTGGCGAACAGCAGCAGCCCGAAGGAGGCCAGGGCGAAGGAGCCGATGGTAATCACGTACTCGATGACCTGTGGCTGGTAGGGCGGCGACCAGGTGTAGACGAAGGGCTGCTTCACCGACAGCGGGGTGACGACCAGGATGTAGCGCTCGAGGAACATGCCGACGTTCACCGAGATGGAGAGCCAGAACATAAGCGATACGTTGCGGCGGCAGCGGCGCGAGAACCAGAACGGCAGCGGGATGATCAGCGCGGTCAGCACCTGGATGAACAGCAGAATGTTGGTGGGCGGCTGGGTGAGCCGCAGCTCCCAGATGCTCACCTCGACCGGGTCGCGCGCGAACAGGCCGAAGTAGAAGTCCATCAGGAAGAAGAACAAGTACCCGAACCACACGACGAGCTGCAGGCGGCCGATCGTGTCGAAGTGCTGGAGGGTGATGTACTTGTCGAGGTGCAGGAAGCGGCGCAGGATGATCATCGTCGTCACGACGGCTGCCACGCCGGAGTGGACGGCGCCGATGACGAAGTAGGGCGCAAGGATCGTCGAGTGCCAGCCGGGCTGGATCGCCATGGCGAAGTCCCAGGCCACGATGGAGTGGACCGAGACGAAGACCGGCAGGATGAGCGCCGAGAGCAGAATGCCCGCCGTGAGCTGGAGCCGCCACTGGCGGGCGGAGCCGTGGAAGCCGAGCGCCAGCGCGCGGTAGACGTGGTGGCGCAAGCCCGTCGAGCGGTCGCGCGCTACGGCCAGGTCGGGCAGCAGGTCGACGAAGACGAACAGCGCCGTGCCCGTCAGGTAGGTGACGATGGCGCTGGGATCCCAGATGAGCGCCGAGCGCACGTCGGGCCAGATGCCGCGCGTGAAGTCGTAGGGGAACGCCCAGTAGGCCGTGCGCCAGAGCCGACCCGTGTGGATGAGGGGGAACATCGCCGCGGTGATGAGGGAGAAGATCGCCAGCACCTCGGCGCAGCGCGTGATCGGCCGCCGCCACTCGGCCTGGGTGAGCCGCAGGATGGCCGAGATCATGACGCCCGCGTGGCTGATCCCGACCCAGAAGACGAAGTGCGTGATGAAGATCGTCCAGTACTGGACATTGGTGTAGCCGAGCAGCTGCAGCCCGAACAGCACCAGCAGCCCGACGCTGCCGACAAAGGCCGACACCAGGAGCCCGAGCACGCCGGCCGCGATCCAGAACCAGAGCGGCGTGTGCAGCACGAAGCCGAGCAGGTCGTGGTCGATCCGCCTGGCCGACAGCGCCTGGCGCTCTTGCATGCTGGCGAATCTCCTCCGGTGAGCCCACCTAACTGGGCTTGGCGATGACGGCGACCTTGGTGCGGATGTACTCCCGCTCGACGCGCAGCAGCCGGTCGCGGCGGTACTCCCAGAGCGAGACAGCCGGCACGAGCCGCAGCGCGAGCAGGTAGAGCAGCAGCACGGCCGCCGGCATGCCGAGCACAACCAGCACGTCGAGCAGGCCCGGCAGGTGCATGGGCGGCAGGTCGCCCTGCCCCTGGCCCACCGGCCCGGCCACTTGCCAGGCCGCCACGTACATCCGCACGCGGTCGGCCAGCACGCCGACGAGGACGATGGCCGCGGCGACCGTGGCGCCCTTGATGTTGCCGCGGATCGGGTTCCACAGGAGCAGCAGGAACGGCACGACGCAGCAGAGCCCGAAAGCAAGCGCGAACGGCACGACGTAGGAGCGGAACATCAACAGCCCGAGCAGCCACTGCTCGCGGGGCTGCCGCCCGTACCAGTAGGTCAGGAACTCGCACCAGGTGAAGTAGAAGAAGAGCAGCGCCAGCGACAGCAGCAGCTTCGCCGCCGCGTGGAACTGGTCGCGGGTGACGTACCGCTCCAGCCCGCCCCAGCGCCGCGCGACGGCGAGCGCCAGGATCGTCGTGGCGATACCGCCCTCGAACGCCGAGACGACGTGGTAGGGGGGGATCACGGCGCTTTGCCAGCCCGGCACCAGGCTCATCGCCAGGTCGGTGGAGACGACCAGGTTGACGAAGCCCCAGAGCAGCACGTACAGCGCCCCGAGCGCCTTCACGCCCAGGTCGAGGACATCCCAGCGGCGCAGAGTGCCGGTCCAGCCGAGCGCCAGCCCGCCCGCGCGCGCCCGCCGCGCGTCGCGAGCCGCGGCCAGGTCCGGCAGGCCGGTCACGTAGACCAGCGCCAGACCGGCGAGCGTCAGGCCGATTACGGCGACGGCGTCCCACAGGCCGGGCGCGCCGGGCCAGTTGAGCCAGATGCTCGGGCGGTCGCGCCAGTCGGGTAGCTGCGTCAGCAGCAGCACCAGGAGCGGGGCCGCCACCAGGCCGCCGACGGCGAACAGGTCGGCGACACGCCGCAGGGGGATGCCCCAGTAGCCGCGCGCCAGGCGCGAGGTGAAGGCCAGCGGCGGCGCGGCCAGCGCCGTCGAGAGCAAGAAGGCAAGCATTGCGGCGGTATAGCCCCACTTGGCGCGCGGCTCGGCGCCGCCGGCCGCCAGCACCACCAGCGCCGCGACGCCCGCCGCCGTCAGAATCGCCAGCACGAGCACGGCGCCCCAGTAGGCCGCCCCGCCCGGGGGGCGGCCGACCAGATCGTGCGCGGCCTCGCGCGGCGTGACCGTTGGTAGCTCGGCCATCCTCTCCGATCCTCGCGCGCTGTTCCCTCGCTCTAAGAGAAAGGGACGGGGGAGGGACGCCCTCCCCATCGTTCTCCGTCTCCCTCTCGGAGAGGGTCGGGAGGCGGGCGGTTTTTCCCTTTCCCCCTCGCTCCCTCTCCCCCTGGGGGCGGGTCGGGGGGAGGGCGTTCTTTCCTTTCCCCCTCGCTCCCTCTCCCCCTGGGAGAGGGTTGGGGTGAGGGCGTCCTCAGCCGGCCGGCTCACCCGGCTGCCGCGGCAGGTTCGGGTCCACCTTCTTCAGATAGACCACCGATGGCTGCGTGCCCCGGTCGGCGAGCAGGTCGTAGGCGCGCGCGTCTTGGGCCAGGCGGTTGATGCGGCTGTTCGGGTCCTTCCAGTTGCCGAAGACGAGGGCGTCGGTGGGGCACGCCTGGACGCACGCGGTCTGTAGCTCGCCGTCCTGCACCGTGCGCCCGGCGTTGGCCGCCTCGCGCTTCGCGCGATTGAGGCGCTGAATGCAGAAGGTACACTTCTCGATCACGCCGTTCGTGCGCACGGTCACGTCGGGGTTGAGCTGCGACGCGAGCGGCTCCGGCCACTCCGGGTTCCAGAAATTGAAGAAGCGCACGTTGTACGGGCAGTTGTTGCCACAGTAGCGCGTGCCGATGCAGCGGTTGTAGACCTGGAGGTTCAGCCCGTCGGGGCTGTGGACCGTCGCGTAGACCGGGCAGACCGGCTCGCAGGGCGCGTTCGCGCAGTGCTGGCAGAGCACGGGCAGGTAGCGGGCCTTCACGTTCGGGAACTCGCCCTCCCAGTAGCGCTCGATGCGGATCCACTCCTTGGCGCGGTGCTCGTGGAAGCGCCGCTCCTCGTTGATCGGCACGTTGTTCTCGGCCTGGCAGGCGACGACGCAGGCCTGGCAGCCGGTGCAGCGGTCGATGTCGATCACCATGCCCCAATGGTAGTTGTCGTTCAGGCCCGGCGTGACGCTCGGCGTCGGCGTGGCGGGCTGCTGCGCCTGCTGCGACATCGCGCTCTCCCCCCGCGCCCCCGCGGCGCGCGGCCCTTTCTGCAAGCCGTGGGCCTAGGCACTTGGCCAGGGATAGTGTGTCTGTTTGGCTTCGGCAAACAGACACACTCGCCGGGGCCGGCAGCTTAGGCTTCTCGCGTCACCTGTATGACCTGTTCGTCGGGCAGCTGGTAGGCGGGCACCGTCCCCTCGTGCTTCGGCACGCCGACGTGGCGGCCGGTCGGCGTCAGGCGCACGCGCGTCGCGCCGTAGGCCAGGGCGCCGGTCGCCTGGTCGGCCAGCGGTGCGAGCAAGTCGAGCGGGTTTACGCCGCGTCCCCGCGCCCAGCGCCCGTAGGCGGCGTGGCCCTGGCCGAGCGGCAGCGCCAGCACGTCCGGCGGCGCCGCCGGGTGGACGTACACGGGCACCTCGACGCGCCCGTTCGGCGATTCGATCGCCACGACGTCGCCCTCGGCGAGGCCGAGGCGCGCGGCCACCCGCGGGTTCACCTCGACCCAGGTCTGCCACACGACCGTGGTCGTCGGATCGGGCGTGGCCTGGAGCCACGGCAGGTGAGCCGTCTCGCCGTGGCCCAGGGTGTTGTGTGGGAACACCACCAGGGCGTAGGGATAGTCGCCGGCGCCCGCGACCTGCGGGGTGCCGAGCCCTGCCGCGAGCGCGGCCACATTACCCGCGCCGGGGCCGGTCGGCGTGGGCGGGCTGGTCGTCCACCAGCCGCCCTGTTGCAAGAGCTGCACCCAGAAGCGCTCGAAGTCGGGCGCCTGGACGTTGCCGCCGCTCTGCCCTTGCAGTGTCCGCGCGCCGTCGCGCAGCACGTCCTGAAAGGTGGCCCAGGGCAGGGCGGCCCGCAGCGCCCCGCCAAGCTGGTCCGCCACGCCGAGCAGCACGTCGGCGAAGCCGCGCGTGTCGTACAGCGGCGCGACGACCGGCTGCTGGATGGTGAGCGTCGCGTAGCCGGGCGCGGGGTCGGGCACGGCGCTGCCCCAATCTTCGAGCGGCAGGTGGGCCGGCAGCACGAGGTCGGCCAGCAGCGTCGTCTCGTCGAGGAAGCTGGAGAAGCTGACGATGAACGGCGCTTGCAGCAGCGCGTCGCGGAAGCCGAGCGCCGCGGGCAGCCCGTAGACCGGATTCGCGTCCGCCACGAGCACGACGGGCGCCTGACCGCCGTGCAGGCTGGCGACGAGCGCCTGCCAGTCGGCCAGGCGGCTGGGCGGCGTGCTGGCAGGCACGTCGGGCAGGGGAGGCGCGGGATTGGGCAGGATGCCCCCCGCGCGGCCCAGCGCGCCGACCAGCAGGTTCAGCGCCAGGACTGCGCTGAGCGTCGCCGTGCCGTTCGTCTGGGCGCCCGTCTGGCCGCCGCCGAGCGCCAGGCTGGGCGCCCGCGTGGCGAAGTCACGCGCGAGCCCGCGGATGCGGTCGGCCGCCACGCCCGTCGCGTCGGCCACGCGCTCGGGCGCGTAGGCCGCGAGCGCGCCGGCGCTCAGGCCGGCCGCGCTGCCCGCCGCCAGCCCCTCGCTCAGGATCACCTGGGCCAGGCTGAGCGCCAGCAGCCCCTCGCTGCCCGGATGGACGTAGACCCACTCGTCGGCGTTCGCGGCGGTGCCCGAGAAGTGCGGCCCGACGTGGGCCAGGTAGCCGCGGGGGCGCCCCTGGCGGGGCGCGAACGTGCCCACGCTGTAGTCGCCCTGGCGGAAGCGGCCGTACTGCACGCCGTACTGCACGGGCGAGAGCCAGGTGTCGAGGAAGTTGGCCCCGAAGGACAAGACGTACTGCGCGTTGGCGACGTCGAAGTGGGGCAGCCGCGGCAGGCCCAGCACGTCGCTCACGGCGCGGCGCAGCGGGGCCTCGCCGAACAGGTCGAGCATCAGCCACTGGGCGCCTGCGGCGCGGGTGAAGCGGTCGATTACCAGCGCGCGGTGGCCGCTCGTCGGCCCGGTCAGCAGCGCCAGCCGCGGCCCGGCCCCGCCGCCGGCGCCGCGCAGCCGGTCCACGAGCTGCGCCAGCCCCTGGTCCCAGCCGATCGGCGCGAAGCCGCCGCCCCGCGCGCCGGCGCGGACGAGCGGCCCTTGCACGCGGTCCGGGTGGTACTGGGCCTGCACGGCGGCCTGGCCGCGCGCGCAGAGCTTGCCCTGGTTCACCGGGTGGTCCGGCGTGCCCTCGACCTTCCGGGCGCGGCCGTCGATCACGCGGACGATGCTGCCGCAGCCGGCGCCGCAGCCGCGGCAGGCCGTGGCGTACCAGTTCTCGTACGCCGACAGCAGGTCCTCCGCGAGCAGGACGCGGCTCTGTGCCTGCAGCTCACGCTGCGGCACCTGGCAGCCCGTGAACATCACCGCGCCCACGCTCGTGCCGGCCAGCGCCTGCAAGAACTGGCGGCGCGAGAGCCCGCCGAGCGCCTCGCCGCCGGCGGCCGCGGGACCCGTCATGGCCTCTCCTCGTCCGAGCGCCTAGATCTTCTGCCCGGGATGGTGCGGCGCTGCTGCGCCCTCCCGGGCAGGCTCACCCGCTCAGTAGTGGCAGGTGCCGCATTCCGTGGGCGCCCCCGTCTGGCGGTGGCAGTCCACGCAGTCGGTCATGTTCAGGGGCCGGACCTGGTGGACCTGGCCCATCTGCTGCACGTCGCCGTGGCAGGTCGTACACGACACGCCGGCCTGGATGTGCGGGAAGTGCGAGAACCGCGTGTGGTCCGGCAGGCGGTGGATGCGCGACCAGTCGATCGGCGTCTGCGCCATCCAGGCCTGCCGCACCTTCTCGATCTCGGGCACGCCCTGGCCGATCACGCCGTGGCAGAACATGCACTGCTGCAAGTCAGGGTAGCCCGCCGACACACCGGTGGCGGCCGTCCGGTGGCAGAACGTGCAGTCCAGGTTGGCCGCCTGAGTGTGGATCTTGTGGTCGAAATAGACCGGCTGCGCGGCTACCGCGTGGGGCTGGCTGGTGAGCAACCAGGGCACGGCCACGCTGATGAAGAACACGAACCCGGCCAGCACGAGCGCCGGCACCGCGATCAGCGGCACACGGCGCATCCTAGATGCTCCACCGCGGATAGATCTGCTGCAGCACGCCCACCGCTAGTATCAGCCCGCGGACGAACGCGTACAGCGTAAGCGCCAGGGCGACCGCGGACAGCGGGTACAGCACGCGGCGGTAGGCGCCCAGCTCCGCGGGCGCGTCCTCCGACATGACCAGCGACGGGAGCACGGCGTGGGCCAGCAAGAAGGCGAACGCCGTGGTTAGCGCCAGGCCGATAAAGGCGTACAGGTAGATCATGGCCTGTGCGACCCGCGCCCACTGCTCGGGGCCAACGCTCGCCGGCTCCATGCTGCCTGCCGTCCTCCCTGCTGTCCACGCGGACCACCGGGCCACGCGGCTCAGCGGAGCACGTTGTAGGGCTGGCTGTAGAGAAACGCCGTCAGGTCCTGCGCTTCCTGCGTGGTCAGTCCCAGGCGCGGCATCCGCGCGTCGGGCTTCAGCGCGGATGGATCGAGCAGCCACCGCGTCAGCGTGTCCGGCGACATCGGCAGCGTCTCGCCCGCCAGGGTCGGTCGCAGCGTCACGTTCGTCAGGTTTGGCCCCGCCACACCGGCGGCGCCCGCCAGCCCGTACAGCGTGTGGCAGCCGCCGCAGCCCTTGGCGCTGAAGAGCTGCCGTCCCGTCGTGGGGTTGCCCGCGACGTTGGGCGCTGGCGTGAGCGCCACCTGTGGCGCCGTCGCGCTCGGCGGCTGGGGCGGCACCCCCTGGGCGCCCGCCGGGGCGCACGCGGTGCTCGCGAGCAGGGCCAGCAGGGTTGCGATCTGCCAGCGCGTACTCGTTCTCCTCCACGCAACGCTCCGAGCAACCCTGATCGGCAATCCGCGGCCGGCCGGGCGCCAGTCCCGTGCAAGGTCCGTGCCGCAACTTGGGCGCCGCGGCTGGGGACGGCCGGGCACCCCGCGTTTTCTAAAGGCTTCCTTATGAAGAACGATCAGGGGGTGGCTCCTCCGATGATCCCGCAGAAGTCCAAGAGAAGTCCAAGGATCCGGGCCTAATGGAGGCATGCGAAGTGCGAACACAGTCCGTGCCGGCGGAATCTTTCGGCCAGTACTTACGCGGAAAGGTGCGGCCAGCGCCGACAGAGCGCTCGCTTGCAGGAGGACACGCATGCGCGCGGTAGTCTACAAGGGACAGTGTCAGGTTGCGGTCGAACAGGTGGAGAATCCGCGGATCGAGGCGCCCACGGACGTGATCGTGAAGATCACCTCGGCGGCGATCTGCGGGAGCGACCTGCACATGTACGAGGGCCGCACCACGGCCTCGACGGGGATGGTCTTCGGCCACGAGAACCTGGGGGTCGTGGCGGAAGCCGGGCCGGCAGTGCAGAGCATCCGCCAGGGCGACCGGGTGGTCCTGCCCTTCAACGTCAGCTGCGGCTTCTGTTTCAACTGCGTCCGCGGCTACTTCAGCGGCTGCCTGACGACGAACCCCGATCAGCCGGGGGCCGCCTACGGCTACGCCAACCTGGGGCCCTATCGCGGCGGGCAGGCCGAGTACCTGCGGGTGCCGTTCGCCGACTTCAACTGCCTGAAGCTGCCGGGGCAGCCGGGCGACCAGTGGGAAGACGACTTCGTGCTGCTGGCGGACATCTTCCCGACTGGCTACCACGCCACGGAGCTGGCCAAGGTGGAGCCCGGCAGCACCGTCGCGATCTTCGGCGCGGGCCCGGTGGGCCTCATGGCGACGATCAGCGCCATGCTTCGCGGCGCGAGCGAGGTGTACGTCGTGGACCGCGTGCCCGAGCGACTGCAGAAGGCGCAGCAGCTAGGGGCGATGCCGATCGACTTCACGCAAGGCGACCCCGTGGAGCAGATCGTCGAGCGCCGGCGGAGCAACCGGGGCATCCGCGAGGCCATGCGGCCCGGCGAGGAGAAGATGATGGGGGTCATGTGCGGGATCGACGCCGTGGGCTACCAGGCGCGGGACCAGCAAGACCCCTCGCACGAAGACCCTACCCAGGTGTTCGACGATCTGGTGCGGCTGGTCAACCCCACTGGCACTCTGGGCATCGTGGGCGTGTACATGCCGAAGGACCCCGGCGGCGCGGACCCGCACGCGCGGCACGGCGAGTTCGAGCTGCCGTGGGGGAAGGTGTTCAACAAGGGGCTGCAAGTGGGCGTTGGCCAGACGCCGGTCAAGCGGTACCAGCGGCACCTGCGGGACCTGATCATCGCGGGGCGAGCGAAGCCCAGCATGATCGTAAGCCAGCACATGCCGCTGGACGCGGCGCCCGAGGCCTACAAGGACTTCGACCAGCGCGGCGACGGGTACACCAAGATCATTCTGAAGCCGGAGATGCAGGCGGCGTAAGCGCCGAGTGTCCGGAGGGCCCGGACGCGCGCCGCCCGATCGCGAAAGAGGAGTCAGCACCATGCACCGCGGACGTTTCCTTGGGCCGGCGGGCCTCGCCGCCGCGCTGGCCATCAGCCTGAGCGCCGCCGGGGCGCTCGCCGCGCCGCTGCCCCAGACACCCGCCCCCGACGGCGGCTCGTCCATCCCGCAGTCGGGCGACCAGATGGCCACCGGGAGCCAGCCGGCGCTGCCGAGCTGCGCGGAGCGCAACGACAACGGCAGCAACCTCGGCCCCGCCACGGGGCCGGTCACCAGCGACGCGCCGGGGACCGACGCGACCACCTCCCAGGCACCGGGCACGCCGCTGAGCGCGCAGGGCGGTGGACCGGGCGCGCTGCCCGTCACCGGCCCCGGGACCGCGGCCGCGCCGAACAACACCGCGGGTGCCCGCAACTCCACGGCTCCCGGCGAGGTCATCGGCGTGAGCGGCCCAGCCGTGGACAACCTGGGGGCGGCGACGGGGCCGGGCACGGCCGGGGCCGGGCCGGACGCCCTACGCGGCCCAATCCCCCCGACCTGCGCCAACACGAACACCAACCAGTTCAGTGGCGGCAACCAATAGTCCGGCCTGACGGACCCCGGGCGGGTGCGGGGTGGGAGCGTGGGCTCCCACCCCGCCGCTGTGTCCAGCGTCCGCGTGGCCCTCGGCGTGGCGGGAGCGAGCGTGCGCCGCGACGCGTGGGCACGCAACTTGCTTGCGGGCTGCGGTCCGGCGTCGGGAGCGGGCGGAACGGGGAGGGGCGGGCGCGAATGCCGGAGGGGCGATGCGGCCGGGGCCGACGAGCCGCCTGGGGGCGCCCGGCGGGGCTGGCGAGCCTCGTTCTCGCCCTGTGCGCCTGTAGTCCCGAGCGGCCTGCCCCCTGGCGGCTGGTGCTGCCGGCCGCAGCGGCGGCGCAGCCCGAGGCAGCGGGCGACCCACGCGCCGGCGCCCAAGCCATCCAGCGTTACGGCTGCGGCGCCTGCCACGCCATCCCGGGCGTGCCGGGCGCGCACGGCGCGGTGGGGCCGCCGCTGGCTGGCCTAGCCAGTCGGCAAGTGATCGCGGGGCGCCTGCCAAACACCCCGGACAACCTGGCGCGCTGGATTGAGCACCCGCAGGCGATCGCGCCCGGCAACGTCATGCCCGAGCTGGGCGTGAGCGCGGCCGATGCGCAGGACATCGCGGCCTACCTCGCCACGCTGCGGTGAGGCGGGCCGGCGCAACGGCGAACGGAGGCCAGGAGTGAGCGCGCCGCGGCGCGGACGGGCGCCCAACGCGGCCGGCTGGCGCCGTACGGTCCCCGGGCGCCTGCTGGCGGGCGGCGCTGGCGTCGCGGTGCTCGCGCGCTGCACGGGTGGCCCGTCGGCGCTCGATCCGCACGGTGTGCGCGCGGTCCAGATCGCCGCCGACTGGTGGGGCATGGCGATCGCCGCGGCCGCCATCTGGGCCGGGGTGATGAGCCTGCTGGCGCTGGCCTTGCTGCCCCGCCAGCGGGGCGTCGACCAGTGGGCGCTGGCCGAGGACTACCGGGAAACGCCGCGCGGCGGGCTCGCGCTCGTCGTGGCAGGGGGCATCGTCATGCCGGTGATCGTGCTGGGCGTGCTGGCCTTCGTCGGCAGCCGGGCGCTGGCAGCGCAGGTGACGCCCGCCTCCCCCACGGCATTCGAGGTCGACGTGACGGGTCACCAGTTCTGGTGGGAGGTCCACTACCCGAGCCAGCAGATCACCACGGCCAATGAGATCCACGTGCCCGTGGGGCAGTCGGTGCAGCTGACGCTGCACGGCGCCGACGTGATCCACAGCTTCTGGGTGCCGCAATTGATGGGCAAGATGGACCTGATTCCCGGCCAGACGAACACCACCTGGCTGCGGGCCGACGCGCCGGGTGTCTACCGCGGCCAGTGTGCCGAGTACTGTGGGCTGCAGCACGCGCACATGGCGTTCCTGGTGATCGCCGACCCGCCCGACCAGTTCGCGGCCTGGGCGGCGGCGCAGGCCCAGCCGGCCAGCCAGCCGACCGATCCCGCGCTCCAGGACGGGGCGCAGGTGTTCGCGCGCCAGGGCTGCATCGGCTGCCACGCGATCCGTTACGGTGCGGGCGACACGGGCGGGAAGATCGGCCCCGACCTGACCCACCTGGCGAGCCGCGGCACCATCGCGGCGGGCACGCTGGACAACACGCGCGGCAATCTTGGCGGCTGGATCATGAACTCGCAGGCGCTCAAGCCCGGCAACCTGATGCCGCCCATGCCAATGGACGGCCCGAGCCTGCAAGCGCTGCTCACGTATCTCGAGAGCCTGAAGTAGCGGCGGAGGACGACGTGGCCACGGTCGCCGAACGCCCCGCACGGGTCGCCACCGACGAGCGGCTGACGTATCTCTGGGAGACCCGGCCCGGCCTGCTGGGCAAGCTGGGCACCGTCGACCACAAGGAGATCGGCCGGCGCTACATCGTCACCGCCTTCGCCTTCTTCCTGCTCGCCGGACTGGAGGCGCTCGCGATGCGCGTGCAGCTCGCGTTTCCCGAGAACACCTTCCTGTCGCCGCAGGTCTACAACTCGTTCTTCACCATGCACGGCACCACGATGGTCTTCCTGTTCGCCACCCCCATCCAGTCCGGCATCGCCAACTACGTCCTGCCGCTCCTGATGGGCTCGCGCGACATGGCCTTTCCTCGCCTGAACCAGTTCAGCTACTGGGTGTACCTGCTGGCGGGCCTGTTCATGCACGCCGGCTTCCTGCTCGGACAGGTGCCCAGCGGCGGCTGGTTCAACTACGTGCCGCTCACCGGCCCGATCTACTCGCCCGGCCCGGGCATCGACTTCTGGGCGCTCGGGCTGATCTTTCTGGCGTTCTCGACGACGGCGGGCGCCATCAACTTCATCGTCAGCACGTTCAAGCTGCGCGCGCCCGGCATGACCCTGAGTCGCATGCCGCTCTTTCTCTGGAACATGACCGTCATGTCGTTCATGGTCGTGTTCGCCCTGCCCGCGCTGACCGCGGCCAACGTGCTGCTGGAGCTTGACCGGAAGTTCGGCGCCCACTTCTATGACCCCGCCGGCGGGGGCAGCGTCCTGCTATGGCAGCACCTGTTCTGGATCTTCGGCCACCCCGACGTGTACATCATCTTCCTGCCGGCCATCGGCATGGTCTCGACCATTATCCCCGTATTCGTGCGGCGGCCGATCATCGGCTACACCGGCATCGTGCTCGCCACGGTCGCCACCGGCGTCATTGGCTTCGGCGTGTGGGTCCACCACATGTTCGCCACCGGGCTGGCGCCGCTGTCGCAGGCGTTCTTCGGCATCGCCAGCCTGATGATCACCATCCCGACGGCCGTGCAGATCTTCGCCTGGCTCGCCACCATCTGGCACGGCCGGCCGGTATGGAAGACGCCGTTCCTGTACGTGCTGGCGTTCTTCGTGGACTTCATCATCGGCGGCGTCAGCGGCGTGATGTTCGGCGTCGTGCCGTTCGACTGGCAGGTCACCGACACCTACTTCGTCGTGGCGCACTTCCACTACGTGCTGATCGGCGGCGCCGTGTTCCCGGTCTTCGCCGGGCTGCACTACTGGTTCCCGAAGATCACGGGCCGCCTGCTCAACGACCGGGCGGGGTGGCTGGAGTTCGCGCTCGTCTTCGGGGGCTTCAACCTGACGTTCTTCCCGATGCACATTACGGGACTGCTCGGCATGCCGCGGCGCTACTACACTTACCCGCCGAACATGGGCTGGGACCTACTCAACCTCGTGGAGACGATCGGCGCCTTCATCCTGGCGCTGGGCGTGCTCGTGTTCGTCCTGAACGTGCTCTACAGCCTGCGGCAGGGCGAGCCGGCCGGCGACAACCCCTGGCACGCCAGCACGCTGGAATGGCAGACCACCTCGCCGCCGCCGCCCTACAACTTCCGCAGCATCCCAACGGTCCACAGCCGCGACCCGGGCTGGGAGCTGCAGCGCGCCGACGAGACGACCCGCTACGGGAGCGAGACGTTCAGCACGGCGCGCGAGACGATCGGCACCAGCCTGCACGACGCCGAGCCGGAGGAGCTGTGGGCCATGCCGCAGGACTCTGGCTGGCCGCTGCTGCTCGCACTCGCGCTTGCGGCGACCTTCGTCGGCGCGCTCAGCGACTGGTGGTGGCTAGTGGTGCTGGGGCTGCCGGGGGGGCTCGTCGCCGTGGTCGGCTGGCTGTGGCCCACGCGCATGAAGGTGATCGCGCTATGAGCGCCGTGCCCGCGTCCGTGGCCTACCCGCGCGGCGGCACTCGGGGCGGCAGCCACGCCACCGGCTGGTGGGGGATGGGGCTGCTCATTCTCACCGAGGGGGCGCTGTTCGCCTGCTTGCTGTTCAGCTACTTCTACGCGCGGACGACCGCTCCGGCCTGGCCGCCGGTCGGCATCGACAAGCCCGACCTCACGCTGCCAGCGCCGATGACCGGGCTGCTGCTGCTCAGCAGCGTGGCGATGTGGTGGGGGGAGCGCGGCATCCGTCAGGGAAGCCGAGGGCAGCTCATGGCCGGGCTGGCGATCAGCTTTGCGCTGGGCGGTACCTTCCTGGCGCTCCAGGGAATCGAGTACAGCCACAAAACGTTCTCGCTCCAGACGAACGTCTACGGGTCGCTGTTCTTCACGATCACGGGCTTCCACGGCGCGCACGTGCTGGCTGGGCTCATCATGAGCGCGGTCGTCCAGCTGCGCGCCTGGCTCGGCCACTTCAGCGCACAACGGCACCTGGCCGTCCAGAACATGGGCATCTACTGGCACTTCGTGGACGTGATCTGGCTGGCGGTGTTCGCGTCGCTGTACCTGTCGCCGCACCTGTTCTGAGACGTCGAGCAGCGAGGTGGGAGGCATGGTCTCCGGGGAAGAGCGGCGCACGCTGCTCCCGCTCTGGCTGGGCATCCTCGTCCCGCCGGCCGCCTGGAGCCTCCACCTGCTGCTCGGCTACGTCGTCGTCACGGCGGCGTGCCACGCGAGCTGGAGCCGGCTCGCGCTGACCCTCGCGCTCAACGGCCTGACGCTGGTGCTGGGCGCGATTACAGTCGCCGCTGCCATCGTCGCGCAGCGCGTTCGCGACGACGGACTGCCCGAGGCCGAGCGGGACCGGCAGGGATTCATGGCGCGCATGGCGCTGTTTTCGGGTGGGCTGTTCCTGCTGCTCATCCTCGCCGGCGACGTGCCCAACTTCTTCGTGCCGGCCTGTCCGTAGGGCCACAGGCCGCCGGGCCGCCGTGCGACGATGCGGGACGGGCCGCTAAGCTGCCGGCCCAGGTTGGTGTGTAGGTTTGGCGAAACCAAACCTACACACTATCTCTGGCCGAGTGCTTAGAATGCCGCTCAGGGACCGTTCGCGGCCCGGGGCGGCCGGCGTGCGATCACGGCGACGGTTCGTAGGCGGGGTGACGGGCGAGCGGCGGCCGCGCGGGGTCTAGCGTGGCCGCGCCGGGACCGAGGGGGGCTCCGGAGCCTGGATTCGAACCAGGGATAACGGATCCAAAGTCCGCTGTGATACCACTTCACCACTCCGGATCGGGGCGATGCCAGGGCAGCCGCGGGGCCGACGCGCCGTGCGCGGCTGAGCGGGAACGCCGCGCCGAGATTATACCAGACGGGCGCCGCGGGCTTGGACGGGCGGCGCCCGGGGCGGGAGCCGTGCCACGCGCGGGACGGGGACAGGAGCGACGGTGGACGACGAGCTAGCGGCGGACGGCGCGGAACCGGGGGCGCCGGACGCGCGGCGCCCGGGCGACGAGCAGGCGGCGCTGCTCGCCCTGGCCACGGCCGGCTGGCGGCAGGCGATACTGGTGGTGGCCGTTCGGCTCGACCTGGCCGCGATGTTTGGCGCCCGCTCGGCCGACCTGGAAGAGGTCTGCTACAGCCTCGGCACGCCGCGCCAGGCCACGCGGCTGTTCCTGGCGGCCTGCGAGGGGCTGGGCCTCGTCGAGGAGGACGCGGACGAGTACCGCTTGGGGCCGCTGGGCCACGCCCTGCGGGCGCCGGCCGGCCCGGTGCTAGCCGATTGGACGACGACCTCGGCCGAGCCGCGCGTGCGCGGCGCGCTGTGGGACGCGCTGCGCGGGGCCGAGCCAGGAGCGGCGCGTCCCGCGCCTACTGCCTCGCCTGGCCTGGCCGCCGTGCGGGCGCTCGGCCTGCCGTATGGCGCGGCCCCGCCCGCGGACGTGGCGCGCGCGCGAGCGGTGCTGGACGCGCTGCACGGCGCCGCCGCGGTGGCATTAGCAACGGCGCTTCCGCCGCCCGCCGGCCTGGTGGTGGAGAGCGGCGGGGAGGGGGTCTACGCGCGGGCGCTGCTGGCGCGGGACGAGCGGGCACAGGCCATCCTCGTGGACGCGACGCTCGGGCCGGCGGGTGCGGACGATCGGCCGCCGGGCGCGGCCGCGCGGGTGCGGACCGTGGCGGCGCTGGAGGCGCTGGGCGACGAGCGCGCGGCGGCCGCGGTGCTGGCACCGACGACGCGCACCCTGTCGCTCGGGGCGCTGCGGACGCAGCTTGGGCGGCTGCGGGACTACGTCGCGGGGGGCGCGCCGGTGGTCGTCGTCGGGCCATTTCGGGGCGGCGGCCCGGGGCGGCCGTTGGCGCCGCTTCTGGCCCTGCTGGAGCTGGCCGCCGGCGGGCCGGGCTGGTGCCCGACGGCTGAGCAGGTGGCGGACCCGGTGCGGGCCAGCGGGCTTGTCGTCATGCACACGCTGCGGCTGCCCGAGCCCGACCTGGCGATCGTCGCTCAGCGGGCGTGAAGCCGCGGCAGCCGCGGCGCTGGAGGATGCGGACGGCTCGTGACCACGGAGCGCCTCGGCGCACCTTCTCGCCGGCGGGTGCCTGCGGTATACTCACGCTAACTCGCCTGGGAGCCGGAACAGGATCGCGCTCTTCGCCCGCGGCGGCGACCGCCGCCGGCCGAGGAGGCGACGCGCCAGCGTGTCTGGCGGAAACGGAGGCAGCTCATGGCCGTGGAGCCCCTTAGCCGCGCGGATGAGATGAACGCCTTCTACGCGGAGATCAACCCGAAGGGCTTGGACGCGCTCTGGCGCCACGAGGGCGCCCCGGGCAGCGGCGGGCCGCGCGCCCCCTATGCGCCCTACCGCTGGCGCTGGTCGATGGTGCGTCCGTACATGCAGCGGACGGCCGAGCTGGTGCGGCCGGGCGCGAATGCCGAGCGGCGGGTGCTGACGCTGAACAACCCCACGGCGCAGCCGATGCAGTCGACGACCCACACGATCTCGGCGGCGGTGCAGCTTGTGCTGCCGGGGGAGCGGGCGCCGTCGCACCGCCACACGATGGCGGCGATCCGCTGGGTGCTGGAGGGCGACGGGGCGATGACGTTCGTGGACGGCGAGCCGTGCTCGATGCACCCGGGCGACCTGATCCTCACCCCCGCCTGGTGCTGGCACGGGCACCTGAACGAGACCAGCTCGCCGATGCTATGGATGGACAGCCTGGACGTGCCGCTGGTGCGCACGCTGCGCGCCGCGCTGTACGAGGAGTATCCGGGCGACTTCCAGGAGACGACGCGGCAGACCGACGAGTCGCTGAGCCGCTTTGGGGCCGGCCACCTGCGGCCGGTCTGGGACCGCGCGGCGAGCCCCGTCTCGCCGCTGCTGTCGTTCCCCTGGACGCAGACCGAGCGCGCGCTGCACGACCTGGCGCGCGTGGAGGCGAGCCCCTACGACGACGTGGCGTTCCAGTTCACGAACCCGTCCACCGGCGGCCACGTGCTGCCGACGATCGGCTGCTGGGTGCAGATGCTGCGGCCGGGCGTCCACACGCAGGCGCACCGCCAGAACACGGTGGCCGTGTACCAGGTGTTCCGCGGCCGCGGCGCGACGATCGTGGACGGGGTGCAGATCGACTGGGAGCAGGGCGACTTCCTGGCGCTGCCGCCGTGGGCCTGGCACGAGCACGTGAACGGCTCGTCGAGCGAGGAGGCGATCCTGTTCTCGACGAACGACATTCCCCTGTACGAGGCGATCAACCTGTACCGCGAGGAGCCGTACACGGAGCACGGCGGGCACCAGCCGGTCGTCGCCAGCTACGAAGACCGCTACGAGCGGGCCTCGGTCTAGCTCCACCACTCCACGTCGCACTCGCGGGGGCGCCCAGCCGGGCGCCCCCGCCGCGTGTCCCGCGCCCGTCCGCGCGTGGTGGGGCGCTTACTGCACGGGCGGGAAGGCGTTGGGGCCGCCGCCGACGAAGGTCGGCCAGTTGCCACAGGCGGTGAGTACCGTCATCGGGACGGTCACGGCTTGGCCGCCGGACGAGCGGCGCACGGTGAAGCTGTACTGGAACGTACCCGGCGGCATGGCGACCGTGGCGTTGCCGGTGATGCCGATCAGCGGGCCAGCGTCGATCAGCGCGTTGGTCGCGTTGCCGAACTGGATGCCTTCCAGGTAGTCGTGGGCCGCGGTCGACGTGCCGACGTTCACGGTGAGCCGGCCGGGACTGCTCGCGGCGGTGGTCACGCTCACCGGCGGGCGCGGGCTGCAAACGGGCTGCGGCGAGGGCGTGGCTGTCGGGGGCGGGGTGCTCGTCGGGCCGCGCGTCGGCGTACGCGTGGGCGGCACGAGCGTCGCGGTGGGCGGCACGGGCGTCGGCGATGGCGGCGGAGGCGCGGTGCCGATCATCCCGTTCAGCACGTTGCGCACGATCTGCTGGGCGCGCGCGTCCGCGCCGTGGCTCTGGTAGGCGTTGTCGTCCACCTTCCAGGGGAAGTAGTTCGTGCCGGCGGAGAAGACGTAGGCGCCGCTGGCGGCCTGGTAGATCGTGGCGTTCGCCGTGGAGTGGACGCCGTCGCTGTCGATCACGGGCGAGGCGGCCAGCACCTGCACGCTGGGGGGCGTCAGGCCGTTGTTCCAGACTTTGTCGTACTCGTAGCCGATCAGCCCGGGGATCGACTGCCCGTTCTGCAGGCCGGTACTCGTGTAGACCCAGTGGCTGGCGTTCGCCACGACCCAGGGGAAGCTCGAGCCGTAGTCGAACAGCGACTCGAACATGACGCCCAGCAGTGCGTTCTCCGGCTGGTTGACGGGCGCCAGGCGCCACTGCGTCGTGTCCAGGCCCGGGTTCGTCGCCGCGATGGGGTCCACGGGCGGGCCGTTGTCGGGATCGTCCTTGTAGCAGACGATGACGCGGTTAGGCACGCCGCTGGCCGACGGCTCGAAGCGAATCTGCCAGTAGACGTTGTTCGAGTCGAAGAACGCCAGGTGCTTGCCGGCGTCGCGCGCCGCGGTGATGTTGTCGCGCATGGGCTTCGACCAGTATTCGTCGTGCCAGTCGGACAGAAAGACCTTGCGGCCGCTGAGGAGGCCGGGGTTGGCCTGCACGTCCACGCTGGTGGCGTAGGTGACGTTGTAGCCCTGGGACTCCAGGAAGCGGATCATGTTGTAGTCGCCGTCGAAGAACATGCCGGCGCCGCCCCAATCGGCGTAGGGGCGGTCGTACGAGACTTTGTAGGCGCGGCCGCCCGTCGACTGGTAGTCGTAGAGGCTCTTGCCGCCCCAGTTGTTGTACGCCTGGTAGGTGTTCGTGGCGACCTGGTAGAGGATGTCGGCCTGCTGGCCGTCGTCGCGCAGCACGAAGTCGATGTAGCCGTCGTCGCAGTTGGGCGTGGTGAGCTTCACCAGGTAGAAGCCGCTGACCCAGCTGGCGTCGGTCTGGAGCGTGTAGGACGTGGCCCAGTTGGCGGCGACGGTGCCGTAGCCGTCGGGCGGCGGCACGGGCTTGTTCTGGCCGGGCAGGTTGGGCACGGTTAGCTTCAGGCTCGACCCGGTGCCGCCATACCAGCCCATCCGGTAGACGCTCAGCGAGTAGCTCGGCTGGGCCGTGCTGACCATGAAGCGAATGCTGCCGCCGCGGTTGATGCTGGCCTGGTCGGCGTAGCCGCGCAGGCAGGTGTCGACCCACGGCGAGGTTACGGCGTCGCTGGTGGCGGGGGCGCCGGGCCAGCCCGAGCGGGGCCGCTCGGTGCGCCGGACGGGGGCGCGCGCGGCGGCCGCGCGGTCGAGCGTGGGGGATTGCCAGCTGGTGGTGCCGGGGCGCTGGTTCTCCGCGACGATGGGGCCGCTCTGCGCGGGCGGCGGCAGGCCAACCTGCGCGGGCGGGCTCGGCGGGCCGCCGGTCGTGGCGTCGACGGTCGTCCCGAGCAGCGGGAGCGCCAGGGCGATCGCCAGCAGCCAGTAGACGAGCGGTTGCACGGCTCCCCTCCCCTCACACGCCGCCCGCGCATCCCTTTGGCCGCCGTGTCGTCAGCGCCGGCCCCCGCAGCCGCTGGCACGCGCGTGGTCGTGCGCGGATCCGGGCCGGGGGCTTACGATGCCTATCGGCGCAGGAGTGTCGAGGCGCTCGGCCGACGCTGAAACTGTCCCCATTGTCGTTTGGCGGGCGGCCGCGAGTCAATTTCACGGCGCGGCGCGCGGTGGGCGCGGGCCGGCTGCGGCGGCGGGGATTGACAGCGCGGCGCGCGGGTGTCATTCTGGCCGGCGACGGCTGCCGGCTGGAACCGCGCGGCGAGCCCGCGGTGCGGGCCGCGAGCGGGCGGGGAGGAGGTTCACGGCGAGTGAGCGCGCGCTTCAGCGACCACCTGCGGGCGCTGGCCGAGCCGATCTGGCGTGCCCAGCACGAGCATCCGTTCGTGCGCGGCATCGGCGACGGCACGCTGGCGGCGGACCGCTTCGGCCACTGGATTGGGCAGGACTATCGCTTTCTGATCGAGTACTGCCGCCTGTTCGGCCTGGCCGCGGCCCGTGCGCCCGATCTCGCCACCATCGGGCGCTTCGCCGACCTGCTGCACGCGACGGCGCACGGCGAGATGGCGCTGCACCGCGCCTACGCGGCGGAGTGCGGCGTGGACGCCGCGGCGCTGGAGCGCACGGTGCCGGGGCCGACGACGCGCGCCTACACGGACTTTCTGCTGCGCGTGGCCACGACGGAGGACTTCGCGGTGCTGGTGGCGGCGCTGCTGCCGTGCATGTGGGGCTTCAGCGAGATCGGCCAGACGCTGGCGGCGCGCGGCGCGCCGTCGCCGCAGCCCTACGCCCGGTGGATCGCCACCTACGCGGATGCCGAGTTCGCCGCGCTGGCGGCCTGGTGCCGCGACCTGCTCGACCGGCTGGCCGACGGCGCCTCGCCCGCCCAGCGGCAGGCGATGGAGGCCGCGTTCCTCACCTCGAGCCGTTACGAGTACCTGTTCTGGGATGCCTCGTACCGGCTCGAGACGTGGCCGGTGTGAGCCGGGCGTCCCGAACCATCGCGCCCCGCACCGCGCCTCGCCGGGCGCGCGGCGCCAATAGACAGCGTGCCGACGCGATGCTACACTAGGCCTCGACCAGGTTGGTGGGTATGTTGGGCGCCGCCCAACATACCCACCAACCTGGTCTGGCAGCTTAGGCGACGCCCGGAGCCCGCGGTGAGGCTCACTCTGGCCTTCGGCCACTACTCATATCGCGAGGAGGGGACGTGATCGGACTCGTAGGCTCGCTGGCCAGCATTGCCCTAGCCGGCGCGGTCGCCGCACAGAGCTGGCTCGGCGCGCTCCAGACCAGCGCGCAGGTGCCCCCGGGATCCGGCCAGGCGCAGGCGCCGAGCCAGCAGCCCACACCGCAGGGGAGCCCCGTCATCACGGTCGAGGCGGGTGCGTTCGATCCCGCCACGCAGGCCGAGGTGCAGGAGTTCCTGCCGCGCACGGTGCGGGTGCCGGTCGGCGGCGCGATCCACTGGCGCATCAACGGCTTCCACAACGTGGCCTTCCCGTCGGGTACCACGCCGCCGGAGCTGATCCTGCCGGTGCCCGGTACGTCCGACGCGCAGGTCAACCCGTTGATCGCCTTCCCCGTGCAGCCCGCGCCGACTTATGATGGCACGGCCTACTTCAACTCCGGCCTGCCGCAGCCCGACCAGCAGCACTTCGAGTGGACGCTGACCTTCTCCAAGCCGGGCGCGTACGCGTACCTGTGCAGCATCCACCCGAACATGCAGGCGTTCGTGGTCGTCGAGCCGGCGGGCACCGCCGTGCCGACGCAGGACGACGTAACGGCCCAGGGGCAGCGGGAGACGCAGCAGTACATTGCCGAGGCGCAGACCGCCGTCCAGCGCCAGCAGGCGGCCGTGCCGACCGCCGCGACCGACGGCACGTGGACGGTGTCGATGGACGCGCCGGCGAGCACGCACTTCGCGCTCCAGCGCTTCTTTCCGCAGAACCTGACGATCCAGGTGGGCGATACCGTGCGCTGGGTGAACCCCTCGCTCGCCGAGCCCCATACTGTGACGTTCCGCGCCGGGGCGCCGCGCGAGTCGGAGTTCCTCCCCACGCCGCAGCCGACCGGGCCACCGCTGATCCTGGGTAACCCGCGCGTGCTCGCGCCGGTCACGCCACCCAGCCCGTATGATGGCCAGAGCTACGCCAATTCGGGGTTCCTGGGCGAGGGCTTCCCCTTCGGCCGCGAGTTCCGCCTCACCTTCTCGCAGCCCGGCACCTACCAGTACGTCTGCGTGCTGCACGAGGACCTGGGCATGTCCGGGTTCATCACGGTGGCGCCGCGGTCCTAGCCGCCGGGGTGGGCTTGCTGGCCGGAGCCGTCTGGGCCGCGCGGCCTAGCCGGCTCCATGAATTCGCTGAAGGAAAATTGGCCGCTCCGCCCGGGTGCGGCCGCGGGGGGAGAAGGAGTGGTGGCTATCGGCGTGTCGGCGGGCTCGATCGCGACGGCGGTGAAAGGCTCGTTCACCTCCTGCCTGGGCGACGTCGTGTTCGGCATGGAAGATGGCGCGGTGTCGATCTTCGGGCTGGTGTTCGGCGTGGCGGCCAGCGCCAACGACGGCCAGGTGGTGCTGCTGGCGGGGGCGACGGGCGCGGCGGCCGCCGCCGTGTCGATGATGGCCGGCGACTACCTGGAGACGATCTCGGTGCGCGACACGGCCCAGGCCCGGCTGGCCCGCGAGCAGGCGGCGATCGCCCGGCACCCCGAGCAGAAGCAGCAGGAGATCGCGGCGACGCTGCGCCGGGCCGGCCTGAGCGAGGACGAGGTGGGGCAGGTGGTCGGCGTGCTGACCCGCCACCCGAGCCGGCTGCTGAGCGTGCTGATGGCGTTCGACCCGCACCTGGGCAACGACGCCGCGGCGAACCCTTGGTCGCACGCCCTCTGGATGTTTGGCGCCGACATCTTCGCGGCGGCGACGCCCGTCCTGCCGTTCGTGTTCTTCCCTATCGACACCGCGCGGTCCGTGTCATTGGGTATCACCACGCTGCTCCTGCTGCTGCTCGGCGTGGGCCGGGGCGTGATCGCGCACCGTAACGTGGCGCGCACGGCGCTGGAGACGCTCGGCGTGGCGACGGCCGCGGCGGTCGCCGGCGTGCTCATCGGACGGCTGGTCGGCGGCGGCTGAGGGCGGCCCGCGGGGACATCGGCTGGCCGCTCACCCGGCCGGGCTAGGACGGCGCGGTCGCGGGATGGGAGCGCGGCACGACTTGCGCCAGGCGCCCCACGACCACCTGCCGGTGCGTGTAGTCGTGGGTACGCAGGTCGAAGGTGCCCGCGCAGGTGTAGAGGGTCAGTCGCGGCTCGGGCGTGGGCTGGAGGAAGCCGCGGTCGTCGTTGCGGACGATGCGCGTGTCGGCGACGACCCAGTCGAAGCGGTAGCTCGCCGTGTAGACGTAGACCACGTCGCCGGGCCGTAGCTCGTGCAGCCGCGCGAACACGTGGCCCGCGTTGATCGTCTCCAGGTGGCCGTTGTAGACGCTGTTGCCGGGCTGGCCGGGATTGGCCGAGTCGGCGTGATGGCCGACGTCGAAGGACGGCACCTGGTACTCGCCCCCCTGGAGCCCCACGTCCATCACCGACGAATCGACGCCGATGCGGGGAATGCTCATCCAGGTCGCGCGTTCGCCCAGCGCCTTGGTGGCCGCCAGACGGAGGCCGCGGTTGGCGCCGTCGCTGGCCGTGCCCCCGACGGCCGCGTCATCCCAACGGGCGGGCAAGTCCTCGTGCGGCCCGGGCGGGCGCTGCACGAGGTGCTGTTGCTCCTGCCACTGCGCGTAGAGCAAGGTGGCCGCGCCCCCGAGCAGCGCCACCAGCCCAAGGGCCAGGAGCGCCGTCGCCATCAGCCTGCGGCCGCACCGTCCGACGCCGGGGCGCCCGCCGGCACGCCGGCGCCCCGGCATGGGGCGCGCGGCGACGCGCATCGCGCGGGGGCGCCCGCTGCCCGGGGGCTTTGGCGGCACGAGTGCCCTCGGCTCCAGGGGGGCCATGTCCCCCCCGCCGCGCGGCTCGGTAGCGAGCGCGCTGGGGTCTGGCGCGCGCCCGCCCCAGCGGCCGCCCGGCGCGGCGTGCTCGAGCCACGCCGTCCAGGCGCCCGCCCCGGCCGGGCGGGACGGCGGGACGGCCGAGGCGGGCGGTGCGTCGTCAGGGCCGCGCGGGGCGGGCGAAGCCGACCCGCGGCCGGTGGGCGGTGTTGCGCACTGCATGTCTACAGCCAGTGTGCGGGCCCCCGAGCGCGAATGGGCGGGCTTGTAACTCCTTTGTGCGACCCGCGTCACACTCGCCGTCGGGCGCTTACAGAGTCGATACGACCCGCGCCGCGCCGGCTGGGCTTCGCTACGATTCATGGCGTCGGCCGCTTACCGCGTGGCGGCGGTTCGCGCGCCCCCGCGACGCGTCCCGGCACGACGCCACATCCCAGAGGAGGCGCATCCACGTCGATGAACAGAGTGAAAGCGGTCGCCGCCGTGGGAACGGCCCTGGCGCTGTTTCTGAGTTTGATTGGGCATACCCTGGCGGGCGACGCGACCTATGGAGTGGTGGACACGAGCCCCCCGCCCGCGCCGACGGTCGCGCAGATCTCGCCCCGCACCCCGGCCGGGCCGGAGCAGCCCGGGGCGAGCGACATCGCGCCCGTCGTCCACGACGAGCAGCCGCGGCCGGCGAGTACCGTCGCCGCTGCGCCGGTCGGCCGGGACTCGACCGACGTGGCGAGCGGGGCGCCGGCTGGGCCGGCTCCCCGGGAGCACGGCCCGGTCGCCCGCGTGGTGGGCGGCGGGCCCGGCGGGCCAGCCGCGCTGTCCGGTGGCGGGCCGGCGGGGGCGCCGCCGCCCGTGGCGCTCCACGGGGCCGTCGACGCCGGGATCAGTCCGCCCGCCGTCATGGGCCCGGCGCCGACCAGGGACCTGCGGGTCGCCGTCGTCCCGCCGAGCGTGAGCACGCTGGGGCCGAGCGGCCCCGCCAGCACGCCGATCGTCTACGCGACGCCGAGCCTGCCGGCGAGCACGCCTATCCGCAGCACCAGCACGCCGGTCGTGCCCGCGGCAACGCCGGCGCTCCCGAGTAGCGGGCCGACGGCCATCCCTCCATCCGGCGGGTCCACGGGCGCGGTGGCGGCGGTCAGCCCGCCGGGCGCGTACAGCGGGCCGCAGGGACCCGGCGGCGGTAGCGGGGCCACGGGGCCGGGCGCGGGCGGCGCGGTGGTGCTGGCCGGCTTGCCGAGCCAGCGCGGCGTGCCGCCCGGGGGCGGCAGCTCGCCGCCCGGCGGCTCCGCCTGCGGCGGTGGCGTTACGCCGCCGGGTGGCACGACGGGCGGGATGCCGGGCGGGGGCTGCGGCGGCGGGGGGAGCGGCACCGGCTGTGCCTGGCCGGTCGGCTCGACCGGCGGGACCGTGCCGGGCGGCAGCGGGCCGTGCGGCACGGGTGGTGCCGGCCCGTGCGGCGGGTCGAGCGGGATGCCGCCCGGGGCGGCAGGGAGCGGCGGGCCGTGCAGTGGGGGCCGCACCCCGTGCACCTGGCCGGGCGGGGCGCCGCCTGGCGCGCTAGCGGGCGGGGGCAGCCTGTGCGGCGCGGTCAGCGGCACGACCTGCACCTGGTCGAGCGGGGCTTCGGCGACCGGCCCTGGCGGCGGCCCGAGCGCGTGCGGAGCGGCGCCACAGGGTGCGGGCAGCGCGAGCGCGCCGTGCGACCTTCGCGCCAGCACGGTGAGCGGCGCCAATGGTGGCGCGCGCGGGAGCGGCGGCGCCTGCGAGGAGGCCCTGGCGCATCCCGCGGCGCCCCGCATCGACAGCGCGCCGGCCGTTCCTGCCGCGCCGCCCGCGCCGCCGGAGGAGGCCGTCGGCCGGCGCGTGGAGCGGCCGGTTCCCGCCGAAGACGAGCTAGTGGCCGCCCCGGGCGCGCCCGGGCGGGCCGGCGGCCTGCCGCCGCTGGCCGCCGCAGTGCCGCTGAGCAGTCTCGGCTTCGTCCTGACGGCCGGCGGGCTGTGGCTGCGGCGCCGCTGGGCGGCGTGAGGCTGCCTGCCCCCGACTCTCGGAGGCGGCTGGACGCGCTTCCGGGATGATCGATCCCTGCGATGGCGGCTGGCGGCGGGGATGAGTCCGCGCAGGGGCGGGCTCGGCCGAGTCAGCCAAGCCCGCCCCTGCGCGGTGCGTCGGCTTAGACGTCGAGGTTCTGGACCTTGGCGGCGTGGGTCTGGATGAACGTGCGGCGGGGGGCCACGGCGTCGCCCATCAGCTTCAGGAAGATCTCGTCGGCGTGGACCGCGTCTTCCAGATCGACCTGCAGCAGCGTGCGCGTGGCGGGGTTCATGGTGGTCTCCCAGAGCTGCTCGGGGTTCATCTCGCCGAGCCCCTTGTAGCGCTGGATGGGCACTTCCTTGCCGCCGTTCTTCTTCTGGAGCTGCGCCACCAGCTCGTCGCGCCGCTTGTCGTCGTAGATCCACTCCTGCTCGTTCCGCCCCGTCTGGATGCGGTAGAGCGGCGGCTGCGCGATGAACAGGTGGCCGCCCGCGATCAGCGGCTCCAGGTTGCGGAAGAAGAAGGTCAGCAGCAGCGTGCGGATGTGCGAGCCGTCCACGTCGGCGTCGCACATGATGATGATGCGGTTGTAGCGCAGCTTCTCGATGTTGAAGCGCTCGCCGATGTCGGTGCCGAGCGCCGTGATCAGCGCCCGGATCTCCTCGTTGGCGAGCATCTTGTCCTCGCGCGCCCGCTCGACGTTCAGGATCTTGCCGCGCAGCGGCAGGATGGCCTGGAAGCGCCGGTCGCGGCCCTGCTTGGCGCTGCCGCCCGCGCTGTCGCCCTCCACCAGGTACAGCTCACAGCGGGTCGGGTCGCGCTCCGAGCAGTCGGCCAGCTTGCCGGGCAGGGTCATGCCCTCCAGCGCGCTCTTGCGGATGATCAGGTCTTTCGCGCGCTGGGCGGCCTCGCGGGCCTTCGCCGCGGTCAGGCACTTCTCGATGATGCGCTTGGCATCGTTCGGGTTGTTCTCCAGATACTCCTGCAGGCCCTCGCGCGCCACGCCCTCGACCTGCGTGCGCACCTCGCTGTTGCCGAGCTTGCCCTTGGTCTGGCCCTCGAACTGCGGGTCCTGCAGCTTCACGCTGACGATCGCCGTTAGCCCCTGGCGCGTGTCGTCGCCGGTGATCGAGAGCTTGTCGTTGTCCTTGAGTACGCCCAGCTTGCGCGCCCAGGTGTTCAGCGTGCTGGTCAGCGCCGTGCGGAAGCCCGTCAGGTGCGTGCCGCCGTCCACGGTGTTGATGTTGTTGGCGAACGAGAACACCGACTCGGTGAAGCCGTCGTTGTACTGCAGGGCGATCTCGACGGCCGTGCCGTTCACCTGCTTGTCGACGTACATCGGCCGCGGGTGAATCGGCTGGCGGTTCTGGTTCAGGTGGCGCACGAACGAGACAATGCCGCCCTCGAAATAGAACGTGTGCTCGCGGTCCTGGCGGTCGTCCGCAAAGGTGATGCGCAGACCCTTCGTCAGGTAGGCCATCTCGCGGAAGCGCTGCAGCAGCGTGTCGTACTGATAGTCCAACGATTCGAAGATGGTGGCGTCGGCCAGGAAGCTGATGCGCGTGCCCGTGCCCACGGCCTTGCCGACCGCCTGCATCGGCGCCTTCGGCACGCCGCGCTCGTACTCCTGCACCCACAGCTTGCCGTCGCGGCGCACCTCGGCGCGCAGCCAGGTGGAGAGCGCGTTCACCACCGACACGCCCACGCCGTGCAGGCCGCCCGACACCTTGTAGCCGCCGCCGCCGAACTTGCCGCCCGCGTGCAGGATCGTCATCACGACTTCCAGCGCCGGTCGGCCGGTCTGGGGCTGGATGTCGACGGGAATACCGCGGCCGTTGTCATCGACGGTCACGACGTTGTCGGTGCCGATCGTCACGCGGATGGAGTCGCAGTAGCCGCCGAGCGCCTCGTCGACCGCGTTGTCCACCACCTCGTACACCAGGTGGTGGAGGCCGCGCTGGTCGGTGCTGCCGATGTACATGCCCGGCCGCTTGCGCACGGCCTCCAGGCCTTCCAGCACGGTAATGTCGGCGCCGCTGTACCCCGATTGCGTCGGCGGCGTTCGCTTCACTGGCTCAGCCAAACTCTCAACCCTCCGGTCTAGTAGCGCGGCGCGGGGCGCGCGGGATGCGGCTCGCGCCTGGGCGCCGATGGTTCGTCGTCAGGCGAGGACGAGGATGCGCCTCGAAGCGGCGGACGCTGGGCGATGACCGCCGTGGCTCGACGGCAGGCGAGGAGAGGTCCAGCTCGCGAATTCAGGCGCGCTCACAACAATATTCTAGCAAACCGATGCCTATATATTAAAGAAGGCGCTCGGGCCCGCGGCACCCCCGAAACGGGCGCCGGAGCCAGGCGCGGCGCGGCCTTATGGTCTGTCATGCGACACGCCGGTCGTGCCCCGGGGCCATCGCGGGCAGCGGTCGACCGGCGGCCGGCGTGGGCGCGCGGGGGCTCGGCGGCGCCGAGCGGCACGCGGCCTGCAACGTAGCCGCTGCCGCTATCCTGGTTGGTACACTGAGGGTAACGGACTCGCGCCTCGCCGAGAGGAGACCGCTATGACGTCGCCTGCCCGGACCGCGGTCGATCCGCAGGTCCACGAGCTTGCCCAGCAACTGCGGGTGGATAGCATCCGCGCCACCACCGCCGCCGGCTCGGGCCACCCCACGTCGTCGATGTCCGCGGCGGACCTGATGGCCGTGCTGCAAGCGCGCTACCTGCGCTATGACTTCGCCAACCCGAAGAACCCGAACAACGACCACTTCCTGCTGTCGAAGGGGCACGCGGCGCCGCTGCTCTACGCGTTCTACAAGGCCGCCGGGGCGATCGACGACGCGGAGCTGCTGACGCTGCGCAAGTTCGGCAGCCGCCTCCAGGGCCACCCGGTGCCCGTGCTGCCGTGGGTGGACGTGGCGACGGGCTCGCTCGGGCAGGGGCTGCCGATCGGCGTCGGCGTCGGGCTGTCGGGGCAGTACCTAGAGCACGCCTCGTACCGCGTGTGGGTCTTGCTGGGCGACAGCGAGATGGCCGAGGGCTCCGTCTGGGAGGCGTTCGACCACGCTGCGCACTACCGCCTGGGCAACCTGATCGCGATTGTCGACGTGAACCGGCTCGGCCAGCGCGGCGAGACCGAGCTGGGCTGGAACACGCGCGCCTACGCCGAGCGCGCCCGCGCCTTCGGCTGGCACGCCATCGAGATCGACGGCCACGATCTGGAGGCCATCGACCAGGCGTACGCCGAGGCGACGGCGCACACGGACGGGCCGGTGGCCATCATCGCCAAGACCGTGAAGGGCAAGGGCGTCTCGTTCCTGGAGAACAAGGAGGGCTGGCACGGCAAGGCGCTCAGCGCTGACGAGGCGAAGCGGGCGCTGAGCGAGCTGGGCGGCGAGCGCCACCTGGTGGTGAAGCCGCAGTTGCCCCCGAGCAACGGCGCCCCGCACCTCGGCCGCGAGCCGCTGAAGCTCCCCACCTACGAGCAGGGCAAGAGCATCGCCACCCGCAAGGTGTACGGCGAGGCGCTGCGGGCGCTGGGCGCGGCGCGCGCCGACGTGGTGGCCCTCGACGCCGAGGTGAGCAACTCGACCTATGCCGAAGACTTCGCCGAGGCGTACCCCGACCGCTTCTTCGAGATGTACATCGCCGAGCAGCAAATGGTCGCCGCGGCGGTCGGCCTGCAAGTTCGCGGCTGGGCGCCGTTCGCCTCGACGTTCGCCACGTTCTTCACCCGCGCCTACGACTTCATCCGCATGGCGGCCATCTCGCGCGCGAATGTGCGGCTGTGCGGCTCGCACGCGGGCGTGGCCATCGGCGAGGACGGGCCGTCGCAGATGGCGCTCGAAGACCTGGCCATGATGCGCGCGGTCCACGGCAGCATGGTGCTGTACCCGTGCGACGGCAACCAGACGGCGAAGCTCGTCGCGGCGATGGCGGACCACACGGGAATCAGCTATTTGCGCACGACGCGCGGCGCCACGCCCGTGATCTACGGTACCGACGAGGAGTTCCCGGTGGGCGGCAGCAAGGTGCTGCGCCGGTCGGACCAGGATCAGGTGGCGGTGATTGGCGCGGGCGTGACGCTGCACGAGGCGCTGGCGGCGCATGACACGCTTAAGGGCGAAGGCATCGCCATCCGCGTGATCGACGCCTACTCGGTGAAGCCGATCGACGCGGCCACGCTGCGGCAGGCGGCGCGTGACACCGGCGGCCGGCTCGTGGTGGTCGAGGACCACTATCCGGAGGGCGGGCTGGGCGACGCGGTGCTCGACGCCTTCGCGGCCGCCGGCGATGCCGCGCCTGCCAAGGATGGCGGCGCTGGGGCGGGCGCACCGGCCGATCCGGCGGCGCTGCCGCGCGTGGTGAAGCTCGCCGTGCGGGAGATGCCCACGTCGGGCAAGCCCGCCGAGCTGATGAATGCGGCCGGCATCTCCGCGCCGCACATCGTCGCCGCCGTGAAGGAGCTACTCGGCAAGTAAGGAGCGTTCGTCTTGCTCGACCAGTCGCCGCCTGGCGTGCCCCTGCCGCTCTATCCGGCGCTGTCGCGGCCCGCGCGCCTGAACCCGAACGTACCGGTGGTGCGCGAGCCGCGCCAGCCGCGGCCCGACTGGCTGAAAGTGCGCTTCCCGGGCGGGCCGGAATACCTGCGGCTGCGGCGGCTGATGCGCGACCTCGACCTGCACACCGTCTGCGAGGAAGCGCGCTGCCCGAACATGGGCGAGTGCTGGGAGCAGGGCACCGCCACGCTGATGCTGCTCGGCGACGTCTGCACGCGCGCCTGCGGCTTCTGCTCGGTGACGACTGGCCGCCCCACGGGGCTCGACACGGCCGAGCCGGCGCGCGTGGCGGAGGCGGTGGCGCGCATGGGGCTGCGGCACGCGGTGCTCACGTCGGTGACGCGCGACGACGTGCCGGACGGCGGCGCGGCGATCTTCGCGGAGACGATCGAGTGTATCCACGCGCGCGTGCCCGGCTGCTCGGTCGAGGTGCTGATCCCCGACCTGCTCGGCAACTGGGACGCGCTGGCGGTCATCATGGCCGCCCGCCCCGAGATCCTGAACCACAACACCGAGACGGTACCGCGTCTGTATCGCCGGGTGCGCCCCAAGGCCGAGTATGAGCGCTCGCTGGAGCTACTGGAGCGCGCGAAGCTGCTGGCGCCCGACCGCCCCACCAAGTCGGGCCTGATGCTCGGCCTGGGCGAGACGCGCGCCGAGCTGCTGGAGGTCTTTGGCGACCTGCGCGCCGTCGGCTGCGACATCCTGACGCTCGGCCAGTACCTCCAGCCGACCCCCCGCCACCTGCCCATCGAGCGGTACGTCTCGCCCGACGAGTTCGCCGCGCTGCGCCGTGAGGCGCTTGCCCTCGGCTTCCCCCACGTCGAGGCCGGCCCCCTCGTCCGCAGCTCCTACCACGCCCGCGAGCAAGTCGACGCGCTGCAGCCGCACTGACCGTCTCGGCGCCGCGGCTATCCCGTTGGGTCTGGGCGCGCGCTCCGCGTAGAATCAGCCAAAAGCTGGATGCCGTACCGTAGCGAGGTGCCCGATGGACACGATCACCAAGTTGAGTAGCAGGGGCCAGGTCACCGTCCCCAAGAGCGTGCGCGACGCGCTCGGCCTCCGACCGGGCGACGAGATTGAGTTCGTCAAGGACACGATGGGATTCCGCGTGCAGAAGCGGGTGGATGGCTCGCGATTCGCGCGGTGGCGCGGCCATTTCAAGGACTTAGAAGGCCAGGACCCCGATGAACTGATCGAGCAGTGGCGCGGCGAATGATCACCGCGGTGGACACCAACATAGTGCTGGACGTGATGATCCCGGATGCCCCACACCATCACGAATCTGAGCGCGCTCTGATGGAAGCCAATGCTTCTGGACCGCTAATAATCAGCGAACCTGTCTACGCAGAGCTAGCCAGCCGGTTCCCTCACCAGCGGGAGTTCGACCAATTCCTGGCGGACGCGCGCCTGCGATTCGAGCCATCCCTGCCCGCCGCGCTCCATGCTGGTGGCGTGGCCTGGGGGATGTACATTCGCCGGCGACCCACGGGGCTCGAATGCCCTCAGTGTGGCGCCCAGCAGAGCACGCGCTGTCCGCAATGCGGGGCGAGCAGCCAGCCACGGCAGCATCTCAGCGCCGACTTCATCGTCGGCGCCCACGCGCTCTTACAGGCAGACCGACTCCTGACGCGCGACCGCCGCTACTACCGCACCTACTTCCCGACGCTCCAGCTCGGCTGACGCCCGCTCTCTCTCGGCACTCAGGCTACCCGGCGAACAGGAGAACACATGGCCGCGCCATCGCCCCGCTACCGTCTGCGCGCCACGCTGCTGCCGGAGGGCGACCGCGCGGTCGACCTGTGGGTAGCCGACGGGCGCCTGACGTTTGCGCCGCAGGATGGCGCCGAGGAGCTAGCGCCGGCGGGCGGCTATGCGCTGGCGGGGCTCGTGGACTGCCACGCGCACCTGACGCTCGACGCGGGCAACACCGGCCTGCCGCTGGGGAGCGCCGAGCTGGTCGCGGCTAACCGGCGTGGGTATCTCGACGCGGGCGTGCTGCTGCTGCGCGACATCGGCGCGGTAAGCGACGCGACGCTCGGCCTGCCCGCCGGCGACGGCCTGCCCCGCGTGCAGCCGGCGGGCCGCTTCCTCGCGCCGCCGGGCGGGTACTTCGGCATTCAGCAGGAGACGGCCGCCGCCGATCTGGCCCAAGTGGCGGTGCAGCAGGTCGCGGGCGGCGCGCGCTGGGTGAAGATCATCGCCGACTGGCCGCACGATGGCACCGGTGCGCTCGTCGATCTGGCGCGCGGCGCCGTGAACTACCCAGTCGAGGCCGTGCGGCAGGCCGTCGCGGCGGTCCACCGCGCCGGCGGGCGCGTGGCGGTCCACGCCATCGCGCGGGGCGGCATCGCGCTTGGCGTCGCCGCGGGCGTGGACAGCATCGAGCACGCCTGGGCGCTCGACGACGCGCTCCTCGATGGGATGGCGGCGCAGGGAATCGCCTGGACGCCCACGGCGGCGATCAGCCTCGGCTGGCTGCGCAACGCCGCGGCGATGGGGGAGCGAGAGACGGCCGCCTGGCTGGGCGAGTGGGCCGAGCGGTTCCGCGCGCTGCTGCCCCGTGCCCGCGCGCTCGGCGTGCCGGTGCTGGCTGGGACCGATCTGCTGCCGCCGGGCGGCGTGGCCTACGAGGTGGCGGCGCTGCACGAGCTGGGCCTGAGCCCCGCGGACGCGCTGGCCGCCGCGTCCACCGCCGCTCGCGCCTACCTCGGCTACCCGGCGCTCGATGACGGCGCCCCCGCCGACCTCGTCCTCTATCCCGCCGACCCCCGCGACTCCCCCGAGCTACTCCTCCACCCCTCGCTCGTCATGCTCGGCGGCCAGATCGTACGCCGCGGGGGCTGAAGCACCGCTCAGCGGCGGGGCGGGATCTTCTCGAGGAACTGGATGACCTCGTCGTGGCCGTGGACCTGGCCCGCCTTAGGCTGGCGCGGGGCGTAGCGGCGCTCGCCCGTGACGCCCGCGACCTCGGCGCGGCCCGCGGGCGCCTCGAAGCGCTCGATCTCGTCGAGCAGCGCGGCCACCGCTTGATCCTGGGGCACGCGGCGCACGGGGCGCCCCTGCTTGTAGATCATCACCGCGTCCTTGCCGCCGACCACCGCCAGGTCGGAGCCGGACGCCTCGCCGGGGCCGTTCACGACGCAGCCCATTACGGCCACCCGGAGCTGCTTCTTCACGCCTTGCAGCGCATCTTCGACCGATTGAGCCAGGGCCACCTGGTCCACCTCGGCGCGGCCGCAGCTCGGGCAGGCAGTGAGCACCGGCCCACGGGCGCGGATCTCCAGGCTCTTCAGGATCTCGTAGGCGACTTTCACCTCGTCGGTCTTGTCGGGCGTGTTCAGCGAGACGCGCAGCGTGTCGCCGATGCCGTCGTAGAGCAGTGTGCCGATGCCGACCGACGACTTGATGGCGCCGCTCCAGGCGGTCCCGGACTCGGTCACGCCGAGGTGCAGCGGATAGTCCACCTGCTGCGACAGCAGGCGGTAGGCGCGCACCATCTGCGGCACGTCACTGAACTTCACCGAGATGATGATGTCGTGGAAGTCCAGCTCTTCCAGCAGGCGCACGTAGCCGGTGGCCGACTCGACGGCCGCCTCGGGCGATGGGTAGCCGTACTTGTCGAGCAGCCGCTTGTCGATGCTGCCCGCGTTCACGCCGACCCGGATGGGGATGCGCGCCTCGCGGCAGGCGTCCACCACCTGCTGCACGCCGGCCATGCCGTCGCGGTACAGGATGTTGCCGGGGTTGATGCGGATCTTGTCGGCGCCCTGGGCGATCGCTTCGAGGGCCAGGAGATAGTCGAAGTGGATGTCGGCGACGAGCGGGATGTGGATGCGCGGTTTGATGCGGCCAATGGCCTGCGCGGCCTCCTTCGTCGGCGCGGCGACACGGATGACCTCGCAGCCGGCCTCTTCGAGGGCGTGGATCTGTGCGACCGTCGCCTCCACGTCCTTCGTGTCGGTGTCGCACATCGATTGCACCACGATGGGCGCATCGCCGCCGACCGGCACGTTGCCGATCCACACCTTGCGTGTCGGGCGCCGCTCGATCGTCGTCATGCTGTGTTGCTCCTGCCCGGCCGTCGGGTGTCCCGACGTGCCCAGTTGCCGGCGCGCGCACCAGGTACGGCCGGGCGGCAGGGGACGAGCCCCTGCCCTACCTTCTGGCGTCTGTGACCTGGCGGGGCGCTGGCCCCGGCCGGCGGCGGGGGACGAGCCCCTGCCCTACGTCTCCGTTCGGCCTGCGACTGAAATCAGACTGCGTCGCATTCCGGGCTATCAAATGCCTAGGCGGTCTTGCTGGCCGCTGGGTCGAAGCTCTGGATGCGCGCGGCGGCGGCGTCGACGTCGGCGTCGCGCGTCGAGGCGCCGGCCGTCAGGCCGACGCGCCGCGCGCCGGCGAACCACTCGGGGCGTAGCTCGTCCACCGTCTCGACGTGGTGGGTCGGGCAGATGGCACCGCACACGCGGGCAAGCTGCTGCGTGTTCGAGCTGTGCTTGCCGCCCACGACCACCATCACGTCCACGGTGCGCGCGATGTCGGCCGCCTCCTCCTGCGCCAGCTGCGTCCAGGTGCAGATGCGCCCCTGGTTCTGGAACTCGTCGCACTTGGTCGCCAGGATCGCGCACGCCTTGTCGTAGTCGGCCTGCAGCACCGTCGTCTGGGCCAGCGCCGCGATCTTCGGGAAGTGGGGCAGCGCCGCCGCCTCGTCCGCCGACTCGATGATGATGCCATGCTGCGTATAGGCGATGGTGGCCTTCGACTCGGGGTGCTGGCGGTGGCCGAACAGGATGACCTGGAAGCCCTCGTGCTCCCACTCGGCGGCGCGGCGCTGCACGCGCTGGACGATGGCGCAGCTCGCGTCGATCAGGTTGAGCCCTTGTGCCCGGGCGCGCTCGTAAGTCGCCGGGCCCTCGCCGTGGGCGCGCACCAGCAGCGTCGCCCCGGCCGGCAGCGTCTGCTCCAGTGGGTGGGCGACCGTGATGCCCTTCGCCTGTAGCTCGGCGATGGCCGGGCGATTGTGGATCAGCTCGCCCGTCATGTAGATGGGGGCGCTGGTCTGCTCGCGCGCCTGGAGCGCCAGCGTCCAGGCCTGCTTCACGCCGCCGCAGAACCCGCCGTACCGCTCCGCTCGCACGATCTCCATGCCGCCCCCTCGCGTCGCGCCAGCGCGCAGCCGGCCTCGGGTTGCCGGCGCGACGACTCGCAGAATTCTACCACAGCGCCTGCCTCGGACCGATGCGCGGCGCGCATGCGGCGGCCTGCTCGGTGCAGCGGCGCGCGGTGGACGGCCGGAGTGCCGCCGGCACGGCGCGCCTTGACGGCCGGCGGCGGCGATGCTACTCTGGCGCCACTGACCGGCGGAGGCGGCACTGGCGGGCTGGCCGTGTTCACGTCCGAACGCCGCGCCGGGGGAGAAGGATGATGAGGATGGGACGGCGACTCCTGGGGCTGGGCATTGTCGCGCTGGCGAGCGTGCTGGTCGGCTCGCTGGGCGCGGCAGCGGTGGCGCCGAGCAGCGCCGCGGCGCCGGCGGCCGCGCCCGCTCGGCAGACGACGACGCTGCGCGTGGCCTACTTGCCGATCGCCGGCAACATGGACGTGCTGCTGGCACGCGACCAGGGCTGGTTCACCGAGGAGGGCCTGGCCGTCGATCTGACGGCGATGGCGGGGGGCGCCGAGATCCTGCCCGCGCTGATCGGCGGCTCGCTCGACCTGGGAACGCTGAATGTGGTCACGCACATCCTGGCGGAGGACCAGGGCTTCCGCGCCAGGGCCGTGGCCGGCGTGCAGGTGGAGCGCCGGGGCCTGCCGCCGATCCACGGGATCGTGGTGCGGGCCGACTCGCCGATCCAGAGCGGCCGGGACCTCGAAGGCAAGACGATGGCCACGAACACCCTGAACAACATCGACCACATCATGCAGCAGGTGTGGGTCCGACAGCAGGGCGGCGACCCCAGCCGCGTCAATTTCGTCGAGGTCCCGTTCCCGCAGCAGCCTGCCGCGCTGGCCCAGTCGCGGGTCGACGCCATCGGGCCGGCCGAGCCGTTCGTGACCATCGCCGTCGACCAGGGCGGGCGAATGCTCGCGGCCCACTACCTCGACGTCAACGACGTGACGCTGCTCGCCTACTACGGCGCCACCGACGACTGGCTCGGCCGCAACGCGGACCTGGCGCAGCGCTTTCACCGCGTCATCCAGCGGGCCGACGACTTCCTGTTCGGCAATCCCGACGAGCTGCACGCGGCGGCCGTCCGCTACCTGAACATGGACCCCGCCGTGGCCGCGCGGATCGGCTACGGCGAGAACACCCCCCGCGTGGACCCCGCCGGCATCCAGTGGTGGATCGATACGGTGCGCAGCTTCAATCTGACCAGCAACCAGCTCAACCCGCAGGACTTCATTTACGAGACCGTGCGCTGATGGCGCGCGGCTGGCTACTGAAGACCGAGCCCGGGGAGTACGCATTCGCCGATCTCCAGCGGGACGGGACGACGCCCTGGGACGGCGTGCGCAACCCGCAGGCGCAGAAGAACATGCGCGCCATGGCCGTGGGCGACCGCTGCGTGATCTATCATACGGGCGACGTGCGGGCGTGCGTGGGCCTGGCCGAGGTGGCGCGGGCCGCCTATCCTGACCCCGCCCACGCGACGGGCCGCTGGTGCCTGGTGGACGTGCGCGCGGGGGCGCCCCTCGCGCGGCCGGTGCCGCTCGCCGTGCTCCGCGCCGATCCCCGCTTCGCCGATAGCCCGCTGCTGCGCCAGGGCCGTCTTTCCGTGGTGCCGCTGACGGACGACCAGTGGGAGGCGCTGTTGGCGCTAGCCGGCGATACGGGTGGCTAGCAGAGCCGTCGCGTGGCTCATCGGGGCGCGGAGCCCCGCCCGCCCTGGCGGCGCGCGCGGCGGCGGCCGGGGGCGCCGTCGCGGCGGGCGGGCCGCGAGGAGCGGGGCGCGGGGCCGCATCCTGGCTGTGATATTTGGCTGGAGCGTGTGCCTGGGGGCCGCGGTGGCCGCGATCGCCGTGCCGCTCGCGGGGGCGGACGCTCTAGCCGACTTGCTGGACCAGCAGGTGCCCGGCTGGCTGGCGGCGTATCAGGTGCCGGGCGCGGCCATCGCTGTGGTGGAGCACGGCGAGCCGGCGTGGACGCGCACCTACGGCTGGGCGGATGCCCCCGGCGGCGCTCCCGTCACGGCCGATACGGTGTTTCAGGCCGCCTCTGTCTCCAAGTCGGTCACGGCCTGGGGCATCATGCGCCTCGTGCAAGACGGCCGGCTGGCGCTCGACGCCCCGGTCGAGCGCTACCTGACGCGTTGGCACCTGCCGCCATCCCGCTTCGACGCGTCGGGCGTGACCGTGCGACGCCTGCTCAGCCACATGGCAGGGCTGTCGGTGCCGGGCTACCCGGGGATAGATCCCGATCAGCCCCTGCCCACGCTGGAGGAGTCGCTGTCGGGCACGGCCGGCGACGTGGGGCCGCTCGAAATCGTCGCGCCGCCGGGCGCGGCGTGGCGGTACTCCGGCGGCGGATTCACGCTGCTGCAGGTCCTGGTCGAGGAGGTGACCGGCCGCCGCTTCGCCGACTACATGCAGGATGCCGTGCTTGCGCCGCTCAGCATGGCGCACAGCGGCTTCGCCTGGACGCCCAGCCTGCAGGCCGGGCTGGCCGAGGGGCACGTCGCGACGGGCGTGCCCCTGCCGAACTATCGGTATGAAGCGGAGGCCGCGGCGGGCCTCTACACCACGGCGCCGGACCTCGCGCGCTGGGTCGCCGCGGGCATGGCAGGTGCGGATGGAGAGCCGCCCGGGCGGGGCGTGCTGACGCCAGCGAGCGTGCGCCAGCTCTTCACGCCGCAGGCCGGCACGGAGCCAAGCTACGGGCTGGGCGTGTTCACGCCGCAGATCCCGAAAGGGCCACGGTGGGTGTGGCACGCGGGCTTCAATCGCGGCTGGCGGGCCTACTTCGCGGCACTGCCGGACCGCGGCGCGGGCCTGGTGGTGCTCACGAACGCCGATACCGGCTGGGCGCTGGTCGAGGCGGTGGCGCGCGCCTGGGGCGACGCGCTCGGCGTCGGGCCGGCGCCGACCGAGCTGCCGCGCGAGGAGCCCGTGAGCGCCAGCGCGCCGTAGCGAGCTGACAGACTGCTGTGGGCCTGCGGGCCGCTAGTCCAGGCCGGCGAACAGGTCGGCGTCCTTCTCGCCGGGCGCGGGCGTGGGGTGGACGCGGATGAAGTAGGCGGTGCCGAACGCGACGCGCCGCACGTCTGGCGGGATCTTCAGCCACCAGCTTTCCGGCTCGATCTGGGAGCGGTGGGCGGCGAGCGCCTGGCGCTGGATCTCGACGTAAGGCGACACGTCGATGGCGCAGGTCGCGTCCTTCTTGGCGATCCCCCAGCGCCGGTTGTAGCGACGGCGGCGCGTGAGCCAGCTCTCCTCGAAGCCGGCCTCGATGAGCATGCGCGCGATCTTGTTCCAGTTGCTGCGCACGGAGGCGATGCTGTACAGCCGCGCGGGCGACCAGGGCGGGCCGGCGTCGGGGTACTGCGCCGGGTCGCCGGCCGCGAAGAAGGCGCGCTCGGTCACGGGATAGCACTTGACGTGGTCGGGGTGGCCGTAGCCGCTGCGGTTGGGCTCGGTGACGACGACCTGGGGCTGCAGCTCGCGGATGACGCGCACCAGCCGGCCGGCGGCCTCGTCCAGGTCGGCGTTGCAGAAGGCCGCCGGGTGGTTGTTCGCCTCCCAGCCCTCCATGCCCGAGTCGCGGTAGCCCAGCAGGCGCAGCTCGGCCACCTTCAGGATGCGACACGACTCGCGTAGCTCGGCCAGGCGGATGTCGCGCAGGCGCGGCTTCGCCTCTTCGGGGTCGAGGTCCGGGTCGAGGACCTCGCCCTCCTCGCCGCCCGTGCAGGTCACTACGGCCGTGGGCACGCCGAGGGCGCCGTAGCGCGCGAGCAGGCCGCCGGTGGCGCTCGCCTCGTCGTCGGGATGGGGGCGCACCACCATCAGGCGCACGCCAGTAGGCATGGGTCGTCTCCTCGGTTGGTTTCGTCAGGGCGCGCGATCGGCGTCGGCCAGGGCCGGCAGCGGCGCGTGGCGCCGCCCGGGCCAACGGGGCCGGGGCAGCGCGTGGACGTCGGGCAGCAGGTAGCCCGCCAGCAGCAGGCAGACGCCCGGCGCCATCGCCAAGTAGAGATAGCTGTGCTGGCCCAGGCGCGTGAGCGTGCCGCCGCTGGCGACCACTAGCGTGCCCGCCGCGATCAGCAGCGTCGCGGCCACGCGCCGGTTCCAGCCGCCGCGCCAGGCCCGCCAGGCCGAGAGCAGGGCGCCGCCGACGACCACCAGCGTCCCGGCCACGTTCAAGCTGATGGTCAGCACGATCAGCGCCGGGCCCTTCTCGAGCGCCGCCCAGCCCTCCGCGCGCAGCGCCGTGGGGTCGACCGGCGTCGCGGCCACGAGCACGCCGGCCAGCGCGCTCAGCAGCAGCAGCGTCGTCAGCGCGGCGCTCGCCACGCGGCGCGGCGCCAGCAGGAACAGCGTGCCCAGCCCAAGATAGGCGGCGACGAGCGTCGCGCCGGAGAAGTAGTACAGCCGCGCCAGGAACGGGTTCCAGCCGCGCGCCCCCAACACCTCGCAGGCCGCGCCGAGCGCGAACAGGGCGAACGCCGCGACCCAGACTAGCTCGTGCGTGCGGCCGCCGCGCCGGTAGCGCACCACCGCCGTCGCGGTGCAGGCGGCGCTCGCCAGGAGCGCGATCAGTGGAAAGACGATCACGGGCAATCCCACCGGACGGGGCTAAACCGCATCATAGACCCTCTGCCGCAGCCAGTGAACTCCGCGCACACGGCAAATTGGCCGCGACCGGTCGCGACAGTGGGGGCCAGGCTGCCGGGGCGGCGGGCCTCCTTGTTCAGTGTAGCAAGCGCTGCGTGCCGGCGTCCTGAGTGTCCGTGTACCACGCGCGGCCTGCCGGCGTCCTGAGTGTCCGTCTACAATGAAACAATGGCAGCCGAGGAGGAGCGCGATGGTCGCCCAGGAGACCCTATCCGGAGCCGAGTTCGTGCGGCAGCTCAAGGCGGAGATCGCCGCCTCGCCGCTGCTCCGCGTGGACCACCCGTTCGTCAAGGCCGTGAGCGCGGGCACGGCGTCGCGCGAGCTGGTGCGCGAGTGGACGCGGCAGGACTACAAGTTCCGCGCCGCGGTGCCGCGCATCGCCATGCTGCGCTACCTGGCGTGCAGCGATCCGGAGTTCGCGCGTCGCCTCTACGGAGTGGTCGAGGAGGAGACGGAGGGCCTGGCTACCGGCAGCGCCGGGCACATCAACCTGTTTCTGGACTTCGCGGCCGCGCTGGGGCTGAGCCGCGCCGAGCTGGAGCAGGCGCCGCTGCGCCCGGCGACCGCGGCCCACCTGTACTACGCCGAGCTGGTGATCCATACGCTGCCCTGGTTCATCGTCATCGCGGCCCAGCTAGCCGCCGAGGCCACCCTGCCCCCGGCGGCGGCGGCGCTGGCGCGCGGCTTCGTGGAGCACTACGGCCTGCGGCCCGAGGACGTGCGCTTCTTCACGGTACACGTGGAGGCCGACGAGGACCATGGCTCGCTCGCCGAGGAGGTGGCGGTGCGCTACCTGACCACGCCGCCGCTCCAGCAGCTCGCGCGCGAGACGGCCATGCGCCGCCTGGAGCTACAATACGACCTGTGGACGATTGATCTCTGAGGGTGCGGCCGTCTTCGATAGCGGCTTTCAGGACGATTGACGCGGGCCATACCGGCCGGGCGGCGGGGGACGAGCCCCCGCCCTACCCTTGTCGCCCAATGGCCGCCGAAACCGCTGGAGGCGCCAAGAGCGGGGAGGTAGCCTAGCTGCCTCCCCGCTCGATCGTCGTGTGGTGCCTGCGGCGACTGGTATTCGCCGGCAAGCGGCTCCGGCTAGCGGATGCCGCCGGTCATGCCGCGCTGGTCCTCGGCGCTCTCGGTCTTGGGCGGCACGGTCGCCCGGCCGACAGCCTGCACGTTCTCGCCGGAGGTCTCGCCGCCCGCCGCCTCGAGGACCCCACGCGCCTTGCCGTAGCCGTGCTCGTCGGTGCGCACGGTCACCAGGTAGCCGCCGGCCGCGAAGCGCTCGTTGGCCCAGCGCGCCTCTTCCTCGGGCACACCCGCCTTGACGAGTGCGCCCGTGATGCCGCCGACCACGGCACCCGTCACGCCGCCGGTCACCACGCCGGCCAGCCCCGCGGCCAGCGGCCCGACGGCCACGACGGGGCCAATGCCGGGGATCAGCATCGCCGCGGCGCCGAGCAGCAGCCCGAAGATGCCGCCCGTCACCGCGCCCTGGCCCGCCGAGACGTTGTCCCGATCAGTATCGGCGAGCCCGGCGCGGCCCTCCATGCCGCGGCCCATGATGCTGATGTCGTCCTTGTCGTAGCCCGCCGCGCGGAGGGCATCATACGCCCGGTCCGCCGCGCCCCGGTCACGAAAGTAGCCGACTGCGGTGCGATCCATCTCCCTGCCTCCCTCGCGCCGACCGAGGCCCCCGGCCACACTGGCGGGACCGGCCGGCGCCACTCCAAGTTAACGCCACCTGAAAGCGCAGGATGCATGCCAGGCGGCCACCGCGGGCGACGGCCGGTGGGGCGGTGGCGCTGCCGCGAGTCGCCGGACCGCCGCGTCGGAGCGCTTCGGACCGTGTGCTAGAATGAACAAGTACGGTAAGCCCGCCTGCAGCCGCCGGTGGCCCGAACGGGCCCGGCGATTCCCTGCGGCGGGCCCTGGTGGTCGCGGCCGGGTACGACGGGGTTCCCGGGCACGTCGGCTGGTGCCAGCGAACGTGCTCCTGGCCCCGCGGGCGCCCGCCCAAGCAGCAGCAGGAGGACGGCGTGCCAGTCGATCTCGACTCCCTCAACCTCAGCATGGGCAAGAAGGCGCGGATGTACAACCTGTTCTATGCCCACGGGCCCGGGCATGGAATGGGCATGTTCCTGCCCGTGGACCAGGGGCTCGAGCACGGCCCGCGCGACTTCTTTGCCAACCCCGATAGCCAGGACCCGGACTTCGAGATGCGCCTCGCCGAGGCGGGCAACTTCTCGGCGATCGTGTTCCAGATCGGCATCGCCGAGAAGTACTGCTATCCCTACGCCGGCCGCGTGCCGCTCGTGCTCAAGCTGAACGGCAAGACGGAGATCCCCTCCTCCGACGAGGCGTTGTCGCCACAGATCGCCATGGTCGAGGACGCCGTGCGGCTGGGCGCCTCGGCGGTCGGCTACACGCTCTACGTCGGCTCGCCGAAGCAGTCGGAGGACTTCATCCAGTTCGGCCGCATCCGCCTCGAGGCCGAGCGGATGGGGATGCCCGTGATCGTCTGGTCGTACCCGCGCGGCCGGGCGATCGAGGAGAAGGGCGGGCAGCTCACGTCGTGGGCCATCGAGTACGCCGCGCGCGTGGCGGCTGAGCTGGGCGCCGACGTGGTGAAGGTGAACCTGCCTGAATACAGCGCGGAGAAGCACGCCCGCACGCCGAAGGAGTACAGCTCGCGCATGTTCGGCGAGGAAGAGGCGGTGCGGCGCGTGGTGGCCGCGGCCGGCAAGATCCCCGTGCTGGTATCGGGCGGCAGCCAGGTGTCCGACGAGGACGTGCTGCACAAGGCCGAGCTGAGCATTAAGAACGGCGCGACGGGGCTCATCTTCGGGCGGAACGTGTGGCAGCGCCAGTGGGACGACGCGCTGCGAATTACCAACCGCATCCGCGAGATGATGGTAGAATACCGGCAGCGGTGAGCGCCTCGCGCTAGTGTTCCCGCGACGGAGACCCGACGCCGTGGCACCGCGGCGTCGGGCTTTGTTGCGCCGGCCGGCGTGCGGCCGTCCGCCAAGCAAGTGGGTTCCCGTCCTCAATCGCGGTGAGCCGGGTCACACTGTGTCTAACGCGCCTCACCGACCAGGACCGAGCCCGGTATGGAGGCAATGATGCCGAAAACCGACCTAGTGATCCGAGTGGCCGGCGAGGCGGGCGAAGGCGTCCTCAGCACCGGCCAGCTCCTGGTGCAGGCGGCGGCACGCGCCGGTTATCGCGTGCTCACCGACTTTAGCCCGCCCGCCGAGATCAAGGGCGGCTACTCCCTGTTTCAGCTCCGGATTGGCAGCCACCAGTTTTACTCGCGCGGCGATCAGGTGGACGTGCTCCTCTGCATGAACCAGGAGGCGTTCGATCTGAGCATCGACGACCTGGCCGAGGGCGGCCTCCTCATCTACGACCCCGGCGAGCTGCAGCCCCCCACCAGCCCGAGCCGCGAGCAGTACGGCGTGCCGTTCAGCGAGATCGCGCGGACGCAGCTCAAGTTCGAGCTGGGCAAGAACGTCGTGGCGGTGGGCGCGCTGGCCGCACTGTTCGGCCTGCCCGAAGAGTACATTCAGAAGCTGCTGCAGCAGCGCTTCGGCGGCCGCGGCGCCGACATCCTGACGAAGAACGAGGCGGCGCTGCAGGCGGGCCTCGGCTACGTCCGCGAGCACGTCCTGAGCGCGCCGGGCTTCACGGCCGAGCGCTACGCGGTCGAGCGGGGCGAGCCGGCCCGGGACCGCATCGTGCTGTCGGGCAACCAGGCGGTGAGCCTGGGGGCGCTGGCGGCCGGCGTGGAGTTCTTCGCCGGCTACCCGATCACGCCTGCCAGCGACATCATGGAGTTCCTCGCCGCCGAGCTGCCGAAGGTGGGGGGCTCGGTGATCCAGGCCGAGGACGAGATCGCGTCGATCAACATGGTGCTGGGCGCCTCGTTCGCCGGCAAGCGGGCGATGACCTCGACCTCCGGCCCCGGCGTCAGCCTGATGATCGAGGCGCTCGGCCTGGGCGCCATGGCCGAGCTGCCCTGCGTGCTCGTCGACGCGCAGCGCGCCGGCCCGTCCACGGGCATGCCCACGCGTCACGAGCAGGGCGACCTCTTCATGGCGGCGACCGGCGGCCACGGCGACATCCAGCGCATCGTGCTGGCGCCGACCTCCGTGGAGGACTGCTTCTACCAGGTGCAGAACGCCTTCAACCTGGCCGACAAGTACCAGATGCCCGTGATCGTGCTGCAGGACACGGTGCTGGCGGTGCGGAACGAGAGCATCCCGCGGCCCGACCCGAACCGGATTCCGCGGCAGACGCGGCTGCTCTACCAGCCGAATGGCAACGGCCACGGCGCCCCGCCGCCGCACGAGGGCTACTTCTCGCGCTACGCGCTCACGGAGAGCGGCATCTCGCCGGTATCCGTCCCCGGGCAGCCCGGCGGGCAGTACGTGGCGACGGGCCTGGAGCACAGCGAGGAGGGCCGGCCCCGCTACGACCCGGTGACCAAGCGCGAGATGACCGAGAAGCGCATGAAGAAACTGGCCGCCGCGCCGCAGGACGCGCCCGAGGCGGAGTACTGGGGCGACCCGGCGGCGGAGATCGGCATCATCACCTGGGGCTCGACGGCGGGGCCGGTGCAGGAGGCGATCCGCCTGGCGGCGGCGGAGGGCATCCGCGTGGCGGGCATGGCGCCGAAGATGCTCTGGCCGGTGGCCGCGGGCCAGATCGAGCCGTTCCTGCAGGGCAAGCAGGACGTGCTGGTCGCCGAGGTGAACTACAGCGGGCAGTTTGCCGACATTCTGGCGGCGCGCTTCGGGCGCCCGTTCGAGAAGCTAACGGTGTACGCGGGCGAGGCGTTCCGCGTGCGCGACATCCTCGCCGCGATCCGGGCCCAGGCCCGCGCCGCGGTCCGCTAGGGGCAGGAGAGTATGGCTGAGACGATTACGCTGACCCATTCGCTCGACGACTACAAGAGCGACGAGAAGCCGACCTGGTGCCCCGGCTGCGGCGACTTCGGCGTGCTGAACGCGCTCTACAACGCGATGCGGGCGAAGAACTACGACCCGAAGGACGTCGTGCTCGTCTCGGGCATCGGCTGCTCCAGTCGCCTGCCGTTCTTCGTCTCGACGTACGGCTTCCACGGCGTCCACGGTCGGGCGATGCCGATCGCGACGGGCGTGAAGGTGGCGCGGCCGGAGCTCAACGTGCTGGTGCTCGGCGGCGATGGCGATGCCTTCGCCATCGGCGGCGGCCACTTCATGCACGCGGCGCGGCGCAACCTGAACCTGACCTATGTCATCATGGACAACCAGACTTACGGCCTGACCAAGGGCCAGGCGTCGCCCACGGCGCAGCTCGGCTACGTCCACAAGGCGGCGCCCAAGGGCACCGTCGAGGCGCCGGTGAACCCGCTGCTGCTGGCGATGGCCTGCGGCGCGAGCTTCGTGGCGCGCGGCTTCTCGGGCCAGCCGAAGGACCTGGCGCAGCTCATGCTGGCGGGCATCGAGCACAACGGGCTGGCGATCATCGACACGTACAGTCCGTGCCCGACGTTCAACCGCGTGAACACCTTCAAGACCTACCGCGAGGAGGTCGCGCCGCTGCCGGCCGACCACGACCCGCACGACTTCGAGGCGGCGCTGCGCATCGCGGCGAGCCAGGAGCCGCGCTACCTCGGCGTGATCTACCAGCGCGAGGGCCCGAGCTACGACGAGCTGCTCGCGGCACGCAAGACGGGCACCCAGGCCGACCTGCCGCAGCTCCTGGAGAGCCTCTTCGACCGCTACAGCTAGGGCCCAGGCGCAGCCCGCGGGACGAACTGCGCGGCAGCGGCCGACCAGACCGCAGATGGTCTGGTCGGCCGCTGCTACGATGACGACTGCCGCGTCAGGCGCCGAGGGGGTCGAGGCCGACGATGCTGGAGGCCTGGGCGGCCAGGCGGTACAGCTCGAAGGGCTTGACGACGTAGCCGTCGCCGCCCGCCTCGCGGCCCTGCAGGCGCGCGTCGATGCCGCTGCGCGCGGTGCAGAAGAGGATGCGCGCGGCCGCGGTGGTGGGATCGTCGCGCAGCACGCGGGCCACCTCGTAGCCATTCATCTCGGGCATCATCACGTCGAGCACGACGAGCGCCGGGCGCTCAGCCCGTGCCAGGGCCACCGCTTGCTGCCCGTTCGTGGCCGTCGAAACCGCGAAGCGCGGCTCTAGCACGGTGGCTACCATCTCGGCGACATCCGGCTCGTCGTCGACGATCAGCGCGCGCGGCTTGGGCTCCGTCTGCGTGCCGGTCAGCTTGGCCACGTCGCGCTCCCAGGCATGGCGGATGCGCCCGGCGACGGTGGCGACCTCGGGGCGCGGGTCGCGCTCCAGGGTCGCCAGCAGCACGGGGAACGCCTCCGGCGCGGGATCGCCGGCGGCGAGGTCGGAGAGCATCGTGGCGACCGCATCGCCGTCCCACACGATGCCGGCCTGCTCGGGCAAGCGGGCGAGAACCCTCTCACACCAGCGCTTCGGCGTCATGGTTGCGGCAGCTGCAGTACTCATAAGCCTCCTTCCCCGAACCGCACGTTAGCCGCGCACAGCATACCGCGCCGCGTCGCATCCGCCAACCGCAGCGGTGCGCGGCGCGCCGAGCGGCCGAGCCGCGAGAAACGCTCGCCGGTATTGGGCTGGCTGGCTGCCGGAGGTTCGGTAGATTACCCGGGCAAGATACTGGCCGACGGGCCGTAACGTGATCTTTACTATCACTTCACCGGCGCGGCGGCGGCCGGCGGCCTGGTGTCTCCGCAGACAGCGTGCTGAAGGATGGGCGTCGCCGCCGGGGAGCGCGGGCGTCTCGCCCGCCCGGCCGGCGCCGCCTGGGCCGGCGAGGCGGCCGGGACGGCCGCGCTCCCAGGCCCCACCCGTGTTCCCGACTGAGCTGCCCGGTCCTGCACTAAGATTGCGCGCTGCCGGCGCCGGCCGCCTCGGGGATTGGGCTCGTGCCCGACCAGTGGCCCACGTCGATAATCATGCCGTCCGGGTGGCGGAACTTCGACTCGTAGTACACGGTGCCCAGATGGACCGGGTTCATCTCGGTGGCGCCCGCCGCGAGCAGCTTGCGCCGCGTCTCGTCGTCGTTCTCGACGCTGAAGCCGATGTGCTCGAAGCCGGGCTTGGCGGGGGTGCCGCTTGTGCCGACCGCGAGCGGCAGCAGCGTCAGGTTCACGTCGCCGTCGGAGAGGTCGATAGGGCCGTGCTCGCGCCGCTGCACGAGCTGGAGGCCAAACACGTCCTGAAAGAACTTGGCCAGGCCCTCGGTATCGTCGGTGCGAATCGCGATGTGCTTGATCTTCGCCACGATGCTCCTCCCGTCCGCGCGCTGCGTGTGGTGCCCATTGTAGCACCATTCCGCGCCGTAGAATGACTGTGAGCGCACCCGGTCCCGGGCGGACACGGGGAATGTCCGAGCTATCGAGTGGAGCCGATGCGCGCACGACTGCTGGTGATTGACGACGACGAGCATCTGTTGACCGCGCTGCGCCGCGCCCTCGCCTACGAGGGGTACGACGTGGAGGTGGCCTCGGCGGGGGAAGAGGGGCTGCGCCTGGCGCGCGACGCGCCGCCTGATTTGGTGGTGCTGGACGTGCGCCTGCCGGGGATCGACGGGCTGGAGGTTTGCCGCCGGCTGCGCGCCGGGGGCGACGTGCCGGTGCTCATGCTCACCGCGCGCGACGAGGTGGCCGACCGCGTGGCGGGGCTCGACGCGGGTGCCGACGACTACCTGGTTAAGCCCTTCGCGGTGGACGAGCTGCTGGCCCGCGTGCGGGCACTGCTGCGCCGGCGCGCGCCGACCACCGGCGGCGAGCTGCGCCTGGCCGATCTGACGCTCGATCCCGCCACGCGCGTCGTGCGCCGCGGCGGCCGCGAGCTAACGCTCACGCCAAAAGAGTTCGACTTGCTCGCGCTGTTCTTGCAGCACCCGCGCCAGGTGCTGACCCGCGAGGTGCTCTTCGAGCGCGTCTGGGGCTACGACTTCGACGGCCAGTCGAACGTGCTCGACGTGTACGTGGGCCACCTGCGGACCAAGCTCGAAGCAGACGGTGCGCCGCGCCTGCTGCACACGGTGCGCGGCGTGGGTTACGTGCTGCGTGAGGAATGATGCCGCTCAGCCTGCGCCTGACGCTTTGGTACACCGCGATCACGGCGGTCGCGCTGCTCGCGGCGAGCGCCATCGTGTACCTCAGCGTCGCCGGCAACTTGCAGCGCGACCTCGACGCCTCGTTGGCCAACGAGGCCGAGAGCCTGGCCCGCGCCGTGACGATCCAGGGAGGGCTGCCGCTGCGCCCGCTGCGGCTGGTACTGCCCGACCTGAACACCTTCAGCGGCGGGGACCTGCTGATCCAGGTGGTCGACGCGCGCGGCACGGTGATCGATCGCTCGGAGAGCCTAGGGCGGGTGGCGCTGCCCGTCGACGCGGAGACCCGGCGCGCGCTGGCCGATGGCGCCCCGCGCTACTCGACCAGCCCTGTGCCCGGCGGCCAGGTGCGCGTCTACGTGCTGCCGCTGGTGCTGAGCGGGCAGGTGGTGGGCGCGCTGCAGGTGGCGCGATCCCTCACGCCGGTCGACAGCGCGACCGCTCGCGTCCTGCAGGCGCTGGCCGCCGTGGACGTGCTGCTGCTATTGATCGCGGCGGGGGCGGGCTGGGCGATGGCCCGCGGCGCGCTGCGACCGATCGCCGCCGTGCGCGACACCGCCGAGGCGATCGGCAGCTCCGGCGACCTCGACCGTCGCGTGCCCGTCGGCGCGGCGCGCGACGAGGTGGGGGCGCTCGCCGCCACCTTCAACCGTATGCTCGACCGCCTGCAAGCCGCCATCAGCGCCCAGCGCCGCTTCGTGGCCGACGCCTCGCACGAGCTGCGCACGCCGCTCACGACCCTGCGCGTGAACCTAGCCACGCTCCGGCGCGGCGACGCCCACCACTCGCCCATCGAGATCGAGATCCTCGACGAGATGGACGGCGAGCTGCAGCGGCTCAGCCGGCTGGTCGAGGGCCTGCTCGCCCTCGCCCGCACCGACGCCGGGCAGCCGCTCGAGCGGACGCCCGTGGCGCTCGACGCGCTCGTCCGCAAGGTCTACCAGGCCGCGCTGCCCCACGCGGACGGCCGCGTGCTGAGCCTGGAGGAGATCGCGCCCGTCGAGGTGGCGGGGAGCGCCGATCACCTGGAGCAGGTCGTACGCAACCTGGTGGACAACGCGCTCAAGTACACGCCGCCGGGCGGGCACGTGACGCTCAGCCTGCGCCGCGTGGGCGATGCCGCGGAGCTGCGCGTGCGCGACGACGGCATCGGCATCGCGCCGGAGGACTTGCCCCACGTCTTCGAGCGCTTCTACCGTGCGCCCGCCGCGCGGGGCAAGAGCGGCGCCGGCCTGGGCCTGGCCATCGCCGCCTCGATCGTCCGCGCGCACGGCGGCGCCATCGCGGTGGACAGCACCCCCGGCCAGGGCAGCACCTTCACGGTCACGCTGCCCGCCCGTCCGGGCGCCCCGTCGGCCGTCCCCGGCGCTGGGGACCTGGCCGCCACCGCGGTCGGCCCGCCTGTCCCTCTTCCGCTGGGCGAGGGACAGGGCGAGGGCTCCCCCTATTCATCGAATTTTTAACTTTCGCTCAGACGGCTTTTAGACACGGCCCTTACGCTGTAAGAGACAAAGCCAGGCGGCGCCCCGCAGGCCGAGCAACGCGACCGAGCGCGCCGCCCACTTGAAGGAGGGAGTCATGCGTACACTCGCAACCGCCAGCCTGCGGCGGCTGATGGCCGGCCTGCTGGTGCTGGGGGTGGTCATCGGCATCGTGCTCACGCTGGTCCTGCCGCCCGTGGTGGCCGGGGTTGCCGTGGGCGCGCGCGACCTGGCGAGTCGCGCGGCCACGCTCGCCGCGCCGCCACCCGCGCAGGCCCAGCAAGCGCCCGCCAGTGTGTTGCCGCCGGCCCAGCCCGCGCAGATCCAGTTCCAGCAGGTCAACTGGGCGGACGTCGTCGACAAGGTTGGCCCCGCCGTCGTGACCGTGGTCAGCGACCTCGGCAATCAGGGCCCGCAGGGCATGCGCGGCTTCGGCCTGCCGATGCAGCCGATGCAGCCGGCGCAAGCGCTTGGCTCGGGTGTGATCGTCGATCAGCGCGGCTACATCGTGACGAACAACCACGTGGTCGCGGATGGCCAGAAGTACCAGGTGATCTTCCAGGACGGCACGAAGGTGCCCGCGCGCCTGGTGGGCCACGACGATTACAGCGACCTCGCGGTGCTGCAGGTGGACGGCAAGGTGCCCGCGGTGGCGACGCTTGGCGACTCGACCAAGCTGCGCCCGGGCGAGTCGGTCATCGCCATCGGCAGCCCGCTGGGCGACTTCCGCAACACCGTGACCTCGGGTGTCGTGAGCGCGGTCGGGCGCAAGCTCGACGATAGCGCCCCTGGCCTTACCGACCTGATCCAGACCGACGCGGCGATCAACCACGGCAACTCGGGCGGCCCGCTGGTGGACCCGAGCGGCCAGGTGATTGGCATCAACACCGCCGTCGTGCGCGGCAGCAACTCCGGGCTCAGCGGGATGCTGGGCGGTGGCGGCGGCGACGTGGCCGAGGGCTTGGGCTTCGCGATCCCGAGCGCGACCGTGCGCACGGTGGTCGATCAGCTCATCACGAACGGCACGGTGACCCGCCCGTACCTGGGCGTGAACTTCCAGTCGGTGAACCCGCGCATCGCCTCCTACTATGATCTCCAGGCGAAGCAGGGCGCGCTCGTCGTGCGCGTGGCCCCCAACAGCCCGGCGCGCAAGGCCGGCCTGCAGCAGGGCGACGTGATCACCGCGGTGGACGGCCAGCCGGTGAACGATCAGCAGGGCCTGCCCGAGCTGCTGAACAAGAAGCAGGTGAACGACCAGGTCACGCTGACGATCAACCGCGACGGCAAGGAGCAGACGCTGCAGGTGCAGCTCGCGCAGCGGCCGAACTCCGACAACAACTAGGTATCGCTACCTCTCCGACGGGAGACGGACGGGGTGAGGGCAACGACGCCCTCACCCCGCCGCGTCTGCGGCGCGCGCCGGACGCGTACAGTGGTCGCCTGCCCCATTTTGCGGCACAATGAGAGAAAGTTCGCGAGGAGGGCGCCATGCGCCGCAACCGCTTCCCTCTCCGGCCCGCGTTCGCGCTGCTGGCCGCCTGTGCCATGCTCGTCGCCGGCTGCTCGGGCGGGCCGCAGAATGAGCGCGGCCCCGGCCAGGCCAACAGCGGCGGCGGCATTGTCGTCGCGAGCACGGCGGAAGCGGTCAGCTTCCATCCCTACAAGACGAGCGACACGGCGTCGGGCAGCTACCAGGGGCTCGTCTACGCCGGCAGCTTGCTGGAGCGCGACCCGGAGAACATCGAGCAGTTCAAGCCGAGCATGGCCCAGAGCTGGACGGTCAGCGACGACAAGATGACCTACACGTTCAAGCTGCGGCCGGACCTCGTGTGGAGCGACGGCCAGCCGCTCACGGCCGACGACTTCAAGTGGACGTTCGACCAGGCGAGCAAGCCCGAGAACGGCTGGCCCTACATCACCAACCTCGAAGAGATCGATTCCTACGAGGCGCTCGACCCGCAGACGATCCAGGTGCGGCTCAAGGAGCCCCTGGCGGTCGGGCTGGAGATGGCCGATGGCATCACGCCCCTGCCCCGGCACATCTGGGAATCGCTCGACTGGAACAATCCCGACCAAAACCCCCAGATCATGAAGCCCACCGTGGGCTCCGGCCCGTTCTTGCTGCAGGAGTGGGTCAAGGACGACCACGCGACCTTCGTGCCCAATGAGCACTACTACAAGGGCAAGCCGAAGCTGTCGAGCTACACGGTGCGGATCGCCGGCGATCCGCGGATCGCGTTCCAGTGGCTGCGGACCGGCGAGGTCGACGAGTCGGGCTTTTCGCCCGACGACTATGCCGACGCGAAGCGACTGGACAACGTGACCGTCTACGAGTGGTGGCCGGCGACCGGCAACTGGAGCTACGTCGGCTTCAACCTGCGCCAGCCGATCCTGCAGGACAAGCAGGTTCGCCAAGCGTTGGCCTACGCGATCGATCGCAAGACGATCATCGACCGGGTCATGTATGGTCTGGCCCAGCCGACCTACTCGGCCTACGGGCCGAACTGCTGGTGTTACAACCCGGACGTGCCGCACCGCGACTACGACCCCGAGAAGGCGAAGCAGATGCTCGACCAGGCCGGCTGGCTGCCCGGCGCGGATGGCGTGCGCGTGAAGGACGGGCAGCGCATGCACCTGCGGCTGCTCTACGGCCCGCAGTCGAGCAAGGTGCGCACGGCGCTGGCGAGCATCGTGCAGGATAGCTTCAAGCAGATCGGGGTCGAGGTGGAGATCACCGGCCTGGAGTGGGTGGCCTATCTCTCGGCGCTCAAGACGCCGCCCTACAACAACTGGGACATGAACGTGGGCGGCTGGCAGGCGACGATCGACCCCCACTGGATGTACCAGATCTGGAGCGAGGAGAACATCCCCGACCTCAACGCGGGCGCCTATCGGAACCCCGAGATAGAGAAGCTCTTCCAGGAGGGGGCGCGCGAGTTCGATCAGGCGAAGCGAAAGCAGACGTACGACCAGATCCAACAGATCCTGACGGACGACCAGCCCTACATCTACCTGTACGTGGACAAGTCGTTCGAGGGCGTGAACAACCGCATCGGCGGCATCAAGCCCTCGCCGCTCGGCCTCGAATGGAACATCGAGGAGTGGTACACGCGGTAATCTTGGGGCGGCGCACTCGTGGCCGTAATCGGTGGAGCCGTTCTGGCCCTCGTCCTGGTCGGGGCATTGCGAGCCCTGCGTGACCGTTGGCAAGGAGCCAATCCGCCGACTTCGTCGGATACCGCCGACACAGTTGAGCGCCTAGGAGCTGCTGGGACTGCTCCCAGTGGAGTACGACGATTTCCGGCGGCCGCTCGGTCCCGCCCACGACATCCGCAGCCAAGCTGGGTGAGGCGACGCCCTAGCGCGGCCGGCGAAGCGGCCGGAGCTACAGGTTGCCAGACAGGACGACCGGACCGGTGGGGCTAGGACTACCGCCGACCGGCTCGACCGAAACGGCGACGCTCTGTACGCCGTTCAGCCCCTCCTGCAAGTCCACCACCTGCTGGCCCGCGGCGCCCGGCGGCAGGATGGCGGCGCTGGCCGGCTGACCGTCGCGGATCACCCAGACCTGGTAAGTGCGGTCGGACGGCTGGCGCGGGATATTCTGCAGGAGCAGCACTGGCGGTCCGCCCGCGGCGGGATCAACGAGGATGCCGTGGCCGCTGCCGCCGTTGGCGGTCGGGCTGAGCGCCCAGCTCTGCTTGGCGGTCTGGATCAGCGCCACCTCGGCGCTCTGCGCGCGTAGCTCGCCCTGGAGCTGAGCGTTCCACAGGCCGACGCCGAGCGCGACGAGGAGGGCGGCCGCGGCGGCGAGCCATGGCAGCCACGCCGCCCGGCGCGGCCGGCTGGCCTGGGGCCGGCGGCTCGCCCGACCGGGGAAGACGGCAGGCGCGGCGGCGGCGTCCGCGGAGGGCCCCGCGGCCGGCTCCAGGCGCCCGCCCGCCGGGCCATCCGGCTCGCGGCGGGCGGGCCGGTCACCGTGCCCGCTCGTCGCCTGCTCCGCCCGCGCGGCGGTCAGGATGCGCGTCTTCAACTCTGCCCCCGGCTCGACCGGGGCGGGCAGGGCGCCCAGCAGCGCGACGGTCGCCCGCAGGTCGGTGCTGACTGCTCGACACGCCTCGCACGTCGCCAGGTGGCGGGCGACCGCGTCGGCCTCAGGCGGCGGCAGCGCTCCCAGGGCGTACGCCGCCAGCGTCTCCTCCAGGGCCTCGAGGGCCTGGGGCGACAGGCGCGTTGGATCGTGCGGCGTCCCGTTCATGCGTCCGCCTCGACGCGGTCGCGCAGCAACGTCCGGAGGCGGCCCAGCCCCAGCCGCAGGCGGCCCTTCACGGTGCCGAGCGGCAGCCCAAGCGCGCTCGCGATCTGCGTCTGCGTCAGCCCGCTGAAGTAGGCCAGCTCGATCGCCTGGCGCTGCTCGGCGGGCAGACCGCCCAGCGCCTCGCCGATCACCTCGCGGTCCAGCCGCTGGGCCGTCAGCGTCCACACGTCCGGCGCGCTCGGGTCGGCCCCTAGCTCTTCGGGCAGCGGCGCCAACGAGGTACGTCCCCGCAGACGGTCGATGGCGCGGTGGTGGACGATGCTCAGCAGCCACGTCCGCACGGTGCCGCGGCCGGGCTGGTAGCGTCCCGCGTTGCGCCAAAGCGCGAGAAAGGCCTCTTGCACGACTTCCTCGGCGGTCTCGCGCTCGCCCACCATCCGCACCGCCAGCCCCATTGCGGCGCGGCTGTGGCGCTCGTAGAGGGCGTCCAGCGCCTCGACCTGGCGGGGCAGCGCCCGCATGAGGGATTCGTCGCTGGCGCTCGCTACGTCCATGCGGTCCACTGCTCTCGTGAGGGATACGGACGCCAGGGGCGCGCGGTTCACCGGGGACGCTCGCAGTATAGCAGGTGCGCGGCTACAGCCCGTACAGCGCCCGCGCGTTAACGTGCAGCACGCGCTCGGCCAGGCGCTCGGCCTCGGCCGCGGTGAGCGCGCCGGCGCGCAGCCAGTCGCCCAGTGCCGCCGCCAGCGCCCGGCGGATGGCGATGGCGCCGAGCCAGACCGATTCGGCCAGCCCCGCCGCGTCCGACCCGTACAGCACCTTCGTCGCGGGCGCTAGCTCCAGCGCCTCGGCCACCGCCCGCTGGCAGGCCGGGCCGAGTAGCGGCACGCTCAGGCTCAAGTCCACGTACACGTCGGCGTACAGGCTCGCCAGGTAGCCAGCCTCGCGCAGGTAGGGGTAGCAGTGCAGCAGGACCACCGGCGCGCCGGCGAAGGCGCCGGCCTCCAGGGCCGGGCGCAGCAGCAGCGGGTTCGCTTGCAGCAGATCCAGGTCGGCGTCGCCGAAGCCGGTGTGCACCTGCACGGGCAGCTGTTGGCGCCCGGCCGCGGCGAACGCTTGCCCCAGGAAGTAGTCGAGCAGCGGCTTGTTGCTCAGGCGCCGCGCGCCGGCCCGGGCGGCGGCGCGCAGCGCCGGAAAGGCGGCGGCAGCGGCCTGGCGGTCGGGACGTCCGAGCGCCAGGCCGCTCCGATAGGCGACGATGGTCTTCAGGCCCACGTAACTCGCGCCGCGCAGGTCGGCGAGCGCGAGCGCGAAGTCCTTCTCCAGCGCGGCGAAGCTGGGGCTCGCGGCGATCAGGTCTTCGAGCAGCGGCTCGACGCGCAGCAGCGGCCAGGCCCGGCACGGCGGGGGCAGGAGGGCGTTTAGCTCGCCTACCGAGTAGCTGTCGGCCGCGCGGTAGCCGCCGTCCACGACGAGCGCGCCAACGCCCCCGCGCTCGACGCAGCGCCGCAGCAGCTCTGCCGGCGCCAGCGCCTGGCGCGCGGCCATCACGGCGTCTAGCTCGGGCGCGCAGTCGTAGAAGGCCGCGAGGTCACGCAGCGCCCGCTGGAAGTACAGCGTGTGCGGGACGTGGTCACGGACCTGGCGGGGGTCGCGGCTCTCGGTGAACCGTTCCAGCAGCCAAGCCCGAGACTCCGCCGCTGGCGCCGGCGGGGGTGGGCGCAGCGGGGGATGGCAGTGGCCGTCGACGATGGGAACGTCGGCCAGCGGCGAGCGGGTGCGGGCCATTTAGTACTTGAAGAAGTGATGCTGCTGCTCGAAGGCGGCGTCCTCGCGCGAGAAGGCCTCCCACTCCGAGCGGCGGACGGCCAGGTAGCTGCGACGCAGTAGATCACCCAGCGCCTCCATCAGCACCGCGTCGGCCTCCAGCGCGTCCAGCGCCTCGCCGAGCGAGGCGGGCAGGCGCCGGATGCCGCGGGCCGCGCGCTCGTCGTCCGACAGGAGGGCGGGATCGACCAGCGCCAGGCGGCCCTCGTCGAGCGTGGCGCCGCGCTGCACGCCGTCCAGACCGGCCACGATCAGCCCCCCCAGGGCGAGGTACGGGTTGCAGGAGTTGTCGCAGGGCTTTAGCTCCAGGTTGGTCGAGGCCATCTCGGCGCCACGGTAAGTCGAGACGAGCCGCACCGCTGCCTCGCGGTTGTCGGGGCCGTAGCAGGTGAAGGCGCTGCTCCACGAGCGGGGCTGCAGGCGATGGTAGCTGTTGAAGCTGGGGCAGGTGAGCGCGACGAGGCCCGGCAGGTGGTCGAGCACGCCCGCCACGAACTGCCGGCCGAGCGCGCTGAGGCCGAACGGCTGCGCCGGGTCGTGGAGCAGGTTCCGCGCGCCGTCCGGGTCCCACAGGCTCCAGTGCAGGTGGGCGCCGTTCCCCGCCTGGTCGGGCCACGGCTTCGGCGCCAGCGAGGCGTAGAGGCCGTGGCGCCAGGCGACGGCGCGCACCGTCTCGCGGTAGCGCAGCTGGTTGTCGGCCGCCCGCAGCGCGTCGGCGTGGTGGATGCTCAGCTCCTGCTGGCCGTGCCCTAGCTCGGGGTAGTACTGCTCGACCTCCAGGCCCTGCGCCACCAGCGCGTCCACGACGTCGCCGATCACCGGCGCCGCGGTGAGCATGCCGAGCGTGCTGAAGCAGAGGCTCTGATCGTAGGGCACGTAGCGGTCGTCGGCGCGCGTGGCGAGCGACCACTCAGGCTCGAAGGCTGCCTGCACGCTGAAGCCGGCCGCGCGCGCGGCGGCGATAGCGCGGCGCAGGAAGCCGCGGGGGCAGGCGCTCCAGGGAGCGCCGTCGAGCGTCTGCATGTCGACGAAGGCGAGCGCCTGGCGGGCGGCGTAGGGCAGCACCGTGAAGGTGTCGAGGTCAGGCACGAGGCGGATCTCGCCGACGGGGCCCAGCCCCTCGACGGACTGGAGTTGGTCTAGGGCGTTCATCGCCTGCATGGCGACGGTCAGGCCGATGCCGCTCCGCAGCCGCTCGGCGAGGCCGGCGCGATGGCTGCTCTTGCCGCGAATGATGCTGCCGTTGTCGCAGTACAGGAAGCGGACGAGGCTGACGTCGGCGGCGTCGGCCGCCCGCAGCACCTCGTCCACGCCCACGGAGGCTGCCTGCATCGTGACCCCCTCCCCCAACCCCCGCCCCCCATGGGGGGAGCGGGTTGCCGGCTCCGCCTTCCCCGGCGTCCTCCCCCCCTTCCCTTCAGGGAGGGGGCCGGGGGTAGATCCTCCCCGGCGTGCCCGGCTCCCCCCTTGCCCCTATGGGGGAGAGGGGGCGGGGGGAGAGGGGTCACCGCCCGGGCGTGGCCGCGGTGGGCTGCTGCTGCGCGGGGACGCTCGCCAGGTAGGCCGCGGCGGCGTCAAGCTGGCTATCGTGCCCATTGCGCAGCGCATCGAGGTCTAGCTCGACCTCCTGGTCGGGGTGGACGCCGACGCGGTCCAGCAGCGCGCCGCCGCCGGAGTAGACCTGCTCGATGCTGAGCTGCAGCGCCCCGCCATTAGACAGCGGCAACACCACGCTCGCCGCCACTGCCCCCGCGCTGGTGACGCCCATGATGTGCCCGACACCGTGCTCCTGCAGCGCGACGGCGAACAGCTCGCCCATCGACGCCGTGCCGTCGTCGATCAGCACGGCCAGCGGCACCGTTAGGATCGGCCGCGCCTCGCGGACGTTGATCGTCTCCTCGCGGCCGCGGCGGTCGACGGCGCGGTAGATCGGGCCGTCGGGGATGAAGCGCGACAGCAGCCGCGAGCCGACGTCCAGCCGGCCGCCGGAGTTGCCACGGAGGTCGAGGACGATGCCGCGCACGCCGTCGCGCTGGAACTGGGTCACGGCCTTCTCGACGCCGTCGATCACGGAGGGCTCGGGGAAGCCGCGCAGGGCCACGTAGCCGATGTTGCCGGGGAGCAGCCGCGACGCCACGAAGGGCAGCGCCACCTGGGCGCGCGTCAGGGTGATCTCGTCCACCTGGTCGCTGCCCGCGCGCTGCACGCGCAGCCGCACCTGCGAGCCCTCGGGGCCGCGCACCAGGTTCACGACCTCGTCCAGCCGCATGTCCGTCGTCGGCTGGTCGTCCACGCCCACGATCACGTCGCCCGGGCGCAGGCCGCCGCGCTCGGCGGGCGTGTCGGGGAAGACCTCGATGACCGTGGCCTGCGGCCCGCGCATGCGCGCGCCGATGCCGCCGTACTCCACGTCGCCGCGTGTCCAGCGAATGTGCTCCTGATACTCGTCGGGGGTCAGGTAGTTGGTGTGGGCGTCCTCGACGGACTGGGCCATGCCGGAGATCGCCGCGCCGGCGAGGTCGTCTGGCGACACGGTGTCGCCATAGCGCGCGGCCAGCGCCTGATAGCGCTGGCGGAGGGCCGTCCACTCCTGGTTGCGGTCGCCGCCGAGGTTGCCGAGCCCGGCCACCGGGTTGTCGATCCCGGCCGCCTTCAGGGCCGCCGTCATGCCGTCCTGCGCGGCGGCGATCAGCTCCGCCGGGTCGAGCGGCAGGGCGTAGCGATCGAGCAGCAGCTCGTACGCCTCCTGCATGGCCTGGAGCTGGCGAGCCGTGTCGAGCTGGGCGCCCGGATTCTGGTCCTGCGTCGCCGCGAGCGACGCCGCGTGGGCGACGGCACCTGTCCGGGGGACGGCGCCGGCGAACAGCAGCGCCAGGCTCAGCAGCAAGGTCAGCACACGGAGGCGCGCGGTGGAGGAAGTCGCGGACATCGGCAGTGCCCTCCCCGTTGGTAGGTGTATGCTCGGCCCGTGGCGGCGTTGGGCGGTGCGGCGGTGTCGAGAGAGGGCCCCGGCGCCGCCGGCAGGCGCGCAGCCCGCCGGTAGGATTAGACAGAGTATATCTGAGCCGCCATTTGCCGGCGAGTTTTTCCCGGCCGCCGCCGCGCGGGGGTTTTGGGTGCGGCGTCCCGTTTCGTACCATGTATTCGAGAATCCTCCGCGCCGACGCCGGTACCTGTGTGTACGACGCCGGTTACGCCGTCAAGGGGAGCGGCCATGGACGTCGTCGTCTACACTACCACCACCTGCCCGTACTGTCGGATGGCCAAGGACTACCTAACACAGCACGGCGTATCCTTCACCGAGCGCGACGTGGCGGCCGACCCGGCGGCGGCCGCCGAGGCCGTCCGCATCTCGCGCCAGCAGGGCGTCCCGATCATCGCCGCCGATGGCCAGGTGGTGGTCGGCTTCGACCGCCCCGGGCTCGACCGGCTCATCGCGGCCGTGAAGGCGAACCGGCCCTCGCTGGGGCTCGCGGTGGCCGACGCGAGCAAGATCGCCCTGAAGCAGGGCCAGGTGCCCGTGTTCGGCGCCTACGTCGGGCGCGTACGGCCCGGCAGCGTGGGCGAGCGCATGGGCATCCAGGCCGGCGACGTCATCACCGACATCAACATCCGCCCCATCCGGACCGCCGCCGACGTCGAGCAGGCAATGGCGGCGCTGGAGCCCGGCCACCGTGTGACCGTCGTCTTCCAGCGGGGCGGGCGCGAGATGCGCACGGAGGCGACGCTCTAGCGGCCGGCGCCGGCCGTCCGACCCGCTCAGGCGTATCCCTCGATGGCGCGCAGGTCGCTCGGCGTGCCCATCACCACGAGCTGATCGCCCGCCTGGACGGCGAAGTCGCCCGGCGGGTTGGGGATCAGCCGCCCGTCGCGTTTGACGGCCAGCACGATGGCGCCGGCGGCCGCGCCGCCGCGGGCGGCCGCCAGGCGCTTGCCCACCAGCGGCGAGGTCGGCTGTACCGCTAGCTCTTCCAGCAGCAGATCGGTGCTCGGGTCGTGCATGATCGTGTCCACGAAATCGACGGCCACCGGCCGCAGCGCCAGCATCGCCATCCGCCGCCCGCCGATCTGGTAGGGCGAGATGACGCGGTCAGCGCCCGCCCGCCGCAGCTTCGACTCCGCGTCCTCGCGGCTGGCCCGGGCGACAATGAACAGGCGCGGGTTCAGCCCGCGCGCCGAGAGGGTGACGTAGACGTTGTCCACGTCGCTGTCCACGGCCGCGATCAGGGCGCGCGCCCGCTTCACCCCCGCCGCCAGCAGAACGTCGTCGCTGGCGGCGTTGCCGGGCACCCACAGGCAGCCGTCGTTGTGGGCGGTCGCCAGCGAGGCCTCGTTGACGTCGACCACGACGTAGGGGACGCGCTCGCGGCGGAACTCGGCGGCGATCTGGCGCCCCACGCGCCCGTAGCCGCAGAGCACGACGTGGTCGCGGAGCTGTTCGATGCGGCTTTCCATCCGGCGCCTCCCCATCTGGCGCGTCAGCTCGCCCGCGACCGCATAGTGGACGATCGTGCTCAGCGTGTACAGCATCGTGCCCACGCCCAGGACGATCAGCAGCATGGTGAAGGCGCGGCCGGGCAGAGAGAGCGGGTGGACCTCGCCGTAGCCGACGGTCGTCACGGTCGTAACGACCATGTACAGGGCGTCGAAGAAGCTCCAGCCCTCAATGACCATGTAGCCCGCGACGCCGACGCTCAGCACTGCTGCGACGGCGAGGAGCGGCCGCCGCAGCGCGACCAGCTCGAGTCCCGGCCCGTGGAGGCCCGGTTTCGGCATGCTCACAACGCTCTCCCGCGCCCGCGGGGGCCGCACCGTCGGTGCGTCCGGGTACTGGTCTGCTGGCTCCTGGGCAGCGCGCGTCGCTGGCACGCGCGACGCATTATAACGAGACGTCGCATGCTTACCGCGGCGGGCGCGGGGGCGTGGAGCGGGCGGCGCTTGACACGCCCGCCGCGGGCGCTGTACCAAAGCTAGAGGGGAGCGTGCCGATGGCCAGGACCGTGCTCGTGATCGAGGACGAGGGCGCGATCGCGGAGATGCTGGAAATGCTGCTCCGCGACGAGGGCTACATCGTGCGTGTGGCGCGGACGGGCCGCGACGGCATCGATCAGGCGCGGACCGAGACGCCCGACTTGATCACGCTCGACCTGGCGCTCCCGGGCATGGACGGTGCTGCCGTGCTGCGCGCCCTCCACGCCGACGCCGCCGCGCCCGTCCTCGTCATCTCTGCCCACCCCGAGGTGCTGGCGCCCGCCGACCGGGCGCTGGCCGCCGCCGTCATCGGCAAGCCCTTCGACATCGACGACATGCTGGCGCGCGTCGCGGGGCTGCTCCCGTAGAGCGCCCCCCGCGCGCCAGGGAGGCGCCACCATGGAGCCATCGCTGACGGTCTTGACGCGGGCGGCCGATCTCCTCTGCCGGCGCCATGCCAACATCGAGCTGCGCTGGGCCCAACGCGTCGTGACCTTCGGCCACTTCGAAGGGCGCGGTGACCTGCACCTCGCCGACGTGCTGGACCACATGCCCCTGCTGACCGAGGCGATCATCGCCGTCTTGCGCGACGGCCACCAGCCCGACGCCTTCCAGCCCGGCGGCGAGTTCTACACCCGCGCGCGCACCCATGCCTGGACGCGGCACGAACAGGGCGTGCGCCCCGAGGAAGTCATCGACGAGCTGCGCGTCTTCCGGTCCGAGATCTGGCGCGAGCTGCGCAAGCGCCTGCCGCGCGAGATGCCGCTGACGGCGGAAGACGTGTTCGTGCTCGAAGAGCACGTCAATTACGCCCTCGACCTGATCGTCGGCGCCTCGCTGCAAGCGTTGCGCGAGCTGGAAACGAGCGACCTCTGGCCGCTGCCGCCGCTCGCCGGCGACGACTGAGCGCCGGCGTGGCGCGGTCCCGCCGCGCAGCGGTAGCTCCCAGGGCCGGGCCGTGCTTGTCGGCGAGCTAAGCGCGCTGGCGAGCGCCTTCGTCTGGGCCTGCAACGGCGCGCTGCTCCGCTGGCTGTCGCCCCGCGGCGACGTCATCGCCATCAACGCGCTGCGCTGCTCGGTCGCCGCCGCCCTGATGCTGGCGACGCTCGCGCTCCTCGGCCGCGGCGCCGACTTGCTGCGCACGCCGCCCGGGGCGCTGGGGCTCTTGCTCGCCTCGGTCTTCTTCGGGATGGGGCTCGGCGACAGCTTCTACTTCCAGGCGCTGCGGCTGGTCGGCGTCGTGCGGGCGCAGCCGATCGCCATGAGCTACCCGCTCATCTCGGCCGTGCTGGCCGTGCTGGTGCTGGGCGAGCCGCTGACCGTGACGGCGGCGCTCGGGATCGTGCTGGTGGTGGCCGGCGTGTACGCGGTGGCTGCCGCCCAGGTGCCTGCCGGCCAGGCGCGGCAGCCGCTCGCGCCCGGCGCGCGACGGGCGGGCGTCCTGTTCGCCCTCGCCGGAGCCGTGTGCCTGGCGCTCGGCACCATCTTCCTGCGCCCGGCGGCCAGCCAGGTCGACCCCTGGATCGCCGCCACGGTCCGGCTCTGCGGGGCCAGCGTCTTCCTGCTCGCCTATACCGCCCGCCGCCTGCCCGCGGCCCGCGAGGCGGCGCGCAAAGACCCGGCGTTCGGCCCGGGCGTGCTGCTGCTCGGCGTGGGGACGGCGATCTCCATGTCGCTCTTCGTGGCTGGGATCTTCTACGCCGGCGCAGCGCGCGGTGGCGCGCTCGCCAGCACGGCATCGCTGTTCGGCGTGCCCATTGCCGTGTTCGTACTGCGCGAGCAGGTCACCTGGCGGCTGCTCGGCGGCGCGGTGCTCTCCCTCGTCGGCGTCTGGCTGATCTTGCTACGGTGACCGCGGTGGCCAGCCGAGCCACGCCGCAGCCGGGCAGGCCGGCCAGCGCGCCGCACCCCGGGCCATTCATGCCGAACCCGGCGACGCCGGGGCCGGTGATCCCGGCGAAGCCGTCGAAGCCGAACGGGGGCGGGGTCCAGCCTCCCGTGGCGCCGTTGCGCCCACTGCGTGATACCGTCAGAATACGGGGCGGCGGTTGGCCGCATAGCCATTCTCGCTACGAGTGTGCCGACGGTGTGACCGCGCGCGGCGCGAGGAGAACGACAGGTGGACGAGGCGTTTGACATCGTCGTCATCGGGGGCGGCGGCGCCGGCTACGCGGCCGCGAGCACCGCCGCCCGCCTGGGACGGCGCGTGGCGATGATCGAGCGCGCCGAGCTAGGCGGCACCTGCCTCAATCGCGGCTGCGTGCCCACCAAGACACTCCTCCGCTCGGCGCAGGTGATGGACACGATCCGGCGCGCGGCCGACTTCGGCATCGACGTCGGCCGCGTGCGGCTGGACTACGCCCGCGTGCGGGCGCGCAAGGACGCGGTCATTCGCGGCTTCTCCGGCGACGGTCCGCTGGAGAGCCTGGCGCGGCAGGGCATCACGCTGCTGCGCGGCACGGCGCGCTTCGAGGACGCGCGCCACGTCAGCGTCGACGGCGTCGCCTATGCCGCCGACCGCTTCGTGATCTGCAGCGGCTCCGCGGCGCGGATACCCGATCTGCCCGGCCTGGCCGACGCCGGGGCGATCACCTCCACGGAGGCGCTGGCCCTCGAGGCGTTGCCGCGCACGGCGGTGATCGTCGGCGGCGGCATCATCGCCTGCGAGTTCGCCTCCCTCTGGAGCGCCTTCGGGGTGCAGGTGACGATCGTCGGCGAGCGCCTGCTGAGCGGCGAAGACGAGGAGGTGGGCGCGACGCTGGCCGACGCCTTCGCGCGGCGCGGCATCCGGCTGGCGCGGGGCCGCGCGGAGCGGCTGGCGCGGCGTGGCGACGCGCGCGTCGTCTACTTGCGCGGTCCCGACGGTCCGGCCGAGGTGAGCGGGGACCTCGTGCTGCTGGCGACGGGCCGGCGGGCGCAGTACGACGGGCTGAACCTGGCGGCGCTTGGCGTGGCGACCGACGCCCGCGGCATCGTCACCGACGCTGGCATGCGCACGAACGTGCCCAACGTCTGGGCGGCGGGCGACGTCACCGGGCGCCACATGTACACCCATTCGGGCGACTACGGCGCCGAGATTGCCGCCTGGAACGCGGCCGGGGGCGAGCCCGAGCGCCGCGCCGACTTCCGCGTCGTGCCGCGGCCCGTGTTCGCGCTGCCCGAGGTGGCGGCGGTCGGCCTCACCGAGCGACAGGCGCACGCGGCCGGGCGCGACGTCGAGACCGCGCGCGTGTGCTACGGCGACGTGAGCAAGGCGGTGATCCAGGGCGACGACGAGGGGTTCTGCAAGATCGTCGCCGACCGCGGCACCGGCGAGATCCTGGGCGGGGCGATCGTCGGCGCGGGCGCCACCGATCTGATCGGCGAGCTAGTCGTGGCGATGGCCGGGCACGTCAACGCCTACACGGTGGGCGACGCGATCCACCCCTACCCAACGCTCGCGGAGCTAGTGCGCTGGACGGCCGACCAGATCGGCAAGCACCTGCCGCCCGGCGAGCAGGTGCGGCGGGCCGAGGGCACGGCCCTCCACCCCGACACGCTGGGCTGCTGGCCCGAGCGCGGCGCGGCCTGCCGGGCGCAGGAGCACGTGCTGGACACGGCCTCGCGCTGAGCAGCTAGCCCGCAAGGGCGGATGCCGGACGCCGCCGAGCGCGCTGGCTCGTGCCGCAACCGTGGTCAGGCCACGGGGAGGTTGGGGCGCGCGTCTAGCGTGAGGTCGGAGCGGGCGCCGGCCTCCCAGCGGTAGTAGGCCGCGGCGCCGATCATTGCGGCGTTGTCGGTACACAGCGCAATGGGCGGCAGGCGCACGGCCACGTCCACCCGCTCCTGCACGGTCTGGCGCAGGGGCACGTTCGCGGCCACGCCGCCCGCGAGGGCGACCTGGCGCGCGCCAAACTCGGCGGCCGCCCGCGCCGTCTTCGCCGCCAGCACGTCCACGATTGCCGCCTGGAAGCTGGCGGCCACGTCGGCCACGGGCGGGTTCGGCCCGAGCGTCTCCAGCAGCCGCAGCACGGCCGTCTTGAGGCCGCTAAAGCTGAAGTCGTAGCTGTCGCCGAGCCAGGCGCGGGGCAGCGGGAAGCGCGTCGGATCGCCGGCCTCGGCGGCGCGCTGGATCGCCGGGCCGCCGGGGAAGCCCAGCCCCAGCATCCGCGCCACCTTGTCGAACGCCTCGCCCGCGGCGTCGTCCCGCGTGTGGCCCAGCCGCACGTAGTCGCCGTGCCCGCGCATCAGCACCACGTCGGAGTGCGCCCCCGACACGATCAGACACACGAGCGGAAACTCGGGCTCCTCGGGGACCGGGAGCGGCGGGCTGGGGGCCGGCGGCTGCTCGCCCCTCGCCCCTGTCCCCTGGCTCTTGGCGACCGGCACCAGCCAGTTCGCGTAGACGTGGCCTTCCAGGTGGTTCAGCCCCAGCAGCGGCAGGCCGCGCGCGTAGGCGACGGCCTTGGCGACGTTCACCCCGACGAGCAGCGCGCCGGCCAGGCCGGGGCCGTAGGTCACGGCCACCGCGTCGACGGGGCGCTGGTCGCGCTCCAGACCGTCGAGCGTGTCCTCGAGGAGCGGCACGATGTTCGCCAGGTGCGCGCGCGACGCGGCCTCGGGCACGATGCCGCCGAACGGCCGGTGCAGCTCGACCTGGGAGGCGATGAGGTTGCTCTCGATCCAGCGGCCGTCCCGCACCACGGCCACGGCGGTTTCGTCGCAGGATGTCTCGAACGCCAGGATACGCATGGCCGCTACTCGCCCGGAAGCTCGTAGCGGTATAGGCCCTGGGTGGTGAGCACGTACAGCCGGTTGTTCTCGTCCAAGAAGACGTCGCGCAGCCCCTGGAAGTCGGCGCTGTCGAACGGCGGCCGGAACTGGCGCTGGTACGTCCCGTCCGCGGCGAGCTGCACGATGCGCTGGTTCCCCATGTCGGCCACGTACAGCGGCGGGTTGTCGCCGCCGCCGAAGGTCAGGGCGATGGGGCCGCGCAGGCCGTCGGGCGGCTGCGTGGCGAACGCCTGCGGGTCGCCGTTCTCGCGGGCGAACTTGCGCAGCGTGCCGTCGCCCTGCAGCACGTACAGGCTGTCGCCGCTGATCTGGAGGTCGACCAGGCGGTCCCACCCCAGGTTGGCGCGGGAGTCGAGCACGGCCACCGGCGGGCTGTCGTAGCCGCTCCGGGTGGGTGGGTAGCGCATGACCGACGGCGCCTTCGGGTCGACCAGGTAGACGGCCCCCTTGTCCGATGCCATCGCGCTCAGCTCTTGCCACTTGCTGCTGTCGGCGGGGATGATGCGGCCGAGCCCGGCGCGCGGGTTGTAGGTCACGAACGTCCGACCGCTCTCGGCCACGATCAGGCCGGGATCGGTGCGCGGCCCGCCGACGCCCGCCCACGTCATCGCGATCAGCTTGCCCACCGCTCGGTTGCCCACCTGGTCGCCCTGCTTGACCAGCACCTGCGGCTCGCCGCTCTGCAGCGTGCCATCCGCCTGAAGCTGGTAGCGCAGCAGGCGGGCGCCGCCCACGTCGAGCACGTAGATGTCGGTGCCCTCGACGATGACGCGGGTGACGCCGCTGTCGCCGCCCGTGTCGGCGAAGTTGATGAGCGGCGGCTCGCCAGGCAGGCGCACCACGTGGTCCAGGCGGTCGAGCTCGGCCTGCGTGTCGCGCAGCAGGGACCGCCACGAGTCGGTCTCGCGGATGGCGAGCGCCTGGGTCAGGAGCTGGCGCGCCTGTTCGAGCTGGTCGCGCGCCCCGGGGCCTCCCGGGTCGCGGCGGACCTGATCGTAGTACGACTGCGCCTGCGCGGCGAGGGCGGAGGCCTGGTCGGGCGGCGGCTTCAGCGTGTTGAAGGCGGCCATGCCCACGAACACGAGCGCGGTCAGCGCCACGGCCGCGACCACGAGCAGCAGCGCGCGCGGGGCGCCGGTGGCGAGGCCGACCCGGGTGAGCCGCTCGAGTGCCACACGGGTGCGCCCCAGCGGGTGGCTCGGCGGCGCGTCCCAGCGCGGCTCCAGCGCGTCGTAACTGGTGGCGCGGCGCCCGTTGCGAGAGCGGCCGCCCCGGACCGCCGCGCGGTCGTAGCCATTGGTCGCGTAGGCGCCTCGCTCGCCGTAGCCGCCGTGGTCGTCGTAATCGAGGTCCGCGTAGTCGGCCCCACGGCGGCCGCGGCGGCCCTCACTCCCCCGGCGCGCGCGCGCCGGGGTCGTGGCGTACTCCTCGGCCTCGACCTCGTCCTCCTCCTCCTCGTGCGCGCCCGCCGGAACGGCCACGCGCGGCATCCAGGCGCGGCGCTCGGGCACGCGCGCCTCAACGACGAGGATCGAGAAGGTGGGCCGCGTCTGCCGCCAGACGCCCAGCTCGTACAGGGCCGAGGCCACGGCGGAGGGCTCGCCCTCGTCCATCGCCGCCTCGATGTAGTCGGCGCGCAGCCGCTCCCACTGTGGCCCGGAGGCCAGCACCGGCAGGTCGTCGGGCGCGAACGGGCTGAAGCTGTAGGCGATCTGCGGGTCCAGCTCGCCGCCCAGCAAGCGCGGCTCGCCGACCTCGATGCCGTTCTCGGTAGGGACGCCCTGGAAGCGCTGCAGCGTGCCGCGGTGGCGGACGGCGGCGAACGTGAGCCCGACGCGCCCCAGGTACGCGCCGCCGGAGCGCAGCACGGCCACCGCCGCCTGGAGGCGCACCCGGTCCTCCGGCATGCTCATCGAGTTCTCGCGCCGAAGGAACTGGTGCGCGGCCAGCAGGACCGCTGCGAGCGCCGACGTCGCCGAGCGGCCGCCGCTCGCGGCAAACTCGCGCTCCATCACGTCGAGGATCTGGCGGCAGAGGGCGCCCTGGCCGGGCCGGTCGGGCGCGAGCAGGGCACAGAACTGGTCGGTGCGGCGGCGCAGGGGCCAGAGCCCCGCGGGACGCGAGACGGTCACGAAGTCAGCGCTTTCCTGCGCGTCGCCGGCTTCGACACTAAGCTGCGTGACGACGAGGTCGGCGGGCGCCGTCATGCGGGCCTCCTCCTCGCGCCCATGCGGATGATAGGGCAAAGTATATCAGACGCCCCGAGGGCCGGCAATCGCAGTATGCCCATAGTAGTATGCCTATCGGTGTGAGATGGGAGCGGCGGCGACCTCTCCGCCGGGGCCTGGCCCCAGCGAAAGGACCAGCGGCGGGGCGCTCCAGGCGACCCACCCCTCGCCGCTTTCCGGCTGTGCGGTCGAGCGGTAAACGACCACTTCCAGGTTGTACGGTCCCGCCGGCGCGTCCGCCGGCAGGGGGATGGCGGCACGAGTCCAGAGGCGGTCGCCGGGCGCCGGGGGCGCCGCGTCGAGCCAGCCGGCATCGAGCCAGGGGTCGGCGCCCCACCAGGCACGGCCCTGTGCGTCGCGCAGCCGCAGCGCCACCTTCAGGCCGGGGTCGAAAGCCTCCTCGACCCGCCACCCAAGCGCGACGCGGACCGCTTGCCCGGGCCGCGGCCCGCCGGGCTCGATGCCCAGCGTCTCCAGTGCCACACCTCCCGTGCTCCGCTCCACTGACATCTCGGCGAGCGCGCCGCCCTCCAGCAAGTAATGGGCCAGCCGCACCTGGCGAAAGTCCGCGACCTCCTCGGCGTAGGCGTAGCGCGCGAGCCAGCGCGGCACGAAGCCCGTTGGGTCGGCGTGCCCCATGTCCGTCTCCAGCAGCCAGAAGCCCTGATAGCGCCCGGCCAGCTCGCTCAGCGCCGCGCCCACGTCGCGCTCGACGAGCGGCACCGCGCCGGTCAGGATGTGAGCGGGCAGGTGTCCCTGGTAGTAGTAGTCGAACAAGAGCGTTTGCCAGGGGCCGTTGAAGACGACGGCCTCGCCGGGCTGCTCGGCCGCCTCCACCACGCGCAGCGCTTGCGCGTAGTCGCCGCGGACGTACTCGCCGTAATACGGGACGAGCCACGGCACGACCACTACCGCCCAGGCTGCGGCGGCGGCGATGGCCCAGCGGCGCGGCCGCAGCGCCTCCCACCCGGCGGCCAGGGCGAGCACCGCGAAGGGCAAGAGCATCAGCAAGAAGCGCACGTTCAGGTCGCGCCCGACGAGCATCAGGGCCACCAGGCCGAGGAGCGGCGCCAGGCCGACGGTCGCCAGCAGCCGCCCGCCCGCGCGGGACCGGCGCCAGGCCTGGACCGCCAGGGCGATCAGCAGACCCACGCCGAGCGCGGCCGCGGCCTCCTCCAGCGCGGTCGGCTCCTCGGGGAACGGACCGCGCAGCAGCCCGCCCACCGCCCGCCACAGCGAGAGCGCCGCGTCGTCAGGGGCGAGCGACGCCAGGCGCAGGCCGCCCAGGCTGTGGCGCAGCCCGGGCGCCAGCGCCCACCAGCCCGCCAGCGTGGCGCCCGCCAGCAGGCCGAGGCCACCGAGCGCCAGCCAGACGCGCCGCTCGCGCCCCCGCGTCCACAACAGGTAGAGCGCCTGGCCGCCGAGCGCGAACGCGGCGTAGTAATGCGTCGCCAGCGCCGCTAGCGCGGCCACGCCCCACAGCGCCCACCAGCCCGCCCGGCCGTGGGGCGGGGACGGGTCGCCCGCCACCTCCCCGTCGCCGGTAGCGTCGCTCTGGCCGGCAGGCCGCGCCGCTCGTACCAGCGCGTACGTCCCGACCAGGACGAGCAGCGTCAGCAGCGGGTACATGCGCGCGTCGCGGCTGTAGAAGACGTGGGCGGGGGCGGCGGCCAACAGCGCCGCGGCCACCAGCCCCACTGGCCGGTCGAACACGGCCGCGCCCAGCAGGCCCACGAAGGGCACAGCCAGCGCGCCCAGCAGCGCGGAGAGCGTGCGCAGCACCGTCTCGTCGCGGCCGAGCGCGAGCCAGGCGTGGGCGAGCAGGTAGTACAGCGGCGGGTGCTCGAACGGGGCGCCCCGCAGGTACGTCAGCATGTCCAGCACGGGCCGGCCCGCGATGTAGACGGTCGCGGCCTCGTCCCAGTCGAAACCGCCCAGGGCGGGCAGGCGCCAGAGCCGCAACGCCAGCGCGGCCAGCGTCACCCCGCCCAGCGCGAGCGCGAAGGTGCGTTCCGAGCGCATCATGCCGGGGTCGTGCCCTATCGCTCGCCGACCGCGAGCCGCGCGAGGGGCCGCGTCGGGCGCAGGCGCCCCGCCCGCGACCGGCGGCGCCCGCGCTCCCGCGGTGCGCGCTGCGGCGCCGCCCGCCGCAGCTCGTACAGCGCCTCCTCGGCCAGCCGGCGATTGGCCGCGGTCAGGTCGGCCTGCAGCCCGCTCAGCACGATCATCACGCCCACGGCCCAGAGCGTTCCCGCCAGCATGACCGACTGCACGTGGCCCGCGCCGCCTTCGGTGACCACGAAGTACAGGAAGCGCAGCACGCCGAGCGTGCCCACGGCCAGGAACAGCGCGCCGACCAGCGAGAAGACCACGAGCGGCCGGTACGTCACGTAAGCGCGCACGATCGTCGCGCTCGAGTGCAGCAGGTAGGCGGGCAGGCTCGACATCAGCCGCGAGCGGCGTGTCTGCGGATTCACGCGCACGGGCACGCTCACGACGCGCAGCCGCTGGGCGCCGGCCTGGATCAGCGTCTCCAAGGTGTAGCTGTAATCCGAGTGGACGTATAGCCGCAGGGCGGCCGCGCGGGAATAGGCGCGGAAACCGCTGGGCGCGTCGCGCACGCCGGTGCCCGAGGCCGCCCGGACCACGGCGCTCCCCGCCGCCTGCAACATCTTCTTCAGCGCCGAGAAGTGCGCCACGCGCGCCGGCTGCCGGTCGGCCACCACGACGTCGGCCGTGCCAGCCAGAATGGGCGCCACCAGGCGCGGCAGGTCGGCCTGCGGGTACTGGTTGTCGCCGTCGGTGTTCACGACGACGTCGGCGCCGAGCCGCAGCGCGGTGGCGAGCCCCGTACGAAAGGCGGCGGCTAGCCCGCGGTTGCTGGTGTGCCGGACGACGCGGTCGGCCCCGGCACGGCGGGCGACGGCCGCCGTGCCGTCGGTCGAGCCGTCGTCGACCACGACGGTCAGCACGCGGGCGCCACCCGGCAGCCGGCGCGGCAGGCCGGCCAGTACGGTGGGCAGGGTGAGCGCCTCGTTGTAGCAGGGGATCTGAACGACGATCGTCTTTCGCGTCATCCACTGTCGGCAATCGGGTGTCGTCCGGTGCCGCGCCCCCGCGGCCGCCGCGGCGCGGTCGGGGCGGACAAGGCCGGGGTTGGAGTGCCGAGTGCTCGCAGGGCCGGCCCGCGCGCCGTGGGCCGTATGGCTCGGCCCGCGATCGTCCGGGCAGGCCGGCTCGGCCGCATCATAGGGGGCGTACCACACCACGGACGCCGGCCGCCGTCACGCCCCCGCACGCGGCCGGCCGAGAGTTAGTGTAGCCGATCCGCGCCGCCGCGCCCACGGTTTGGGGGTGCGGCCCTAGGCAGCAACAAGCGGGGCAGCCAGCTGGCTGCCCCGCTTGTTGCTGGTTGCGCCCGCGCGGCGCTCAGCCGCCGGTGCCGCCCGCGAACGGCCCTTGCGGGAACGCGTCGCCGGGCATCGCCGGGTTGTCGAGCTTGCTAACGCGCGCGTCCACGCCGAGCGACGACATGGTGCCCGAATCGCCGTTCATGACCGCCGCCCGCTCCTCGGGCGTCAGATCGTAGCCCGCCAGCGCGCTCTCCGGGCTGTTTGCGAGCTGCGCGCGGAACGCGGCGTCGGTGCTCGCCCGCTCGATGACCTTGGACAGCGCCTCCTGCGACATTGCCGACCTCCTAACCACTCTGCCCTCGCCGGAACCGGCTTAGCGCCATTATAGCCGAGCGGGAATTCGCGTACTGTCACCTGCGCGACATTCCGGCGGTCGCCCGGCCGGCAGAGCGCGGCGGGCGGCCGGGCGGCAGCGAAAAGAGGAGCCGCCCGGGGCTCAACCGGGCGGCTCGGGGGAGTGGATGAGTGATAGGCCCCGGGGAGGGGCCGAGGGAAAGGGGGCGGGCCGTGGCCCGCCCCCCGGTAGCTAGTTGATGAACCCCGCGGCGTTGGCCAGGTTCCAGCCGCCGGCGCGGTCCGCGGGTGGCTGGCCGGGCACGGCGCTGGGCCGCGCGTAGTCGATCACCGTGCCGATACCGAACACTCGCGGGCTGGTCGAGGTGATGATCGCCGACCCGTCGAAGCCGGTGGGGAGCGGCGCCGTGTTGCCCAGGAACCAGGTGTGGGCCTGGTACGGCGACGAGATCACCACGGCCTCGCGGGAGATCGTCCACTCGAAGCCCGAGGGGTCGAAGTACCGGATGGTGAGCTGGATCGGGATCGGCTGGTAGTCGTCCCCGTGCATCACGCGGATGCCCGTGGTCCAGCCGAGGCGCACGCGACCGGTGTCGGGATCGATGCTCACGTCCTTGCGGACCGACGGCACGTACAGACACTGCGCCACGGGTAGCTGTAGCGGCTGGCCGCCGATGTACGTCGCCGGCTGGTTGATGCCGATACAGGTCTCGTTGCCCAGGGCCACCGTGACGTCTTGAGCGCCGGTCGCCAGGTTGATGACCGAGGTGTTCAGCGACATGAACGCGTTGTAGCTGAACGCCATGCCGCGCGCGTAGTTGACCACCTGGGCGGTGACGCCCAGGGCCACCGAGGCGTCAGTGGGGCGGATACGGATCACGCCGACCTTGTAGTCCGGTGCGTTCCGCGATCCGAAGAACAAGGTTGCCCCGCTGATGTTCGCGATACGGTCAGTGATCGTCTCGATCTGCTGGCCGTTCTCGTTGAACACCTCGATGGTGAGCGCCTGCGAGCCGCCGCCCGGGCTCAGGTTGTTGAGCTGGACGCCCGTCTCCCAGCCGTCGAAGCCGTTGTAGACGAGCGGCAGCACCCACGTCTGGCCGATGGCGCCGAAGCCGGCGACCGGCGAGCCCTGCGCGCCGTTCGCGAACACCAGCTGCCCGCCGGTGACGGACGGCACGGACGTGGCCATCTGCGCGCGGTTCGAGTAGCTGATCGCCTCGGACGTGATGCCGCCCGGCACGAACAGGTTGGAGCGGTTGCCAGGCCCGGGGCCAGCGAGCTGCAGCGGCACGGTCGCGTTGCAGAACGTCGGCTGCCCGCTCGCCGTCGGCTGGTTGCCCGGCCCGAAGGCGCCGATGTTCGACGCCGGGATGCCCGCGCAGCCCTGCTGGGCGGAGCCGGCCGGAGTCGTGCCAGCTGGCGCCGGGATCTGCGCGATCGGCGGGATGCCGCCCGACGAGTTGACCCAGACCGCGCCCATCCAGCGCGGCGGGATGTCGGGGATGGTGCGTAGGTCAAGGATCGCCACGCCGAACGCCGGCGCCGTGCGGATCACCTGGACAGGGCCACCGGGCACGCCGCGCGTCGGCGCCAGCGTGAACACGATAGGCTGCGGCGAGTTCGTGATGTTCATCGCCGAGACGACCGTGTTCCACTCGGTGGACGGGTTCCAGTTCTTGAACGCCATGCCGATGACGTTGTTGTTGCCTGGCTGGACGAAGGTTTGCGCCAGCTGCTCCGCCGGGATGCCGGCGCTGATGTCGAACGACTGATGGTCGCCCACCAGGTACTCGACGATGCCTTCCAGGTTGGCCAGGCTGTACGCGCCCGGCGGCGACTGGCCGGGGGCGGGGCCGATCGGCGGGGCCGAGGTGAAGACCAGGGCCGACCCGAAGATGCCCGCCGGCGGCGCGATGGCCACCGAGGCGCCAGGGTTCAGGTCAATCGAGTCGCCCGCGCCGCAGTCCGCCGTGCCGACGCCGCCGACCGCGAACGAGCTGGAGCACCAGAAGATGCTCGCCAGCGTGCGGACCGCGCCGGTGTTCTGGATCTTGATGCGCGTCGTCTCGATCGGCACCCCGTAGATGTCGGCGTTGCCGCCGCGCGACACTAGCGGGAAGACCAGCTCCAGCCGGCCGCCCGCGGGACCGCCCGGCAGGCCGAGCAGGCCGGTGTTGATCAGGACGAAGTTCGGGTCCTTCCACTGGCCCGCCACGACGGTCACGGTCTTCTCGACGCGCGGCACCGAGATGCCGCCCGTGATCGTGACCACGTAGGAGGTGCCCGGCATCAGGCCCGGGATCTCGTACCGGCCGCTGAAGCTGGTGATCGCCGTCGAGATCGGCGAGCCGACCACGCCCGGGATCGCTTGCGGCGGGAGGCTCGCGTCTGGCGCGATGTTCGAGGCGCCGCCCAGGACCTCAGGGCCGAGCGCGGCGACCGCGCGCACCTGCACCGTCGCGCCCTGCGCCGGCGAGCCGAGCACGCCGTCCCAGACGTAGCCGAAGATGCCGCCGCCCGTGCCTGCCGCCGCGGGCACCGCGAGCGGCGCCGGCGGGAGGCTGCCCGCGCCGCCGGGCGTCGCCAGCGACGTGTTCGGGGCGGGCTTCGGCGGCATGACGATGTCCGGCACCACCGTCACCGCGTCGGGCGGCGCCAGGATGCCCGGCTGCCCCGCCGGGGGCTGCGACGCCGGGATGTGGCCGCAGCCCACGGTCTGTGCGGGACGAGCGATGCCGCCCGGGATGGACACGAGCTGTACCGGTGGTGCTGTGCCGCCCGGTAAGCAGAGTACGTCCACGTTGTCGAGCGCGGTGATGCGATAGGTGCCAGGGGGTAAGCCCGCCATGACCCAGTTGCCGCCCGCGTCCGTCTGGGTCGTCGGCGTCGCCTCCGTGAAGCCCGTGAACGGGCTGATGAACGAGCCGACCAGCGACGCGTCCGTGCGGACGGCCACCACCGTGACGCCGCCCAGCGACGTGGGGGCGCCGGCGTTGAGCTGGATCGGGTCCACCACGCGGCCCGTGAGCACCGACGTGCCGGGGATCGGCTGCAGGACGCTCAGGGACTCGACGCAGAGGTTCGGGTCGAACCAGGTGGGCAGCGCGGCGGGCAGGCCCGGGGCCGCCGCGGGGTTCGCGATCAGGCCGGGCGGCGTGGTCACGCTCACCTGGCAGGAATCGACGATGCGGAAGCCCGCCGGCACCGCGGTCACGCGGAAGGTGTACTGGGTGCCGCGGGTGAGGCCGCCGAGCTGATAGTAGCCCGTGGTCGCGCCGTTCGGCTGGACGTTCGTCGGCTGCGACGTGACCGCCGAGATGTTGTTCGCGCAGTTGCCCGACGTACAGGTCGCGGTAACCGTGACGCCGTTCACCGGCAGGCCGGTGGTGAGGTCGATCACGAAGCCGAAGGCGCCGATGTCGTTGTCAACCGAAGTCTGGGTGGCCGTGCCGCCGCCGGCCGGGATGATGCCGCCGTTGAAGCCGGCGGGGTTGCCCGACGGCGCGCGCTTGAGCGGCATGGTGAGGCCGGCCGCGGCTATCGAGGCCGTCGCGCCCGGGCCCACCGTCACCGAGACGCCCGGGGCGGCCGAGGGCGCGTGGCCGCAGATGTCGTTGCTAGCGCAGATGCTGACGGTTTGGGCATTGCCCGGCCCGCCCGGGACGTTGCCGCCCGAGTTGATGGCGAAGACGCGCCACGTGCCGGCGGCGCCCGCGGCCGGCACGGTGAGCGTGAAGTCGCCCAGCGGCCCGGAGTTCGCGGCCACCACCGTGCCCGGCGCCGCGCCCGTCGTCTCGACGGCGGCCACCAGCGTGCCGAGCAGCGTCTCCTGCGGGTTCGGCACCGGGAGCGGCGCCGGCTGGCCGATCTGGCGGATCAGCGGCGGCGCGTTGAAGCCCACCGTGCCGTTCGTGTTCACGCCCGGCGTCTGGGTGGCGTTGGTGCTGCACGGGCTCGCCGCGAGGGGGGGTACCGTGCAGGCCGTCAGCGCGACCGCCCCCGGCACGCCCGAGATCACGCCCGACGTCGCGCCGGGCTGGCCGCCCGCCGCCCCGACGGTTAGCGACAGCGAGTAGTCGTGCTCGACCGGCGCGGCGGGACCGCCGCCGCCGACGACCACCAGGGTGTCGGTGTGCGTGGCGTAGTTGACCTTGATCGCGATGTGCTGGTAGGTCGTGCCGCCGGCCGCGGCTGGGACGGTGTTGAAGCCCCAGCGGCCGGTGTTGCTGCTGACCGAGGTGCAGTTCAGGTTCAGGTTCGTCGTGCCGATAACCGCGGTCACCTGGGTCTGGATGGTCGCGTTCAGCGCCGCGATGCTGGTGACCGGGTTGATCCCCGCCGCGCCCGCGCACTGGCCAGGCCCTGGAGGGGCGCCGGGAATCACCAGGATGTTGACGACCTCCGCGATCGGCTCTCGGGTATTGCCGTCGACGACGACGCCGGCGACGCAGCCGGTGCCCGCGCCACAGGTCGTGGGCAGCTGGGCGCTGGCCACGGGTACCAGAGAAACCAACAGGAGAAGCGCCATCAGGACGCCTGGGCTACGCCGTATGAGCCTGCGCTTACTCATCCACTAATCCCCCTTCGCTCGAGGGTTTTGCTGGTGCTGGTCGTGCGTTCGGAAACAGGCGACGGTGAGAATGCTCGCGACCCGCCAGAGGTGGCGGCCTGATAGCCTCCCTGTGCTCCTCCGGCACCTCCCTTCCCTCCGTTTGACGCCAGCGCTGGCGCTGGGGCGCCAACGGGCGCGGGCAGACACTGACGCGGACGACGGTAGCGGGGCCCCGGCCCCGGCCGGTAACGACAAGGGACACGCAGCGAAAGGCGGGGAATACCCGCTTCGCTGTCTGATTAAACGCGCGGGACGGCCAAACGTTACAGGTGCCGCACGCTTCTCGCCCTGACCCTTGCCTGTGCGCCATGCTCGGGCGTCGGGCGGTGTCACGACGGGGGCTGAACACACCGTGTGGCAGCGCGCGTTGGCGCTGTAAGCACGGGACGGTGTGGGGAAGGGAGCCCCGACCGGGCGGCCGGGGCGCGCCGTGGGGGCGACTTGTGCCGTGATCGTGATGGGATGGCCTAGACCGGCTCAGCGGGGTCTGGCCATTGTGATGGGCGCTGGGGCGGCGCGCGGCCTGGCCGAGCTACTCGCCTGCGACGCGGCTCAGCAGGCGTCGAGCGCCGGCCCCGCGGGCAGGTTCGGCAGCACCGTGTCCGGCAGGGGGTAGACGTTCGCCGGCGGCGCCGCGCACGTCGCCGCCAGCGCCGGGGACAGCACGCGCGCGCGGCCTTGCTCGTCGATGCGGTAGACGCTCCCGGAGACGTCGTTCCGCAGCAGGGCGCCGGGCCGCACGGGCGTTGCGCCCGTGCCCACCGCGTCCAGCAGCACCTGACGCAGCCGGTCTAGCTCGTAGGGCGTCGGCGCCTTCACGCCGGCGGGCGTGCTGCCGGCGTTCCACAGCGCGCGGCCGGCGGCCAGCAGCGCCGCGGTCGGGTCGCCCAGCGCGAGCGCCGCCCGCGCGACCACGTCGTGCCCGTACCAGTAGTCCGGCAGCAGCGCCGTGGCCTCGCGCCCCTCGGCGAGGGCGCCCTCGGCGTCGCCCGCCAGCAGCAGCGTGTCGCCCAGGCCGGCGTGGATCTCCACGTCGTTCGGCTTCAGCGCGGCGGCCCGCGCAAAGCTGGCCTCCGCCGCCGCCAGGTGCTCCGGCTGCCCGGCGACGTCCGCCCAGTAGCGGTACAGCTCGCCCAGCGTCGAGTAGTAGCGGGCCTCCAGCGGGTTCAGGCGCGTCGCCTCGTTCAGGCTCAGCTCGCCCAGCGCGAACAGTTGATCGCGGCCCAGCTGCTCGGGCGCCGCCTCGTCGCGCACCGCGGCCAGGCTTGGGGCGAAGTCGGGGCGCGGCGCGGCGCGCGTCGAGCCGGCCAGCGCGCCGTAGTACTGGCCGAGGATGTGGTAGTACTCGGCCTGGCCGGGCGCCAGCGCCAGCGCCTGCTGCGCCGCGCGGATCGCGCCCGGGAAGTTGCCGCTCTGCTGGCCCAGCTCGGAGCGGTGGAACGCCACCTCGGCGGCCAGGGCGCTCACCTGGTGGGCGCTCACGGCCAGCGCCACCACGCCCGCCAGCGCCACGGCCCCCAGGGCTCGCGCGGTCGTCCCGCCCGCCTCGGCGCCGCCGGGCGCCGGGGCGGGCGCCAGGGCCAGCGCGCCGACGAGCGCCGCGGCCAGCACCGCGGCCAGCTCGACGACCGTGGCGGCCCGCAGCGCCTCCGGCGCCGGCATCTGTAACATGACCAGCGTCGCGAGCACGGCCGCGGCCGCATAGCCGACCACCGGCCACGGCCACACGCCCGCGCGGGGCACGGTCGGCAGGCCAGCGGAGGCCCCGTGCGCGCCGCGCCGGTCGCGGCGGCCGGCGCCCGGCGGCGCGGCGACCACCACGGCCGGCGCGCGCTCCAGGCCCGGCACCGCGACCGCCACGCCGGCCAGCAGCCAGAAGATCGCCTCGGGCGGCAGCGCCAGCATGCTCGTCTGGCTCTCCACCAGGTGGCTCAGTAGCGCTACGGCCAGGGCGAAGGAGAGGCCCCAGCCGAAAGGCGCCCGCGTGGGCCAGGCCCGCCGCAGGGCAACCACGAGCACGCCCAGCACGAGCGCGAGGTAGGCGGCCAGCCCCAGCAGCCCCGTCATCAGCAGGCGGTCGAGCAGCGCGTTGTGCGTGCGGTCCCAGAACTCGCCGAGGATGTTGCCCAGCTCGTGCGGCGGTGGCAGCACGCGGTTCAGCAGGTAGACCACGCTCTCCGGCCCGTACCCCACGAGCAGGCGCGTGCCGCCCAGCGCGTCGCCGTCCGGCGCCATCAGGGTGGGTGCCGTCAGCACCTCCGTCGCTCGCTGCCAGACGAGCACCCGCGCGCCGGTGTAGTCCTCGCGCACCCGGGCCAGGCGCTGCAGCAGCGGCACGCTGTCGGCGATCGGCCGCAGCGGCGAGCGGGGCGCCATCAGCGCCAGCATCCCGCCGCTGGCGAGCACGACGAGCGCACCGACCAGCGCGAGCTGGCGCCAGCGGCGGCCGCGCCAGGCGCAGAGGGCGCCGACGACCGCCAGCGCGATCAGGAGGGCCGCCAGGGGGCCGCGCGAGGCTGTCAGCACGATGACCAGCAGCTGGAGGGCCAGCAGCGCCGCGTAGCTGGCGCGGCGCACCTGTTGTCCGAGCGCGTCGGCCGGCAGGGGCGGCAGCACGGCGACAACCAGGGCGAAGCCGGCCAGCAGCATCGGGTACGCCCACCAGCCCTGCGGCCGGCCGATCGCGGCGCCGAAGGCCGCGCCGACCACGACGACCGCCGCGGCCACGCCCGGCGGCCCGAGCCAGCTACCCCGCGGCACGTCGCCCCGGCGGCGCGGATCGTCCAGCAGGCGCCAGACGGTGAGTGGCACCAGCATGCCGAGGTAGGCTGCCAGGAAGATCGCGTTGCCGGCCGTGGCGGCGGCGCGCCCGCCCGTGTTCTGCAGGCCGAACGGATCGTGGCCCATGGCCTGGGGCACGGCGTAGAGGCAGACCGGCAGGCTGGTCGCTAGCAGCACGCTCACCAGCCGGTCCAGCTGCGCGCGGTGGCGCAGGCGATCGGCCACGACCAGGAACAGGACCGCGTAGCTCGCCACGGCGACCGCCCCCTCGCCGCGCAGGTACGAGCCCCAGAAGGCGATCGCGGGCAGCGGCGAGAGCACTGTCGCCAGCAGCGTGGTGCCCACGTAGGCCGCCGCCAGGACCACGAAGAGCGCCAAGTGCTGAGTGCTGAGTGCTGAGTAGGACATTGCGGCCCCGGCGGAGCCTCGCCCCTCACCCCCCGGGATTGGGGGGCCGTCCTCTCCCCCTTCCCGCGTCGGGAGGGGGGGCAGGGGGGTAGGTCCGCCGGCGCGCACTGCCGCGCTGCGCCGTCCGGCCGCCCACTGGATGAGCCAGAGGAGCGCCATGAACGCCGCGAGCACCTGGAGCGCCTGGCCGCGCGCCAGGCTCGCCTGCGCGCGCAGCAAGTCGAGGTACAGCGGCACGAGCGCCGCGATGACGAGCCAGCAGGCTTCGAGGGTGGCGTTCGCGTAGCGCCACACGGCATCGGCGGTGGGCGTGGCGAGGGGCGCGCCGGGGTCGGCTGGCGCGGGCGTCGCGGTCGCGCCGGGCGAGGCCGGGGCCGTAGGGTTACGCGCGGTGTGGGCGGGGGCGCGGCGAGTCGTGCTCACGGTCTGACGAGGCTCCTGCTGCCTGCTCGCCCTACCCGCGAGCGCCCCGGCAGTATACCCGGCCGCCGGGGGGGCGTCAACGAAACGCGGCGCGCGGGGTGCCCCTTAACCTTTTGCGCTCCGGAAGGCGCCGGTCCTGTCAGCAAGCCGCCGTCGCGTTCGGCCGCAAAACTCCAAAGGGCACCCCGGCCCGCGCCTCCCGGCACCGGATGTATAGCCGGCACCCGCACACGAGCGCGCCGGGCGTCAACGACGGTCCGGCGCCATCTCCGCCGCTCGGTACCAGGCGACCGTGCGCCGCAGCCCGTCCAGCAGCGCGACGCGCGGCCGGTAGCCCAGCACCCGCTCGGCCCGCGCGATGCTCGCTTGCGAGTGCCACACGTCGCCCGTCCGGCGCGGCTCGTGGCGCGGCACGACGCTGGTGCCGAGGACGGCGTTCAGCGTCGCCACCAGGTCCAGCAGGCTGTGGCGCTGGCCCGACGCCACGTTGATCGGCGCCCCGCTGGCCTCCGGCGCCTCCAGCGCCAGCAGGTTCGCCGCCACTACGTCGTCCACGTACACGAAGTCGCGCGACTGGCTGCCATCGCCGTAGATCGTGGGCGGCTCGCCGCGCAGCAGCGCCGCGATGAAGCGCGAGATCACCCCGGCGTAGGGCGATTGCGGGTCCTGACGCGGTCCGTAGACGTTGAAGTAGCGCAGCACGACCGTCTCGAAGCCGTAGCCGTGGGCGAACGCCGCGCAGTAGTGCTCGCCGGCCAGCTTGGCCGCCGCGTAGGGCGAGAGCGGCTGGGGCGCCATGTCCTCGCGCTTGGGCAGCGTCGGGTCGTCGCCGTAGGCCGCCGCCGACGCCGCGTATAGCACGCGCCGCACACCCGCCTCCCGCGTGGCGACCAGCACGTTCAGCGTGCCCGTCGCATTGATGGCGTGCGTTAGCAGCGGCGCCTCCAGCGAGCGGGGCACCGAGACGAGCGCCGCCTCGTGCAGCACGTACTCCATGCCCGCAACAGCGCGGCGCACCGCATCCAGGTCGCGCACGTCGCCCTCGTAGACCTCGACGTCCCGCGCCACCTCGGCCAGGTTGGCGCGGCGCCCGCTGGAGCAATCGTCGAGCACCCGCACCCGGTCGCCCCGCCGCACCAGGGCGGCGACCAGGTGCGAGCCGATGAACCCGCACCCCCCCGTGACCAGCACCCGCCGCCCCGCCAAGCCGCCTCCTGCCCGCGCCTCGCCCATGATCTGACAACGTGACCAAATCGTAGGGCACGGGCTCGTCCCCTGCCGCCCGGCCGTGGCGTCCGAGCCGGGCAGCGGAGGATGCTCCCCGCCTACGTTATCTTGCCGCCCGGCAGCGAGCGCTGCAAGCGGGCGAGGATGCGCGGAGCACGTCCCGTCGCCCTACGGCGCCGCCCGCTCCGCGCCGCCCTGGCTCACTGGCTCGGGGCGTTGGTGAACGGTGCGGTCGCCGGAGCGTCGGCGCTCAGGGTTGGCAGCGGCGACAACCCCGGCGCGGGCGTCCCTTCCGGTGTCGCCGTGGCGGGCAGCGCCGTCGGCGTGGCCGTCGCCGGGGGCGTCGTCGCCGTTGCCAGGGCCGAGGGCGAGGGCAACGGCCGGCGGGTCGGCGTCGGCGCGGTGAAGTCACCCGGGCCGATGAGGACTGGCTGCATGGGCGTGATCAACTCGGTCGGCCGCCCCTGCGGGCGCGGTATCGGGGTGGTGGCGGGCATGGGGTTGTAGGGGATGCTCGGATCGTGGAGCAGGCGACTAAACAGCGCGCCAGCAAAACTACCATCCATCCGGAGGAGCCTGCCGGTCAGCATGTCGTAAGTGAAGCCGATGTAGCCGAGTTGCTGCCCGCTCTCCGGCCAGCCGAAGTTCCCACGGACGATAATCAGCGCCAGCAGCGGATCGTTGTCAGGGAAGAGGACGTCGGGTAATCCAAGGGGGCCGAACTGAGTAGCGAGTATCCTAGTCGCTAGGACGACCTCCGGGGTCCCACGGACCACCGGGTAGTTGACCCGGACCTCTTCCAGCGCGCGGTCTACGAGCTGGTCCATCGAACCCGGCGTATAGGGGCGCAAGTAGGCGCCGAGGGTCGGGCTTGGCGTCGCCAGCGCCGTCGTGACCCCACTGGCCGCGCTGCCCGGCGGCGCCGGCTCCTGGGCCGGCGCCGCTGCCAGCAACGTCAGTACGAGTAGGCAGCCCGCGATGGCCGACGGGGCAGACGATAACACTCCCCGATCGCCGGCTAGTGCACGCGGATGTCGCTGGCGAAGATGCGCAGGTCGGGGCGCGGCGCGTAGTCGATGTTCTTCGCCATGCCCCACAGCATGTTGATCGTCCACAGGAAGCAGGCCGGCGCCTCCTCGGTGATCAGGCTCATCTCGTCCGACAGCGCCTGCTTGCGCGCGTTCTCGTCGAACGACGCCCGCTCCTTCTGGAACAACGCGTCGAGCTGCGGGTTCGAGTAGCCGATGCGCGGCGACACGCCCGTCTCGAAGTACTGCGAGAGCGCCGGGCCCGGGTCGTTCACCGAGCCGCGGCCCATGTAGTAGAACGGCGTGCGGCCCGCCTGCACGTCGGCCCACAGCGTCGGCCACTCGGGCGTCATCAGCTTGGCGCGGATGCCCACCGCGTTCATCTGCGCGGCCATCGCCTCGGCCGACTGCTTGTCCTGGATGTAGCGGCCCACCGGCGTGTAGAAGTCCACGTCCACGCCGTTCGGGTAGCCCGCCTCGGCCAGGAGCTGCTTGGCCTTCGCGGGGTCGTAGGTGTACCGCGGCTGGAGGTTCGGATTGTAGGCGTAGCTCGCGGGGCCGATCGGGCCGTCGAGGCGCTTGCCTTGCCCCTGGAGCACGCCCTGGATGATCCCGTCGCGGTCGATCGAGTAGCAGACCGCCTGGCGCACCAGCTTGTTGTCCCACGGCTTGGTCTTCGGCATCATCGCCAGGAACATGATCTCCTGCGAGTCGGTGCTGACCACCTTCGTGTTGGGCGCGCTGTTCACGCGGTCCACGAGGTGCGGCGGCAGGAACTCGGCGATCTGGATCTCGCCGTTCAGCAGCGCCGTGACCCGTACCTCGGTCTCGCGCATGATGCGGTAGACGACCTCGTCCGGCCCGTCCACCTTGCCGCCCCACCAGTTCGGGTTCTTGGCGATCACCAGCCGCTGGTTCGGCACCAGCTCCTTGAACATGTACGGCCCCGTGCCGATGGGCGGCTGCTGGTCGATCTGGTCGGGGCCGAACTTGTCGTACTGCGCCTTGCTGGTGATGATGAGCAGGTCCGCGAAGTAGCTCAGCAGCGAGGCCGTCGGCTCCTTGGTGGTCATGCGCACGGTGTAGTCGTCCGTCGCCTCCACGCTCGCCAGCGGCGCCGTGTTCTGCTTCTGCTTGCTGTCCCGGTCGTTCCGGATGCGGTTGATCGAGTGGACCACGTCGGCCGACGTGAAGGGCGAGCCATCCTGCCACTTCACGTCCTTGCGCAGGTGGAACACCCAGGTCGTCGGGTTCTCGACCTCCCAGCTTTCGGCCAGCTCCGGCTTGTAGGTGTTGGTCTGAGGGTCCATCGTCACCAGGCAGCCGAGCACCTCGCACCAGATGCCGTAGCCCAGCGAGATGCTGTCGGCGTAGGGGTTCTGCGACTCGATCGTCTCCGTGACGCCGATGGTCACCCGTGTCGGGCCGCTGCTGCTGGTCCCGCCGCCCGACGCCTGACTGGCGGGCGCCGCGTTGCTCGCCGCGCCGCTGCCCGCCGCGCCGCTTCCGGCCGTGTTGCTTGCCGCGGCGCCGCTGCTGCCCTGTGGGCGTGGCTGGGCCTGCTGGCAGCCCAGGGCGAACAGCGTGAGGCTGGCGACGAGCCCGAGGAGTCGCGCGTGCTTACCCATGACCGTCCCCTCCTTGCGCTCGGCATCCCCCGGATGCCCGAGCGCCGCTGCGCCGCCACCCGAGTCGGCGGTGACGAAAGCCTACTGGAAGCGGATGCGTGGGTCAACTACCGCGTAGATGGCGTCGATCGCCAGGTTGATGGCAACGAACGCCACGGTATACACCAGTACGATGCCGGTTACCAGGGGGTAGTCGCGCGACGTGACGCCGGTGATGAGCAGGTTGCCCACCCCCGGCCAGGCGAACACCGTCTCCACGATGATCGAGCCGCTGAGCTGCGTGCCCAGCTCGAGCCCGACCACGGTGACGATGGGGATGAGCGCGTTGCGCAGGACGTGGCGCCAGAGCACCACGCGATTCATCAGGCCCTTCGCGCGCGCCACCAGCACGTAGTCCTCGCGCGTGATCTCCAGCACGGCCGAGCGGGTGATGCGCATGAGGATGCCGGCCAGCGCGCAGCCGAGCGTTACCGCCGGCAGGACGACGTGCTTGAAGGCGTCGGCCACGCCGGCCCAGTTGCCGGTGATGATACTGTCAATGAAGTAGAACCCCGTGACGGTCTGCCCCGCCACGCCGTACTCGCTGCGGCCTGCCGACGGGAACCAGTGGAGCACGCCGGCGAACAATAGAATTAACATAATGCCGAACCAGAAGTTCGGCATGCTGATGCCGAACAGGCCGAAGATCGTGCCTACGTTGTCGGTGGCCGAGTCGGGCCGGGCCCCGGCGAACACGCCCAGCGGGATAGCGATGAGCACGGCGATGAGCACGGCGAAGAACGCTAGCTCGATGGTGGCGGGCAGCCGCGAGCCGATCAGCTCGGTGACGGGCTGAGCGAAGCGGAACGAGCGCCCCAGGTTGCCCTGCACCGCGTTGCCCACGAAGTAGAGGTACTGGATCGCGAAGGGCTGGTCCAGCCCCCAGCGCGCCCGCGCCTCGGCGATGTCGGCGTCGGTGGCGTCTTCCGGCAGCAGCAGCGACGCCGGGTCGCCCGGCGCCAGGTGCAGCAGGCCGTACACGAGCAGCGTCACGAGCAGCATCACGGGAATGGTGCCCACCAGCCGCTGGACCAGATACCGTGTCATGCCGGGCCTCTCCGTGGGGCCGGGGCGCGGGCCCCGGCCCCCTGATCGCCAATTAAGCAGCTGGTCGCGGCCGGCGGGTCGATGTGGCGCAGCCAAACCGACCCGGCAGTCCCGGCCACCAAATTACTTCAGCTTCATGTCCCAGGCGTAGACGTACTCGTCGCCGCGGGCCTTGAAGTCCAGGCGGTTGCTCACGCCGTAGGTGTCCTCGTACTGGAGCAGGAATACCATCGGCGCCAGCTCCATGATGCGCGACATCGTCTTGTGCAGCAGGTCCACGCGCTTGGCGGGGTCGAACTCGCGCGCCGCGGCCACCAGATCGGCGTCGACCTCGGGGTCGGAGAAGTTCACTCGCGGCGTGACCCCCGTCTTGAAGTACTGCTCCAGGTACTCGCCCGGGTCCTCGACGGCGCCGCGGCCGAGCAGGTAGAACGGCGACCGGCCGGCTTGGATGTCCGGCCAGATCTTGCCCCACTCGGGCGTCGTCAGCTTGGCCCGAATGCCCACCTGCCCGAGCATGCTCACGATCGCCTCGGCGATCTCCTTGTCCTTCAGGTAGCGGCCGCTCGGCGACTGCAGCTCGACGTCCACGCCGTTCGGGAAGCCGGCCTCGGCCAGGAGCTGCTTGGCCTTCGCGGGATCGTAGGTGTACTGCGGCTGGAGGTTCGGGTCGTAGGCGTACATGCCCGGCCCGATCGGCGTCTTCAGCACGCTCGCGCGGCCGTTCAAGATGCCCTTGACGATGCCTTCCTTGTCGATCGCGTAGTTCACGGCCTGGCGCAGCTTCACGTTGTCCCACGGCTTGTAGGCGCTGTTCATGCCCAGGAACATCAGCCGCGTGCCGGGCGCCGACGAGATGTGCGTCTTGCCCGAGTTCGCCACCTGGTCCACGAGCTGCGGCGGCACGTTCGGGATGACGTCCACCTCGCCGTTCTGCAAGGCCGTCACGGCTGCCTGGGGCTCCTTCATGAAGCGGACGACCAGCTCGTCGAAGGTGGCCTTGTGCTCGCTGCCCCAGTAGTTCGGGTTCTTCTCCAGCACGACGCGCTGGCCGGGCACGTACTCCTTGAACAGCCAGGGGCCCGTGCCGATCGGGTGCTTGTCGGCCTCCTCGCTGGAGCCGTACTTGTCGTAGACCGCCTTGCTGGTGATCATGCGGTTGTTCAGGCGGAAGATGAGCGCCGCGTCCGGCTCCTTCGTGTGCAGGCGCACCGTGTACTTGTCCGGGGCGTCGATGCCGTCCACGTTGCTGAACGTCGAGCGCTGCGCGCTCATCGGGTCGTCCCGCATGCGCTTGTACGAGTGGACCACGTCGTCGGCCGTAAAGTCGCCGCCGTCGTGGAACTTGACGCCCTGGCGCAGGATAAAGACCCAGGTGTTCGGGTCCGGATTGGTCCACGAGGTGGCGAGCAGCGGCTCGTTCTGGCTCGTCGCCTCGTTGAACCAGATGAGCGGCTCGAACACGTGCATCCACATGCCATACGTGGGGCTCGCGCTGTCGCCGTAGGGGCTGATCGAGACGACCTCGCTGCCCAGCACCTCGGTCACGCGGCTCGGGCCGCCGCTCTGGCTGCTGCCGCCCGCCTGGGCGCCGCTCGCGGCCGGCGCCTCGCCGCCGCTTGCCGCCGGCGCGTTGCCGCCCGGCGCGGTCCCGATGCTCGGCTTCGGCTGCGCCGGCGCGCAGGCGACGGCCAGCAGCAACGCCGCCACCACCAGCCGCACGGGGCCATGAATCATCGCGCTACGAAGCGCACGCATCGCGTTCTGCCTCCATCCACCGCTGCCTGGGCTACGGATGCGCTAATCATCACACGGCGCTGGAAGCGCGTCAATGAATGCAGGCGCAGCCGCAGCTGCCGCTGGCGACCGTCACGCGGCGCACTGGCGCCTTGCCGTCCGTGGCGCTGTCGCGCGTGTACACCACCTTGCCGCCCGAGATCGTGAGGTCGATCGGCAGGTGGTGGAAGCGCTCGGGCGGGAAGCTGAACGGATCGTCGCCCAGCACCGTCACGTCGGCCAGCTTGCCGACCTCCAGGCTGCCCAGCTCGTGCTCGCGGAAGGCCGTGTAGGCGGCGTTGATCGTCTGGCTGCGGAGCGCCTCGGTCCTCGTCAGCGCCTCCTCGCCGCTCAGCTTCACGCCGTTCAGCGTCTCGTGCGCCACGGCGGTGCCCAGGTCGCGCAGCGGGTCCACGGGGTAGTAGCCCGGCGCGTCCGAGCCGAAGCTGAGCGGGAAACCCTGGTCCCACAGCGTGCGGAAGGGGAAGCCGTGCTCGGTCACGCGGCGGCCCAGCATCTCGATCAGCGGGTCGCCCATGAAGTAGAGGAACGGCGGGTTGGCGAGCGGCAGGATCTGGAGCGCCTTGGCGCGAGCGATGCGCTCGGGCGTCATCATCCAGTTGCCCATGTGCTCGACGCGGTGGCGGTGGTCGGTGCGCGGGAACTTGTGCTGCGCCTTCTCGTAGGCCTCCAGGATCATGTCGAGCGCGACGTCGCCGATGGCGTGCGTGCAGATGCGCATGCCCTGCCGGTGGTAGCGCTCCACCGTGTCGTCCAGCTCGTCCTGCTTGATGCGGATGAGCCCCGGGTGGCGCTCGCCGTCGATCACCAGCTCGTCGCTGAAGGCGGCGTTCTTGCCGGTGAAGCCGCCGTCGATGCTCATCTTGATGCCGCCGACCTGCAGCCACTCCGAGCCGAAGCCCTGGATGAAGCCCGTGTCCAGCAGGCTCCACTTCTCGAACGCCGACTCGATGACGCGGATCAGCATCGACACGCGCACCGGCAGGCGGCCCTGCCGGGCGAGGAGCTGGTAGGCCAGCACCTCTTCCTTGCTGATGATGATGTCGTGGATGCCTGTCACGCCGCGGCGCAGGCAGTGCTCCAGCTCGATGGCGATGCGCTCGGCCAGCTCGACCGGCTCGACGCCCGAGTCCTTCGCCTTGATGAGGAACTGCGCCCGCTCGCGGAACACGCCCGTCGGCTCGCCGGTGTTCAGGTCCTTCACGACCGTGCCGCCCTGCGGGTTCGGCGTGTCGCCGGTGATGCCGCGCTCCTTGATCGCCAGCGAGTTCGTGACGATCACGTGGGCGCCGAACGAGATCCAGCAGGGATTGTTCGGCGCCGCCGCGTCTAGCTCCGCCTTCGTCGGCAGGCGCCCCTCGCCCAGGCGGAAGTCCTGGAGCGGGCTGCCGCGCCCGACGACCCACTGGCCGGGCGGCGTGTTCTGCGCCTGCTCGCGCAGCCGGTCGAGGATGTCCGGGACCGTCCTAATCGACGGGTCGTAGAAGTCGCGGCACTCGGCGGCGTTCACCGCGCGGCCCGCGTCGCTCGCCAGGTGGACGTGGCAGTCGGTCAGGCCCGGCAGCGTCGGCCGCCCGTCGAGGTCGATCACCTCCGTGCCGTCGCCCGCTAGCCGCAGCACATCGTCGTCCGCGCCGACCGCCAGAATCCGGCCGTCGCGGATCGCCACCGCCTGCGCCACGCTGTTCTGCGCATCCATCGTCAGCACGCGCCCACCTGTCAACACCAGGTCCGGCGCCAGTCTTCCTCGCTCCGCCATTGTCGCCACCCTTCTTCCTCACGGCTTGCCGGCGTGTTAGGCGGCCGGGGCGACGTAGGGGCGGGTCTCGTGCCCGCCCGCGGCCGCTAGGCCGCCATTCCGGCGTGGCCTGATCGCTTCATCAACCTGCAACCGCTTCAGCTCCCGCCTACCTGAGTAGCAGCAAACACATCAGCGCGTAGATCTTCACGTTCTGGATCAAGTCCTCGATGCCGCACCACTCGTTCGGCCGGTGGCCGGAGTCGTTGCCCATCGAGAAGTTCACGATCGGCACGCCCGCGTCGAGCAGGATCCAGCGCGAGTCGCTGGTCGCCTCCATGCCCTCGGGGCGCGGGTCGACGCCCGTGACCTCCTGAACGGCGCGGCTCATCCAGCGCACCAGCGGCTCCTCGGGCTGCACGAACGACGGCCGCGCCAGGTTCGTCAGCTCCACGTCCACGTCGCCGATGCCGGGATCGCGCGCCCGCGCCTCGGCCAGCACGTCGCGCACGCGGCCCAGCACCGTCTCGTGCGTCATGCCCGGCGGGTAGCGCACGTCCACGGTGATCGAGCAGCGGTCGGGCACCACGTTTACCTTGAAGCCGCCCTGGATGACGTTCACGCTCGCCACCGGCGGGCTGGCGACGACCGGATGCGGCTCCCAGCTGGGGAAGCTCAGGTCCTCGATGATCGGCGCCAGGCGGCACATGCTGAGGATGGCGTTCACGCCGCGCGTCTTCGCCGCCGTGTGCGAGGTGCGGCCGCGCGTGGTGAGCTTCAGGTTCACCCAGCCCTTGTGCCCGATGGTCACGCGGTTCGGGTAGCCCTCGCCGTAGATCGCGTAGTCGGCGTGGATTAGATCGCGGTCGATCAGCTGCGCGATGCCCAGGTGGCCGCCCATCTCCTCGTCGGCCACGGCGGCGATCTGCGCCTCGCCCCGCACCGGCGCCCCCGCGTCTTGCAGCGCCCGCAGCGCTTGCAGCGCCGCGGCCAGGCCCAGCTTGCAGTCCTTCGCCCCGCGCCCCCAGATGCGCCCATCCGCGATCTCGGCCGAGAACGGCGGGTACGTCCACTCGCTCGGGTCGCCCACCGGCACCGTGTCGATGTGCGCGTAGAACAGCAGCGACGGGCCGTCGGCGAACCGCAGCTTGCCGAGCGCGTTGCCGCGGCGCGGCGCCGTCTCGACCTCCTCCACGGCCATGCCCAGCGCCCGCATCGCGCGCGCCGAGTAGGCGGCCATCTCAAGCTCGTAGCCCTCGCTCGGGTTCACGCTCGGAATGCGCACCATCTCGCGCAGCAGCTCGATCGTCTGCTCGCGCTGCTGGTCGATCACCGCGAACACCGCGCGCCGCGCCTCCTCGACCTCACGCAGCCGCGCCGTGATTGCCGCCTCCGTCTCGGCCAGCGGCGGGATCGGCGGCACCGCCCGCGTCCACTGCCGGTCCAGCTCGATCAGCCGCGCCTGTAGTTCGTCCATATCTAGCTCTCAGCTCTCAGCCTTCAGCGGTCAGCCTTCGGCGGTCAGCGGTCAGCCATTCGGTCGCGGGCACGAGCGGCCGTGTGTCGCCATAGCTCAGCGACAACAGCCGGGAAGATGAGTCGCTCGTTGCGCCCCTGTCTGCTGATGGCTGACCGCTGACAACTTACCGGCTATGCACCACCTTGCCCTGCACGAGCGTCAGGTCCACCGGAATGTCCTTTAGCTCCTGGGGCGCGACGGCCAGCGGGTCGCGGCCGAGCACGGCGATGTCGGCCAGCTTGCCCGGCTCCAGCGTGCCCAGGCGGTGCTCCTCGAAGCCCACGAAGGCCGCGTTGGCGGTCGCCGCGCGCAGGCCGTCGAGCACGCCGATCTGCTCCTCCGGCGAGATGACCGTGCCGCGCATCGTCTGGCGGCTCACGGCGTTGCCGATGTCGCGCAGCAGGTCGATCGGCCAGTAGCCCGGCGCGTCCGAGCCGAACACCAGCGGGCTGCCGTTGGCGATCAGCGAGCGGAAGGGGAAGCCCGCCTCCATGCGGTGGCGGCCGAGGGTGCCGAGCGCCGTCTCGCCCAGGTGGTGGAAGAACGAGGGGTTGGGCACCGGGATGGCCTGGATCTCGCGCACCTGCGCCATGCGCTCGCGCGTCATCATCCAGTTGCCCAGGTGCTCGATGCGGTGGCGGTGGTCGTGGCGGGGCAGGCGGCGCTGCGCCTTCGCGTAGGCCTCCAGCACCATGTCCATCGCCCGGTCGCCCATCGCGTGCGTGCAGATGCGCATGCCCGCCTGGTGGTAGCGCCAGACCGTGTCCTCTAGCTCGTCCGTCTCGATGCGGATCAGCCCGCAGTTGTCCGGCTCGCCCTCCAGCGGCTCGTAGAAGGCCGCGTTGCGGCCCGTGAAGCCGCCGTCCACGCTCATCTTGATGCCGCCGAGCTTCAGGAACTCGTTGCCGAGCCCCTGCACCAGCCCCAGGTCGAGCAGGCTCTCCTTCGAGAAGTGCGACTCGATCACTCGCACCAGCATGTGGACCCGCGCCGACAGGCGCCCGCTGGCCGCGAGGCTCTGGTAGGCGCGCACCTCGTCGGGATGCGTGATGATGTCGTGGACCGAGGTGACGCCGCGGGCGAGCGTCTGGCGCAGCAGCGCCAGGATGCCCTCCTCCAGCGACGGCGCGCCCGGCGCCACCCGCTTCACCAGCGCCTGCGCGCGCTCCTTCAGCACGCCGGTCGGCTCGCCCGCGGCGTCGCGCTCGATCTCGCCGCCCGCCGGGTCCGGCGTGTCGCGCGTGATGCCGGCGGCGGCCAGCGCGCGGCTGTTGGCAACCGTGATGTGCGCGCCGAAGTAGACGAACGCGGGATGGTTCGGCACTGCCGCATCCAGCTCGGCCCGCGTGGGGCGCCGCTGCTCGGCCAGGCGGAACTCCTGCATGGGGCTGCCGTGGGCGACCACCCAGCCGTCGGGCGGCGTGTTCGCCGCGGCCGCCCGCATGCGCTCTAGGATGTCGCCCACGGTGCCGACGTCGGCGTAGAAGTCGCGCACCTCGACGTGGTGGGCCACCGACGCCTCGCCGGCCAGGTGGACGTGCGTGTCCACCAGCCCCGGCACCGCCGTGCGGCCCTCCAGGTTGATCGCCTCGGTGCGCGCCCCGGCCAGGCCCTCGATCTCGCGGCTGGTACCCACGGCGACGATCTTGCCGTCCTTGATCGCCAGCGCCTCGGCCGTCGTGTTGGCGCGGTCCATGGTGAGCAGGCGGCCGTTCAGCAGCAGCAGGTCGGGCGCGAGCGCATCGGCAACGGGCATGATCGCCTCCGGCAAAGCTGTCAGCCGTCGGCTCTCAGCGATCGGCCGGCACCGCAACGCCGGACGCGAGCTGACGGCTGACAGCTGATAGCTGATCGCTGATCGCTGCGAGATGGGCGAGTCTACCACTCGCCGAAACGGAGCCGCAAACCGTTAAGTCGCCGCACCCTTGCTTTCGCCGAATACGGCCGGGAACGCTGCGCGCCGTCGCCCGGCGCGCGGCTGGCAAGGCGTGGCGGTGCTATACTGCCCGCCGGACAGCACCCCGGGAGGCACGGGCATGGTAGAAGGGCGCGGCCTGGTCGAGCGCATGCGCCGGGCGGCGCTGCTCGACGCGACGCTCTACGATGAGGTGGAGCACGACCAGTCGGCGCTGCCCGAGGCCGTCCTGGTCGTGGTGATCGCCGCCGTCGCCTCGCTGCTGGGCAACCTGCTGAACGTCTTCGAGCAGGGGCCGCGCCACGTCGGCCTGGTGTCCGAGATCGCGTCGATGCTCGCCAACTGGGTCGTCTGGTCCTACGTCACCTACTTCGTCGGCACCCGCCTGTTCGGGGGCACGGCCACCCCCGGCGAGATGCTCCGGGCGCTCGGCTTCGCGATGTCGCCCGGCGCCCTGAATATCCTGGGAGCAGTGCCTTGCGTGGGCGGCCTGATCCGCGTTGCCGTCCTGATCTGGATCCTGGTCGCCGGCGTGGTCGCGGTCCGGGCGGCGCAGGACTGCACGAACGCCGACGCGCTCGGCACGGTCGTCGTGGGCGGCATGGTAATGCTCGGGCTCTTCGTTCTCCAGCTCCTCGTCCTCGGCGCCCTCGGCGTAACGGTACGCCTGCTGTGAGCCGGCCGCCCTCTTCCTATTGCCGTTGAGTGGCTGGCCGAGGGCCGGCTCGCCTGGCGCTGCTCCAGCTGAGCCGGCCGCCCTCTTCCTACTGCCGTTGAGTGGGCGGCGTCGCCGTGGACCGGCCGCCGACGCGCTCCACCAGCTCCCGCAGCCGCGCGCGCGTGTTCGCAATCAGCTCGTTCTCGTTCGGGTGCCACTCGGCCCGCTGATGGTAGTCCAGGTGGTACGTCACCACGTCGTCGAGCACCGCCGACGAGCGCCCGAGCATCCCGAACAGCTCCGACAGGAACACGCTCTCCCAGACCTTGCCGCGCGTGCGCTTCGCGTCGAGCACGTCCACCGTGGTGCCGTAATACTCTAGTAAGATGCGGCGAACCACGTCGTCCTGGTAGATCAGCCCGCCTGGCGTGTAGTGCGCGCGCTCGCCAAACGGGATTCCCGCCACACCGTAGTTCTTGCACACGGGGGCCACGTAGCCCCAGTTGTCTAACCCGCGCGCCCGTTCGCACAGGCGGGCCAACGTGCCCGCTGGCAGCACCACGTCGTCGTCCATGAACACCAGGAACGGCCCCGGCAGCGCCTCCAGCAGCCGCTGGCGGCCGGCGCTGAACGCCCGCTCCTTCTCGCGCGAGTACTCGTACTCGCAGACGATCTGGCGGTCGAACGCCAGTCGCAGGGCGAACACCACGTCGTCGCGCCGCACGACCGGGCTGGGCGACGTGTCCACGATGTGAACGCGCAGCTGGCAGTGCTCCTGCATCAACAGGCTCACCAGCACCATGCTGAGCGTGGGTTTCCCCTTCGTGAGAATGCCGACTCCCACCGGCGGCCCCGGCCGCGCCGGGCGCTCGCCGGCGCGATGGTCGCCCGGCGCGGCCGCCGGCCCGTTCCCCGGCGGCATGGATGGTACGGTATTCATGCGCTCTCTCCCTCGATTCCCCAGCCGGCGCCGTCGCGTATGGCGCGAGCCGACGGCACGCGGGGTCGAGCGTGATGGCTACGTTGTAGGCGGGCGCGTTCGCGCGGCGTCGCCAGCAGGGCCAGCAGCGCGAACCGCGGCAGCGCGAGCTGGCGACGCCAGCGCCGTGGCTGCACTAGCAGTCGGAACAACCATTCGAGCCCCAGGTCACGTACCCAGCGCGGCGCGCGGCGCACGCGGCCGGAGATGAAGTCGAGCACGCCCCCCACGCCAATGGCGACTGGCACGCCCAGCGCCGCGACGTTGCGAGCCATCCATAGCTCCTGGCCGGGCGCGCCATACGCGACGAGCACCACGTCGACCGGGCCGGCCGCACGGATGGCCGCGCGCGCCTCGGCGTCGTCGGCCGGGTGCGGGCTGCCGCCGAAGGTGCCGACCACCTGGAGTCCCGGATAGCGGGCTATCAGGCGGCGGCCGGCAGCCTCGGCCACGCCCGGCGCGGCCCCGAGCAGGAACCACCGCTGGCCGTCGCGCGCGCCGAGCCGCGCCAGCCGGTACACCAAGTCTGTGCCGCGGACCTGCTCGCGAAAGGGGCGCCCCCACAGCCGCGCCGCGAGCAGCAGGCCGCCGCCATCGGGGATGGCGAGGGCGGCGCCGTTCAGCGCCGCCCGGAACGCGGCGTCCTGTCGGGCCGCCATGACGAACTCCGGGTTGGGCGTCACGACGTAATGGGGCGCGCGCGAGGCCACGAACTCGCGTAGGAGGGCGAGCGCCTCGGCGAACGTCACGTCGTCCACGCGCACGCCAAGGATACAGAGGCTGTCCACGTGCCTACTGTATCGGTCGGGTGCTCCGCGCGCAACTGGGGGGCCCCTCACCCCCCGGCCCCCTCTCCCCCATAGGGGAAAGGGGGGAGGACGCCGGGGCTGACCTACCCCCCGGCTCCCCTTGAAGGGAAGGGGGAGGGCGCCGGGGCCGGCTCTGTCGGTAGCCCCCGCCCCCTGTGGGGGGAGGGGGTTGGGGGAGGGGGTCCGCCACCGGAAAGCCCCCATGCCCTATCGGGGAAGGGGTCCGCGCTCGCCTCAGGCGACCAGTGGGAAGCGGGGGTCGGGGTACGGCTGGCGTCCCGCCGCGGCCTCGACGAACGCCACGTCGTCGGCCAGCCCGGCCGGACGCGGCGCCGCCAGCAGCCCTTCCAGCGTGGCGACCGTGCTCGCCAGCACGCCAGGCGTCGGCACCGGCGGCGCGCCGAGCGCCTGGCGCAGATCGAGGCCGTGGACGCACGCCTCGAGCAAGCGGGTCGGCAGGTATTCGACGAGCATGATGGGCGCGATGGCGCTGGGAATGACGGTCGTCGGCGCGAGCCCCGCCACGGCGGCGCGGGCGGCCGGCACCGCGTCGCGCAGCGCCGCCGTCAGACTGGCGGGCGTGGCACCCCGCGCGGCCTCGCGGGCGCGGGCGGTCACGTCGCCGGCCATGCCCGCGGCGTCGTAGCGGAAGTAGCTCACGCGGTCGCGCCGGGCCGGCTCGTCTAGCGGCGTGGCGGCGTAGGCCGCGATGCGTCCCAGCCCCCGGGCCAGGTGCGCCACGAGCGTCGTCACGTCCCAGCCTGGCAGCCGCGTCGGCTGCTGCCACGCTGCCGCCGGCGCGGCTGCGAGCAGCGCGGTCAGATCGTCCGCCTCGGCGGCGAGCGCGTCGAGCGCCGCGTCCATCTCCTGCCGCATAGCATCCTCCTGCGCGGATCGCCTGATCGCCGCCCGCGCCCGCGGGCGGCGCGTCGGGGATCGGGGGGCCCACCATCCACCATCGCGGGAACGCCTGATTGTTGGCGCCGCGCCGCGCTCGCTATCATCCCGGGGCGCCGCGCGGCGGCGAGCTTGCCAGTGCGAGGAGACACGACGGTGGCGGTGCTCGTGACGGGCGTGGGCTACATCGGCGCGGCGCTGGCCGCCCGCCTGCTGCGCGCGGGCGAGCGCGTCGTCGCGCTGGACAACGGCTTCGCCACCGACCTAACCGCCGTCGCGGGACTGGCCGAGCTGGGCGACTTCGAGCTAGTGCGGGGCAGCGTCACCGCGCCCCGCGCCGTGGCGCGCGCGTTCGCCCGCGGCCCGTTCGCCGTGGTGTACCACCTGGCGGCCCAGGCCAGCTCGGCCGCGGCGGCCGAACGGCCCCGCTACACGGAAACGACGAACCTCACCGGCCCGCGCGTGATCCTCGACGCCGCCGTCCGGCATGGTGTGCCCCGCGTCGTCTACGGCAGCTCCTTTCGCGTCTACGGCCCTGTGCTGCCGCCCGCCGTCGACGAGCAGATGCCCTATGGGCCCCAGGGCGACCTGGCGCACCTCTCCCACGTCTACGGCGAGAAGCTGCTGGAGCTGTACGCGCGCCGCCACCAGCTTACCGCAATCGCCGTCCGCTTGGCCGTGGTGCATGGGCTGGGGCCTGTCATGAAGACCGACTACCGCTACCTCACAGTCCCCAACAAATACTGTCTGCAAGCGGTGCGCGGCGAGCCGCTGGTGGTGTACCCGGGCGCGGCGGCGCCCACCGCCTTCATCCACCTGGACGACGCCTGCGCCGCCCTCCAGGCCGCAGCGGCGGTGGCCTGGCCCCCGGGCTTCCACGCCGCCAACGCCGCCGGCGAGGTCTGCCCCGTGCCCCAGGTCGCCGCCCTGGTCGCCACCGCCGCCCAAGCCCGCGGCCTGCCGACTCGCTCCCCCCAGAATTGGCGGGCTGGGGGGGCCATCCACTCCCGCCTAACCGCCCTGGGCTGGCGGCCGACGCGCACGCTGGCTGCCAGCGTGGGCGCGGTGCTGGACTACTACCGTGCGCGAGAGCCGACGTGAGAGTGCTCGTTACGGGCGGCACCGGCTTCATCGGCCGCCACGTCGTCGCCGATCTGCTCGCCCACGGCCACGCGGTGACGACTCTGGCGCGGTCGGCTGCACCGCCCGGGTGGCCCTGCCCGCACCTGCAAGCCGACGTGCTCGGCGCCGCCACGCAGGACGCGGCGCGCGAGGCCGAGGCCATCGTCCACCTGGCGGCCGTGCCCGACGTGGGCATCTCCTTCCAGCAGCCCTACGCGGCCAGCCTCGTCAACGCCGCGGGCACGCTGAACGTGCTCGAAGGCGCGCGGGCCGGCGGCGGGCGCGTCGTGCTGCTCTCGACGCAGCGCGTGTACGCGGCGTCGACCCGGCCGCTCGCGGAGGACGCCCCGCTCGCCGACGACAATCCCTACGCGGTCTCCAAGCGCGTCGCCGAGCAATGGCTGGCCATGTACCATCGCCTGTACGGCGTGGCGACGGTCGCGCTGCGCGGCTTCTCCATCTACGGCCCGGGGCAGCTCGTGCAGGCCGGGTCGGGCGGCGTCGTCTCGATCCTGGCGCAGCGCGCGCTCGCGGGGCTGCCGCTGGTCATCGACAGCCCCGCCGTCCGCGACCTCACCGAGGTGCGCGACGCGGCCCGGGCGGTGCGCCTGGCGCTAAGCGTGCCCGCGGCCGTGGGCGGCGTCTACAATGTGGGGACCGGCGTCAGCACGTCGCTGCTCGCGCTGGCCGAACGTGTCGTGGCCGTCACGGGCTCGCGCTCGACGATCCAGCCGCCGCCCGCGGGCCAGCCGACAGGCTACGTGGCCGACCTGACGCGCGCCCGCGCCGACCTGGGCTACGCGCCCGCCATCTCGCTCGATGAAGGACTGCCGCGGTATGTCGCTTGGCTCCGGGACCAGGGCGCGAATCCTCCTCAAGGCGCGGCCGACGCCTCGCCAGCTCGCGGATAGGCTGCGCCCTCCCCTGCCCGAGGGCCTGGAGCTATACCTAGATGGCCAGGACGTCGCTACGGCCGACGCGCGCCAGGCGGTGATCGACCGGATGCGGAGCTACGCCCTGCCCGCCGACTTCGCCGTCGTCGTGGAGGGGCCGATCCGCGGGCTCGACGGCGAATACTTCGACCTCGCCGATCTGCGGCCGGCGAGCTTCGAGCTGTTGGAGCGCCTGGCGGAGCTGGGCGCGGCCGTGGGCGCCACGGGGCTGGTGATCCACGCTATCGTCCCCCGGTTCGCGCTCGTTTGGGACGCTGCCGAGCGTGACGAGGTCTTCGCGCGCTGCCTGACGCTCCTGCGCGCCTACGTGGCCGCGGCCCAGGCGCACGGCCTGGTGCCCACGCTGGAGAACGTGCCGCCAGTGCTGCGTATGCGCGAGTCGCGCTATCTCTACACGCCCATCGGCATGAGCCCCGAGGATATGGTGCGGCTTCTCGACGCGACGCCGGGCCTGCACGCCACCCTCGACGTCTCCCACGCGCAGCTCTACGTGAACGCCCGCCAGCAGGCGGAGGCGCCCTCACCCCCCGCCCCTCTCCCAGGGGGAGAGGGGAGTACGTCTAGCGCCCTCCCCCCCTGGGAGAGGGCGGGGGGTGAGGGCATCCCTCGAGGCGCGGGCGCGGACCCGGTCGAGACGCTCTACGCCTATCTGCGCCACCTGCCGCCGATCGCGAGCGTCGAGACGTTCGTCGATGCGCTGGCCGACCGGCTGTTCGAGGTCCACGTCTCGAACGCGACGGGCCTGCTGGGCGAGGGGCTGCCCTACGGCGAGGGCGACATGGACCTCGACCGGCTGACCGCGCGGCTGTCTCGGCTCGCCCGCTACCTGATTACCGAGACGCTGGAGCCCGACCACGACGTGGCCCTGTTCATGCGCGAGGCGCAGGCGCGGCTGACGGCCGCCCGCGCGGCGAGCGCCGACTGATGCGTTTCGACCTCGAGCGCCTCGACCCCAGCGCGCTGCTCGGGCGGCCGGAGGTCGCCGTCGACTGTGCCGCCGCGGCCGAGGCCCTGCGCGGCCGCCGCATCCTCGTCACCGGCGCCGGCGGCTCGGTCGGCGTGCCGCTGGTCCAGCGCCTCCTCGGCCTCGCGCCCGCGCGGCTCGTGCTCCTCGACAACCACGAGGACTCGCTCTTCCGTCTCCAGCGCCGGCTGTCCGCCAGGGGCCACGAGCCCGAGGGCCCCGAATCGGCTACTCCTGGCCGCCGCTCCCTGGTTCCCGACCCCCAGCTCGTGTTAGCCGACGTGCGCAACCGCGAGAAGCTGGAGAAGCTGTTCCGGCGCTGGGAGCCGGAGGTCGTCTTCCATCTCGCCGCCTACAAGCACGTCCACTTCGGCGAGGCGCAGCCCGACGAGCCGATCTCGGTCAACGTGCTGGCCACGCACGCGCTGGTCGAGACGGCCGTCGCCCACGGCGTGCAGGCGTTCGTCTACACGTCGAGCGACAAGGCGGTGAACCCGCCGAGCATCTACGGCGCGACAAAGCGGCTGGCTGAGCTAGTGGTGCGCTGGGGCGGGCGCCAGGCCAGCGGCCGCTTCGTGGTCGTGCGCTTCGTGAACGTCCTCGGGACGCGCGGCAGCGTCATCGAGACGTTCCTGGAGCAGCTCGCCGCGGGCCTGCCGCTCACGATCACCGACCCGGCCATGACCCGCTACTGGATGAGCCAGCGGGAGGCCGTGGACCTGGTGCTGGCCGCGGCGGGGCGCGGCCCCGCCGGCGCGACGCTCCTGCTCGACCCGGGGCCGCCCGTGCGCGTGCTCGACATGGCCGAGCGGCTGGCGGCGCTGGTCCGCCCGGCCGCCGCGGCGCGGCCCGTTCGCATCGTCGGCCGCCGGCCGGGCGAGCGGCTGGCCGAGGAGCTGGTAAGCGCCCGCGAGCGCCTGGTGCCTGGGCCGGCGTGCGGCCTCGCCACGGTCGAGCATGACGCGGGCGACGCCCCACTGGCCGCCGTGCCCGACCACGTCGCCGCCCTCCGCGCCGCGCTGGCCCGCGACGATCCCGCTCTCAGCGACAAGTTCATGGCCCTCGCGCGAGAGCTGCAATGACACGCCTGGCGCATAGCTGACGGCTGACCACTAATGGCTGAAATCTGGCTGCTCGGCGCCTTCGCGGTCGCCGTCCTGGCGAGCTTCGCGCTCACGGGGCTCGCGGCCCGGGCGGGCCGGCGCCTGGGGCTGCTCGACTATCCGCGGCGCGGCGAGCTACAGGCCGCGGTGGTGCCGCGCACGGGCGGCTACGGCATCTGCGCCGCCTTCGTGCTCGCGGCGCTCGTCAGCTTCGTCGCCCCGACCGCCGAGCTGGTGCGGAGTCCCGAGGATGCCGAGCGCCTGCTCGGCGTACTGCTCGGCCTCGTGATCCTCCTGCCGCTCGCCTACGCCGACGACCGCGCCCGCCTGGGACCGCTCCCCCAGCTCGTGGGCCAGTTCGCCGTCGCGGTCGTGCCGGTGAGCTTCGGGCTCTGGATCGACAGCATTGCGCTGCCGTTCGTCCAGGTCGTGCCGCTGCCCGCGTGGATCGGCGTGCCGCTCACGCTGTTCTGGCTCGTCGCCATGATCAACACGATCAACCTGGTCGACGTCATGGACGGCCTGGCGGGCGGCATCGGTGCCATTGCGGCGCTGACGCTGTTCGTGCGCAGCTACTTCTTCGGCCAGTACACCATCGCCGTGCTGCCGCTAGGGCTCGCGGGAGCCTGCCTGGGCTTCCTGCCGCGCAACTGGCATCCCGCGCGGCTGTTCATGGGCACCAGCGGCTCGATGTTCCTGGGCTACGCGCTGGGAGCGCTCGCCATCATCGGCGGCGTGAAGCTCGGCACGGCGTTCGTCGTGCTCGGCCTGCCCATCCTGGACGTGGCGTGGGTCATCGGGCGGCGGCTGTCGCGCCGGCGCTCGCCCCTCAAGGGCGGCGACTTCGAGCACCTGCCGCAGCGCCTGACGCGCCTCGGCCTCTCGCAGACGCGCACGGTCCTGCTGCTCTACGGCTTCTGCGGCCTGTTCGCCTGGCTCGGCCTCGCCTGGCACAGCCCCGTCTCCACGCTCGCTAAGCTGCTCGTCATGGTGGCGATGGCCCTCGCCGTCCTCGCCCTCCTCGGCATGGTGACCTGGCTCAGCCAGCGCCGCGACGCTTAGGGCGTCTTCGCCCGTGCCCGCAGCAAGTCCACCGTCTCCTCGGGCACCCAGACCGACCCGACGTCGTTGTCCACCTCGGCCGCGTCGCCCATCGGGAAGCCGTGGTAGTCGCTGCCGCCGGTGGGCACGAGGCCGTACCGCCGCGCCAGCGCCAGCAAGTGCTCGACGCGCTCCGGGCCGTAGCCCTGATAGTACGTCTCGATGCCGTCGAGCCCGGCCGCGGCTAGCTCCGCAACCAGCGCGTCCACGTCGGGCGCGTCATAGGGGTGCGCTACCGACGCGACGCCGCCGTGGGCGTGGATGAGCGCGATGGCGTCCTGCGGCGTCAGCTTCATGCGCTCGACGTAGGCCGGGCCGTGGTCGGCGATGAAGCGGTCGAAGGCCTCGGCGATCGAGTTCACGTGGCCCGCCTCGAGCAGGGCCTGTGCGACGTGGGGGCGGCCCACCGACCCCTCGCCGGCGATCTCCAGCACGCGGTCGATCGAGATCGGGTAGCCTAGCTCGCCGAGCCGCGCGACCATGCCGTAGGCGCGGTTCAGGCGGTCGTCGCGCATGGGCAGCAGCCGCGCCTGGAACGCGGGGTCCTCGTAGCGCACGAAGTAGCCGAGCACGTGGACGCCGATCGGGCCCAGGTCGGTGCTCAGCTCGATGCCGGGGATTAGCGTCAGGCCGAGCGCGTCGGCCTCGGCCCGCGCCTCGGCGAGGCCATCGGTGTTGTCGTGGTCGGTCACGGCCAGCGTGCGCACGCCGTTGGCGTGCGCGCGCCGGACCAGCTCGCGGGGAGGCAGGTGGCCGTCCGACACCGTCGTGTGCAGGTGCAGGTCGAGGCGGCTCGTCTCGCTCATGGCGCTCCTGAGCTGTCAGCAGTCAGCCGCCAGCCCCCAGCAGACGCGCTGCCGAAGCTGACGGCTGACCGCTGATAGCTGACCGCTTTATCGCGCGTAGTCTACGGCGCGCGTCTCGCGCACCACGGTCACTTTCACCTGGCCGGGATACTGCAGCGTCTCCTCGATCTTCTTCACGATGTCGCGGGCCAGCCGCATCGAGCTGAGATCGTCGATCTCCTCGGGCTTGACGATGATGCGCACCTCGCGGCCCGCCTGGATCGCGAACGAGCGCTCGACGCCGTCGAAGGAGTTGGCGACGTTCTCCAGCGCCTCCAGGCGCCGCACGTAGTGCTCGACGCTCTCGCGCCGGGCGCCGGGGCGCGCGCCCGAGATAGCGTCCGCGGCTTGCACCAGGATCGATTCGACGCTCTGGTCGTCGGGGTCGGCATCGTGGTGGTCGATGATCGCCTGCGCGACCTCCGGCCGCTCCTTGAAGCGCCGCGCCAGGTCGCCGGCGATGATGTGGTGCGGCGCGTCCATCTCGTGGGTGACGGTCTTGCCGATGTCGTGCAGCAGCGCCGCTCGCCGCGCCACCTCCACGTCGGCGTGCAGCTCCTGGGCCATCATCGCCGCCAGCAGCGCCGCCTCGACCGAGTGGCGCAGCTGGTTCTGGCCGTAGCTGGTGCGGTACTTCATCCGCCCAAGCATGCGGATCAGCTCGGGGTGTAGCCCGTGGACGCCCGCCTCGATGGCGGCGGCCTCGCCCGACTTCATGATGTCCGCCTCGACCTCTTGCTTGGCCTTGGCGACGATCTCCTCGATGCGGGCCGGATGGATACGGCCGTCGAGCACGAGCCGAGTCAGGGCGACCCGCGCGATCTCGCGGCGCACCGGATCGAAGCCCGACAGGGTCACGGCGTCGGGCGTGTCGTCGATGATGAGGTCGACGCCGGTCGCCTGCTCCAGCGCGCGGATGTTGCGGCCCTCGCGGCCGATGATGCGCCCCTTCATCTCCTCGTTGGGAATGGGCACGACCGAGACGGTGCTCTCGGCGCAGTGGTCGGCCGCGAGTCGCTGGATCGAGAGGGTGATGATGCGGCGGGCCTCCTCGTCGGCCTCCTGGCGGGCGGCGGCCGCCACCTCGCGGGCCCGCCGGGCGGCCTCGGCGCGGAACTCCTCCTCGACGCGCTGGAGGAGGAGGGTCCGCGCCTCCTCGCGCGACAGCCCGGCGACGCGCTCCAGCTCTTGCGTCTGCCGCTGTACCACCTGGTCGATCTCGCTGTGGCGCGCCTCAAGCTCCTTCTCGCGGTTCGCGATCGTCCGCTCGCGGCGCTCCAGGCCCTCCAGCTTCCGGTCGAGGTTCTCCTCCTTCTGCTGCAGCCGTCGCTCCGACTGCTGTAGCTCGCGCCGCCGGTCGCGCGCTTCGGCCTCCACGCTGTTGCGGAGTTTCAGCGCTTCGTTGTTGGCTTCCAGCAGGATCTCGTTCTTGCGCGCCACGGCCTCGGCCTCGATGCGCTCGGCGTTGGCCGCGGCCATCGCATCGCGCGCGCTGGTGTTGCGCTGGCGAACGAAGAAGCCGATGGCGCCGCCGACGACCAGCGCCACCAGCGCCAGGACGATACTGATAGTGTCCAAGTGCCGTTCACCTCCCTACAAGATAGGGCCAGGCTACTTGCAGCACCTGGGCAGAGCCGGGAGGGTCTGCGCTGGCGCGGAGGACCAGCACGAGGGGATGTGCGCGGGCGACACCGCGCGGCATCGCGGCGGCTCGCTTCGCGGCAGACGACCACGACACACCCCGTGGGACCCGCTACGAGCGGGCGGCGGAGCAGCGCGGAGCCGCTCGGGCCGGGCTAGCCAGGCCAATGTCGCCTGCTGGACGCCAGCGAGCAGCGCGTGCGCTGGCGCCGAGTGCGGCCGCGCCACGACGCGGCCGGTGGACCTTCTAGCAGCCGCGCGTCCCGGGTCGGGGCCCGCGAGTGCCGCAGCAGGGTTCCGTAAACTCCAGACACGCGCACGGGCGCGGCCCGGTGGGTCGGCTAGTACGGGCCGCGAGCGCGACCGGCTGTCTGTCGCCTGTCGGAACGCGCCCCGGACCCTATTGACGATGCGACCTGCCCAAGTTATGTAAGGAAAAGCCTTCAGGCCCTGCCTCGACATAAACATATCGAGGCTGGCGAAGTCATCATAGACCCCCGGGCCAATAGGCGTCAAGCCACAATTCCGCGATAATATCGTAAAATGCCCAGAGTGTCCGGGGGCGAACAGCCGGCGGACCAGCCGGGCGGGGGATGGGGACGGTGGCGGAGCGCAAGGCGCGCATCGCGGTGATCAACGACGACACGGCGTTTCTCAGCTTGATGGAGGAGCTGCTCGAACAGGATGAGGGCTACGACGTCGTCGTCTGCCGGGAGGCCGGCAACGCCTACCAGTTCGTCAAGGACCAGCATCCCGACCTCGTCATCCTGGACATCCGCGTGGGCCACGAGGAGAACGGCTGGCAGATCCTGGAGCTGCTGACGCTCGATCCGGCCACGCGCCCGATTCCCGTGATTGTCTGCTCCGCGGCGCTGCACTCGCTGGCCGAGCACCAGCCGCTGCTCGAACAGTACGGCTGTGATATGCTTGCCAAGCCCTTCGACCTCGACGCGCTCGTCGCCAAGGTCCAGGCCGCGCTGGGCCGCGGCAGCCGCGACTGAGCCGGCCGGGCGCGTCACGGCTCGGCGGCCCGCGAGCCGTACCGCGCTGGGCGCCTCCCCGCGTCAGCGGGGCCTCGCCCGCACGACCCAGCCGACGCCCGCGCCCAGCCGCTTGGCGGCGCTGCCGTTCGGTACGGCGATCTCCAGGTGGCCGCTGCTGCCCAGGATCGCCCCCAGCCGCGGCATGGCGGCGTACGACGCGCTCAGGCCGGCGATGGTCGCCGCGCCGCCGGCCGCCCGGCCGCCCCCGCCGCGCCCGGCCGGGCCTTCCACCACGATCTGCCAATCCGCGTCGCCCAGCTCGCGCACGGTCAGGCTCGTGAGCAGGTTGCCGAAGTTGTCCACGTAGATCACCTCGCCGCGCCAGCCGCCTTCGCCCCACTCGGGGCGGAGCAGCGCGAGCGCCTGCACGCGGTCGAGGCGCGGCCCCAGCGCGTCGAGCGGCACCCCGGCGGCCAGGTGGGCGGCTACCGGCGCGAACACGTCGCGGCCGTGGAACGTCCGGCTGACGGCCGGGCGCCAGTACCGCGGCTCGGCCAGTTCGACCGCCTGGGCGCTGTCGTCGAGCACCCACCAGCCGTCGTTCCAGCGGCCGCCGAGCCGGCCCGCCGCCGCGAGCGCCGCCAGCGCGTAGCCCAGCAACCCGTTGTCGGGCGCCACCCAGCGGTAGCCGCCGGCCGCGAGCGCGATGGCGCGGCGCGCGCTCCCGACGCCCGGATCGACGATCGCCAGATGGATCGTGCCCGGTGGGAAGACCTCGAAGCCCGTGGCGAGCACGAAAGCGCCGGCGCGCACGTCCTGGGGCGGCACGACATGGCTCAGATCGATAACGCGCGCCGCGGGCGCGATACCCGCGATGACGCCCTTCATCACGCCGACGAAGTTGTCCGTCAGCCCGAAGTCCGTGGTCAGCGTAATCAGTGCTGAGTGCTGAGTGCTGGGCGTCAAGTTTCGTGCTTCACTCATGACTCAGCACTCAGCACTCAGCACTCAGCACTCAGGACTACGACCGCCAGCCAGTCGCCCTCGCGGCGGCGCTCGGCCAGGCGCAGGCCCGCGTCGGCGATGACCTCGCGCAGCGTCGCCTCGTGCTCGCGCAACACGCCGGACAGAACGGCGCGGCCGCCGGGCGCCAGGCGAGCCGCGAGGTCGGGCAGCACCGCCCGGATGACGCGCAGGTTGATGTTCGCCAGGATCAGGTCGAAGCGCTCGGCGGCGGCCACCCGCGCCAGCTCGCCCTGCTCGACCTGCACCACCGCCGCCACGCCGTTGCGCGCCACGTTCTCCGCCGCCACCCGCGCCGCCACCGGCTCCAGCTCGACGGCGCGCACGTGCGCCGCGCCCAGCTTCGCGGCCGCGATCGCCAGGATGCCCGAGCCGGTGCCGAGATCGAGCACCCGCGCGCCGGGGGCCAGGTAGCGCTCGACGAGGTGCAGGCACAGCCGCGTGGTGGGGTGGACGCCGGTGCCGAACGCCATGCCGGGATCGAGGTCGAGGATGATCTCCCCGGGCTTCGGCTGGTACTGCCGCCAGGAGGGCACGATGACGATGCGCTTGCCGACGTGGCGGACGAAGAAGTAGCGCTTCCAGGCGTTCTCCCAGTCCGTCTCGGCCAGCTCGCGCACGACGAGCGGCTCGATGGGGCGCAGCAGCCCCAGCCAGTGCAGCGCCGCCTCCAGGCGCTGCCGTCGCTCCTCGGCGCGCTCGTCAAGCGGCACGTAGGTGGCTACCTTCACGGGCTGCGTGTAGTCGACGTAGTACGTCTCGTCTGGCGAGGCGACGATGGGCTCCTCGATGGCGACGCCCTGCCCGTACTGCTGGAACACCTCGGCGATCGCCTCGACCGTCTCCGCCTCGGCGCGCGTCGAGATCTCCAGCCAGTGCATGGTCAGCCTTCAGCCGTCAGCCATGAGCGGTCAGCCGCGCTCGGCCACCAGCCTGCTGATGGCTGATAGCTGGCGGCTGAAGGCTGACCGCTACACACCGAAGGCGTCCTTGACCTTGTCGAAAAAGCCTTTGTTCTCGTGCGGCTTGACCTCGGTGCCGAAGGTTTCGGCCAGCCGTTCGAGCAAGCGGCGCTGCTCCTCGGTGAGGTCCGTCGGCGTCACGACGTGCAGGCGCACTTGCAGGTCGCCGCGGCCCGACGCGCGCAGGTAGGGCACGCCCTTGCCGCGCAGCCGCACGGTGCGGCCGCTCTGGGTGCCCGCGGGGATGCGCAGGCGGGTGGGCTCGTCCAGCGTCGGGATCTCGACCTCGGCGCCGAGCGCCGCTTGCGCCACGTTGATCGGCAGGTCGAGCAGGAGGTCGTTGCCCTGGCGGCGGAAGTAGCGGTGCTGCTGCACGCGCACGTCGATGTACAGGTTGCCGGGCGTGCCGCCGGGCGCGCCCGGCTCACCCTCGCCGGCCAGGCGGATCTGTTGGCCGTCGTCAATGCCCGCTGGCACGTTGACGCGCAGGCGGCGCGTCGTCGGCACTTGGCCGCGCCCGCCACAGGTATTGCAGGGCGTGGTTACGATGCGCCCCTCGCCCTGGCAGCGGTCGCACAGGCTGACGTTCACGAACTGCCCGAACACCGTCTGCGTGGCCCGGCGCAGCTCGCCCGCGCCGCCACACCGCGGGCAGGTCGTCGGCTCCGTGCCCGGCTCCAGGCCGCTGCCGTGGCACGTCTCGCAGGCCTCGTGCCGCGCGACGTCCAGCTCCTTCTCGCAGCCGAAAACGGCCTCCTCGAACGACAGGTTCAGCTCGTGTCGCAGGTCGGCGCCGCGCTGGGCGCGCGTGCGCCGGCTCCGCGTGGTCGTGCCGGCGCCGAAGAACGTCTCGAAGATGTCCTCGAAGCCGAAGCCGCCGAAGCCGCCGAACCCCCCTGCGCCGAACGGCGCCTCGCTGCCAGTGTGGCCGAAGCGGTCGTACATCGCCCGCTTGTCGCCGTCGCGCAGTACTTCGTAGGCCTCGGTGACCGCCTTGAACTGCTCGGCCGCGCCCGGCTCCCGATTGCGGTCCGGATGATACTTCAGCGCCTGCTGCCGATACGCGCTGCGAATCTGATCTTCAGTGGCGTTGCGTGGAACGCCCAGTATCTCGTAGTAGTCCCGTCGCGTCGCCACGGGTCCTCCAGTAATTAGCTATCAGCTATCAGCTATCAGCCGTCAGCTATTGCTTCCACCGCTCGCTGATAGCTGATAGCTGACGGCTGACCGCTAAACCTCGCGAAATTCGCCCTCGACCGTGCCCTCGGGCGGGCGCGGCTGCTCGCCCGGCCCGCCGGCCGGCTGGCCCTGCCCAGCCTGGCCGTAGACGTGCTGCCCCAGCTTCTGCAAGGCGGCCGTCAGCTCCTCGCTGGCGCGGCTGATGGCCGCCCGGTCGTTGCCATCCTTCACGCCGTTGACCGCGGCGATCTTCTGCTGCACCTCGTCGCGCAACTCGGCCGGGAACTTCCCCTCGTTCTCGCGCAGCATCTTCTCGGCCTGGTAGGCTAGGCTGTCGGCCTGGATCCGCGCCTCGATCAGCTCGCGCCGCTGCGCGTCCTCGGCCGCGTGCGCCTCGGCGTCGCGCATCATCTTGTCGATCTCGTCCTTGCTCAGGCCGCTCGACGCCGTGATGGTGATCCGCTGCTCCTTGCCGGTGCCCTTGTCTTTGGCGGATACGTTCAGAATGCCGTTCGCGTCGATGTCGAACGTCACCTCGATCTGCGGCAGCCCGCGCGGCGCCGGCAGGATGCCGTCCAGGATGAACCGGCCAATCGTCTTGTTCTCGCTCGCCATCGGCCGCTCGCCCTGCAGCACGTGGATCTCCACGCTGGGCTGGTTGTCCGAGGCGGTCGAGAAGACCTGGCTGCGGCTCGTGGGGATGGTGGTGTTGCGGGGGATAAGCGGGGTCGACACGCCACCCAGCGTCTCGATCCCCAGCGTGAGGGGGGTGACGTCGAGGAGGAGGACGTCTTTGACCTCGCCCTGGAGCACGCCCGCCTGGATGGCCGCGCCAATCGCCACCACCTCGTCGGGGTTGAC
>JAJPHF010000120.1 GCA_021325365.1 Pseudomonadota bacterium
AAGCCGCGGCGGCTGAAGCTGCTGGGCGAGGAGCTGGTGCTCTACCGGGGCGAGGACGGCCAGCCGGCGCTGATGGAGCTGCGCTGCGCCCACCGCAACGTGGCGCTCGACTACGGGCGCGTGGAGGGCGACTGCATCCGCTGCCCGTAGCACGGCTGGCTGTACGATCTGTTCGGGGAGCCCGAGCCCGCGTCCGCCGCCGCCCGCTAGTCGCGCGGCCCGCAGGCTTCAGTCTCAAGACGGGCTTGACCGCTTGCCCGTGCTTGACGGGTCTTCGGCCAGCGCGGCGCACGAGGTACGGGAGGGTGTCCGCAGCGCGGCTAGCATGTTGAGATAGGCGCAGCGCACGGGAAGGAGCGGAGCGTACCGTAAGATGGTCAGCATCGCGGTCCACGTCTCGCGCCACTGCCGGCGGCGGCGAATATTGGCGACCGTCTCCGCGAGTAACGGCCGCCCGTAGCGATCTTCATAAAAGCGCACGCCGGAGCGCAGCGCCCGCATATATTGCGGGTCTCGGTGCACCCAGCGCTTCTGTGAGCGCAGCACCGTAATCTCCGAACGGAGCATAAGGGCGTGGTCCCGACTCGTGTTCGTGTCGTGGAGTCGGTATTCGAGAACTAGCTTCTTGCTGTAGCAAGCCGGATAGAGCCGGGTAATACGTAGATTGAGGTCGTAATGAGAGACACAATCTACTCGGCTATCGAAGCCCGAGAGCTGCTCAAGCACCGCGCGCCGGTACATGGCCGCGCCTGGTGTCCAGATATAGCTGCCATGTAGCAAGCGGAGGTAATAGTCGCCGCCGCCATACGCTGATCGAGAGGGTAGCAGCACCCCGTCCGTATTGATATGTTGAATATCGCCGAAGGCAAAGGCGCATTCGGGGTGATCGAGCAGACAGAGCAGGTTAGTTTCCAGAGCATGAGGCAGCAACCGATCGTCGTGATCGAGGAAGACTAGGTAGTCGCCCGTAGCATGTCGCAATCCTGTATTACGGGCGGCGGCAACACCGGCGCTCCGTTGCACAATAGGTCGGACCTGGGGGTAGCCGGCCACAATGGCCATGCTTCCATCCGTCGAGCCGTCATCCACCACGATGATTTCGATATCCGGGAGGTTCTGGGCGAGCACGCTTTCCAGCGTCTCGCCAATATAGCGAGCCCCGTTATAGCAAGGAATAACTACCGAAATCGTGGGCATGCTGGTAACTCCGGCGTAAGCACGTAACCGTCCTGCAGTGCCCGAAGGAATCATGGGGCTACGCATCGTGCAGAGCGACGTTCTCCCGCCGGAGCGTCGCCGACTGCGCCAACGGCCATGCTGGGTCAGGAGTCAACACTGGCGCTGGCCCCGACATATCGGGCGCCAGCGGCAAAAGCGTCTTGCTCATGCCGCGGTTGTAACATATTGCGCGCGGCTTGGCAAGCGCAGGTCCGCGCCCTCGGGCGGGCGGGGCTGCACGCTCGCGCGGCCCGGCGCTCTAGCACTACTTTGGCACCTACACCATGACGCTGCGGGAATCCACCATTATGGGTCATCGGGAGTATTTCTCGATGCTGTCTAGCGGGGGTTGAAGTTTGCGGATCGCGTCGGTTGAATTTTTCGAGAGCGGATAGCGGCGGCGTGGGACGAGCCGCTGGTAGCGGCAGCGGATGGCCTGGGAGTGCGTCTCAATCGCCATGATCCGGTCGGGCGCGACGGCCCTAGCACTCGCCAGCGGCGCCCGGGCTGCGGGCGACCGCGGCGCCCCAGGGAGTCAAGGGACGCAGCACTAGCCACCGCGACGACCAGCCCGGAGCGCATGAGCCGAACGTCTCGCCACCAGGGGGCGTCCTCGCGTATCCTGAACAGCGTCAGGTGTTGACGAGGGGAGGCGTGATGCGGTACAGACTCGTTCTGCTCGCCATTGCCGGCACTGCCGCGCTCCTCAGCGCGCTGACCCGGCCAGCGCTTGCCCAAGGCGCGGCCCCGGGCCAGGACGCCTTGGCGGTCCTGCGGGGGGTGGCCGTCGTGCTGGACGTGCCTACGGACTACCTGTTGGCACGCTTGCGCGGAGGGGACACGCTGGCGTCGATAGCCAGCGAGCGGGGAGTCAGTCGGGATGCCCTGGTCGCCGGCACCGCCGGCTGGGTAGCGGGCATCGGCGAGGCCCAACAGCTTCTCGGACGCGCCACGGCGGCCGAGGTGAGGGACCGCGTCGAGCGCACCCGCGCTGGCCTGGGGGAGAACCTGGATCGCCCCCTGCGCGAGGTGCCGCCGGTCCTGCCGCAGGAGCTGCTGCAAGACGCGGCGGACCTGCTCTACTTGCAGACACCTGAGCTGGCCGGGCAGCTAAGCGACGGCGGGAAGACCATCGCCGAGGTGGCCACGAGCGAGGGGCTCACGCGAGACGACGTCGTCAGCTACCTGGAGGAACGTTTGGAGGCCCGGCTGCAGGACGGGGTTCAGCGCGGCGCGGGCACCGCGGACGAGGTCCCTGCCCTGGTGGCCGCGGCTACGCCGGCCATCGAACGCTTCGTGGACCAGCGCCCAACCGCGGCGAGAGCCCCCTGACCGCTCCCGCCGCGGTGAATTGACGTGTGTGGTGGGTTCACCACACATCGGAGGATTACCTGTGACGAGGAGCTAGTCGGTCTGCTCGAACAGCTTCTTGGCGGTAGTCATCGCGGTCATCGCGTTCGGCCAGCCGGTGTAGAAGGCCAGATGGGTGATCGCCTCAACCAGCTCGGCCGTGGTTACGCCGTTCTCCATCGCTCGCTTCAGGTGGAATGGCAGCTGGTCGGTGCGGTAGAGGGCCATCAGCGCCGCGACGGTGATCAGGCTGCGGTCCCGCTTGGACAGACCGGGCCGCTCCCAGACGTCGCCGAACAGCACGTCGTCGGTGAGCGACACCAGCTTCGGCGCGAAGTCGCCGAGCATCTGCCGCGCGCCAGTAGGTTCGGTGGGCATGGCTCTTCTCCTCCCAAGACAGTGGCTTACTGCAATTTCCGGCGGGCTGCCGGTCGCTGCGAGCTAGAGACGTCGCAGGAACGTCTCAGCTCCCAGTGGGCGCCGCCCCGTACTCCGCGTCGCTGACCGGCTCCAGCCAGTCGACGTTCCTGCCGTTGACCACGTTCGTGATGGCGATGTGGCTCATGCGGTTGGTGGCGGTGGCACCGTGCCAGTGCTTCACGTCCGGCGGTATCCAGACGACGTCTCCTGGCTTGATCTCGCGCCGTTCGCCGTGCCATTGCTGCACCCAGCCGATGCCAGAAGTCACGATCAGCGTCTGGCCGGCTGGATGGGTGTGCCAGGCGGTGCGCGCGCAGGGCTCAAACGAGACCAGGCCGCCGGTCGCGTGGGTGTGCTCGGTCGCGTCGAACAGCGGGTCGATCACGACGGAGCCCGTGAAGTTCTGCGGCGCTCCCCTGGCGGAGGGGCGGGAGCCGTTCGGCGTGACGACGATGCCTGGTCCGTTGCTCATGAAATCCTCCGTGTAGCCGCTCTGAGGGTCTGCGCCGCTGGGGCGCCCTCAGCCGAAAACTCGATCACGACCGGGAGGGCCGTGCGGCCCCAGTCGTCGAGGTCCTCGTCCGCCCCGTACTTGCCGACCAGCAGCTCGCGGGCGCGCTGGTCGTCGGCGGTACCGGCCGGGACGACGCGCGCCGCGCCAGCATGCGTCTCGTCGCCGAGCTCGACCGTGACCCGCGGATTCGCCTGGAGATTGCGCACCCAGTCGGCGCGCTCGCGGCCGCCGGACATTAGGTACAGGCGCCCATCCTCAGTGGCGAACCAGATCTCGATGCGATGGGGCCGGCCCGTCCGCCGCCCGATCGTGGTCAGGTACGCGTATGGCTCGCTGGCCCAACGTGCCAGCCACTGCTGCGCTCCCTGTTTGCCCGACATGGCTGTCGAACTCTCGTGCCTCACGGGCGCAGCAGCGTCTTGATTGCGCGGCGCTCGTCCATGGCTCGGTAGCCCTCCGCGACCTGATCGAGCGGCAGCGTCAGGTCGAACACCTTGCCGGGATTGATCGTCCGGTTGCACACCAGGTCGATCAGGTGGGGCAGGAAGCGGCGCACCGGGGCGGGGCCGCCGAGCAGGTGCACCTCGGCGAAGAACAGCTCCTCGCCCGGCAACTGCACGCCGTGGGCGACCCCGACGTAGCCGACGTAGCCACCTGGGCGGGTGGCGCGGATGGCCTGCAGCACCGACTCCTGCGTGCCCACGGCCTCAATGACCGAGTGCGCGCCGAGCCCGTCGGTGAGGTCTTTGATCCGCGCCACGCCCTCGTCGCCGCGCTCGCTGACGATGTCGGTCGCGCCGAACTCGCGGGCGAGCTGCTGCCGGGGCGCGTGCCGGCTCATCGCGATGATCCGCTCGGCGCCCATCTGCTTGGCCGCGAGCACCCCGAGCAGGCCGACCGCGCCGTCGCCGACCACCGCGACCGTTGCGCCCGGCTGCACGTTGGCCGCGTCGGCGGCGAACCAGCCGGTGCCGAGCACGTCGGAGGTCGCGAGCAGGCTTGGGATCAGGTCGTCGGACGGAAGGTCCGGGGTGGCGACGAGGGTGCCGTCGGCGAGCGGGATGCGCGCGAACGGCGCCTGGGTGCCGATCAAGCCCATCAGCTCCGCATGCACGCACCGGGACTGGTAGCCCGCCTGGCAGATCGGGCAGGTGTTGTCGGAGGCGAAGAACGAGCCGACGACGAACTGCCCGGGCTTGATGTGCTTGACCGCGCTGCCGACCTCCTCGACGATGCCGACGTACTCGTGGCCCATCGGGGTCGGCTCGGTGACCGGATCGACGCCGCGGTAGGGCCACAGGTCGGACCCGCAGATGCAGGTCGCCGGGAGCCGGATGATGGCATCCGTCGGCTCGACAATCGTCGGGTCCTCGCGCTCGACGTAGCGGACGTCACGCGGGCCGTAGAGCACAGCGCCTTTCATGTGTTCCTCCCTTGGTCGTTCCTCGTACTCGCCTCCGATTCGCGGCGAGCAGTGCTTCTGCTACTGTAGCGCCCGTCTCTACGGCTGCAGCGCGCACCACCGTGGGATGGTCGCGATCAGCCGTGCGCGCCCTCACAGGAGCTTGTCCGGCGTGATCGGCAGGTCGCGGATCCGCTTGCCGGTGGCGTGGTAGACGGCGTTGGCGATGGCCGACGCGACGCCCACGATGACGAGCTCGGCAATACCCTTCACGCCAAGCGGGTTGACGTGCGGATCGTGCTCCTCCACGAAGACCACGTCCAGCACCGGCGGGCAGTCGGCGTGGACCGGCACCGCGTATTCGGCGAGATTGGCGTTCGGCACGCGCCCGTTGCGGGCGTCCACCACCGCATGCTCCAGGAGCGCCATGCCGATGCCGCCGATCATGCCGCCGATAAATTGGCTGCGGCTCGTCTTCGGGTTGACGATGCGGCCGGCCCCGTAGGCGCCGACGAGGCGCCGCACGCGCGTCTCCCCGAGATCCGGGTCGACCGCGACTTCCGTGAACACCGCCCCGAAGGCATGCATGGAGAAGCGCTGGGGCTCGTCACCCGGCTTGGCGTCCACCGTGGCCTCGACGGGCTGGCCGAGGCGGCGCAGGGCTTCTGCGAGATCGTCGGTGCCCGCGCGGGTGAGAGCGTCCTCACGCGCCTTGCGGCAGGCGGCCTGGACGGCGCTGCCGACGCTCGCCATGGTCATCGAGCCGCCTTGCGGGGGCGTCCTCGGCAGCCGGCTGTCGCCGAGCGTGAACTGCACGCGCTCGATCGGGAGGCCGAGCGCCTCGGCCGCCACCTGTGTCATCGAGGTCCAGGTGCCCGGCCCGATGTCGCTCGCCGCGCTCGCCACCTCGGCCGTGCCGTCCGGCAGGAGACGCGCCCGGGCGGCGGCGGGTGCCCGGTTCGCTGGATACGTGGCGCTCGCCATCCCCCAGCCGAGGAGCCAGCGACCATCGCGCATCGAGCGCGGCTCGGGGTTGCGCTGGCTCCAGCCGAAGCGCTCGCCGGCCACCCGGTAGCACTCCCTGGTGGAGCGGCTCGAGAACGGCCGCTGCTTGAACTCGTCCTGCTCCGGCTCGTTGCGCAGGCGCAGCTCGACGGGATCGAGGTTCAGCGCCACCGCCAGCTCGTCCATAGCGCATTCGAGCGCGAACTCGCCGCTCGTTTCCCCGGGAGCGCGCATCCACGTCGGCGTGTGCACGTTCAGACGCGCGAGGCGAGCGCGCGTGCCGACGTTCGGGCACGAGTGCAGGAAGCGGGTCGCGTTGAGGAGCGCCTCCGTGTATTCCTCGTACATAGAGGTCTCCTGATACGCCTCATGCACCGTCGCGGTGAGGCGCCCCGCGCGCGATGCGCCCAGCGCGACGCGCTGGACCGTGTACGGGCGGTAGCCCGTGCCGTAAAACATCTCGCGCCGCGACAGCATGTTCTTCACGGGCCGCCCCGCCACACGCGCGCCGAGCGCGGCCAGCGTCACGTGCGGCCAGGTGCGCAGCCCCGAACCGAAGGCGCCGCCGACGAAGGGCGAGATGACCCGGATGTTCTCCGCCGGCATGCCGAACACGGCGGCGATCTCGTCGGCCACGTTGTCCACCCACTGCGTCTTGTCCCACAGGGTCAGGCGGTCGCCGTCCCAGGCGGCGATCGTGGCGTGCATCTCGATCGGGTTGTGGTTCTCGCGCGGGATCACGTAGGTCTGGTCCACCTGGACCTCGGCGCGCGCGAGCGCCCCTGCGGGATCGCCGCGCCGCGTCTCCCCGGGCCGGCGCTCGCCCTGATCGGTCTGCTGTTCCGTCGGCGGCGTCGGCTCGGCGCGGGTGACGTCGGTGACCGCGGCCTCGGGCGCGTAGGTAACGCGCACCAGCGTCGCCGCGTGGACGGCCTCTTCGAGCGTGTCGGCGATCACGAGGGCGATCGGCTGGCCCTGATGGCTCACCCGGTCGTCCTGGAGCACGTGCAGGCGCTCGCCGACCACCGGGTCTATCATGGCCTTGTGCTCGTGATAGGGGAGTCTCGGCGCGTTGCGGTGCGTCAGGACGGCCACAACCCCAGGTGCTTGTTCCGCCGACGCGCTGTCGATGGAGGCGATGCGGCCGTTCGCTATCGTGCTCCGCACGATGGCGCCGTGCGCCTGGCCCGGCACGTCGAATTCGGCGGCATACGTGGCGCCGCCGGTGACCTTCTGGCGACCGTCGACGCGGCTGACGGGTTGGCCGATGAAAGCGGATGTCATGCGCGCCCTCCCGCGGTTTCGACGGCGCGCACGATGACGCGCTGCATCAGCTCGATCTTGAAGTCGTTGTGCCCGTACCCCTGTGCGCCCTGCGCGGCGAGCGCCGCCGCCCTGCGCAGCGCTGCCGGCTCCAGGCTCGCTCCGGCGAGCGCGGACTCGACTTGGGGCACGCGCCACGGCTTCGTTCCCACCCCGCCGAGGGCGACCCGCGCCTGCCGTATTCGGTCGCCGTCCATCTCCAGCGCCACGGCGGCGGAGACGAGCGCGAACTCGAACGAGGCCCGGTCGCGCACCTTGAGGTAATGCGAGCGCCGCGCCGCCGGGCTGGCCGGCACCGTGATGGCGGCGATCACCTCGCCGGGCTCGAGCACCGTCTCGATGTGCGGCGTCTCGGCAGGCAGGCGGTAGAGGTCGTCGAGCGACAGGGTGCGCTGGCCACGCGGCCCGCGCACCTCGACCGCCGCGTCGAGCGCGACCAGCGCGACCGCGAGATCCGAGGCGTGGGCGGCAATACAGTGCTCGCTCGTGCCCAGCACGGCATGCCAGCGGTTCTCGCCCCCGATGGCGGCGCAGCCCGAGCCCGGCGCGCGCTTGTTGCAGGCGTCGTAGCCGACATCCCGGAAGTACGGACAGCGGGTGCGCTGCAGGAGATTGCCGCCCATCGTGGCCTGGTTGCGCACCTGCGGGCTCGCCGAGTCCAGCAGCGCCTCCGCGATGACGGGAAACTGCTGGACGACGGCCGGGTGGGCGGCCACGTCCGCCATCGTCGCCCCGGCGCCGAGCCGAAGACCCTCCGGCCCGACGTCGATGAGGTCGTCGAGCAGGCCCCCCAGGCTGACGAGCCGCTCGGGCTGGCGCACGTACTCCTCGAGGAGCTGGACCATATCCGTGCCGCCGGCGATGTATTCGACGGGCGCGTCGGTGCGGCCGGCCTGAGCCCCAAAAGCGAACACGGCGGCTAGGTCGCGCGGACGCTCGAGGGTGAAGGGGTGCATGGCTCAACCTCCCCGGCCGGAACCGGCGGCACCGGCGCCAGCGACATCCTGAATCGCCGCGACGATGTGGTCGTAGGCGCCGCAGCGGCACAGGTTGCCGCTCATCCAGTCGCGGATCTCCTGCGCGGAGCCAGTGTGACCCTCGGCGATGCAGGCGACGCCGGCCATGATCTGTCCGGGCGTGCAATAGCCGCACTGGAAAGCGTCATGCTCGATGAAGGCCGCCTGCAGCGGGTGGAGCTGCTCGCCGTGCGCCAGGCCCTCGATCGTCGTGATCTCGCGCCCCTCCACAAGGGCCGCGAGCGAGAGGCACGATTTCACGCGCTTGCCGTCCGTCAGCACGGTGCAGGCGCCGCACTGGCCGAGAGCGCAGCCCTTCTTCGTGCCCGTCAGCTGCAGGTGCTCGCGGAGGGCGTCGAGCAGCGTGGTGCGCGGATCGAGTGTCAGCCGGTGCTCGGTTCCGTTGACGCGCAGTACAACGTCGACCACAATGGCCTCCATGCCCTTCTATTCGACCTCCCACTGCCGCACCGGCGACTCGAGCGTTCGCGGGCGTGCCGGGCCACGGGTCAGCTCGGCGCACTGGCTACTGAGCATGTTCAGCGCGGCACGAGTCTGAGCGTCGTGGCGCGCGCCTCCGGGCCCACCATGGGGTCGACGTACTGGGCTCCGTAGCGGTCGTATTTGGCGCGGTACGCGGCGTCGATTCGGTCGTCGATGGCGTGGTCGGCGTCCACGAAGGTGACGTCTTTGTCCACGCCGCCGGCCTGGATGCGGCCTTCGTGGCGCACCTGGGTGCCGCGGTACCAGGCGCCGCTGCGCCCCCGCCAGGACCGGACGTAGAGGTCGTCGCCGACGCGGACGACCCAGACCGTCACTGGCTTGCGCGGCGTGCCGTCGCGTCGGAGCGGCGCGATCCCCAGCTCGTCCGCGGCCCCGATCTTGGTGAGCTCGTCGCTCGTCCACGCGGTCATCGGTACGTCTCCTTCGTCCTGGATCTGAGAAGGTGGCCTGCCATCCGCAGTGTGCGTGCCACCCGCCAGGTCACCGCTGCCGGGCCGGCCGCAGCCGCAGACTGGCCGCCGTCGTGGCGAGCAGCAGCGCCGCGGCGATCAGCAGGCTGATGCGCAAGCCGTCCAGGAAGGTCGCCGGGTGAGCGACCAGGGCGCCGAAGACCGCGATGGCCAGCGCGCCGCCGAGCTGGCGACAGGTATTGAGTACGCCGCTTGCGGTCCCCGCGCGCTCGGCTGGGACGCTGCCCAGCAGCAGCGCGGTCGCCGTCGGGATGGCCAGGGCGCCCCCGATTCCGACCGGGAGCATCAGCAGGGCCAGCAGCGCGATCGGCGCCCCGGCCACGGCAGCGCACAGGCTGAGAAGGCCCGCGACTATGCACAACTGCCCGGCAGCGATCGGCACGCGCGGACCGAAGCGCGCGGCGGCGCGGGGCGCCACCAAGGTCAGGAACGCGGTCAGCCCGGTCATCGGCATGAACGCCAGTCCCGTGGCTAGCGGCGATAGGCCTCGCAGCTCCTGGAAGTACAGGCTGAGCAGGAACACCAGGCCGTAGAACCCGATCGTGAAGGTGAACCCAACCGCCACGGAGACAGCCACTGGCCGAGAGCGGAACAGCTCCAGCGGGAGCATCGGGTGGGCGCCGCGCAGCTCGGCGATCAGGAAAGCGGTCAGCGCCGCCACCGCCACCGTCAGGGCCGTCACGACCGGCGGCGCGTCGAAGCCCTGGGCGCCGCCCTCGATCAGCCCGTAGGTCAGCGCGCCCATGCCCGTGACCGCGGCGACCTGCCCCGCCCAGTCGAACGGCACCGCCTGGTGCGGCGACCGCGGGACCCGGACGAGCAGGTACAGCGCCACCAGGCCCACGGGCAGGTTGACGAAGAAGATCATCCGCCAGCTCACCAGGGTCAGGAACCCGCCTACCACCGGCCCGGCCGCCGAGGCCACCGCGGCGCCGAGGGACCACACCGCGATCGCGTGCGCCCGCTCCCGCGCGTTCGGGTACGCCTCACGGATGAGCGCCAGCGAGGCCGGCATCATCGCCGCGGCCCCCGCGCCCTGCGCCAGCCGCGCCGCGACCAGCACGCCGAGCGTGGGCGCCAACCCGCAGGCGGTCGAGGCGGCGACGAAGGTCGCCAACCCGGCCCCGTACGCCCGGCGCGCGCCGATGCGGTCGGAGAGCGCCCCGGCAGACAGCAGTAGCGCGGCGAACATGAGCGTGTAGCCATCCACTACCCACTGCAGCCCGGTGATGCCGCCCCCGAGGTCCTGCCCGATCGCCGGCAGCGCGACGCTGACCACTAGAGCGTCGAGCGTGACGACGAAGAACCCGAGCACCGCGACGAGCAGCGAGGGACGCGGGCGGGTACTGCGTTGCCCGGTGGACGTGCCGACCGGTTGGCGGGAAGCTCCGGACACGGGGGCGGGTGGGGCGGCACGCTCGGTCGAGCGGGGGCGGTCGGCGACAGCAGCCCTCATGGCTATGCCTCCTCCCTGGCCCGCTGAGTCGAGCCGTTGACGCTCGCTTCCCTGGACTGACTCTCCACGTCGCGCTTCCCTTGCTGTGCTCTCTTCATTCCTTGACACTATGATCCGCCCTCGTTCATCCTGTTACCAGATGTCTAGTTATCCCGGTACTGACGCTACTACCCGCGCCGAGCTGGGCGACTTTCTCAAGAGCCGCCGGGCTCGCATCTTGCCCGCGACCGTCGGCCTCCCCAACCGGTCCCGCCGGCGCACGCCCGGCCTGCGCCGGGAGGAGGTCGCGGACCTCGCCGGCGTTGGCGTCACCTGGTACACCTGGCTCGAACAGGGGCGGGACATCCGCGTGTCGCCCGAGGTGCTGAGCGGCATCGCGCGCGCGCTCCAACTGGAGCCGGCCGAGCGCGCTCACCTCTTCCACCTGGCCGGCCACGAGCCGCCCGCACCCGAGCCGGCCGCCGCCGTCTCGCGACGGCTGCAGCACGTGCTCGACTGCTGGGACCCGTTTCCGGCGCACGTCACCGGCCGCCGGCGCGACGTGCTGGCCTGGAACCGGGCGAGTGACGCCGTCAACGGCTGGTCGCGGCTGCCGGCAGACAAGCGCAACATCCTGTGGTTTACGTTCCTGGTCCCGTCGACGCGCCGGCTGCTGCTCGACTGGGAGCACGAGGCGGCGCTGTCGGTCGCCGCCTTGCGGGCCGAGGGCGGGGGGAACCTCGGCGAGCCCGACTACCAGGCGCTCATCGGCGAACTGCTGGCGAGCAGTCCCGACTTCGCGCGGATGTGGGCCCGGCAGGACGTGCGGGGGCGCCAGGAGGGGCTGAAGCGCTTCGAGCACCCCGAGCTAGGCCGCTTCGATCTCGAGTTCACGGCGTTCCAGGTCGCCGAGCAGCCGTCGCTGCGCCTCTTTCTCTACACGCCGGCCGACGGCCCCAGCGAGACGAAGCTGCGGACGTTGACCCCGAAGACGTGATGCGGGTCGTCAGCTGAGCGGGCAGCCGATCGGGTGGCGGGCGGCTACCGGCGCGACTCGCCGCGAGCGACTGCCCTCGGAGTGGCCGCGCTCCCGGCCACCTGTGCCGTAGGTGCCGGTTTGACGAGCAACCGCCCGGTAGTGGCGGCCGCGCCGTCACCGCCCGGGGATTCCCAGCAGTGCCTGGGCGTTGCCGCCGAGGATGGCCTCGGTGTCTTGCGGGGAGAGGCCGGCCTGCTCGACGTAGCGGACCAGCGGCTCCCAGCGCGGGCCGACGAGGTACGGGTAGTCGGTGCCGAGCAGCAGGCGGTCGGCGCCGAACGTCTCGCAGGCGCAGCGCAGCGCCGCCGGGTGCGAGTTCACCGTGTCGTACCAGAGCTGGCGGTACCAGCGGCTCGGCAGCTCGTCAGGCCCGATCTCGCGGCCCTCGTCGCGCGCCACGTTCGCCGCCCGCAGATCGTCGATCCGCTGCTTCAGGAACGGCAGCGGCCCGCCCAGGTGCGGCACGATCGTGCGAATGCGCGGGTAGCGCGCGAGCCAGCCCGAGAACAGCAGCCGCAGCGTCGTCACCGTGTCCTCGAACGGCGCCCCGACCAGCCACGTCAGGCCGAAGTCCTTCGTCCCCGTGCCGGCGTCCACGCCCTGCGGGTGCAGGAACAGCACCGTGCCCCGCCGGTTCATCTCCTCGAACAGCGGCGCGAACGCCGGATCGTCGAGCGGGCGCCCGGCGATCGAGCAGCCGAGCGTGACGCCGAGGACCTCGGGCATCGCCAGCGCGCGCTCCAGCTCTTGCAGCGACGCGTCGACGTACGGCAGCGGCAGCGTGGCGAACGAGGCGTAGCGCCCCGGATACTGGTGGCAGATGTCGACGTACAGGTCGTTGGCCAGCCGCGACGCCTCGATCACCTCGGCCTCGGGCAGCGTGTAGGGCGTGGAGGAGGAGATCGACAGCACCTGCAGGTCGATGCCCACCTGGTCGAGCAGCTCGATCCGCTCGTCGAGCGTGATGTTCGAGCCTTGCGCCGCTCCCGTGCCCGACCGCCCGTGGCGGGCCAGATAGCTCATGTACCGCGCGGGAAAATAGTGGGCGTGGACGTCGATCCGCATCTATCTCTCTCCGGGCGCATAGTCGCACTGGCCTCGTAGCATACACCGCGCGGGGCCGCTCCGGCACAGCGCCGCGCCGATCGCGGCGCGGCGCTGTGCCGGCACGGCGATCCTCGTCGCCCCGGGCGAGATGGACGCGCGACCCGCTCAGCGCGCGGCCGGAGCGACGCCGTACTCCGCCTGGATCGCCTCCAGGAAGCCGCTCGCCGCGACGGCCTCGGCGGCGCGGTTGTCCACGATCTGCGCCGCGTCGCGGATGGGCGCCTCGGGGTTCGCCTTCAGGTTCTCGTCCATCACCGCCTGCAGCGCCTCGGTCGGCACCGTCAAGTCCGTCGCGAGCTTGGTGGCGTAGGTATCGTAGGCGCCGGCCAGCGCGTCGCGGTCGGTGAGCTTCAGGTAGCTGCCCATCACCTGGATCGTGCGCGGGCGGTGCGTCTTCGCGTAGACCGCCGTCTCGGTCATCGCGGCCAGGAAGCGCTCGACCAGCCGGGCGCGGTTCTTCACCGTCTCGGGCGTGGCGTAGAGGGACACGCTGATGCCGGCGATGCCGAGGTCCTCCAGGTTATAGATCTCGTGGAACCCCTCGTTCTGCGCCGTCAGGTTCAGCGGCGGGTTCACCGTCGTGGCGTCCACCACGCCGGTCTTGAGCGCGTTGTAGCGGTCGGACTGCCCGCCGATCGGCACCAGCGTGACATCCTGGTTCGGTACCAGCCCGTTGCGCTCCAGCAGCACCTCGTCCAGCCGGTTGCTGTAGTCGCCGGGGCGGTCGATGGCGACCTTGCGGCCCCGCAGATCGGCGACGGTCGCCACGTCGGGCACGGCCATCAGGCGGAAGAAGTTGCCGGTGTAGAAGTTGCCCACGAACAGCGCCTCGGCGCCGGCCATCAGGCCGGGGGCGATGGCGCCGCCCGAGCACTCCAGGAAGTCGATATCGCCGCGCTGCAGCGCGGCGATCGCCGCCGTGGTGCCCTGGATCATCGTCAGGTCGGCCTCGATGCGGTGTCGCGCCAGCACCCCCGACTCCTTCGCCAGCCACAGCGGGAACTGCGCGCCCGTCACCGCGCACCAGGCCGCCCGCACCTGGACCGGCTGGTCGTCGGGAGCCGGATAGACGCGGCCCTCGGGCACCGGCAGCGTGGGCACGGCCGCGGTCGGGCTCACCCCCGCCCCCGCCGCGGCGGCAGCGGCGGCGCTGCCAGCGGCCCCGGCCGCCGGGCTCCCCCCATTACTGGGGGGCTGGGGAGGGCCGGCGCAGCCCCCCAGCAACATCGCGCCGAGCGCGAGGGCGGCGAGACGACGCATGGGGACCTCCGGGCAGGCAAGCTACTAGCCGGCGACGCGGTCGCACAGCCAGCGAACGATCGTGGGCAGGGTGTCGGGCGTGTCGCCCATGTGGCCGCCCGGGAAGACGCGGGCGGCCTTCGGGTCGCCGTGCTCCAGCACCAGGTACAAGTCGGCGATCGGCGTCTGGCGGTCGTCCTTGCCGTTCACCAGCAGGAGCGGCGCCGACGGCTGGTCGAGCACGCCCTGGTCGAGCAGCGAGAGCGCGCCCACGCGGGCGACGTACTCGTCGTAGCCGCTGAGGCCCAGCATGTGGGCGCGCGTGGGGATCAGGTCCATCAGGTAGCTGTCGGCGTACTGCGAGCGGGCGATCCAGTCGGGCTGGAAGCCGTAGTGGGCGCCGCCGCCCCAGCTCACCACCGCCGTCAGGTACTCGCGGTGCGTGTGGGCGAGCTTGGTCGCCCAGTAGCCGCCGAACGAGCTGCCCATCCCCGCGATGCGGGCGCCGTCGAGGTCCGGCTGGGCGCGGATCCAGTCGAACAGCGGCGTGAACTGGCGCTCGGCGTCCGGCGAGCCGACGACCGGCGACTCGCCGGTGCCCGGCATGTCCACGGCCACGGTGGCGAAGCCACGCGCGAGGAACGGCTGGCTGTTCGCGTGGCGCTCCTCCTTGTAGCCGTCGATCCCGCCCCACAGCACGAGCACCGGCGGTCGGGCCACGCCCGCCGGCTTCCGCACGTAGGCGACCACCTCGCTCCCCTCGCCCGGGCGGCCGGCGAACGGCACGGCAACCCGCTGCAGGGGCGGATCGAAGTAGCGCCCGGCGCGCAAGTAGTTCTCGCGTGCCTGCACGGCGCACGCCTGCTTGGCGGGGTGGTTGGGGCAGGGATAGCGCCCCAGGAAGTTGAAGGTGTAGGCCTGGAAGTAGGCGTCGGCGGCCGCGCGGGTGTCGCCGCGCGCCTCGGCGGCGCGGGCGGCGTCCTCGAACGGCGCGGCGGCGGCGCTCCAGGCGGCGGCCCAGCGCTCGGGGTCCAGGCCCTCCAGGCGCTCCAGCGCGGCCTCGGCGGCAGCCGCGTCGCAGGCGGCCATCGGCGAGCGGCGCTGGGCCAGCCGCTGCCGCAGAAACTCCTTCGCCTCGTCCAGCGTGCGCGGGCGGTCGCTCACGACCGTCATGCTGCCTCCTCCCGTGGCGGGCGCCGCGGCCCGCTCCGTCGCGCCGAGTATAGCGCCTGGCCCGTCGGCGCGCACCGATTCGCCGCCGCCGGGGTGTCCCCCCCCCCCCGTTCTTGCGGTGCGTGCCCGCCGCACACGCGGTCGCGCTAGCGGAGCCACCCGCGGGCGCAGCAAATTAGCCGAGGAACGGTCAAACGATGCTCCTTTACCGGATGGTTAAGTGCTAGGCCGGGCGCGGGTCTGCGCGTGCTGGTCGGGCGCGGAAGGTCGCATCGTTTGCCCCGTACGATACTCCCCCGGGCGCTCGCGGTGGGCCTGGCCGGCGGGGGCAGCCCCGGGCCGGGCGCGGGCGGCGGGCGCGAGGGGAGGCGTGTACGGGCAGGGACGGCGACCACGTCGCGCCGCGGGCGGGCGCTCTCCGGCGCGCCTCGCGGCCGGATAGTCGGGTTGGGCTGACGGTTCCGTTGCTGGGGCGGACCCTCACCCCGACCCTCTCCCAGGGGGAGAGGGGGAGGGACGAGGGGTGGGCTCTCACCCCGACCCTCTCCCAGGGGGAGAGGGGGAGGGACGAGGGGTGGGCTCTCACCCCGACCCTCTCCCAGGGGGAGAGGGGGAGAGTGGACCTCAACCCCCTGCCCCCTCCCCCTTAGGCGAGGGGGAGGACGAAAGCCTATGCAAGATTCGCTAGTGGTCTGTCAACGGTCAATTGCTATGTGTTGGCAGTTGCCGACACATAGCAATTCACCCGTGACGAGGGACTAGAGCGGTTTCCAGAATGATTGACCTGGGCGACGCCGGTCGGGCGGCAGGGGACGAGCCCCTGCCCTACCCTGTTGGCTCAATGTTCGCGAAAGCCGCTCTAGGACGCCGGGCGGGGTGGCGACCGGGCAGGGCGCAGCAAGCTGCGTCCCAACCCGAGGGCAGCACCCGCGCGGCGTCTCTACTAAGAAGGCATTGGCAGGGGGCCGTCGTCCGGCATGATGGCGGGCGAGGAGGTCACGGCCGCGCTGATGGCCCTCGTCAAGGCATTGGCGGGGGGGCTGTGGTCCGGCATGATGGCGGGGAGGCACTCCCCGGAGTCCCGGCTGCCCGCCGCATGCTAGCATACCGGCGAGGAGCACGGCGGTGCGCGCGCCGCCGCGCCGCGCGCGGCGGCAGGGGTGAGGGAGGACAGCATGCGCGATCTCGGTCTGCTGGTGCTGCGGCTCATGGTGGGGGGGATCTTCGTCATTCATGGCTATCCCAAGATCTTCGGCGGCCCGGGCAAGGTCGAGAAGCTGCCCCAGCCGGTGCGGCAGCACCTCGGCCCCGGCTTCGACGCCGCGATGGAGCGCGGCAGCATCGCCAGCTTCCGCGGCAACGTCGAGGGCATGGGCATGCCCATGCCGGGCATGATGGCCTGGGCCGCGGCGCTCGCCGAGTTCGCCGGCGGCACCCTGCTCATCCTCGGCTGGCTTACCCGGCTGGCCGCGCTGGCCCTCAGCGCCAACATGGTCGTCGCCATTACCCGCGTCCACTGGAAGAATGGGATGGTCGGCCAGGGCGGCTACGAGTTTCCGCTCTCGCTGCTCGGCTCGCTCGTCGCCCTGCTGTTCGCGGGGCCCGGCGCCATCTCCATCGACGGCGATGACTAGCCGCCGACTCGTCAGCTCATGACCTGTCGAAACTGTGGCGCGGCGAACCCCCAGGCCGCGCGCTTCTGCCAGCAGTGCGGCGTCGCCTTCGGCGCAGCCTGCCCGCGCTGCGGCAGCGCCACCTGGCCTGCCGCCCGCTACTGCACCGAGTGTGGGACGGCCCTCGCGGCGGGAAGCGCCGCCGCCCTCACTCTTCCAGGCTTGGGGGGGCCGGCGCGAAGCGAGCCGAGGGGCGACGGCGCCGCGCTCGCGGAAGCCGGGGCGGCGCCCGGCACCGCCCCCGATGCGCTCCCCGAGGAGCGGCGCCTCGTCACGGTGCTGTTCGCCGACGTGGTCGGCTTCACGCCGCTCGCGGAGCGCCTCGACCCCGAGGACGTGCGCGACCTCATGCTGCGGACCTTCCGCGAGCTAGCGCGCATCGTCCGGGAGCACGGCGGGCGCATCGAGAAGTACATCGGCGACGCGCTGTTCGGGCTGTTCGGCGCGCCGCTGGCCCGCGAAGACGACGTGGAGCGCGCGCTGCGCTGCGCCCGCGCGCTCCACCGCGCCGTCGAGCAGCTCTCCGCCGAGCTGGGGCTGGCGCCTGACGCCCCGTTGCGGCTCCGCATCGGCGTGAACACCGGCCTGGCCGTCGTCGGCGCCGTGGGCGACGGCCACGAGTACGGCGTGATGGGCGACACGGTGAACACCGCCGCCCGCCTGCAAACCGCCGCCGACCCCGCGACCACCCTGGTCGGCGAGGCTACCTGGCGCGCGGCGCAGCGCCACTTCGCCTTCTCGCCCCCCCGCCTCCTCCAGCTCAAGGGCAAGGCCGTCCCCACGCTCGGCTATACGCTGCTCGGCCCGCGCACGAGCCTGAGCCAGCCGGCAACGGTCGAGCCGCTGCTCGGCCGCGACGCCGAGGTGACGGCGCTCCGGAGCTGGGTCGACGCGGTGGCCGGCGGCCAGGGCCGCGTCGGCATCATCGTCGGCGAGACGGGGATGGGCAAGACGCGCTTGCTCGCCGAGGCCCAGCGCGCCGCCGAGCAGGCTGGCGTGGGGTGGGCGCTCGGCCAGGGCCTGCCCCATCGCCAGAACGTGCCCGGCGGCATCTTCGACCACGCCGCGCGCACGCTCATGGGACTGCCGCTCCACGGCAGTCTCGGCGACCCGGCTGCCGCCGAGGCCAGGCTGCGGGCGCGGCTGGCCGAACTGGACGCCTCGGGCGCCTACCCCTATCTCGCCCGACGCCTGAACCTGCCGCACGACCCGCGTTTCGAGGCCGAGCTGGCGCAGCTGGCGCCCGCCGCCATCGCCGCCCGCGCCGCCATCGCCATCGAGCGCCTGTTCGTCGGCCTGGCCTCGGAAGCGCCGCTCATCCTGGCCGTGGACGACGCGCACTGGGCCGACCCCAGCTCGCTCGCCATCCAGGAGCGCCTCCTGGCGCTGACCGAGCGCGTGCCGCTCGGCCTGTTCTATGCTTTCCGCGCCGACGTCGACAGCGCCTGTAGCCGCCTGCGCGATCGCGCGGCGCGCGAGCTGCCCCACCGCTACGCCGAGCTAACGCTCGGCGCGCTGTCGCGGGAGGCCAGCGCCGCGCTCGCCCAGCGCCTGCTCGGCGACGACGTGGCGCCGGCGGTCGTCGAGCTAGTGCTCGACCGCGCCGAGGGCAACCCGCTCTACCTGGAGGAGGTCGCCCGCAGCCTTGTCGAGGCTGGCGCCCTTGTCCGCACCGACAGCGGCTGGCACCTGGGCGAGGGCAGCGAGCTTTACCTGCCTACCACCCTGCACGCCACGCTGCTCGCCCGCCTCGACCGGCTGGCCGAGCCCACCCGCCACCTGTTGCAAGCGGCCAGCGTGCTCGGTCGCCAGTTCGCCCTGCCGGTGCTGGAGCGGCTGGTGGGCGCCGAGGTCGACGTGGCCGCGGGGCTGCTCGAAGCGCAGCGCGCCGGCCTGCTCGAAGCCGTGCCCAACGCGGACGAGCGCCGCTACCAGTTTCGCCACGGCCTGCTGCAAGAGGTTAGCTACGGCACGCTCCTGCTGCGCCGCCGCCGCGAGCTGCACCGCGCCGCCGCCGAGGCGCTGCTCGCCACCGCGCCCGCGCCCGCCGCCCCGCCGCTAGAGGCGCTGGCCGAGCACTACGCGCAGGCCGAGGCCTGGCCCGAGGCGCAGGACGCCGCGGCCGCCGCCGCCGAGCGCGCCGAGCAGGGGCACACCTACCGGGAGGCCGCCATCCACTGGCGGGCCGCCGCGCGCGCGGCTGCCGCGCAAGGAGCGGCCGTGCCTGGCCGCGAGCGCGGCCGCCTCGCCGAGCGCGAGGGCGATGCGCTCCTCCAGCTTGGCGAGTGGGCCGAGGCGCAGACGGCCTACGAGACCGCCCTGGCGGCCTGGATGGAGGAGCCACCGCGCGAGCGCCAGGCCGCGCGCAGCCGCCTGCACGTCCGGCTGGCGCGCGTCGCCTACCTGATGATCGACCCCGACCGGGTGAGCCGCATGCTGGAAGTGGCCGTGCCGGGCCTCGATCCGAGCAATCCCCTGCTCGCCGTCGCGCTCAGTCTGGAGGCGCAAGCTTGCCTCCTGCGCGGCAGCTACCACGCCGCCGCGGTCAACGCGAGCCGCGCCCTCCAGCTCGCGCGGCGATTCGGCGGCCCGAGCGAGCTGGGCGACGCCTACGCCGCGCTCACGAATCCCGCGCTGCTCGGCGAGATCGGGCCCCGCGCCCGCACGTATAGCGCCGAGTGGGTGCGCCTGGCGCGTCAGCAGGGCGATCCGACGCAGCTCGTCCGCGCGCTCCACTCCAGCGTGGCGAACCACCTGATGCTGCGCGGGACGGCCAGCTCGGCCGAGGAGGCCGACGCGGCCGAGGCCCTCGCCGTGGCGACGGACCTGCGCGCGCCGGCGCTCGTGCGCACCGCGCGCTCGGTCCTGGGCGGGGTCCAGTTCTTCCGCGGCGACTGGGATGGCGCGGCGCGCGAGCTGGCGGGCGGCATGGGCACGCGGCCCGAGGACGTGGGGATGCCGGCCGACTTCACGCGGTTCGTGCTCGGCTCGCTGCACACCGCTCGCGGCGCGCTCGCCATCGGCCGCGGCTGGTTCGAGGAGGGGCTGGAGCGGGCGCGCTTTGGCCACACCGCCGTCTGGATGGGGGCCGGGCTGGCGCGCAGCCTGCGCCTCGCGGGCGATACGGCGGGCGCCCGGGCCGCCCTTGCGCGGGCGGCGGCGGGGCAGGCGGAGATCCAATGCCCGGCCTGCAGCCTCGTGTTCTTCGCGATCGCCGCCGAGGAGTACGCCGCGCTCAGCGAGCCGGCCGCCGCCGAGCACGCGGCCGCGGAGGCGCAGCGCCTGGCTCGCGCCAGCGACCACGCGCCCGCGCGCCTCGCCGCCCACCGCGCCCTGGCGCGGCTCCACCTCGACGCCGGGCGACCCGACGCGGCGCTGGCTGAGCTGGCGCCCGCGCTGCGCCTCAGCCAGTCCGTGGAGCACCTCTACGACCGCGCCCGCACGGAGCACCTAGGGGGCCAGGCGCGCCTCGCTCGCGCCCGTCCTCGCGACCGCGCCGCGGCCCGCGACCTGCTTGGCCGGGCCCTGCGCACCTTCGAGCACCTCGGGGCCGCGCCCGAGGCGGACGCCTGCCGCGCAGCCCTCGCCACGCTCCCGCGCGCCCGTGGCCCGCGCCGTCTCGCCGCCCCCGCGCCGCGCCCCCTCGTCCAGGCCGTCTAACCCTGCGGGGCGCATCCGGCGCTAGCGGTACGTGTGCTCGTCGCGCTTGCGGATGTCGATGATGGCCAAGATCTGCTCGCGGTCGTCGATGTCGAACAGAATGCGCCAGTCGCCCACGCGACGACGATACTGGGCCACTGGCGCGTGCTCCAGTTTGATGGTTCCTGGCTGTCTAGGTTCTTCTTGTAGACTTGCGATGGTCGCTCGCACATGTCGGGCCTGCCGCGTCGGCAACGCCAGGAACGACTTACGTGCCTGGCGAGAGAAGATAGCGCGGTACACTACAGTCCCTTTTCGGCGAAGACCTCCGCAGCAGATATTCCCCGACCGGCGTCAATATCCTGGCGAGCTTCGAGCAACACAGCTAGATACTCGGGGTCCGCGAACTCCTTTAATGCCTGCTGCACCTCACGGTAGTGCTCGAAGTCGACGATGACTGCCGCTGGCTCACCGTCACGCGTGACGATCAGCTCTTGCCCTTCGCTCGCGAGGCGGTCCAGAAATTCGGGTAGGCGCCGCTCTAGGTCGTGCATACCCACGACCTGAGCGGATGGCCACTCACTCACCTTATGGCCTCCTCTGCCGCCAATGATCATGCTGCCTCGCGCAGCAGCCCCAGGGCGCGCAGGACGGGCGCGTCGGTGAACGAGAAGAGGATCGCCGGGGCCGCGCCCGACAGGTTGACGTGCTGGTGCGGGTACCAGCTGGGCACGCAGAATACGTCCTTCTCGTGCCAGTCGAGCCGGCGGTCGCCCACCAGCGTGTAGCCCGCGCCCTCGACGACGTGATACACGACGCTGCTCGTGTGCTGGTGCGGCTGCGTGCTGAAGCCGGCCGGCAGCCATTGCACGTGGCAGCCGATCGTCGGCATGACCGGCCCGCCCGTGCGCGGGTTCACGTACTCCAGCACCACGCCGTCGAACGGGCTGCCCGCGTCACGCGTCGCGATGTCCGCGAGCGTCGCCCGGGTGCGGTCCCAGGTGTAGTTCAGCAGCGGCGAATGAAGCCCGAGGTGCTGCTCGTAGGTCGGCACTAGCGCGCCCGAGCCGTACTTGTGCTGCGAGTCGTCCACCGGCTTCGGCAGCGGCTGGCGCTCCTCGGGATACAGGTTGAAGAACATCGCGTCGAGCTGGTTCACTAGCGGCAGGTCCAGGCCGTCCAGCCAGACCATCGGCTCGTCGGACTCGTTGCCGTGGTCGTGCCAGGTCCAGTTCGGCGTCAGCACCATGTCGCCGGGGTTCATGATGGTCTTCTCGCCGTCCACCGCGGTGTAGGCGCCGTGGCCCTCGACGATGAAGCGCAGCGCGGCGGCCGTGTGGCGGTGCGAGCGCGCGATCTCCCCCGGCAGGATGAGCTGCAAGCCCGCGTACAGCGTCCCCGTGATGGCGCACTCGCCGTTCAGCCCCGGATTCAGCAGCATGACCACGCGGCGCTCGGCCTCGTCGGTCCCGATCAGCTCGCCCGCGCGGTACACCTGCGGCCGCAGCTCCGCCCACGACCACAGGTGCGGCACGGCCTTCGGCTGTGGCGTGGGCGTGATCAGGCTGTGCAGCACCGTCCACAGCGGCGCGGCGTGGTAGCGCTCCAGATCGCGGTAGTAGGCTTGCAGCGCCTGCTCGCGGGTGGCGGGATCCTGCAACATCGCCATGGCGACACCTCCTCACGGCAGCACGCGGCGCCTGCCCGCGTCAGCCCCTTCCCCATGTTCCGGAATTATACGGCGTGCTGACTAAAGGCGGGCAGCGGCGCTCGGCTCGGCTAGAGGCAGACCACTGGCCCGCATCGGACATCGAGTGCGCCGGAGGAGCGGGGGGCGAGGGTAGCTCAATTCGGGGGGCAGGTGCAGTTCATGTGCATGGCCGAAAGCAGCCGATCGAGGTCGAACGGCTTCGGCACGGCGATCCGCGCGCCGGCCGCCAGCGCCGCGGCCAGGTGCTCGCGGCTGGCGCTCATCGCGACCACCGGCACCCCGGCGCCCACGGTGGCCAGGTGCCGCAGCACGCCCACGCCGTCCACGCGGGGCAGCATCATGTCCAACAGCACGGCGCACAGGTGGTCGGCACGGCGGCGATGCGTGTCCAGGCGGTGAATGGCCTCCGCCCCGTCGCGCGCCTCCTCCACCTCGTAGCCCTCGTCCCGCAGGAAGTCGGCCACCATCTCGCGCACGGCCGGCTCGTCCTCCACGACCAGCACCGTGTGTGGGTGATCCTGAGAGCCTGCCGCGCACTGGCCGTTCGCCTGCATCGTACTCATCCCGTCTGGTCGTCAATGCCTTTACTTTTTCTTAGAATGCAAGATGCGGACCACGGCTCCGCGCGCGGTTATCTCATCGGCCTACGCCTCGCGCGCCCGCAGCCCCAGATAGAGCAGCGTCAGCGCGTTCGCGGCCAGGGGAAAAAACAGCAGATTCGCCGCCAGCAGCCCCAGCCCGCTCAGCAGCAGCGTCGTGGCGGCATCCGCCTGGCCGCCCAGCAGCGCCGCGACGAGCCGCGACGCGGCGCCGCCCAGGACGCCCTGCGCGACGGCGAGCACCGTGAGCAGCAGAGCAGTCTGCCACCAGCGCCCACGCAGCAGCGCCGCGCTCCGCCGCAGCGCGTTCGCCGCCCCCGCGTCCTCCAGCACCACCGCCTGGATGAACAAGGCCCAGCGCACGAAGGCGTAGACCGCGTACAGGAGCGCGCCACTGACCAGGCCGACGAGCGCCAGCGAGAGCAGCGCCGTCAGCCACGAAGGGGGCGCCTCGCCCGCCGGCGCCAGCATGTACTGGGCGGCGAACAGCACCACCCAAATGGCGCACACCGCGAGCAGCACGGCGCAGATAATGACGCCGGCCAGCAGGATCGCGCCGAACAGCGGCCCGAGCCGCTCCAGCACCGCGCGGTAGGCGCCGGCGATCGCGCCCGCGCCGGCCGCCGGGCGGCGCCCGGCGGCCGCTTGCTCGCCGTTCAGCAAGTACGCCAGCGCGCCGGCGCTCAGCACCGTGCCGACCACCTGGAGCAGCGTCGCGGCGATCAGCAGCAGCCAGAAGCCGATCGCGCGATCGGCGCCGACGCCCAGCAGCGCCGCCACCGCCTCGCCCGGCGCGTGTACCTCCGGGAGCGTGGCCGCGAGCACGGCGTCGAGCGAGACCGAGGCGCCGTAGCCGGCCAGCCAGGTGAGCAGTCCCGTCGGCAGCTGCGCCACCGCCGTGGCGCCGAGGTAGAGCCCGAAGCGAGCGCGGTAGCTGGCCCACGACCGCCCGAGCAGCGGGCCGATGCCTAACGCCCGCGGCGCCGTGGCCGCCTGCATACCCGCCTCCCTGTACCGGCCAGATTGTAGCCCGCCCCTCGCGCCCCCGACTACGCCGTCCGCGTGGCCCCTGTCGAAGCGGGGCCTGTATGCCGCCGGGTCGGATAGACTGAGAGTGCGCGCGAAACATGCCATGATTCAGCGCGCCCGATGGGGGAGCACCGTGGCTGACACACCGCTGCGACCGGGCGACCGGCTGCTGCTGGCGACGACGAGCGCGGGCAAGCAGCGCGAGCTGCGCGCGCTGCTCGGCGACCTGCCGCTCACGCTCGTCACGCCGGCCGACCTGGGGCTGACGCTGGTGCCCGAGGAGACCGGCACCACCTTCGCCGCCAACGCCGCTATCAAGGCCCACGCCTACCACGCCGCCGCCGGCCTGCCCACCCTAGCCGAGGACTCGGGGCTGGAGGTGGACGCGCTCGGCGGGGCGCCGGGCGTCTACAGCGCCCGCTGGGAAGGGCTGCCCGACGGCGCCGAGAAGAACGCGCTGCTGCTCAGCCGCGTGGCCGACGTGCCGCCTGCGGAGCGCGGCTGCCGCTACGTCTGCCACATGGTGCTCATCGACGGCGCCGGGGCCGAGCACCACGCGGAGGGCGAGTGCCGTGGCACGGTCGCCTACGAGCAGCGCGGCACTGGCGGCTTCGGGTACGACCCCCTCTTCTACGTCCCGGAACGGGGCCAGACGATGGCCGAGCTGCCCGCCGCCGAGAAGGACCGCCTCAGTCATCGCGGCGCCGCCGCCGCCCGCCTCCGCGCCATCATCCAGCGCCTGCTCGCCGGCGCCACCAGCTAAGCGGCCGGCCCAGGTTGGGGTGCATGTTTGTCTTCGCCAAACATGCACCCCAACCTGGGCGCGTGCTTAGCCACGCGCCCAGCGGCTTGGCATAACTCTTGCTACGTCATGCGGCTGGCGGCCCGGGCCTGGGAGCCTCTGACGGAGGGGAGCCGTCATCCGCGTGCCAGCCGGCCTTCTGCCCCGCCGCCCAACCCCACGACCACGCGAGAATGCCATCGTGAGCACCGTACTTCAGGAGCTAGCCGAGCAGGCTGCCGCGCAGCCCGGCCGGCTCGCCGCCGTGCTCTTGCCCTACGCCCGGGCGCGCGGCTGGGATGACGCGGCGCTCGCCGCGGCGCTCGGCTGCTCGCTGGGCGCCCTGCCCCACATCCTCCTTGCCCGCGAGCCGGCCCCCGAGCACCTCGAAGACGAGGCGGAGGCGCTGGCCAGCCTGTGGGGCGCCGACCCCTGGCGACTCGTCGCGCTCCTGCAAGTGGCCCGCGACGACTAGCTGCCCCTGCTGCCGAGCGCGCTCCCGCTGGCCGTCCCCCCGAGTATGCGCGACACCGCCGACAAGAGTGCTGGGCGCGCGGTCTGGACAAAGAAGTGCCCGCCTTCGAACAGCTTGAGGGTGAAGCTGCCTGTCGTGTGCTCGCGCCAGGCAGACAGTTCGTCGCGAGCGACCAAGCGATCCTCGGTACCCCCGAACGCGGCGATGGGGCAGGCAAGCATGACGTCTGGAGCATAGGCGAAGGTCTCCACCATCGCCATGTCCGCACGAACGATTGGCAAGTAGATCTCCAGCAGCTCGGGCTCCCGCAAGATAGCGTCGGGCAAGCTGTTATAGCGATCTTGAAGCGCCATGATGAATTGGTCATCTGGCAGTGCATGGATTGGCGCCTCGCGAGCGGCCAGGTGGGGGGCACGCCGGCCCGAGACGAACAGATAGGCGGGGGCTACGCGATAGCGCCGGCTGAGTTCGTGTGCGAGCACAAACGCGATCCACGCGCCCATACTATGCCCGAACAGCGCGAAGGGCCGATCCAGACATGGGCGAAGAGCCGCGGCAAGCGTCTCGGCGAGGGGGATCAGGCGGGTGGACAGCGGCTCACGCAGTCGATTCTCTCGGCCCGGCAACTGGATCGGGCACACCTCGACCTCCGGCGGGAGCGCGTCCGCCCAGCCGCGAAACAGGGATGCCCCGCCCCCCGCGTGTGGCAAGCAGAACAAGCGGAGGCGTGGCTCATCGCTGCTTCGTTGTCGCCCCACGATCCAAGGGTTGTCGAAGATGCCATCGCGTGCATTCATCGCAGCTGCCTAAACGTCCATCGTGTCATTACGCGACGGAGATGGCGACACCCTGAGGCCCGCCGGGGCATTGTATAGCACCAACGGTACCAGTTGTGCTTCGTGACGCCGCACTGCACCGCGCGGGCGTTGTCCAACGATGCGGGCTCGCGTGGGCTTCCCGCCTCCCGTCGGGGACAACCAGAACGCAACCGACACTCCACGCGCCCCCGGCTCCTGGGCCGTACAGTCAGAGGGTTCGACGCTCAGTGTGCGTCCTCACCGCCAGCCGCGAGGGGCGAGAGCGTGCGTGAGCGCAGCAGCGGGCCGCCGCTGCGCGCCACCTGGGCGAACTCCTGGAGACCGACCGAGTGACCTGGAACGAGACGGACCTGCTGCCGGCGATACCGACGAGTACCCGCGACGAGCGGACACCTCCCCAGGAGTTTGAGGGCGCCACTGCTCCCAAGCAAGACGTGCCCGTAGCTGATCCTGACCCCACCGCGGCGGGCGGCAGTCGCTTGCCCGCCGGCACCGCCGTCGTCCACGGCGCGCTGCTGCTGCTCAGCACGCAGCCGATCACCTGGCTGGTCAGCCTCGCGACCGTGATGCTGCTGCCGCACTATCTGAGCGCCGAGGACCTTGGCGAACTGTGGCTCGCGCTGGCGGTCGTCGGCATAGCCAGCACGGTGGCCACGTGGGGAGTACCGAGCTACCTCTCACGTGCCGTCGCGGCTGACCCAGAGCGCGCCGGGCCGCTGGGGAGTGCAGCGCTCGGCTTGCTCGTCGTCACCGGGCTCCTCGTCGGAGGCGTCCTGATGTGGCTACTACCGGCGCTCGGGGTCCTAGCCTCCCACCCCGACGTGCTCCGCCTGGCGCTCGTCGGCCTCGTGATCGGGGCGCCGCAGTCGGTCCTGCTCTCCGTTCTGAACGGACAGGAGCGCCACGCGCATTATGCCTGGCTCAGCGCCACGTCCCAGATCGTCACCACGGCGGCTTGCCTCCCCGTGCTCGCGAAGGGCGGTAGCCTCGAGGAGTGCATGGTCGCCGGACTTGTCGTCACGGTCCTCATCGTCGTGGTCGGTTGGTACACCACGGGCTTTCGGCTACAGCCTTGCGCGATAAGCCCCCGGCTCTGGGGAGAGCTCCTGCGCGGCGGCTTCCCGTTCATGGGATGGAACCTGACGCTGATGGTACGTGGACAAGGCAGCGTGGTGATGACCGGGGTGCTCCTGAACGCAAGCGCCATCGGGTGGTGGGCGGCCGCTTCCCGCATCGCCGGCATCCCGATATTCGCGCCCACCGTCCTCATGAAGCCGCTACTGCCCGCCCTCACGCGTGTCCGAGCGGACCGGCTAGCATTTCAGGAGGTGCTGGGCCGCACCCTCTGTCTGATGCTCCTGCTGATCGTGCCGGCAAACGGCATGATCATTGCCTTGGCGCCGGCGATTCCGGATCTGCTGGGCTGGGGGCCGGGATTCGCCAATGCCGTGCCCGTCATGGCGGTTCTCACCGTGGCCTGCGCCCTTGCAGCCGTGGATATGATCCTCGGGACCGCGCTCGTCGCGCTCTGTGACGAGCGCCGTTGGCTCGGCGTCGCTGTCCTGGCCGCCGTCGCGATCCCGGCTCTGAGCGCCGTGCTGATCCCGGTGTTCGAGGCCCGGTTCCACAATGGGGCCACTGGCGCGGCCGTCGCCGAAGTGATCACGGAGTCGATCATGCTGGGCGGAGCGTGCTTCCTGCTACCCGCCGGGGTGTTGTCGCGGGCGAGCCGCGTTCGGCTGCTCCGTATCCTGATCTGCGGCGTATGCCTCGTCACGGTGGCCGCCCTCAGCCGCGACGTTTCGCCGTGGCTGGCTATCGCCGCGGGGGGCGCGACGTTTGTCCTCGCGGCAGTGGTGCTGGGGATTCTCCGTTGGTCCGATCTCCGCACTGCCCGCGACACCGTTCGTCAGGTCCTGGCATCGCGTGCGAGTCCCCCCGTGCCGGCGCCCGCCGTCACTCCCAGCGCTGATACGTGAGCCGCTCCACCGGCCCTTCCACGGCAATGGCTGCGGCGTAGCCCGGCACCGCCGTCACGTCCCTGACCGTCCAGCGCACCAGGGCCGGGCGGGCGCAGGTGCCCCCGAGACTGACGCTCGTGCCGAAGTCACCTGGCGGGGAACTCACATCCAGCTCCTGCAGCGGCTGAGCCAGACCATCGCCGGTCGCCTTCACGATGGCCTCCTTCCGCGTCCACATCTTGAAGAACCAGTTCGCCTGCTGCTCCGGAGGCAAAGCGAGAAAGACCGTCAGCTCCCGTGGGGAGCAGACGAGTCGGGCAAGCTGGACCATGTCTTCGAGGTGGCGCACCAGCTCCACGTCGACGCCGATCGCCCGCCGGTACGTGAAGGCGTACAGGGCCACCCCATGGGAATGCGCGACGTTGAACTGGAGCGCGGCGTCCGCTCGCTCGCCACCGAGGGAGGGCTTGCCGCGTGGCCCGTAGGCGAGGACGATACGCGACGGGTCGGCGCCGAGGTAGCGGCCCAATAACAGGCGCAGGAAGGCGCGCGCCACGACGAAGTGTCGGCGGTCACGCTCGAAGACAAACCGGTCAGCGCGCGCCCGCTCGTCGTCTGAAAGGACGCCAAGCAGGTACGGCAGACGCCAGGGGGGCTGATCGAGCGCGGCCGCCCATAGCTGGACGTCCTGCGCTTCGAGGGAGAACGCGGCTGGCGTGGACACAGCCCTCATCGACGAACGACAAGCTTGCCCGTCACGGCGCGGGTAGGATTCATCAGTCGCGGCGCTCTCCACGGTGCGGTTGGCGCCCGCGCGGGTCGGCGCGCCTGCTCGGCAGGGGCGTCGTGCGCTCGGTCCGCGTCGGCACACTGTAGCCGGGAGGCGCGGAGGTCGCTCGTGTCGGCGAGACATGCCGCCAATTCACGCGCCAAGTTCTTCACGTTGGGCTCTTGCATTATAGTCAGGTGCCAGCCGGGAACAGTCCTGACCGCGACCCTGTCGGTTGTCAGCGCGCCCCAGGCCATCTCGGGGTCCGGCGAGCAGGTGACCGGCTGGTGGGCCGCTCTAAACACGGTAATCCGGCCCCGGTAGACCCCGGGCGTGTACTCCAGTATTGCCCGCGAATTGGCAAGCACGACGTTCCGATGGTGCGGGGGCAATGCCGAGACGTTGCCGTAAAGTAGCTCGGCGATGCGCTCGGCCGTGAGCGCAGCAGCAGTCTCGACCTCGTCGAGTGTTGCTCGCTTCAAGCGCGTCAACTCGGCCAAGCGCGTCGCTTTCGCCAGCAAGACCGCTCGCCGCTTTTCATTATCCATCTCGCGCAGGAAGCGTCTCACGCGCAAGGGAACATCCTGGGCGTATCTGATCGCGTACCCAAGGTCCCGCTTCGCGCAGTAGTAATCGGATTGCAACGGGGCATGGTCGATGATGGCGAGCAGCGCGACCGCCTCGCCGCGCGCTTGAAGCTGCCTGGCCATCTCGAACGCCATGCTGCCGCCCCAGGAGAAGCCTCCAATCTGATACGGCCCGTGCGGCTGCACTTGCCGGATCTCCTCGATGTAGTATGCTGCCATCGCTTCAAAGCGCGTCAGCGGCTCCTGTACGCCGTCCATCCCACGGGCTCGCAGCGCGAAGAACGGCTGATTTGGCCCGAGATAGCGCGCGAGCGGCTCGTACCAGAAGACGTCGCCGTCGACGGCGTGGATGGCGAAGAACGGTAGCCGGTCGGGTTGGCCGCGCCGCAGCTCGACTAGCGAGGACCAGCGGCCGGACGCCGCATCTCCGTCGATTAGCGCCGCCAGGCGCGCAACCGTTGGCCCCTCGAAGAGCTTCATCAAGGGCAAGCGAGCGCCGAGCTGGCGCTCGATCGCCGTGAAGAGGCGGACAGCCAGGAGGGAATGCCCGCCGAGCGCGAAGAAGTCGTCGTGGATCCCCACGCGCTCGACGCCCAGGACCTCGCCCCAGATGCCCGCCAGCGTCTGTTCGGTGGGAGTGCGCGGAGGCACGTAAGCGGCGGCTGGCTCGGGCTGGCCAGGAGCCGGTAAGGCGCGGCGATCGAGCTTGCCGCTGACCGTCAGGGGCAGCGCCGTCACGGCCGTGAAGCTGGCCGGGAGCATGACGTCGGGCAGCAGGCCGCGGAGGAAGTGGCGCAGGTCAGCGGCCCCCGGGGCGGGGGCCCCGGGGGCCGCTGTGAGGTAGGCCGCCAGGCGGACGTCACCCGGGCATGGCTCGTAGGCAACCACCGCAGCCTCATCGACTGCGGGGTGCCGGCGCAGCGCCATCTCGACCTCGCCAAGCTCGACCCGGACGCCGCGGACCTTCACCTGGTGATCGCCGCGCCCAAGGTACTCGAGTTGTCCGTCGGCCCGCCAGCGCGCCAGGTCGCCGGTCTTGTATAGGCGCGCACCGGGCTCGGTAGAGTAGGGGTCCGGCACGAAGCGCTCGGCGGTTAGCTCGAGCCGGTTCAGGTAGTCCAACGCCAGTCCAGCGCCGCCCACGTACAGGTCGCCGCCAACGCCGATCGGCGTTGGGTGGCCCGCCGAATCGAGCACGTAGGTGCGCGTGTTGGCGATGGGGCGACCGATGGGCACCCGTGCGGCTCCAGACCGCCAGGCACCGGCGGCCGGGTCGGCGGCCGGGTCATAGCAGGTGGCGTCCGCAGCGACTTCGGACGAGCCGTACAGGTTGAGCAGCCGCACCACGGGCGCGGCCGCCTCAAACTGACGGGCCAGGTCCGGGGCCAGCGCCTCGCCCGAGGTGATTACGTAGCGGAGCCGCGGCAGGCGGGCGCCCAGAGCCGGGAAGGCCTCGATCAAGGCGCGGAGTAGCGAGGGGACGAGTACCAGGCGGGTAACACCGTGCTCGGCCAGCAGCGTGACCAGCCGGCGTGGGTCGCCTCGCGCCTCGGCAGGAGCCAGCACGACCGGCACCCCGCGCAGCAGCGGACCAAACAGCTCCCAGACCGCGTCGACGAAGCTGAGCGTGGTCTTCTGACACGCGACCTCCCCGGGCTCGAAGGGATAGGTGGCCCACATCCAGGCGAAGCGGTTGACCGCCCCCCGGTGCGTGCCCCGCACGCCCTTCGGCTGCCCGGTGGACCCGGAAGTGTAGATGATATAAGCGGGATCGTCCGGACCCGCCGCCTCCCAGGCGGCAGCGGCCCGCGCGGCCGCCTCGGGCTCAGCCTCGTCCAGACAGACGATGGCCGCGGGCGAGGACAGAGCGGCTAGCGGACCGGCCCGCAGCGCGCGCTCGGTCAGCAGCACCGGCGCGCCCGAATCGGCCAGCTGGAAGGCGAGCCGCTCGGCGGGATGGGCCGGGTCCAGCGGGAGGTAGGCGCCGCCGGCACGCAGGACCCCCAACAGGGCGGCGACCATCGCCGGCGAGTGGCTGAGACAGACCGCCACGGGGCTGCCCACGCGGACCCCGCGGGCGCGGAGGCGCTCCGCGACCCGCTCGGCAGCGGCGTCGAGGTCGCGGTAGGTCAGGCGCTCGTCACCGGCAATGACGGCCACGGCCCCCGGGGTGCGCCCGGCTTGCTCGACGAAGAGGTCGTGAATCGTCTGGCGGTCGGGATACGGAGCCGCCGTGGCGTTCCACGCCACGAGCACCTGGTGCCGCTCGGCCTCCGAGAGCAGCGATACCTCCGACATGCGGGCGTCGGGGTTCGCGGCGACCTCCCTGAGCACTGTCAAGAAGTGACCCACCATCCGCTCGATCGTCGCGGCATCGAAGAGGTCAGTGCTGTATTCGAACAGGCCGGTCAGGCGATCGGCTTGCTCCCAGAGAAAAAGCGTCAGGTCAAAGCGGGAGGCCCCGGTGCCGACCGTGAGCGGATCGAAGCGTACTTTTTCAAAAGCGAACATCACTTGAAAGAGGGGGGGGCGGCTGGTATCGCGCTGGGGACGCAGCTCCTGCACCACCAGCTCGAACGGCAGGTCCTGGTGGGCATAGCCCTCCAGGGCCACCTCCCGTACGCGCCGGAGGAGCGCACGGAAGGTGGGATCGCCGCCCAGGTCGGTGCGAAGGGCCAGCGTGTTCACGAAGAGCCCGACGAGCCCCTCGATCTCCTCGCGGTTTCGGTTCGCCACTGGCGTCCCGACCACGATATCGGTCTGGCCCGTATAGCGGTAAAGCAGCACGTCGAAGGCTGCCAGCAGGGTCATAAACAGTGTCGCGCCCTCCTGGCGGCTCACGGCGGCCAGCTGGGCGCAGAGGCTGGCTTCGATCTCGAAGCTCCGGACGGCTCCGCGCAGGCTGGGTTCGGCGGGCCGGGGCCGGTCCAGCGGAAGGTCAAGCGGCGGCAGGTCTCCCCCGAGCGCTCGCTTCCAATAGCGCAGGTGCCGCTCCAGCACGTCGCCTTGCAAGTACTCGCGCTGCCAGCGCGCGAAATCGCCGTACTGGATCGGGAGCGCGGGCAGCGCGGGCGCGTGACCCGCGGCGTACGCCTGGTAGAGGGCTCCCAGCTCCCGCGTCAACACGCCGAGCGACCACCCGTCCGAGACGATGTGGTGCATGTTCAAGAGCAGGCGGTAGCTATCGTCACCGACTCGAACCAGCGTCGCGCGGAACAGCGGTCCGCGAGCCAGGTCGAACGGCTTCCCGGCCTCCTCGACGGTCAGCCGTTCGGCCTCGCCTTCGCGGGCCTCCTCGGGGAGATAGCGCAGGTCCACTACCGGCAGCGCGAATGCCGCGGGGGGGCCGACGATCTGGGCCGGCTGCCCATCAACTAGCTGGAACGTCGTCCGCAGCGCTTCGTGCCGCCGCAGGATCTCCTCCAGGCTGCGCTCCAGCGCCGCTACGTCGAGCGGCCCGCCAAGCGGCAGCGCCACCGGGACGTTGTAGGCGGCGGTGCCCGGCATGAGCCGCTCGAGGAACCAGAGCCCCTCTTGAGCGAAAGACAGCGGCTGGGGACCGGTGCGCGGCGCCGGCTTCAGCGGCGGAGCCGTTGGCTGGCTGGTGCCGTTCACCGTGCGTAGATACGCGATGATCTCCGCTTTCTGCGCCGATAGTCGCTGCCGGTGCTCCGCGGTCAGCACTCCCTTCGGCGCGCTCACACGCAGCTGTTCACCCTCAACCCAGGCCTGGACGTCGAGCGAGCGGAGCGTCGACAGGAAGCTTTCGACGCTCATAGCTCGATCTCGTCTCGCTCGCCTTGGGCGAGGACCAGCTCCGCGGGTTTGCTCTCCGCGGCCCAGCGAATCGTCTCGATCCGCTCGGCCTGCTCCGCAACCGTCTGCGCCTCGAAGATGCTCCGGAGCGGGAGCTGCACGCCGAACAGGCGCTGTAGCCGGGCGACGAGCTGGGTTGCCAGCAGCGAGTGGCCGCCCAGGTCGAAGAAGCTGTCGTGGATCCCGATCTCGGCAATCCCCAGGAGTTCCTGCCAGGCGCCGACGATCCGCTCCTGCCCCTCGTTGAGCGGCGCCACGTAGGCGCTCCCGAGCTGGGGCCGGGCGTGGAGGGTTTCCGTCGCGGCCTCAGCGGGCGGGGGCGCTACGGGCGCAGCGTCGAGACCGTCGGGCGGGGCGGCGCCACGTATCCTCTCCTGCCATCGCAATAGCGCTGGCAGATCCTGAGTGGAGACGACCACCTGAGGCAGCGGGCTCGCCAGCACGCGGCGGAAGGCCTCCTGGCCCTCGGACGCCAGCATGCCATGCCGGAGATTCTCCTCCTTCGCCTGTTGCAGCTGGGCAGCTACCGCCGTGTCTACGGCCATCCCGACGTCTTGCCAGACGCTCCAGTTGATGGCGATCGTCCTGGCGCCCACTTGATTCCGCGCGTGGGCCCAGGCGTCGAGAAACGCGTTGGCGGCGCAGTAGTCTACCTGCCCGGCGCCGCCAAGGATCGACGTGAAGGACGAGCAGAGCACCGCGAAATCGAGCGGTTCGCCGCCCAGGGCAGCTTGCAGCACCAGGGTCCCCAAGACCTTGGGAGCCATCACCCGCTCCGCCTGGGCGCGCGTCTTCAGCGGGATGATGCCGCCGCCGGCGACCCCGGCCGCGTGGATGACGCCGTCGATCTTGCCGAAGCGCGCTCGGGCCTGTTCGACGACGGCCCGCATCTCCGCCAGATTGGTCACGTCCGCGCGACCGAGCAGCACCTCAGCACCGAGGGACTCCAGCGCCTGGAGCTTGCGGAGCCTGCGACCGCTCCCATTCGCTTCCCCGTGCTCTGCCAGCCAGGCCTCCCAGTCCGCTCGCTCCGGCAGCCCCGTCCGCCCTACCAGCACCAGTCGCGCCTGAACGGCCTGGGCCAGATACTCCGCCAGGGCCAGGCCGATGCCGCCCAGACCGCCAGTGATCAGGTACACGCCCCGCCGGCGGAGGATCGGCGGCACGCCTGCCTCTGCCGCGAACCGCGTATGCTCGAAGGTGGGCACCCAGCGATGATGACCGCGGTAGGCTACCTCCGTGTGTTCCGCTGCACCTTGCAGCTCGCTCCGCACCCGCGCTAGGAGCGACTCGTCAAGCTCGCCGGCTGGAAGCTGCACGTCGATGTAGCGGCACGTGAGCTGCGGATATTCTTGGGGGATCACGCGGCAGGGCCCAAGTACGGTGGCTTTGTGCGGAGCGAGCTTCTCGGCCCCCACGATCTCGAACAGGCCATTGCCGATGACGTCGATCTGCACCGGTGCAGCCAGGCCGGCCTCGCCCAGCGACTGCGCCAGGTAGAGCAAGCTGTAAAAGGCCAGGTCCTGGGAGGCTTCCAGCTTCTCCGTTGTCAGGTCATCCTGGTCGTCGGGACCCAGGTTCCACAGATGGACGATTCGGTGCGGCGCCCAACCCGCTCTATCCAATTCGCGGAATAGGGCGTCATAGCTCTGCCGGTCGGCTGGTGGCAACGCGTAGAGGGCGCTGCCCGGTTCGGCGAAGCGCTCGCCCGGCACGACCCGCACGACGCTATGCCCCCGCTCGGCGAGGAACTGTGCCAACCGTTCCCCGAAGCCACAGCGATCAGCAAACACGAGCCAGTTTTGCCGCTCCGGCTCTGCCGCGGCTCCAGTCCCCAGAGGCAGGTCCAGGCGGTGCCACGAAGGCTGGTAGAACCATGTGGCGAGGTCCGCCCGCTTCGCCAGCGACCCGGGGCTCTCAACCGAAACCTTGCCGTTTAGACGAGCGGCAGGCTCGCGATCGGCCGGCGGCTGCGGCTCGACCCAATAGCGCTGCCCCTCAAAAGGATAGGTCGGCAGCGGGACGCGTTGTCGAGACTCGCCCGCGTACAGGCCCGGCCAGTCGATCTCCGTCCCCGCGAGCCACAACCGACCGAGCGTCGTCATCAAGAACGTGTGGTCGGCGGTTGGCTCGTGTGGGTGGCGGAGCGAGGCGAGCACGAGGCCGCCATCCGGCCGCGCGGACTGCTGCTTGACGAGCGTGCTCAGAGTGTGCCCGGGGCCGACCTCCAGGAGGATCAGGCTCGGGTCCACGAGGAGCTGGGCGGCGGCCTCGGCAAATCGCACCGTCGAGCGCAAGTGGGCGGCCCAGTAGGCTGGATCGGTCGCCTGCTCGGGCGTGATCCAGGTGCCGGTCAGATTCGACAGGTACGGCAGCGACGGCGGCTGCAGACGGATCCGCGCCACCTGCTCGGCGAACGGCTCCAGGACGGGCTCCATCATCGGCGAGTGGAAAGCGTGCGAGGTGTGGAGCGGACGACAGGCGATTCCTCGGGCTTCCAAGCGCTGCTGTAGCGCCGCCACCTGTGGGCTCGGGCCAGAGACGACGCATAAGCGAGGAGCGTTCACCGCCGCCAGCGCCAGTTCAGGCCCAAGCTCTGGCTCGATGTCGGCTTCCGCGAGCGGCACCGTCAGCATGCTGCCGCTGGGCAGCTCCTGCATCAACCGGCCGCGGGCCGCGACGAGGGCCAGGGCGTCGTCGAGCGAAAAGACGCCGGCCAGGCAGGCCGCGACGTACTCTCCGATGCTATGGCCGAGCATCGCCTGGGGGCGGACGCCCCAGGCCATCCAGAGCTGCGCCAGGGCGTATTCGACGACGAACAGCGCCGGCTGCGTCAGGGCGGTCTGCAGGAGCTGGCGCGCGGCAGCCTCTGCGGCGGCGGGTTCCGGGTACAGCACGGCGCGTAGGTCAAGCCCGAGGTGCGGCTTCAGCACCTCGGCGCAATGGTCCACCTCGGAGCGGAAGACCGGCTCGACCTCGTACAGCTCCCGCGCCATGTTGACGTATTGCGCACCCTGGCCGGAGAACAGGAAGGCGACCGCCCGGCTCTGGGAGCCGGGCGCCCCGTCCAGGACGCGGCGCGGCTCGCGGCTCGCCAGTATCGTCGCGGCCTGCTGGGCGTCGCCGCCGACCACCGCGATCCGACGCTCGCCGAGCGCCTTTCGTCCGTTTTGCAGCGTGTACGCCACGTCGCCGAGCTCGAGCGCCGGATGGGCGCGCAGGTGGTCCGCGAGCGCATCCGTCGCGTTCTCCAGCGCGCTGGCCGTCCGGGCCGACAGCACTAGCAGGTGGCAGGGCCGCCCGGAGCGGGCGATCGGTCGCGCCGGGGCTTCTTCCAGCACCACGTGAGCGTTGGTCCCGCCGATTCCGAACGAGCTTACGCCTGCGCGCCGCGGCGTGCCGTTCGCCGTCCAATCGCTGAGCGCGGTGTTGACATAGAATGGGGACGAGGCAAAGTCGATATTCGGGTTGGGCTCCTCGAAGTGCAGGCTGGGCGGGATGCGGCGCTGCTTCAGCGCAAGCACGGTCTTTAGCAGCCCCGCGATGCCCGCCGCGGCATCCAGGTGTCCCATATTGGTCTTCACCGAGCCGAGCGCGCAGTAGCCGCGCGCCTGCGTGCCAGCTCGGAAGGCCTGGGTCAGGGCAGCGACCTCGATCGGGTCGCCCAGCTCGGTGCCCGTGCCGTGCGCCTCCACGTAGGTGATCGTCTCGGGCCCGATGCCGGCCATGGCCTGGGCCATGGCGATGGCCTCGGCCTGGCCGTCGATGCTGGGGGCCGTGAAGCCGACCTTCTGGGCACCGTCGTTGTTGACTGCCGCGCCCAGGATAACGGCGTGTATCGTATCACCGTCCGCCAGCGCCTCCGACAGGCGCTTGAGCACGACGAGGCCGACGCCTTCGCCACCCATAATGCCCTGCGCCCTGGCGTCGAAGGCGCGACAGTGCCCATCCGGCGACATGATCATCCCGGGCTGGTACAAATGCCCGGCCTTGCGAGGCGAGCCCACCGACACCCCGCCGGCGAGCGCCATATCGCACTGGTAGCTCAGCAGGCTCTGACACGCCATTTGCACCGCTACCAGCGAGGTCGAGCAGGCGGTCTGGACATTCACCGCTGGCCCGCGGAGATTGAGCTTGTACGCCACCCGAGTGGCGATGAAGTCTTTGTCGTTCGCGAGCATCAATTGGTAAGCCCCGGCGGCGTTTGCCACCTCGGGGTTTGGGACCAGATTGTTGAACAGGTACATGTTCAGGCTCAGGCCAGCATACACGCCGATCGCGCCGGGGTAGCGGTCCGGATCGTAGCCGGCATGCTCCAGCGCCTCCCAGGCACACTCCAGGAAGATGCGCTGTTGCGGGTCCATGATCTCGGCCTCACGCGGGTTGATCCCGAAGAACGCCGCATCGAATAGCTCGGCGTTCTCCAGGACGGCACGCGCCCTGACGAAGTTTGGATCTTGCACCAGCTCCGGGGGAAGCCCCGCGGAGAGCAGCTCCTCCTCGCTGAAAAAGGTCACCAGCTCCTCGCCGGCCGCGAGTCGCTCCCAGAATTCGCTGAGATTCCTGGCGCGCGGGAACCGCCCCGCCATGCCGACGATGGCTACCGCCTCGGAGGGCCCTACCGCGGTCAGATCGCTCATGGCTGCCATTATCCTTCCTCAACCAGCAATCGGCGGTGATTCCACGCTGCCCGCAGCCGCTTACCACGGTCCTGCGCCTCGCCCAGGCCAGCGGCCCGCTGCTGCGGTCGCTGGATATAGTCGGCCAGGGCCCGAACCGTGGGGTATTGGAACATTTGCGCGATCGTCAGGTCTGTCGTAAACGCGCGACAGAGCTGGCTGTGCACTTGCAGGATGAGCAGCGAGTGCCCTCCCAGGTCGAAGAAGTTGTCGTCGAGGCCAACGGTCTCGACGCAGAGCACCGCCTGCCAGATGGCCGCGATCTGGCGCTCGACCTCACTGCGCGGCGCCACGAACGGGGTGGCGCGCTCCCCCCGCGTCGCCTCGGGCGCCGGCAGCGCCTGGCGGTCCACCTTGCCGTTGGGGGTCAAGGGCAAGGCCGCCAGCGGGACGAGGACCGCCGGCACCATATAGCTGGGTAGCTTCTCCTTGAGATGCTCTCGTAGCTCCGCCGTTGGGAGCACGTCCTCCCGCGCCGGGGTCACATACGCCACCAAGCGCTTGTCTCCGGGCGAGTCCTCCCGCGCGACCACGACGGCCTGGCGCACGGCGGGGTGCTGCTCGAGCACGCTCTCGATCTCGCCCAGCTCGATGCGGAAGCCGCGGATCTTCACCTGGTGGTCGACCCGCTGCAGGTACTCCAAGGTCCCGTCTGCCCGATAACGCACGAGGTCGCCGGTCCGGTAAAGCCGAGCGGACTGGCCGCCGCCTGCCGCGGTCCCCGCCGGAGCGGCGAACGGGTTGGGGATGAATTTCTGCGCGGTCAGCTCCGGCTGGTTCAGATAGCCCCGGGCCAGGCCGTCGCCGCCGATGTACAGCTCTCCCGGCACCCCGATCGGCACTGGCTGGAGCCGCGCGTCCAGCACGTAGGTCTGGGTATTGGCGATCGGGCGCCCGATCGCGATCGGGCCGTCGGCCGCGGTGATCCTGGCGATCGTCGACCAGATCGTGGTCTCGGTCGGCCCGTACATATTCCACAGCGAGCCGCAGCGGGCCAGGAGCTGGGCCGCTAGCTCGCTGGGCAGCGTTTCGCCGCCACAGAGGACACGGAACGTCGGGGCGCCTTCCCAGCCGGCCGCGAGCAGCAGGCGCCAGGTCGCCGGCGTGGCCTGCATAATGGTCGCGCCGGAGGTCTCCAGAACCGCCCGCAACGCGACGCCATCGACGGCCACCGCGCTGCTGACCAGGACCACCCGCGCGCCGGTGATCAGCGGCAAGAACAGCTCCAGCCCGGCGATGTCGAACGACAAGGTCGTCACGGCGACCAAAACGTCGGCGGACGCGAGCCCCGGCGTCTCGCGCATCGAGCACAGGAAGTTGGTCAGCGCGCCGTGTGGGATTTGGACGCCCTTGGGGCGCCCGGTCGATCCCGACGTGTAGAGGACGTACGCCAGGCGATCGGGGACGCCAGTCCCCCGCAGGTTCTCAGCCCGATGCTCGGCGATCCGCGGCCACTCGGCGTCGAGGCAGACCACGGTCGCTTCGCGCGGCCGGAGCGTACCGTCGAGCTTGGCCTGCGTGAGCAGCACGCTCGCCCGCGAGTCTTCCAGCATGTAGGCCAGCCGGTCGGGAGGGAAGAGCGGGTCGAGCGGCAGATAGGCGCCGCCGGCCTTCAGGATGCCGAGCAGGGCGACGACCATGTCGAGCGACCGCTCCAGGTACACGCCGACGATCGTCTCGGGACCGACCCCCAGGCTCTGTAGATGGCGAGCGAGCTGGTTGGCGCGGTGATTCAGCGCGCGGTAGGTGATCTGCTGCCCCGCGAACTCCACCGCCACGGCATCGGGCACCCGCGCGGCCTGCGCCTCGAACAGCTGTTGCACGCCGGCCGCGCGTGGGTAAGGCGCTTGTGTCTGGTTCCAGTCCACGAGCACCTGCTGCCGCTCGGCTGCTGTCAATAGCGGCAGCTCGGAGATGCGCGCGTCCGGCGTGGCCACGATCGCGGCCAGCAGCGTGGCGTAGTGGTCTGCCAGGCGACGAATCGTGGTCTCGGCGAACAGATCGGTATTGTACTCGACGGCGATACACATCCCTTCGGGCCGCTCATACAGCTCGAAGGACAGGTCGAAGCGCGAGGTGGTGCATTCGAAGATGATCGGCTGCACAGTGAGATCGGCGAGCTGCACGTCCTCCAGGTCCATGTTCTGCAGGCTGAACAGGACCTGGAATAGTGGCGGGCGGCTCGGGTCCCGGTCCGGCTGGAGCGTCTCCACCAACTTCTCGAAAGGGACGTCCTGGTTGGCGTAGGCCTCGAGCGTGACGGCTCGGACCCGGGCGAGTAGCTCGCGGAAGGTGGGCTCACCCGACAGGTCAGTGCGCAGCACGAGGTTGTTGATGAAAAAGCCCACCAGCGGCTCGGTGTCCACGTGGCCGCGCCCGGCGACCGGCGCCCCGACCAGCAGATCCTCCTGGCGCGTCCAACGGTACAACAACGTCTTGAACGCGGCGAGCAGCGTCATGTAGAGGGTCGCGCCCGCGCTGCGGCTGAGCGCCTTCGCCGCGTCCAGCAACTCCGTGTCGATCAGGAAAAAGTGGCGTGCGCCGCGTCCCGAGCGGGTAACCGGACGCGGGAAGTCGGTCGGGAGGTCTAGCGTGGGCAGGGGCCCGCTCAGCTTCTGTTTCCAGTAGGCGAGCTGGACCTGTAGGCGTTCGCCCTGGAGCCACGCTCGCTGCCAGACCGTGAAGTCGGCGTACTGGATGGGTAGCTCGGGCAGCGGCGAGGGCCGGTCGTGGAGATAGGCATCGTAGATGGTGGCCAGCTCCCGCCCGAGGATGCCGAGCGACCAGCCATCGGCCGCGATGTGGTGGACCGTTGTCGCCAGGACGTGCTCCGCCTCGTCCTGACGGAACAGGACGGCTCGCATCATGGGCGCGCGCCGCAGATCAAAGGGATAGCACGCTTCCTCCAGCACCAGCTGCCGCAGATGCTCCGACCGCTCCGACGCTGGGAGATGGCACAGATCCACGACGCGCAGCTCAAAGGGACCGGGCGGGTCGACCATCTGGGCCGCTTCGCCCGCGACCACTTCGAAGCGGGTGCGCAACGATTCGTGGCGGCGCAGGATCTCCTCCAGGCTGCGCTGGAGGACCGACACGCGGAGAGGGCCACGGAGACTGAAGACACTCGAAATGTTGTAGGCCACGTTGCCCGGCTGAAGCTGGTCTAGGAACCACAGCCGCTGCTGGGCCGACGACAGAGGGATGGGCCGATCCCGCCGCACGCGGGCGATGGGCGGCGGGCCGCCACCGCCCATCGCCCGCGTGGCGACCGTCAGCAGGCCGACGAGCTCCGCCTTACGCCGGCCCAGCTCGCTCTTCAACTCGGGGGTCAGCGTGCCTGCCGGCGCGTTGACCCGCAGCCGCTCACCATCCAGCCACAGCTTGACGTCGAGCCGACGCAACTCGGCTAGCAGCGCCGACAAGTCCCGCGGAGGCACCGGCGCCGCGGCCTCGGGGGCGTCGGGACGCTCCGCCTCGGGGTGCCGTTGCGCCAGTACGGAGGACGATGGCAGATACGGCTCGGTGGCCTTGCATTGCTCTTGAGCCAGGTAACTCATGCGTGAGATCCTTGAGCGTCGATTCGCGCACGGTAAGTCACAACTCGACTTCGTCCCGCTCGCCGTGAGCCAGCGCCCCCGCCGCCCGGTTGCTCATAACAGCCCAGCGGATGGACTCGATCCGCTGGGCTTGTGCCGCAACCGTCTGGGCTTCAAAGATGCTGTGCACTGGCAGCTCCACCCCGAACAGGCGCTGCAGGCGCCCGACCAGCTGAGTCGCCAGCAACGAGTGCCCCCCCAGGTCGAAGAAGTTGTCGTCGAGGCCGACGGTCTCGACGCGGAGCACCGCCTGCCAGATGGCCGCGATCTGGCGCTCGACCTCACTGCGCGGCGCCACGAACGGGGCGGCGCGCTCCCCCCGCGTCGCCTCGGGCGCCGGCAGCGCCTGGCGGTCCACCTTGCCGTTGGGGGTCAGCGGGAACGCCGACACGACGACAAAGGCCGCCGGCACCATGTAGTCTGGCAGCCGCTCCTTCAGGAACGCTCGCAGCTTGCCCGGCTCCGGCGCGCTGTGGTCCGCGGCGATGAGGTACGCTACCAGCCGCTTGTCGCCGGGCGTGTCCTCGCGCGCCAGCACGAGAGCGTCGCGCACGGCTGGATGCTCGGCCAGCACGGCCTCGATCTCGCCCAGCTCGATCCGGAACCCCCGCAGCTTCACTTGGTGGTCGAGCCGCCCGAGGTACTCGATGGCCCCGTTCGGCAGCCAGCGCGCCAGGTCCCCGGTCTTGTACAGTCGCGCGCCCGGCCCCCCGAACGGGTCCGGGATGAACTTCTCCGCCGTCAGCTCTGGGCGGTTGAGATACCCCCGCGCCAACTGCGTTCCCCCGATGTGCAGCTCCCCCGGCACTCCGATGGGGACCGGCTGCAGCTGCCGATCGAGGATGTAGATCTGGGTGTTTGCTACCGGGAAGCCGATCGGCACGGTCCGCCGCCCGTCGCGCCGTTGACAGGGCCAATACGTCACGTCGATTGACGCCTCGGTCGGTCCGTACAGGTTGTGCAGCGCCGCGTGGCCCAGCCGCGCGAAGAAACGCTCCTGCAGCTGGTACGGCAGCGCCTCCCCGCTACAGAACACCTGTCGCACCGAATGACAGCCCGGCGCCCCCGGCTCGTCCAGGAACGCCTCCAGCATCGGCGGGACGAAGTGCAGCGTCGTGATCTGCTCCCGCTGAATCAGGTCCACCAGGTAGCCCGGGTCCTTGTGCCCCTCCGGCCGCGCCATCACCAGGCACGCACCGGTCAGCAGCGGCCAGAAGAACTCCCACCCCGAGACGTCGAACGTGTAGGGGGTCTTCTGCAGCACGCGGTCGGCCGTGGTGAGCTGGTACTGCTCCTGCATCCACAGCAACCGGTTCACCACGCCCTGATGGGGCACCATGACCCCTTTTGGTTTCCCGGTCGAGCCCGAGGTATACAGCACGTACGCCAGGTGCTCGGGGTTCGCCGCCCCGCCGGGCGCCGTGGCCGGCTCGGCGGCGATCGCGGTCCAGTCCGCGTCGAGGCAGAGCACGCGCGCCGCGCTAGCGGGCACGCGGTCGCGCAGACGCGCCTGCGTCAGCACGACCGGCGGCGCCGCCTCGTCCAACATGAACGCCAGCCGATCGTGGGGGTAGGTCGGGTCGAGCGGCAGGTATGCGCCGCCGGCCTTCAGCACGCCGAGGAGCGCGACGACCATCTCGACCGACCGTTCCAGGCAGAGCCCCACCAGCACGTCCGGCCCCACGCCCTGCCGCTGGAGATAGTGGGCAAGGCGGTTGGCGCGCGCGTCCAGCTCGCGGTAGCTCACCCCCTCGCCCTCGAACGCGACGGCCACCGCGTCTGGCGTCCGCGCGACCTGCTGCTCTACTAGGTCGTGGAGGCAGACGTCGCGCGGGTAGGGCGCCGCGGTCGCGTTCCATTCGACGAGTAGCTGCTGCCGCTCGGCGTCGGAGAGCAGCGGCAGCGTCCCAATCGGTCGGTCCGGGTCGACGACGACGCCTTCCAGCAGCGCTTGGAAATGCCCGACCATCCGCGCAATGGTCTCGGCCTCAAACAGATCGGGGTCGTACAAGAACTTGCCGGCTATCGTGGTGTCGGTCTCGAAGGCATTCACAAAGAGATCGAATTGGCTCTCGGCCACCTGGATGGTGAACGGCTCCAATTCCAGGCCGCCGACGTTGTGCACCGCGTCGAGCTGTCCTGGCGCGTCGGCGCCATAGGCTTTGTTGTAGCGCTCGATGCGCTGGAGCTGGAAAGCGACATCGAACAGCGGCAGGCGGCTCGGGTCCCGATCCGCCTGGAGCTTCTGTACGAGGAGGGAGAATGGGTAGTCCTCGTGATCGAGCGCGCCCAGCAGCGTCTCACGCGCGCGGGAAAGGCACTGGATAAACGTGGGCGTGCCGGACAAGTCTGCCCGAAGAGCAACCGTATTGATAAAGCAGCCGATCGCGCGCTCGAACTCGGCCCGGCTCCGCCCCGCGGTAATCCCGGCCACGAGGATGTCTTCCTGCCCCGTATAGCGATAGAGCAGTACCTGTAAGGCCGCCAGCAAGGCCGCGTACAACGTCGTCCCGTTTGCCTTGGCCAATGTCCGGAGGCGACAGGTGACCTCCGCATCGATCGCGAACTCTTGCGCGCCGCCGCGGAACCGCTGGACGGGTGGTCGGGGGTGGTCGGCCGGGAGGTTCAGTCTGGGCAGCTCGCCGGCGAGCTGCCGCAGCCAGTACTCCTGGAGCCGTGCCCCCTCGGGGCTCTCCAGCATCGCGAGCTGCCAATCGACGTACTCGGGGTACTGCCGTTCCGGCCGTGGCAGTGTTACGCGCTCGCCGGCCGTTTCGGCAGCGTACAGCAGTCCCAGCTCATCCACCAGGACCTGCATCGACTGGCCATCCAACGCGATATGGTGGGCGACGATCAGGAGTACGTGGTCCGCGTCCGCGCGGCTGAATAGAGTCACCCGCAGGAGCGGGCCGTGCTCGAGATCGAACGGCTGACGAGCCGCTGCCGCTACCTGGGCACTCAACTCGTCCTCGTCCCACGCCCCCCCATCCACTCGTGCCACCGGGATCGCCTGATAACCGTGGACCACCTGAACAAGCTCGCCCGATTCGAGGGCAAAGGTGGTCCGTAGCGCGGCGTGACGAGCGGCGAGCGCCTGGAAAGCGCGCTCGAGCGCGCGAAGGTCGACCGGGGACCGGACACGCCAGCTCAGCCCGAGGTTGTATGCGGTGCTCTGCGGGGCCAGTCGGTGGAGCACCCACATCCCGCGCTGCGTGTGGGATGACCGATGGATGGATTTTGTAGCACTGCCCTTCTCTCGAAGGAGTCGGGCCAGCAATTCCCGCTGCTCGTCCGGCGAGAGGTGGGCGAGGTCTCCGAGCGCCGGGGTCATGCGCTCAGCTCCTTCTCGGCCAACATCGCCTTGAGCAGCAGGCTGACTTGTTCGTCGGAGGCGTTGTCGAGGCTCGCCAGCAGATCGGCCAGGCTCGCCTCGTTCACGGCGCCTCCGTTGCTGCTGCCCTCCTGGCCCTCGGGGCGCCACGGGCTGCCGGCCGGGGCGGCCGAGTCCGCAACGACCGCAGTCGCGGGCCGCGCCGCCCAGTGATGGGCGATGTTTGTGGCGAGCTGAGCGAGGCTGGGGCCAGACAGGACGGCGCTCACTGGCAGCCGCACGCCCAGCTCCAATTCGACCCGATTCCGCAGCTCGACCGCCACAATCGAGTCGAGGCCGAACTCGCTCAAGGGGCGCGTCTCGTCGAGTCGCTCGCCCGAGGTCAGGCCCAGCACCTTCATCACCTGGTCGCGCAGGCATATCCTTATGAGGTCGTCGCGCTCCGCCTCGGTCGCAGCCTCCAGGGCGCGGATGCGCTCGGCCCGCTGGACATCGGCAGGGCGGGCAGGGCCGCCCGCGGTCGCCCGCGCGGCGAAGCCAGCGAACAGACGTGGCACGGTGCCCGGGCGGAATGGTGCCAAAAACCTTTGCCAATCGATCGGCAAGACGGAAATTTGGGTCACGCCCGTGCACAGGATCCGGCCCAGCATGCCCACGCCCTGCTCGGGACGTATGTAACTAAGGCCGCGCTCTACCCAACGACGGTTGTGGAAGCTGCCCACTCCAGCCGCCAGCCCGAGGTTCAGCCAGGCGCCCCAGTTGATGCTCACGGCCGGCAGCCCTTCTGCGTGACGCCGATGCGCGAGAGCGTCGAGAAAAGCGTTGGCCGTGGCGTAGGGCGCGAGCCCAGGCGAGCCCAAGAAAGCCGCGGCCGAAGAGAAGAGGACAAAGAAATCCAGGGGCGTCCCGCGGGTCAGCGTGTGCAGGTGCCAGGCGCCGAGCGCCTTGGGACGCATGGCGCCCAGCAGCCGGCCCCGGTCCTGCTGTCGGATCACGCCGTCGTCGAGCACGTTGGCCATGTGGGCGATTCCGCGTAGGGGGGGCATGGTGCGTGCGATCTCGGCCAGCAGATCGCGCACCTGCTCTTCTTGCGCCACGTCCGCGCGCAGTGTCACGATCTGGGCGCCGCGCTGCCTCAGCTCGCTCACCGCCTCGCGAGCCGTCTCCGATCCGTCCGTGCGTCCCACTAGCGCGAGGTGGCGCGCGCCCTGCTCCACCAACCACCGAGCGACGACCATGCCCAGCGCGCCCAGCCCGCCCGTGATCAGGTAAGTGGCGTCGGGACGAACACCTGCCCGGTCTTTGCCCGGCGCCGCGTCCAGGGCGGCGTGCGAGCGTGGGCCGTGCGCGCCGTTGCGTGCGGATCGTAGCGCCGTCGAATCGCCCGAGCCCCTCGCGCTGGCGTGCCCGTCGAGTGGCGTGCGAGCGAGCCGCGCGACGTAGCGCGCGCTACCACGCCAGGCCACGCGGTACTCGGCATCGTGGGCGGCTAGCGCGGCGAGCAGTTGCTGTGGCTCGTCCGCCCCACCGGCGGGGTCGAGGTCCACGCTGACACAGCGGAGGTCCGAGTGCTCGGCCGTGATAACCCCGGCCAGGGCGGCGACCGGCGCCTGGCCGACCGCGACAGTGGCCTGGCCGGCCAGCACAGGCTGGGCACCTCGCGTCACTAGCCAGACGCCGGGCAGCTCGCCCTGCTCACTGGCGACGACCTGCTGGACCACCTCCAGGATGCTGGCGCAGCCCAGACCCTGGGCTGCCTCGAAAGCCGCCCCGCCCGCGGCCTGGAGATCCGGCGCGTCGAGACTCCAGAGATGGATGATCCCCACCCAGGCCGGCCGATCGGAGGGGCTCTCCGCCGCGAACAGCCGGCGTACATCGTCGAGTTCGTTCAGCCGGATGTACACGCGGCCGCTGCCATCGTCGCGGTACGCCTCGCCCGGAAAGACTAGCGTGCACGAATTGCCTCGCGCCGCGAGCAGCGCCGCGAGCGCCTCGCCCACGCCGCCGCTGTCGGCGAAAATCAGCCACGGTCCCTGCGGGGGCACGTTGGCCGCCGCCCGCTGCGGGACCGTGGCGGACTCGGACGGCTCCCACCGGATCTCATAGAGCCAATCGCTCACGCTGGTCGATTCACCGTCTGCCTGCTCGGGATCCGGCGGCGGCACCCGTCCGCCGTCGCCGCGCCGCGTGTGCTCGTAGCGAGCGCCGGCGGCTGCCTGATACCAGTACCGGCGC
>JAJPHF010000188.1 GCA_021325365.1 Pseudomonadota bacterium
CTACAGCGGTTTGCAGCGAGACTGAGCGGTCAGCTGACATCGGGGCGGCGGCCTGCGGGCCGCGGGCGGCCACGAGAGCCGCCCCTACGACACGCTGGCCGCTCACCGCGCGCGTAAGCGGCGCTAGGCCGGGCGCGGGACCGGGCGTGCTGGTGGGGCGCGGAAGGTCGCATCGTTTGCCCCGTACGATACTCCCCCGCTGGCCCGCGGCGGCCGCGGCCGGCGGGGGGAGGCCCCGGGCCGGGGACAGGCGGCGGGTGCGGGGAAGGCGTGTACGGCGCAAGATAAGCGACCACGTCGCGCGAGCTAGCGGGCGCTCTCCGGCGCGCCTCGCGGCCTCTCAGTAAATACGGCATTGGCGAGGGGCTGACGTCCGGGGCACGGGGTGAGGGGGGCGCCGCGCGCAGTAGGGGTGTGGAGGGCGGAATTTAGGCGGCGATGACGGTGCCGCCGCTCGCGGGGACGCAGAGGGCGCGGAGGAGGGCGTAGGGCACGCGGCCGTCGACGATCTGGCTGGTGGCGCCGGCCTCGGCCGCACGCCGGCAGGCGTCCACCTTCGGGAGCATGCCGCCGTGGATCACGCCCTCGGCCGCGAGCGCCGCGCACTCGGCGGGCGTGAGTCGCGCCAGCCGAGCCCCGGCGGCGTCCTGGATGCCCGGCACGTCGGTCAGGAAGATTAGCTCCTCCGCCCCGATGGCGGCAGCGACCACGCCGGCCACCGTGTCGGCGTTCACGTTCAGGCACTGCCCGGCGGCGCTCACGGCGATCGGCGCGATCACCGGCACGTAGCCCTGCCCCAGGAGTAGCGTTACGACGGCGAGGTTCACGTGCTCGACCTCGCCGACGAAGCCGAGGCGCTCGTCACGGACCGAGGCCAGCAGCAGGCGGCCATCGGCGCCCGACAGGCCCAGCGCCTTCGCGCCCAGGGCGCCGAGCTGCGCGACGAGCTGGCTGTTGACGAGGCCGATCAGCACCATGCGCGCCACGTCGAGCGTCTCGGCGTCGGTGTGGCGCAGGCCCTCGACGAAGCGCGTCTCCTTGCCGACGCGGGCCAGCCAGTCAGTGATCAGCGGCCCGCCGCCGTGGACCAGCAGCGGCAGCACGCCGATCGCTTGCAGGCCTGCCACCTCTTGCAGCACGGTCTCGCCCGGGCCGACGCTGCCGCCGAGCTTCACGACCACCGGACGCCCGACATGCGGCTCCACGGCAGCCCGCAACGAGTCTGGCAATGTGTTAATCCGTGGGGTACGAACCTTGGGCGCGTCTAGCCAGGGACGCAGCAGCGATGCGTATTCCTTTAGCACCGCCTCGAAATCCGGTTGCATCGCGGTCACGTAGTGTACTTGCTGTTGATGACGACGTACTGCTCGGTCAGGTCGCAGCCCCAGGCGGTGGCCGCGCCGTCGCCCTGGTGCAGGTGCGCGTAGAGCCGCACCTCGGGCGGCTGGAGGGCGGCCCGCGCGGCGGCCTCGTCGAACGGCACCGTCTGCCCGCCGGCCGCCACGGCCACCGGCCCGATCGCCACGTCCACGGCGTCTGGGTCGAGCGCTACGCCCGCCCGGCCCAGCGCCGCCAGGATGCGACCCCAGTTCGGATCGGCGCCATAAACCGCAGCCTTCACAAGGTTCGAACCTGCCACGGTGCGCGCGGCGCGGCGGGCCTCCGTTACGTCGCGCGCGCCCTCGACGCGCACCTCGATGAGCCGCGTGGCGCCCTCGCCGTCGGCCGCGATGGCGCGCGCAAGCTGCACGCACACCCACTCCAGCGCCGTGCCCAGGCGCGCGCGGTCGGACGCGCTCAGCGCCGCGGGATCGCCCCCGGCCGCGCCGTTCGCCAGCAGCAGCACCATGTCGTTCGTGCTGCCGTCGCCATCCACGGTGACCATGTTGAACGACGCATCTACCGCGGGGCCGAGGAGCGCGTCGGCCGTCTCGCGCGTGAGCGGCGCATCGGTCGTGAGAAAGGCTAGCATGGTCGCCAGGTCGGGGTGGATCATGCCCGACCCCTTTGCCATGCCGCCGACCCGCACGGTGCGCCCGCCGAGCTCCAGCTCGACCGCCGCCTGCTTCGGCACGAGATCGGTCGTCATGATGGCTCGCGCCACCGCCGCGCCGCCGTCGCGGCCGACCTCCAGCCGCGCCAGCCCCTCGCGCACCTTCGCCATGTCGAGCGGCACGCCGATGACGCCCGTGGACGCGACGATCAGCTCCTCGGGCGCCACGCCGAAGCGCGCCGCCGCGAGCGCCGCCATCTCCTCCGCCGCGCGCAGCCCCGCGGGACCCGTGCAGGCATTAGCGTTGCCGGCGTTGAACACGGCGCCACGCATCGGCCGCCCCGCCGCGAGGTGCTGCCGCGACACGATCACCGGCGCGGCCACGACCAGGTTGCGCGTGAAACGGACCGCCGCCGCGCAAGGCCGCTCGCTGAGCAGCACGCCCAGGTCGCGCTGCTCGGGCGCCGGCAACTGTAGGCCCACGTACACGGCCCCGGCCAGAAAGCCGGTGGCCGCCGTGACCCCGGCGTCGGCCAGCACGCGAAAGTCCGTCGCGATCATCTTTGCTCCAGTGCTGAGTGCTGGGGGCTGAGTGCTGCGTGGGGACGGCGGGTGACTCTGCACTCAGCGCTCCTCAAGGGTAAAGCGCCGGCGCGTCGAGGCCGACGGTCTCGGGGAGGCCGAGCATGAGGTTCATGTTCTGGACGGCCTGGCCGGCCGCGCCCTTCACGAGGTTGTCGATGCAGGCGACGACTATCAGCCGGCTGGTGCGCTCGTCCACCTTCGGGAAAATAAGGCAGAGGTTGCTGCCGAGCGTCTGCTTGGTTTGCGGCGGCGTGTCCACTACCCGCACGAATGGCGCCGCGCGGTAGTAGTCGCGATAGTGCTCCAGCAGGGCGCTCTGGCTCCAGCCGCTCTCCAGGCGCGCGTAGCAGGTCGCGAGGATGCCGCGCGTCATCGGCACCATGTGCGGTACGAAGGTCACCTCCAGCCCGTCGCCATCGGTGCGACGCGCGCCGCGCAGCGCCCGCAGCTCCTGCTCCATCTCGGGCAGGTGGCGGTGGCCGTTCAGGCCGTAAGCATGGCAGTTCTCGTTGATCTCGCAAAAGTGCGTGCCGAGACTCAAGCTGCGTCCGGCGCCGGACACGCCGGACTTGGCGTCCACGATCACCGACGGCTCGATCAGGTCCACGACGGGCGCGAGCGCCAGAATCGCGGCTGTGGGATAGCAGCCGGGATTCGCCACCAGGCGGGCGGCGGCGATCGCGCGAGGGTGCAGCTCCGGCAAGCCGTAGGGCGCCTCAGCGAGCAGGCCCGGCGAGGGGTGGGCGCCGTACCAGCGCTCGTAGCTGACCACGTCGTGCAGCCGGTAGTCGGCCCAGATGTCGACCACGCGCTGACCGCGGTCCAGCAGCGCCGGGATGACCTCCGCGGAGGCGTAGTGCGGCAAGGCTGAGAACGCCACGTCCACGTCCGGCAGGTCGGGCTCGACGGTCAGGTCGAGGTCGGCCAGGTGCGGGAAGACGGCGCCGAGCGGCTGGCCGGCCGCCGAACGCCCCGTCACCGCGACCAGCGCCACCTCGGGGTGGCGCGCGAGCAGACGCGCCGCGTCGGCGCCCGCGTAGCCGGTGACGTTCACGATTCCCACGCGCACCATGACCCCTCCGAACCCGCCGCCCACGCTAACCACGTCGAGCCCGGGGAAGGTGTGAGCGGCTTCGCAATTATAGGCACGCGTTTCCGGGCGCGGCAAACGCACCGGCCCGCCGGGACGTTTGACGGGGCCACCGGAGGCTGTCAGAATGAGCACACGCGAGCGGAAGGAGGCAAGCTATGACGGCCGTGAGCACGTTCCGCAAGGAGCTGGAAGACGCGGTGCTGGAGCGCCACTGCGCGCACCACCCCATGACGCAGAAGTGGGCGCGCGGCGAGCTGGGCCGCGACGCGATGATGGGCTGGGCCGTCGAGCACTACCATTGGGTCAGCAACACCGCGCCCGCTAACTTCGCCAAGATGGGCGACGCCCCGGCCGACGTGCGGGCGCTGCTGCTGGAGAACTACCTAGAGGAGCGCGATCCGAAAAACCCGCACATCAACATCGTGCTCCGCTTCGCCGAGGCGAACGGCGCGGATATCGACGCGGTGAAAGCGGGCCGCGGGCTGCCGACGACCGAGGCCTGGGTGGCCTGGCAGCGGCGCGTCTGCAAGGAGGAGGGGTGGATCGCCGGCGTGGCGGCGACCAACATCGGCACCGAGTCGCAGTCGCCGCTCCTCTACAGCACGCTGCTGCCGGCGCTGCGCGAGAAGTACGGCTTCGACGAGCACACGATCGAGCACTTCTGGCTGCACGTCGGCGCCGACACCGAGCACGGCGGCCGCGCCTTCGAGGCGCTGGAGAAGTACTGCACGACGCGCGAGCTACAGGAGCGCGCGGTGCACTTCGCGCGCGAGAGCGCGAAGATGCGTTGGTTCTACTTCGACGGCATCTACCTGCACTACGAGCTAGGGTACAAGCTGCGCTAAGCATCCCCTCACGGCTGGCGTGTCGCTTGGGCGCCGCCGAAGCGACACGCCAGCCGTGGAAACCGGCTCGGCGCCCCATCAGCCGGCTACCGCGCCGCTCCGGCTAGCGGGCCCGGCCATCCCCTCCAACGGGCGCGACCCGGGGCGGGGCGTTCGGGTCGGGCAGCGGCGGCAGAGCGGGAATCGTGGGGGGCGGCTGCGGCGCGGCCGGGCGCTGCGGCGGCGCCTGGACATCTACTTTCTCCAGCCGTGGCCCGGCGATGTCTTTGCGCTTCGCCACCACGCGGTAGCTGAAGGCGTGGCTGCTGGTGCCGCCTTTCTTCTCCCGTATCTCGAAGCCGTTGGCGTTGCGGTCGGCGACGTAGAGCCCGTTTGAGTCGCCCTCGGACGTCAGGAAGACGTGGTACTGGTTCCCCTGCACAATCGCGGCGAAGTCCGGGTCCAGCCGCACGCGCGCCCGGCCATTCACGAGCTGGTCTCGGCCGAAGTCCTCGAACCAGCTCTCGGGGCTCTCCATGCAATAGAGCCGACGGTGGCTACCATCCGGATGCGGCACGGCGGCCGACTTCGGTCCGCCCAGGACGGTGAACGAGCCGTTCACCTGCACCGGGCCGTCGAAGCGCGCGGCAAAGGCCGAACCGGGGCCGGTCGCGTAGAGGCCGGTGCTGGTGCCCGACGAGAAGAAGCCGCCGATGCTGCTGTTCGAAGTGCCCAGCACCCCTACGTCGCCGTTCGAGGCGCCCTGGATGGCATTACCGTTGTTCGTGCTCGCCACGATGCCCGTGCCCGAGCCGGAGGTAGCGTAGAGCCCGGTCTGCGAGATCGAGTTGGCGTAGACGCCGACGCTAGCATTCGAGGTCCCCAGCACGCCGACGTTGCCGTTCGAGCTGCCCTGCACCCCCACGCCGCTGTTCGACTGGCCCAGCACGCCGACGCCGTTCCCGGTCGAGCCCTGGAAGGTGCTCGCCATCCCCTGCAGACCGTAGGCGCGGCCCTCCCCGTACACGCCGACGCCGTCGCTATTATTCTGGGCGAACCCGGCCACGCCACAGTGCATGGGTAGATTGTTGATAACCGCAACCCCACTGAGCCCCTGCACACCGGGGCCTTGCCCCGTGCCCGTGTAGCCCTGCACTCCGACACTGAAAACGCCGGCCGGCGACGCCAGGAAAGCCTCGTACGTACCGGCTTTGGCATGCATAGCCAAGGGGTTGCTGTTGTTGTCGACGACCTCTAAAGCGTAGAAGCCACTCCCGCCCGGGGCGCGCACGAGTGTCGTCTGGTTCGTGGGGTTGTTGGTCGTGCTATCGTTGTTACCCATCGTGAGCGCCGCGCCGTTGCCCGCCGCCTGGGCCACGCGCTCGCTCGCCTTCGCCAGCGCCCCCGCGACGACTGCCGCGACGCCGGCGAGCACGCCTCGCCGCCCCACGCTGCCTTGGGCCTGGTTCGCCCGTGTGCGTGCCTGCTGCTCGTCCATCGTCCTCCCTCCCTCTCGCGGCCCGTGGCGGGCCGTGTATAGTGCAGAATGGCCGAGTGGACTATTGCTGTCAATAGGTCGGTTGCACCCGAGAGCCGGCGGGCGTGAGACCGGGCCGGGCGGCAGGGGGCGAGCCGCTGCCCTACGACCGAGGACGGCAGGGGACGAGCCCCTGCCCTACGATCGAGCCGACTCTTGCTGACCCAACCGTTGAGGCAACCGAGGAACGCGTATTAGGGAGCCAGACATGATTGGGGGTAACGTCCACACCGCCGGCCGTGCCCGCCGCGGCTGGCGACAGGCGGCACGCCTCGGACTCGGCGCGCTCGGCACGGCGGCGCTGCTGGCCTGCGCGGCACCGGCGCCCACGAGCGCTCCAGCGGCGGCACCGGCCGGCGCCACGCCGGTCGCCGAGCGCGCGGGCGGCCCCCCGGACGGGGCGGAGGCGGGGGAGGGCGCGGCGGCTCCCGTCGCGACGCGGGAGCCGACCGACGTGACGGTGGCGATCGTCTCGGCCAGCACGGCGCAGCTCCCGTACTATGTCGGCCTGAAGGGCGGCTTCTTCGAGCAGGAGGGCGTGCGCCTGACGCTGACGCTCATGCCGACGCCGCTGGGGATCGCCAGCGCCATCGACGGCGCCGTCGGCTACACGACGAGCGGCGGCTCCGTCATCCGCGCCGCGGCGAGCGGCCGGCCCATCCGGCTCATCGCCGGGGGCAAGAACGCGCCCGACTGGAACCTGGCGGTGCAGCCAGCGATCGGCAGCGTGGCCGAGCTGCGCGGCAAGCGCATCGGCGTGCTGGAGCCGACCGGCGCCTCGACGCTGGTGACGTTCGAGGTGCTGGACCACCACGGCGTCGCGAAGGGCGACGTGGAGTCGATCAACCTGCACAACACGGAGGGCATCCTGGCGGGGCTGCTGGCGGGCGCCGTGGACGGCGGGCTAATCAGCCCCCCGTTCACCGTCTACGCGCGCCGCCAGGGCTTGAAGGAGCTGGTGCGCACGGCGGACGAGGTGGAGGTGCTGCAAGGCGGGCTGGGCACATCCGTGCAGCGCTTGCAAGAGCGGCCGGCCGAGGTCAACGCCGTGCTGCGCGGGCTGCTGCGCGCGACGCGGGCGCTTCACGAGGATCGCGCGCTGGTCGTGCAGACCATGGCCGAGCAGTTCGAGCTGGAGCCGAGTGTGGCAGCCGACATGTACGACGACGTGGCACTGAGCTTCACGCCCGACGCGACGGCGAGCGACGCCGTGATCCGGCGGGAGATCGCCGCGCAGGCGGCGGCCGTCGGCCAGGAGCTAGCCGTCGCGCCGCGGGACGTGGCCGACTTTGGCCCGCTCCAGCGGGCACAGGCCGCGCTGGCCGCGGCGCCCGCCGGGCGCTGACCGCCGATTTCCCGGGCAGAATGGCGAGCCGTGATATAATCCGCCAGGGATAGGCGCCGGGCATGGCGAGCGCACACAGCGCTGCCGCCCGGCCATGCGCGCCGCGGCCGACGCCACGGCGCGTTGTCATACTTGCCACTCGCCGTCGCCGCATAAGGAAGAAACGTCGATGTTCGGGCTCTCGCGTCTCGCGCCCGTTCAGCTACTCATCATCCTCGTAATCGGATTCGTGCTGTTCCAAGCGCCCCTGCTTCAGGCAGCGCGCGACCCCACCGCGTTTCTGGGCATAATCATTGCTCTGGTCGTCGGCATCACGGTCCACGAGGCGTCGCACGCCACGGTCGCCGTGGCGCTCGGCGACCCGACCCCACGGCTCATGGGCCGCGTCAGCCTGAACCCCTTGCGCCACCTGGACCCGATCGGCAGCCTGATGATGTTCATCGCCTCCTTTGGCTGGGGCAAGCCGGTGATGTTCAACCCGAACCTGCTGCGCGGCGACCCGCGGCTCGGGTCCGCGCTGGTCTCGGCGGCCGGCCCGGTGTCCAACATCCTGCTGGCGCTGTTGGGTGTGCTGTGGCTGGTCCACGGGGCCGATCTCGGCCGGTTGGGCGACCAGGTGCTCCAGATGATCATCGCCATCAACGTGGCGCTCGCCGCGTTCAACCTGATCCCGATCCCGCCCCTGGACGGCTTCGGCTTCGTGACGAACCTGCTGCCGCGCGAGCTGGCCGCGCCGCTGATGCCGCTGGTCCAGTACGGCCCGATCATCCTGCTCGCCCTGGTGTTTCTCGGCCCCGCGCTGCACGTCGACCTGCTCGGCGCGATCATGCGGCCGATCCAGCAGGCGATCATGCACGTCATCGTCTCGGCTGCCCGGGTAGGGGCCTGACCCGGCGAGGGGGTGCTGAGCCGATGCCCGTGCAGCGCGTCGCCATCATCGGCCTGGGGCTGATCGGCGCCTCGCTGGGGCTCGCCCTGCACCGCCTGACGCCCGCGCCACGCGTCGTCGGCTACGACCGCAGCGGCGACGCGCGGACCCGCGCCGCTCGGCGCCACGCCGTGGACCGCACGCCGTGGAGCCTGGAAGAGACCGTGGAGGGGGCCGATCTTGTCGTGCTCGCCACGCCCGTGCGCGCCGTGGCGCCGCTGCTGGGGACTATCGCGCCGTATCTCGCGCCGGGCGCCGTCGTTACCGACACGGGGAGCACCAAGGAGCAGGTGATGCTGTCGGCCGCCGAGGTCGCGCCCCAGGTGGCGTTCGTCGGCGGGCACCCAATGGCCGGCAAGCTGACACACGGCTCGGCCGATGCCGACGCGGCGCTGTTCGACGGGACGGTGTACTGCCTGACCCCGACCGCCGACACCCCGCCCGCGGCGATCCAGCGCGTGACGGAGCTGGTCGAGGCGGTGGGCGCGCGGCCGCACTTTCTCGACGCCGCCGAGCACGACGGGCTGGTGGCGGCGATCAGCCACCTGCCGTACCTGCTCGCCAGCACGCTGATGACCGCGGCGAGCGCCGACCCCGGCTGGCGCGAGATGGCGGCGCTGGCGGCGGGCGGCTTCAGCACGATGACGCGGCTGGTCGAGGGCGAGCCGGAGATGTACGCGGACATCTGCCTGACCAACCGCGAGGCGATCGCGCGGCAGCTGGACCGCTACATGGAGGCGCTCGGGTCGCTGCGGGCCGCCGTCGCCGCGGGGGACGAGGGGCTGCGCGCGCGCTTCGCCGCCGCCCGCGAGCAGCACCAGGCGTGGCTGGCGCAGCGGGCAACGCCGCCCGAGGGCACGGCGCTGACGCCCGAGGTGCGCGCGCACAACCCGTTCATCCCGCAGAGCTGGCAGGACGCGCTGCGCGGGCGCCGGCCCGAGCGGAAGGAGCGGGGCGAATAAACGCGACGAGCCCTCACCCCCGGCCCCTCTCCCAGAGGGAGCGGGGAGTACGCCCGGCATTGCCCGGAGGGAGAGGGCGAGTCCGTCTCGCGCGCTTCCCCGGGGGAGCCTGGCGTAGGTCGGCCACCGCCCAAGGGGAGAGGAGAGGGCATTTGCCCCCTCTCCCCTTGGGAGAGGGCTGGGGTGAGGGCTCGCGGGTGCGAGAAGCCGCTTTAGCTGACGTCGGCGGTGGCGCCGGCCTCGCGCAGCTTGGCTGCGGCGGCGTCGGCCTCCTCCTTGTTCACGCCTTCCTTGACGGGCTTCGGCGCGGCCTCGACCAGGTCCTTGGCCTCCTTCAGGCCCAGCCCCGTCAGCTCACGGACCGCCTTGATGACGTTGATCTTGTTCGCGCCGAAGTCCTTCAGGGTCACCGTGAACTCGGTCTGCTCCTCGGCCGGTCCCGCCGCCGCGGGCGCCGCGGCAGCCGGACCCGCGGCCGCCGGAGCCATCGCCACGGCCGCGCTCACGCCGAAGCGCTCTTCAAGCGCCTTTACGAGGTCGGATAGCTCGAGGACCGTCATTTGCTCGATCGCCTGGATCATCTCGTCCTTGGTCACGATTTGCTCCTTTCGGCGGGAGCAGAGCCCCGCTCGTGTATCACCCTTGGCCGCCAGGCGATCCGCCTGTCGCCACTACTGCCCGCGGTTCTCTCCACAAGGACTGCCCGCCCCGGACTGCACTCGACTAGGCCCCGCCGCCCTGGCCTTCGAGCTGCTGGCGGCGCGCCTCGAGCACGCCGACGAAGCTGCGGAGCGTGCCGTTGAGCACGTTGACCAGGCCGGCAATGGGCGCCTGGAAGCCGCCGATAACCTGTGCGATCAGCTGCTCGCGGCTGGGCAGGTCGGCCAGGCGGTTCACCTCCGCCGCCGGCAAGACACGGCTCCCGAGCACCGCGCCCTTCACCACGAAGGTGCGCTGGGTGCGGCCGTAGTCCTGCAGCGCCTTGGCGAGCGCCGCCGGGTCTTGGCCCGTGGCCAGGCCCGTCGGCCCGACGAGGTAGGGCACCAGCTCGTCGTAGCCCAGCCGCTCGGCCGCGCGCCGCGTCAGCGTGTTCTTGGCGACGTGGAACTGGCCGCCCGCGTCGCGCAGCCGGCCGCGCAGGCGCGACATCTCGGCCACCGTCAGCCCGCGGTAGTCCGCAAGCACGGTCAGCTCGGCCTGCTGGAGCTGCTCGGCCAGCTCGTCCACCTGTCGCTGCTTAAGCTCCAGATTCGGCACTCCGTCACCTCCTCAACAAAAAAACGGCCTCTGGCCCACGAGCCAAAGACCGTATGCGGACGCGCAGCCGCGGTCCGCGGATGATCTCTGCCTCGGCAGGCCCCATTACGCGCCGCGCGGCGCACCTGCTGTCTCGGGCAGTATGCAGTTAGGTGGGGGACACCCCCACACCCCCGTCCTAGCTGGCTGGCTAGGCGGCGGCCAGCGCCTGGGTCTGCGCGAGATCGAGCTTGATGCCCGGGCTCATCGTGCCGGCGAGGGTCATCGAGCGCAGGTACTGGCCCTTCATCGTCGCCGGCTTGGCGCGCACGATCGCGTCCACGAAGGCGCCCAGGTTCTCCAGCAGCTGCGCGTCGTCGAAGCTGAGCTTGCCCACCGGGCCGTGAATCACCCCCGTCTTGTCCACGCGGAACTCGACGCGGCCGGCGCGCACCTCGCGGATCACGCGGCCGATCTCCATGGCCACCGTGCCGGTGCGGGGATTCGGCATCAGCCCGCGGGGACCGAGCACGCGGCCGAGGCGCCCGACGATGCCCATCATGTCGGGGGTGGCGACAGCCACGTCGAACTCCAGCCAGCCCTCCTGGATGCGCTTCGCGAGGTCCTCGCCGCCCACGTAGTCCGCGCCGGCCTCCTCGGCCTCACGGGCCTTCTCGCCCTGGGCGAAGGCCAGCACACGCACCTTCTTGCCCGTGCCCGCCGGCAGCACCACCGACCCGCGCACCATCTGCTCGGGGTGGCGCGGGTCCAGCCCCGTGCGGATGTGAATCTCCACGGTCGGGTCGAACTTGACGTACGACACCTCGCGTAGCAGCGCCACGGCCTCCTGGGGCGTGTACAGGCGATCGCGGTCCACCTTCTTGACGGCGTCCTCGTACTTCTTGCCGTGCTGGGCCATGGCCTACTCCACGCGCACGCCCATGCTGCGGGCGGTCCCCTCGATCATCCTCATCGCCTGCTCGACGTCGGGCGTGTTGAGGTCCTTCATCTTCGTCTCGGCGATCTTGCGCACCTCGTCGCGGCTGATCGTGCCGACCTTCGTGCGATGCGGCACCGCCGAGCCCTTCTCTAGGCCGACGGCCTTCTTGATGAGGTCGGCGGCGGGCGGCGTCTTGGTGATGAAGGTGAAGGAGCGATCCTCGAAGATCGTGATCTCGACGGGGACCACGAGCCCGACCTGGCTCGCGGTACGCTCGTTGTAATCCTTGACGAACTGCATGATGTTGACGCCGTGCTGGCCGAGCGCCGGCCCGACGGGCGGCGCGGGCGTGGCCTTGCCGGCGTCGATCTGCAGCTTGACGATAGCCTTAACTTTCTTAGCCACGTTTCATTCCTCGCTCAGCCGCTCGGCGGAACGCTCGCGCGATTCGGATCGGGCCAAGAGCACACGCCGCCAGGGTGTTCGCCGGGCCGAGGGGCGGCAGGGGTTTATCGCTCGAACTATGTAATTCTGGCGACCTGGAGGAAGTCCAGCTCGACGGGCGTCTCGCGGCCGAAGAAGGAGACGAGCACGCGCACCTTGCCCTTCTCGGGGTTGATGTCGCCCACCACGCCGATGAAGTCGGTAAACGGGCCGTCGACGACCTTCACGCGCTCGCCACGCGAGAAGGAGACCTTCACCTTCGGCGCTTCCATCTTCATCTGCTTGAGGATCCGCTTGACCTCGGAGTCCTCCAGCGCCGTGGGGCGCGTGCCCGCGCCGACGAAGCCGGTGACGCCCGGCGTGTTGCGCACGACATACCAGGAGTCGTCGCCCATCATCATCTCGACCAGGACGTAGCCCGGGAACACCTTGCGCTGCACGGTGCGCCGCTGGCCGTCCTTGATCTCGATCTCTTCCTCGGTCGGGATGATGACCTGGTAGATCTTGTCGCGCACGCCCATCGAGTCGATGCGGTGCTCCAGGTTCATCTTGACCTTGTTCTCGTAGCCCGAGTAGGTGTGGATCACGTACCACTTGCGGCGCTCGTCGCGCTCTTCGCCGGCCTCCTCGCCGGCCTCGCCAGCCGGCGCCTCGCCGGGCGCGGCCACGTCGGCGCCCTCGGCGAGCGTGAGCTGCTCGTCGGCGGGCCCTTGAGCGACGATCGCCGCTTCGGCCGGCTGGTCCGCCGTCTTGGCGCCACGTCGTGCTGCACTCATCTCAACAACCCAGTCATCAGCGCCGCGAACAGGGCATCAAACGACCCGAGAATGACGCCGACGATCAGCGACATCGCGATGATCACGATCGTGAGCCGCAGCGTCTCCTCGCGCGTCGGCCAGGCGCACTTGCGTAGCTCGGAGCGCACGTCGCGCACCCAGGTCGTGATCCCCTGCGTGCGCCCCTCGATGGGAGCGGCGGCCTTGGTGGGCAGCACCGAACGCAGGCTTCGGCGCTGGGGCGTTGCCCTGCCCGGCGCGGGCTTGCTCGCCGGCGCCGGCCGACGCTCCGCGACAGCCGTTGGTTTGCGAAGCTGTGGTTTAGCCACGATAGCCACCGTCCACTCGGGGCGAGACCGGCGCGGCGTCGGCGTCCCGGCGGGAGGCTAGCGCCTGTACGGCCTCTGCCTCCACTAAGGGTGGGGAGAGGATCGATTCTTACGGGCAGGCGCGGCAGGACTTGAACCCGCAACCTGCGGTTTTGGAGACCGCTGCTCTGCCAATTGAGCTACGCGCCTACAAACAAGACCCCCGCACCGGGGGCCCGCGAGATAAGTATAGCCCCTGCGTGACGCGGCCGCAAGGCGCGCCGGCCGCGCGGTGGCGGGCCGCGCCCGGAAACCGGCCCGCCACCCGTTATCATGGTGGGGCAGCCGCCTGCCAAGGAGCCGCTCGGTGCCCGGTCCCGTCGTCATCTGGTCCAGGATGCGCCCGCGCCGCGAGCGGGCCGCGCGCCGCCGCGCGGCCGCGCTCGCATGAGCACGGCCGCCTCGGCCCCGGCCACCGGCGCGCGCGCGTGGCTGCGCGCCCGCGTCGAGCCGGCGGTGCTGCCCGCCGCGGCCGTCGCCATCGTCGTGGCCCTCGGCTTCGGCCTGATCGCGCCGGTGCTGCCGCTCTACGCGCGGTCGTTCGGCGTGGCGGCCGCGCAGGTCGGCCTGCTGAGCGCGGCCTTCTCGCTCGTCCGGCTCGTCTGCGACGTACCGGCGGGGCGGCTGGTGAACCGCATCGGGCCGGCGCGCAGCGTGGCGCTCGGCACGGCCATCGTTGCGGTCTCATCGGCAGCTGCCGGTCTGGCGACGAGCTTCGCGGCGCTGGTGGTCCTGCGCGGCGCCGGGGGCACGGGCTCGGCGCTGTTCTCGGCCGGCCTGATGGCCTACATCCTGAGCGTCGTCCCGCGCGAGCGCATGGGCCGCGCGATGGGCGTGTACCAGGCGTCCTTCCTGCTCGGGTCGGCCTTCGGCCCGGCCGTCGGCGGGCTGACGGCGGACCAGCTTGGGCTGCGCGGCCCGTTCTTTGTCTACGCGGCCTTTTGTGTCGGCGCGACCGGCGTCGCGCTCGTCACGCTGCGGGGCGCGACGCCGGGGAACGGCGGGGAGCCGGCGCGCGCCGCCCACGGCGCATCCGCGTCCACCGGCGGCGGGTCGGGGCGGCGGCTGCGCTTCGCCGGCCTGCCGCCCTCGCGGGGCCTGCTGGCTGCGCTGAGCGGCGCCTTCGCCCTGTGGTGGTTCCAGGGCGGCTTCCGCTTCACCCTGGTGCCGCTGTTTGCCGAGGAGCGCCTGGGGCTCGACGTGGCGGCGATCAGCTTCGGCGTCACCGTGTCGGCGGTGGCGAACCTGTGCGCCACCTGGCCGGCGGGCTGGGCGGCCGATCGCTTCGGGCGCCACGCGGTCGGCGTGCCGGCCTTCGCGGGGATCGCGCTGGCTGCCGCGGCGATGCTGCTGGCGCGCGACTTCCCCGGCTACCTCGCCGCGAACGCGCTGCTCGGCGTGTGCTACGGCGCGGCGGCGGTCGTGCCGGGCACGCTGCTCGCCGACGCCATCCCCCGCGAGCGCGCTGGCGAGGCGTCGGGCTACAACTACCTGGCCCAGGACCTTGGCAACGTGCTCGGGCCGGTGGCCGTAGGCTGGCTGCTCGACGTCGCCGGCTACCCTGGCGCCGTCGCCCTCGCCGCGGCCCCCGCGCTGGCGGCCGCCGGGGCCATTGGTGTGGCCCGTCGCCAGGCGGCGATCGCTCTACCCTGCAGAGCAGAGATCGAGGTGAAGGGAGGAGGTGGGGGACACCCCCACACCCCCCGAGAGTGAGGATGGGTAGGTGGGGCCCCCCCACACCCCCGGCAGGGGAGCGCCCCTGCAGCCCCGGGGAGAGGTCCCGCGAGGCGGCCACGCTCAACACGGGGGCGGGAGCGTCCCTGCACCCCCGGGGAGAGGACGGAGCACGCCTCCCGGTAGGGAAGCCTCCCTGCACCTCGGGCACGAGCAGCACCGCGCCCTGGCCGCTCGGCAGGGAGCACACCTCCCGGTAGGGAAGCCTCCCTGCACCTCGGGCCTCCGGCGCCCTTATTGCTGGCGAGGCGCGGGGGCGGGGCCGAGCTGCGCTACCGCGTAGTCGGCGTACTGGCTGTCCACGAAGGCGTCCAGGTCGATGGGGCGCTCCAGGTGGCCGCCCTCGAGGTACCAGGCCATGTCGTAGGCCAGCGCATCCTTGTTGATGCGGCCGTCGGGATCGATGGACGTGAGCCCGCGCTTCCGCAGCAGGTCGGCGTTCAGGGCCGCGTCCAGGTGGTTGTAGGGAGTCAGCAGGCGCGCCAGATCGTCCACGCCCACGCCCTGCACGGCCGCCGCGTTCCAATCGCGCGCCGCGCGGACGTAAGCCACCGCGAGCCGGCGGGTCAGCTCGGGGCGGTCGATGAGGCTCGGGCCGATCACCTGCACGGCGATCTCGTGGTCCGGGTAATCGTCCGCCAGCCAGCGCAGCACCACGGCCGAGTCCTGGTTGAGCGCGGTGGAGATGGACGGCTCGACCGCTATGGCAGCGTCGATCGAGCCGTTCGCCAGTGCCGCGGGCATGTCGGGGAACGGCAGCTGTACCTGGTCCAGCTCGTCCAGGCGGTGGCCCTCGCGCTTCAGCCCGCGGTCGACGTCGATGCCCAGCCCGCCCGGCAGCGACGAGGACGCCACCTTGCGGCCCACCAGATCGGAGAGCGTGCGGACGGCGCCGCTGTCCCACAGCTCCTTGCGCACAAGCGTCGCATGACTGTGCTGGCCCGGCGAGCCGCGGCTCGCGTCGAGAATCGCCTTCATTGACACCCCGCGCAGCACCGCGTTGAAGGTGGCCGGGACGACCGCCTGCTGCGACACGTCGAGCTGCCCCTGGGCGATCAGCGGCACCATCTCGGCGCCGCTTCGGAAGGTGTCGTACTGGACCTCGATGCCCTGCTCGGTGAAGTAGCCCCGGTCGATCCCAATGTAGAAGGGGTAGAGCACCGCGGCCACCTGGCCGACGCTGACTGGCGTGAGCGGGCCGGGCGGCTGCGCGGCGGGCTGGGCCGCCGCCAGTGCGGCGCTTTGCGCGGCGGGCGCGGCCGCAGTCGGCGCGCTCGGCGCGCGTGGCGGCTGCGCGGCGGGCGTGGCGGGCGCCCCGCATCCCAGTAGCAGCCCAAGGGCGGCAAGCACGACGCACCGGACGGTGCGGGGCATGGCTCCTCCTCGCCCGGCCCCCACGGCGCGCGAGCCGCGGGCGGACGGCACAGATTAGCGCCTATCGTAGGCGCCGCCCGCGCGCCTGTCAAGCAATTCTCCGCCCCTTTACCGTTCCCAGGCGGCCGGCCACGTTAAACGTTCCCCCGCGACCACCGATGATGCTACAGGTACCGCGCCCCGCCAGGCTTCGGGCGGCTGGACCGGCCCGACGGCCGGGAGCGGCCCTCAGGACGCGCGTTCCCAGGTCACCATCCGAGGAGGCAGACTGTATGCAAGTGGGGATTCGGGCGAAGCTATTCGCCGGCTTCGGGGTCGTGCTCGCGCTGCTCGCCGGCGTCGGCATCATCGGCCTAGTGCAGCTACAGAGCGCCAATGCGGCGCTCCGAGCAATGGCTGACCGCGAGCTGGCCGGGGTCGAGGCCGCGCTGCTCGCTCAGAACGCCGTCCGTACGCTGCAGCGCGACGTGCGGCAAGGGGCGATGACCGCGGGCAGCGAGAGCACGGTCGACTGGCGCAGCAGCTACGATGCCGCTGCGGCGGAGTTCGCCGCGCAGCGCGACCGCCTGGCCGAGCTGCTCGACGACGACGAAGGCCAGCTGAAGCTCGGCACGCTGGACGCGATGTACGAGAACTGGACGCCGGTGCGCGAGCGCGCCGCGGAGCTTGGCCCCACCAGCCTGTCCGCCGCCCGCGAGGTGCTGTTCAGCCCGGGTTCCGTCTGGGCCGTCGAGGGCATTGACCGCGCCATCGACGACCTGGTGGCCTACAAGCGTGCGAGCGCAGCGGCCGCCGTGGCGCGCTCGCAGGCGAGCGCCGAGGAGACGCGCCGCCTGGTGGTGGGCATCGTCGTGGGCGCCATGCTGATCGGGTTCGGCGTGGCCTGGCTCCTCGCGCGCCGCATTGCCGGCGGCGTGACGCAGGTCACGGCCGCCGCCCGCGGCCTGGCCGTCGGCAACCTCGACCAGCGGCTCGACGTCCACTCGCGCGACGAGATCGGCGAGATGGCCGACGCCGTGCGCGCGACCATCGCCTACCAGCAGCACATCGCTGCCGCCGCCGAGGCCATCGCCCGCGGCGACCTCAGCCGCGACGTGCCGGTGCAGTCGGCCGACGACGTGCTGGGCAACGCCTTCCGGCACATGGCCACGAACCTGCGCGGCCTCGTCGGCGAGGTCCGCGATTCCGCCGAGGATGTGGCGACCGCGTCGCAGCAGCTTGGCAGCGCCGCCGGCCAGACCGGGCAGGCCGTGCAGCAGGTGGCGGCCGCCGTGCAGCAGGTCGCCGCGGGCGCCCAGGAGCAGGCCGCGTCGGCCCAGGGCACCCACCGCCAGGTCGAGCAGCTCGTCCAGGCCATCGAGCAGGTGGCGGTCGGCGCGCAGGAGCAGGCACGGTCGGCCGCCGCGGCCTCGACCACGGCGATCGAGATGGCCGGCGGCATCGCCGCGATGGCGACGACCGCGCAAAGCGTTGCGGCTGCCAGCCAGGACATGCGCGCGTCGGCCCAGGCGGGCGCCCGCGCGGTCCAGCAGACCGTCGAGGGGATGAATGCGGTGCGGAGCGTCGTGGCCCGCGCGGCCGAGACCGTCGAGGGGCTCGGCAAGCTGGGCGAGCGCATCGGCACGGTAGTCGAGACGATCGACGACATCGCCGAGCAGACGAACCTGCTCGCCCTCAACGCCGCCATCGAGGCGGCGCGGGCCGGCGAGCACGGCAAGGGCTTCGCGGTGGTGGCGGACGAAGTGCGCAAGCTGGCCGAGCGGTCCCAGCGCGAGACCAGGACCATCGCCAGCCTGATCCGCGACGTGCAGGCGAGCACCCGCGACGCCGTGGAGGCGATGTCCCGGGGCGCGCGCCAGGTCGAGGCGGGCTCGGCCGAGGCCGACCAGGCCGGCCAGGCACTCGGCACCATTCTGGAGGCCGTGCAGCAGACCACGCGCCAGGTGGAAGAGATCGCGGCCACGGCCGGCCTGATGGCCGAGCGCAGCCGCGCGGTCAGCGACGCAATCACCAACATTTCCAGCGTCGTGGAAGAGGCCACCGCGGGCACCGAGGAGATGGCGGCCTCGGCGGGCGGCGTGGGCGAGGCGGTGGGCGCGATCGCCGCGGTCGCCGAGGAGCACTCGGCGACGAGCGAAGAGATGTCCGCGGCCACGGAGCAGATGAGCGCGCAGGTCGAGGAGATGACGGCCCAAGCCGTCGAGCTATCCGGCACCGCCGACCACCTGCGCGCGCTCGTGGCGCGCTTCCGGCTCGAGGCGGACACGCCGGCGGGCGAGCTGGTCCCGCGCCGCCGCGCCGACGACTGGAGCCACCCCGCGCCCGTCGTGGCGCGGAGCGCCTGAACGCCCGGGCAGACGGCGAAGAGCCGGGCGGGCCGCGCGCCGCACGCGGCGCGGCCCGCCCCGTACCGACGAGAGGAGAGACGAGCGTGAGACGCCACGACCTACGGGCCCTGGCCCGAGCCGCCCTGTTGGGGGCCGTGCTCCTGGGCGCCGCCTGCGCGCCTCCCACCCTGCTCAGCGGCGGACCCGCCCCGCTCACGGCGGCGAGCCCGAGCGCCAACGCCAGCGTCGCCGACTTCTATCACGGCAAGACAGTGCGCATCGTCGTCGGCTTCGCGCCGGGTGGGGGCTTTGACACCTACTCGCGGCTGATAGCACGGCACCTCGGGAAGTACATCCCGGGCCACCCGAACGTCATCGTGGAGAACGCGCCCGGCGCGGCGAGCGCCACTGCGGCTAACCAGGTCTACAACAGCCGGCCGAAGGACGGCACGGTGATCGCCAACTTTAACGAGAACCTGGTGCTGCTCCAGGCGCTGGGCGCGAGGGGCGTGGAGTACGATGCGCGCCGCTTCCAATTCCTGGGCAGCCTGGCCGACAGCCCGAGCGTCTGCGCCTTCCGCACCGATTCGGGCATAGAGAGCTTCGCCGACATCATCGGCGGGCGCGAGGCCAGCGTGGCCGCCGACTCGCCCGGCTCCACCTCCCACGACGTGCCCGCCGTGCTGCGCGAGGCGCTCGGCGCCCACCTGAACGTCATCACCGGCTACAACGGCACGTCGCAGAGCCGCGTCGCGGTCGACCGGAAGGAAGTGGACGGCGCTTGTTGGACCTGGGACTCGATGAGCGTGACAGCGCATACCTGGTTCGAGCAGTCGCCGCCAGCTGCCCAGGTGCTGGTCGCTATGGGCAGCGAGACGCCCAAGCACCCGTGGCTGGCGAACACGCCGCCCGCGCTGTCGCTCGCCCAGACGGAGCTGGCACGGCAGCTCATCCTCGGCGTGAGCCTGCCGTCGCAGATGGGGAAGCCGCTGGCGGTGGCCCCCGAGGTACCCCCGGAGCGCGTCGCCGCGCTGCGCCAGGCGCTCGCCCAGGTGTTGACCGACCCGGCGCTGAAGGCGGATGCGAGCCAGTGGCAGCTCGAGATCGCCGCCAAGCCGGCCCCCGAGGTCGAGTCGCGCGTCAAGCAGATCCTCGACCTGCCCCCGGACGCGAAGGCCAAGCTGAAGGAGATCATGGGGAGCTAAACCGGAGGCCGAGAACCGGCAGGACTCGGCTGGCCGGGCCAGCCGAGTCCTGCCGGTTCTCGGCTCGACAGACGAGGGGTTAGCCCCGGAAGGGGATCAAGGCGTCGTGGCCGCGCACGTAGTGCTGCTGCGACTGCTCGGGGTTGCGGTTGACCATGAAGCGCCGGTACATCGCGTGGTGCAGGCCGCGGACCTCGTGCTCCAGGGTGTGCAGCCGCTCGCCCGAGTCCGGGTCCACGATCTCCTTGAAGCGGAACTGGTGGTTCCGTGGCTCCTCCATGATGAGGTCGCGCGCCTTCAGCCAGCTGTAGGGCTCGGAGAAATTCGCCACGTAGACGGCAATGTGGTGGCCGTCGTAGGGGGGGATCGGTCCATCCGTCTCGCGGAAGCTCAGCCACTGGTGCGTGCCGATCTCCACGCGCGCCGCCACGCCCGCCGGGTCCTGCTCCACGCGGCTCGGCGCGTGCAGCACCCGCTCGTAGAAGCGCGCGATGCCGGCCGCCGTGCCCGGCCGCACCTGGAACTCGACGTAGGGCAGGCCCAGGAGGATGTCGCCGAACCGCGCGTCCGGGGCGTAGCAGCGGAACTGGTTGCCCCACGGACAGGTCGCGGCCACGTACCCATCTTCGCGAGAATAGCTGAACTTCGTCCCGGCCAGCGGCTCCCGCACCGCCGCCAACCGCTCCTCCAGCGCGTCCAGGTCCGGCACGACGATGCCGATGTGGCCGGGGATCACCTGGGGCGAGCGCGTCGGCAGATGGAACTGCTGCTCGCCGAGGTTCACCCAGATGTTGTTCAAGCCGACGTTCATGTAGGGGTCGCGCGTGAACCCCATGCCTACGAGGTAGAACAGCATTGCCTTCGGCTGGTCGGGCTGGGTGACGTTCACGTGCTCCAGCGCGACGACGTTCCCCACGTCCTCGGTGGCGAACGCCCGGGTGGGCGTGCCATTGGGCTGGACCTGGCCCTGCGCGCCGTTGCTGCCGGCCTTCCGCGCCGCCCCGCTCGGGCGGGCCTTCGTCCGCGCGCCGTTCGTGCCTGCCGCTTTGACCGCTGCCATCGCGTTCTTCCTCCCGACGGCTATACGCCTGGGCCGCTCCCCCGGCCGCTTACGGCACCACTATAGCGCGCCGCGCCGCGCCCGGCGACTCATAACCTCCACAGACCGCGGGCGGCAACCCGCAGTCTCGCCCCGCGTTGCCGTCCGCCCGGCTCGGCGGTACCATCTGTCTTTGACAGCGCAAGGTGCTGAGCCAGCGCGACATGCGCCATCAGCGCGCGACGACGAGCCGGGCGCGCCGGCTCGGGACCGGGAGGAGCCGATGCGCAGCCCCGCCGACTTCGAAGTGCTCGACACGCTGGCGGCGCGCGTAGCGCCCCAGCACACCGCCCTGCTCGTGGTGGACATGCAGAACGACTACTGCGCGCCGGGCGGCGCCAGCGATCAGAACGGGCGCGACCTGACCATGATCCAGGGCATCGTGCCGGCGCTGCGCGATCTCGTCGAAGCCGCGCGCGCTGCCGGGCTCCTGATCGTCTGGGCCAAGTACACTCTCGGCCCGGGCAGCGCCGGGCTCGCCGGTCCCGAGATCCTCCGCCGCGGCCAAAACTTCAAGGGCGCCGACGCCACGGTGAAAGGCACGTGGGGCCACGAGATCATCGCCGACCTGCCGTACCGTCCCGACGAGGACCTGGTGGTTGAGAAGCGCCGCGTGTCGGCGTTCATCGGCACCGACCTGGATACCTGCCTGCGGGGTCAGGGCATCAAGACGCTCGTGGTCACCGGCGTCATGACGCAGACCTGCGTCGAGACGACCGTGCGCGACGCCATGTGCTACGACTACTACGTGGCGGTGGTAGACGACTGCTGCGCGTCTGGCGCGCTGGCGCAGCACGAGACGAGCATCCGCAACATGGCGACCTTCCTGCGCTACGACGAGGCGATCACCACGTCCGAGCGGCTCCGCGCCATCTGGGCGGCGGCGCCCACTAGCGGCCGCGCGCCCGCGCAGGCCACGCCGGCGTAGTAAGCAAGGCGCGCGGCGAGCAGCCAGGGCGCGACAAGCGGTGCGCCTACAGGCTTACTAGAGGCGCCGCTTGTTGCGCCCCGCCGGGGTGGCACGCGGGCCGGGATAGAGGTGCTGCTTGCCGGCTTCTGCTGGCGCGTCACCTGGTTCGGCGATGACCGGCGTGCCCGCCGCCGCCTGACCTGGGTTTCGGTCGGGTCGTCGTAGGGCAGGGTCTTGCACCGTATCGCCCGTGGCCAACTGCAGCTACCGAGCGGCAGGGGACGAGCCCCTGCCCTACGACGGCCACCGGGACCTGACGGATCCGCCAGGCAGCTGGCGCTATCGCGCCGCGGCGGCCTGGGCCTCGCCCGCGCGCCGGACGCCTGCTTCGGCGAGCTGGTAGAAGCGAAGCGCGTTGTCGTGCAGCATCTTGCGCTTCACCTCGTCCGTCATGTCCGTGCGCTCGCGGACCGACTTGACCGTGTGCGGCCAGTCGCCATCCCAGTGCGGGTAGTCGGACGAGTAGAGCAGCGTGTCCTCCAGGCCCCAGCGGACGCCATCCGGGATCGTCTTCTCCTCGCACTCCACGCCGAAGTAGCACAGCCCGCTCTTGATGTACTCGCTGGGGAGCTTGGTGAGGTAAGGGGCCTCGGCCGCGCCGCGCTTCTCGACTTCCTCGTCCATGCGGTCCATCCAGTACGGCACCCAGCCGACCCCGCCCTCGAGGAACGCCAGGCGCAGCTTTGGGAAGCGCTCCCAAACGCCGCCGACGATGACGCTGGTGAGCGAGATCATCTGCTCGACCGGGTGGCCGATGGTGTGCACGGTGATGAAGTTGTGGAAGCGCTGGTCGGTCAGCTCGCCGTGGACGCTCTTGTGGTGGAACGCCAGGCCGACGTCTAGCCGCGCGGCCTCCGCGTAGAGCGGGTCCCAGTAGCGATGGCCCCAGTCGGGGCGCAGAGGGATGTGGGTGGGCAGCATGGCCGCTACTGCGCCCAGCTCGGTGACGGCGCGGCGCAGCTCGGCCACGGCGCCGTCCAGGTCCTGCGGTGCCACCAGCGCGACCATCTTCAGGCGCTCGGGGTCCGCCTGGCAGAACTCGTGCAGCCAAGTGTTGTAGGCCGACGCGAGCGCCGTGGCGTAGTGCTCCTCGGCGATAAGGCCGATGCCCAGCCCGGCCGTGGGATACATGACCATGACGTCGATCCCGTCCTGGTCCATCGCCGCGACCTGCTCCTGCGGGCTCGCCGGCTTCTGGCCGAGCGTGTCCTGGATCTGCCGGTCCCAAGCGTCGGCGGTCGTCAGGTTCCGCCGCTTGCCGAGCGGTCCCATCAGCTTGGCGATGGCCGGCATCGCCTCGCGCACGTGCCCGTCGCCGTCGATTACGCTGTAGCTCGCCATCTCGCTCCTGCCTCCCCCCGTATGTCCTCGGCGTCCGTGCCGGCAGTATGCCGCGCCGCCGGAGCGCTGTCAACGTCGCGCCGCCCCGGCACGCTCACCAAATCTCGCGCAGGTCGAGCACGAAGCCGGGCAGCACCGGATCGCCCGCCAGCGTCATGGGGTTGTCAAGCTCCTCGACGGACGCCGCCGGCCGATAGACGTACACACGGCGCGCTGGCGGATAGAGCAGCCAGCCGAGCCTCAGGCCGTTCGCCAGGTACTCCACCATCTTGGCCCGCAGGGTGGACAGGCGATCGGAGGGCGACCACAGCTCCAGGGCGAAGTCGGGGCACAGCGGCAGGAACCGCTCTTGCTGCTCGGCGGGCACCTCCGCCAGCCGCTCTTTGAGCACCCAGGACGCGTCGGGTGAGCGCACCGCTCCGTTGGGCAGCCGGAAGCCAGCCGAGGAGTCAGCCACGACCCCCCTCCCGTCCTGCTTGGCCCAGTTCGCGAACTGCCGGGTGATCTCGGCGTTCCGAGCGCTGGGCTCCCATCCCGCTGGCGGCATGATCAGCCATTCTCCTTCGGCCGTGCGCTCGATGCGCAGGTCGTCATTGAGCTGGCAAAACTCGAAGAACTGGTCCTCTGTAATGTCGAGCGCCGGCCGGATCCGCAGCACCAGTGGCCAGAGCGAGTCTTCCGCAGGCGACTGGGCCTTGCGCTTGTGAACCGCGATCGTCATGACGTACTCCCCGGTGCCTCGTCGAGGGCGGCAAGCATCGCCGCGCGAGGTCATTATCGCGCACTCCCGGGACCGATGCTGACCGCCTGCGGTTGACAGGCACGCGGCGGCGGCCGACACTGGAGGCAGAGCGGCCGGCGCCGAAGAGCGCCGCCGCGAGGAGCCAGCATGGTCCCAGGCCAGCCCGAGCACTATGGCGACGTGATCCTCTTCCTGCAGCCGGGCGAGCGCGAGGGCGACCTGCCCACGCTGGGCCTCTGGGGCGAGCGGCACGCTGTGGAGATGCCCTACGGCACGCTGCAGACGGCGCTCTGCCGCCCGAGCGCGATCGGCGTCGAGGGCTTCGACCACCTGTTCAGCGGCGACCCGCTGCCGATGGCACGGGGCATCCGCCCGGACGACGTCGAGCGGCTGCGCGCGGCGCTGCGCGCCTGGGCGGCCGGGCGGGACGCCGGTTAGGCCGCCGGCGCTGGCTGGGCCGCGGTGGCAGTAGGGGGAGAGGCCGGTCCGGTCCGCGCTGGCGCCGGCACGCCGGACGGCGCCGCCCCAGTAGGCGCGCAGCTTCCGAGCATGAGTGCCACGAGCAGGACCAACCGGAGCGGGTGCCGGACTCCGTGACTGCGGTAGACATGGTGTACACCACGGATACTCACGGGTTCTCTTACCAGTAGTGTGGTATGCACGCCTGTGCGGATGCCGGCTTGGCGCGCATGCACGGCCGGGCCGTCGCTCTCACCGTTCGGCGTAGAGTGCCACGGGCGCCCGGAACACGCGATTGCTGTTGACGACTGCCGCGCGCCCCGCTACGCTGCCCCCACAGGAGGCACACATGTTGTCGAAGGAAGAGAATGAGCTGCTGACGCGCGTGGGGCCAGGCACGCCCTGCGGCGCGCTCTTGCGGCGTTACTGGCAGCCCATCGGCCCAGCGGCCGAGCTAACGCCCGAGCAGCCGATCAAGCGGGTCGAGCTGCTGGGCGAGAAGCTGGTCGCCTTTCGCCTGCCCGACGGCCAGTACGGCCTCACGGCTGAGCACTGCGCCCATCGCGGCGTGTCGCTGCGCTACGGCTTCGTCGAGGCCGATGGGATCCGCTGCGCCTACCACGGCTGGAAGTTCGCGCCGAACGGGCGCTGTCTGGAACAGCCCTTCGAGCCCGCGGGCAGCACGTATAAAGACCGCGTCTGCCAGCGCGCCTACCGCATCCAGAAGTTCTGCGGGCTCCTGTGGGCGTACCTCGGCCCCGAGCCGGCGCCGCTCATTCCGCGCTGGGACGTGCTCGTGCTGCCCGGCGCGCGCCGCATCGACGTACACCCGGTGCTGGAGGCCAACTGGCTGGCGCCCATGGAGAACTCCATGGACACCACCCACACCTACTACCTGCACGCGATCATGCTGCAGAAGCGCGGCCTGCCGGGCGGCGAGTACTACGCGCGGCCGATCGAGGACTACGGCTTCGAGCCGTGCGAGTGGGGGCTGATCAAGCGGCGCACCTACGGCGGGCCGCACCCCGAGGTCGAGCGCGGCCACCCGGTGCTCTTCCCGAACGCGCTGCGCGTGCCGTCGCGCGTGGGGCCAGCGATCCACTGGCGGGTGCCGCTGAACGACACGCAGACGCTCATCATCGAGATGAACTGGCAGCCGAGCGGCGAGCCGGAGCCGCTGGACGACCCGCCGGACCCCGCGGTGTCCTACCTGCCGTCGCTGCTCACGCCGGATGGCGACTTCGACCTGACGAGCTTCCCGGGCCAGGACAAGATGGCCTACGAAACCTCCGGGCCGATCTTCGACCGCTCCGAGGAGCACCTGGGCGTGTCCGACCGCGGCATCATCCTGTACCGCAAGCTGCTGCGCGAGCAGATCGCGCGGGTGCAGCGCGGCGAGGAGCCGCTGGCGCTCGTGCGCGACCCGGCGCGGAACCGCGTGATCCGCTTCGAGACCTCGCGCGGGCCGGCGCCCGACGAGTGGGCGCTGCGCCAGCGCGGCATGCTGGCCGATCAGCCGGCGGCCACGCGATGAGCCGGGAGATGGGCGGCCAGCCCGCGCCCGGCAGCCTCCAGCCTGACGGACGGGGGATGGCGAGGCCTCGATCTGTCCTCGTCGTGGGCGCCACGCTGGCGCTTCTCGCACTTGCGAGCTGCGCGCCGACCACCGCGGCGCCGGGCAGCGCCCTCCCGGGCGGCGCTCCCGCGGCAGCGCCCGGCGCCGGCGCTGCCCCAGCCGTCGCTCCCAGCGCCGGCGCTGCCGCCTCGCCCTCGGCATCCGGCGAGCCACCCCTCAAGATAACCGTCGTCTGGACGGCGCCAGGCAGCGGGCAGACGGGGCTGTACGTCGCGCAGGAGGCCGGGCTGTGGCGCGATCAGGGCCTCGACGTGGACCTGCGCCACATCGCCGGCACCTCGGTGGTGATCAGCGCGATGATGGCCGGCGAGGTACAGCTCGCGACGCCCGACCCGGCGTCGCTGGTCCAGGCGAATCTGGGCGGCGCCGACCTCATCATGATCGCGGGGTTGAGCAACACCCTGCCGTTCTCGATCATCAGCCAGCCGAGCATTCAGACGCCCGACGCCCTGCGGGGCAAGAGCATGGGCATCTCGCGCTTTGGCGCCTCGACGCACACGGCCGCCCGCGTGGCGCTGCGCCAGTGGGGCTTGTCGCCCGACAGCGACGTGGTCTGGCGCCAGCTGGGCGACATGCCGAGCATCCTGGCGGCGCTCGAAAGCGGCCAGATCGACGCGGGCGCGATCTCGCCCCCGACGAGCACGCGCGCCAAGCAGGCGGGCCTTAACGAGCTGATCGACCTCGGCAAGACGGGGCCGGAATTCCCGACTTCGGCCATCGGCGGTCCGCGGGGCTGGATCGAGAGCAATCAGGAGGCGGTGCGCCGCTTCATTCGCGGCTACGCGCTCGCGGTGCGGCGCTTCAAGGCCGACAAGCCGTACACGCTGGAGGTCTACCGCAAGTACCTGGAGACGGACGACCCGGGCCTCCTGGACGAGGTGTACACCCTGGCGACCGACACCGTGTCGACGGTGCCGTACGTGAGCGCGGACGGCTACGCGCGGCTCATCGAGGAGCTGAGCATCGACACGCCGGCCGTCCGCGAGCACGACCCGAGCGCCTGGCTGGACATGCACTTCGTCCGGGAGGTGGAGGCCAGCGGCTTCTTTGCACAAGGCGCCGCCCGGTGAGTTAGCGCATTGCTACGGTCCGAGAGCGGGCGCGTCTGCGAGCACGCGGGCGCGATGAATCGCACCCCGACACGCGTGGCGAGGAAGTGACCTATGCCCCGGCTCGCAATGTCGTTCATCTCCAGCCTGAACGAGCGGACGGCGCCGCTGTTCGACGGCAGCGTCGAGCCCGAGGGCATCACGCTGCTGACCACGCGCTCGCCCGCCTCCGAGACGTTCTGGCGGCAGCTCAAGTACGCCGAGTTCGCCGTCGCCGAGATGTCGTTGTCCTCGTACCTGATCGCCCGCGAGCGCGGCGCCGACATGATCGCCATCCCCGTCTTCCCGACGCGCTGGTTCATGTGGGCCGAATTGCATTACCACGTCGACGCGGGCATCACGGGGCCGAGCGACCTGACGGGCAAGCGGGTCGGCCTGGAGGAGTACCAGCAGACGGCGGCGCTCTGGACGCGCGGCGTCCTCCAGCACGACTTCGGCGTGCCGCCGGAGCGCGTGCGCTGGTACGTCGAGCGCACGGACGCGCTGAGCCACGGCGGCGCGACGGGCTTCACGCCGCCGCCCGGCATCACGCTCGAGCGCGTGCCGCCTGACGAGAGCCTGCCCACCATGCTCGCCGCCCACGCCCTGGACGCCGCGCCGCTCTACGGCGGCATCCGGCGCGAGGCGAACTTCATCGACCGCTCGACGCGGCTCGCGGGCCCGCTCGACCCGGCGAAGATTCGCCCGCTGTTCCCGGACCGCATGGCGGAGGGCGCGCGCTTCCAGGCCGCCCACGGCTTCATCCCCGCGTCGCACACCTACGTCATTCGCGGCGACGTATACCGCGAACACCCCTGGGTGGCGCTGAACCTGTACCAGGCGCTCGTGCAGGCCAAGGAGCTAGCCCACGGGAGGCTGGAGGCGAGCCTGCCGGCGGCGCTGGTCTTCGGCCGCGAGTACTGGGCACAGACACGCCGCCTGTTCGGCGACGACCCGTACCCTTATGGCTTCCACGCGAACGCGCCGATGCTGCGCGCGCTGGTCGACTACTCGCACGAGCAGGGGCTCATCCAGCAGCGGCCCGCGCTCACGGACCTCTTCGCCCCGAGCACGCTCGAGCTGTAGTAGGGTATGAGGGATAAGGAAAGGCGGGGGCGCGTGCCCGTCCCCGGGGAGCCGCCATGCTGAAGGCCGAAGAGAACGAGCTACTGACGCGGACGGGGCCGGGCACGCCGATGGGCGCCTTGTTCCGCCGCTACTGGCTGCCGGTGCTGCTCGCGGAGGAGCTGCCGGAGCCCGATGGCGAGCCAAAAGCCGTCCGCCTGCTCGGGGAAGACCTGGTGGCCTTCCGCGACACGCGCGGCCAGGTGGGGCTGCTCGGGGCGCACTGCGCCCACCGCGGCGCTCCGCTGGCCTACGGGCGGAACGAGGAGTGCGGCCTGCGCTGCCTGTACCATGGCTGGAAGTACGACGTGGCGGGCCGCGTCGTGGACATGCCGAACGTGGCGGCGGGCAGCACCTATGCCGAGCGCGTGCGCCACACCGCGTATCCCACGCGCGAAGTGGCCGGCGTGGTGTGGGCGTACCTCGGCCCGCCCGAGCAGGAGCCGCCGTTCCGGGCCTGGGAGTGGACGCACGCCCCGGCCGAGCGGCTGGGCGTCTACAAGATCCTGGAGTCGTGCAACTGGGCGCAGGGCATCGAGGGCACGATCGACACCACGCACACCGATTTCCTGCACTCGGCCGACGTGCGCGGGCGCCCGCGCGACCACGCGCCAATCTTAGAAACGCAGGACACGGCCTATGGCTTCCGCTACGCCGCCATCCGCCAGCCCGACACGGACGCCGACCGCACGCAGTACGTGCGGGTGAGCGTGTTCGCGCTGCCCTGCTTCGCCATGTTCCCGCCGCTGCGCGGGCGGGGCGTGCGCGGCATGGACGCGAGCGACGAGGTGATCGTGCAGCAGGCGTTCGTGCCGATCGACGACGAGCATACCTGGTTCTACAGCTTCGCCTACAGTCGCCGCGGGCCGCTGCCGGCCTACTGGCGCAACTACCCCCGCGAGTTCGGGCTTCAGGGCAACGTCGGGGTGCCGGCGGGCAACCGCGCCAACAAGCACCTGCAGGACTACGCGGCGCTGAAGACGGAGAGCTGGTCGGGCATCCAGGGGGTGAACTGCCAGGACTTCGCGATGGCCGAGGGGATGGGGCCGATCCTCGACCGCACCCGCGAGCACCTGGTGCCCGCCGACACGGCAGTGATTACCTTCCGGCGGCTGATGCTGCAGCAGGCGCGGGCGCTCGCGGCCGGCGCGACGCCGCGGGGTCTGGGCGCCGACGTGCCGTGGGAGCGGCTCGCCAGCGACGAGCGGACCATCCCGCGCGAGCAGCCCTGGCAGGCGGTTGGCGCCTTCGCCGGCGAGCCGGTGCCCACCGCTTGACGCGGCCCCTTCCGGTTAGCGCGCGCCGATCTGGCGGACGGCGCCTTCGGCGAACTGCGGGTCGATGAAGCGGCTTAGGTCAGGCACCGGGCCGGTCAGCGCGCCCTCGCGCTGGAAGAACTCGGCCTGCTGGCGGAGGCGCGCCGCGTCGATGCGCCCGTTGAGGTCCATGAACTCCGGGCTGGCCGTCTCCCACACCCGCGGGTCCTTCAGCGACAGGCGCTCGCTCAGCACGGCGATCGCGGCGTCGCGGTCTTGGCCCTCGTGGAACGCCGCCCAGTAGTCGCGGGCGCCCTGCAGGTAGGCGATCATCCAGCGCGTCGCCACGTCGGGCCGTTGCGCGAACTCCGGCGAGTACACGACGAGCGAGAGGTACGCCCCCGGAATCACCGCCCCACCCGGGTAGAGCACGCGCGCGACGTTCTGGAATTCGGCCTGCGTGACCTGCGGCTCGGTGAGGGTCGCCGCGTCGAGGCTGCGGCCGCCGAGAGCCGCCAGCACGTCGGCGAGCGAGAGATAGCTGAGGTTGATGTCGGCGCGGTTGGCGGCGTCCTTCTCGACGGCCGCGACGAATAGCTCGTCGCCCACGTTGCCGGCCGCGCCGCCCACGGCGAAGCTCCGACCGCGGAGGTCGGCCATCGAACGCACCGTGTCGGCCAGGTCAGCGCGCACGACGATCGAGAGCGTGCGGTCCGTGGGATCGCCCAGGTGCGCCCAGTCGGCCACCAGCCGCAGGTCGACGCCGCGGTTGAAGGCATTGAACATCGCGGCGTTCGGCGAGGAGGTGCCCACGTCGATCTGGTTGGTGGCGATCGCCTGGATGACCTCAGCGCCCGTGCCGGTGCTGACCGGCTCGACGTCGATGCCCTGGCGGTCGAAATAGCCGCGCGCCAGGCCCAGCTCGAACGGCGCCTGGTCGGGCCGCCCCTGGAGCGCCATCTTCACGGTGACGCGCGCCGGTGGCGCCGTGGCGGCCGCCGCGGCCGCGGCGGCGGGCGACGGGGCCACGGCGGCCGGCGCGCTGGTCGGCGCGAGCGGGCTGCTCGACGGCTTCGCGCTCGGCGCGGCAGCCGGCGCGCAAGCCGTGCCGAGCGTGGTGAGCGCCGCGCAGAGTAACGCGCTCAGGCAGAACGGGTGGCGCACAGGGACCTCCTCAGAGCAGGTTGGAGCAGCGCCAACGGGGCACCCGGCGTTCTAAGTAGATCTGGCGCTAGCCTTCGCTGCTGAGCAGCGCGTAGGGACGCGTGCCCAGGCGCTCGGCGCCCCCCGCCCGCACGACCACAGTGTCGCCCCAGGTGACGGTCTTGGGATTCGTCCAGTCGTCGCGGCCGCGGTCGGGGCGATAGGCGTAGGGCTTCAGCACGAAGGCGGTGTTCTCCAGCAGCGGCGCCTCCCAGAGCGGGTGCCGCGTGTGGTCGTCCATCGGGATGAACATCGGGCCGTCGTCGCCCAGCCCCCGGCCGTGGCAGAGAAACTCGATCTCGTAGGCACCGCCCCGCGCTACTGCCCGCGCCTGCTCCTCCACCTCGCACCAGGTGGCGCCGGGCCGCATCGCCGCGCGGGCGCGCTCGAAGGCCGCCTGGCCCAGCTCGCAGAGGGCCTGCGCATCGGCGGGCGGCGGGCCCACGAACACCGGCTGGGCGATCTGGGCCTGGTAGCCGAGCACGCTGGGGAACATCTCGGTCTTGATCGCCCAGCCGGGCTGGAGCACGCCCGGCGGCACCGTCGTGGTGCGCTCCTTCGCCTCGCCCCAGGGCCCCCCGCCCCAGGCGACCTCCGTGTCCTCGGCGCCCGCCCGGTACTGCGCGAGGATCGTCGCACCGAATGCCTCCGCCGCCGTCACGCCGGGCCGTGCGCTCGCCGCCAGCGCGGGCGCCCCGGCCTCCCCGGCCGCCACCGCGCGGCGCAGCGCGCCGATCTCCTCCTCGCTCTTCACGTAGCGCGCCTCGGCGAGCAGCGCGGACGCATCTACCAAGGTGGCCTGCGGCACTGCGGCGCGGATGTGCTCGACCGCCGTGTGCTTCGCGTAGCCCTCGGGGTTGCGGACCGGGCCGAGCGGCGTGCCGGAGAGGCCGGCCAGCCCCACGCGGCGCCGACCCACGTCCAGCTCGCGCAGCCGCCGCCCAACGGCCTCGCCATAGGGCACGGCGGTCGTGCCCGTCGCGGTCGCCGGGCGGGCGTCGGCGATCCAGGGATTGCTCGCGGTCAGGCGGCCCGTCCAGGGGCTGAGGAACGTCGGCTCGCCCTCCAGCGGGAAGACGACCGCGCCCAGCCGCAGCGCCACGTACCGCGCGTCGCCGGGGAGCTGGCGGTCGGGCAGGACCACGAGGAACGCCATCTCCTGCGGCGCCATGAGGGCGCGCAGCCGCGCCCAGCGGCGGTCGCGCTCCGCGAGGGTGAAGCCGGCGCGAGGGGCCTCGGCGGTCATGCGCGTCTCCTGGAGCGCCGCCCGGGCCACGGGGCCCCGGGCGGCAACGGCGTTGGCCGCGAATCGTGGCCATCTTACAATAGGCGGCGCGCCCTGGCGACCCGCTTCGGCCCGGCGCCCGGCGCCGCAGCATACAAGCAGCATACAAGGGAGAAGCCCGATGGCTGGCGCCGAGTCGCGGCCCCGCGACGTGCTCCTGGTGGGCAGCGTGCCCCTCGCCAACGCGGAGGAGGTCTTTCGCACGGTGAGCGCGGCGTTGGGGGACCGGCTGCGCCGCATCCCCGACGGCGAGACGGAGGCGCGCCTCGACTGGTTCGTCTGGCAGGTGACGCGCTTCGAGGCCTGCCCCCAGCTCGAAGCGGTGCCCGCGGCGGCGCGCGGCTACCGCACGCTGCCGAAGTTCCGCCTGCGCCCGGGCGTGGACCCGGCGAGCGTTGATTTCGGCCGGCTGGGCTACGCCGACGCGGCGCGGGCGTCCTACGAGACGTTCGCCCGGCTCCAGCGCGAGGGCGCGGTGCCGCGCGGCGTGCGCTTCCAGGTCTGCTTGCCGTCGCCGCTCGCGCCGGCCAGCGCCTTCAGCGAGCCCGATGCCCTGCCCGCGACCGCTCCGGCCTACGAGACGGCGCTGCTCCGCGAGCTGGACGAGATCGCCGCCGCGATCCCTCAGGACGCGCTCGCCATCCAGTGGGACGTGGCGGTGGAGTTCAGCACGCTGGACGGGCTTGGGCCGCCGCCAACGCCGGAGGTGAAGCAGGCAATCCTCGACCGCCTGGTGCGCGTCGGCAACCGCGTGCCGGCCGCGGTCGAGCTGGGCTACCACCTGTGTTACGGCGACTACGGCCACAAGCACTTCAAGGAGCCGGCCGACACGGGCGTGCTGGTCGAGGTGGCGAACGCCATCGCCGGCGGCCTCGCCCGCTCGCTTACCTGGCTGCACCTGCCCGTGCCGCGGGACCGCGACGACGAGGCCTACTTCGCGCCCCTGCGCGGGCTGCAGCTTGCGCCCGCGACGGAGCTGTACCTGGGCCTGGTACACTACACGGACGGCGTGGCGGGCACGCGGCGCCGCCTGGCGACCGCCGAGCGCCGCGTGCCGCGCGAGTTCGGCATCGCCACCGAGTGCGGCTTCGGCCGCCGCCCGCCCGAGACGGTCCCTGAGCTGCTGCGCATCCACGCCGCCGTGGCCCGCGGCGGGGCCGATGGTGCCTGACAGCCACAGCCAGAGCTGCGACCCAGGTTCGTGTGTGGGTTTGGCTCGGCCAAACCCACAGGCTATCCCTGGCCGGGTTCTTAGCGCGCGAGGTTACCGCTGCTGGAGCAGGCGCACCAGCTCCGGCCGGGCCTTGTTCATCGAGGCGCTGTTCCGCAGCACGAAGTCCACGTCGGTCTCGGTGAACGGGACGCCCTGCGCTTGCAGCCGCTCGATGTCCGGCGCGATCTTCGAGCCGGGCACCAGGTGGTGATCCATCGAGAGGTACTCGTACCAGAGGTCCTGGGCCTCGCGGCTCAGCATGTAATCCGCGAACAGCTTGGCGGCGTTCGGATGGGCCGCGTGCTTCGGCACCCCGACGTACCAGTAGCCGAGTAGCGCCGCGTCAGTGGGGATGGCGAAGCCGAGCGGCGCGGTCTTCAGGCCGCCAATGCGCTCGTCGCCGCAAGCCAGCGCCAGGATGTCGAACTCGCCGCTCACGATGCGCGTGCCCTCGCCGCAGCCGATGAGGCCGGCGAGCTGGCCCACGAACTGCTGCATGTACGCCACGGTCCGCTCCTCGCCCCACAGCTCCGAGGCGGCCAGCGACGTGAAGCCCGAGGCGTACGGCGTCGACCCGATGCGGCCCTTGTACTCCGGCTTCAGCAGGTCTTGCAGGCTCGTGGGCACAAGGCTGCCACTGATCTTCTGGCTCTGGTAGACGATGCCCTGCACGCGCGTGGTCACCTCCACGGCCGCGCCGTCGGCCGCGATAAGCCGCGGGTCGTGGATATTGCGTGACCAGCTTGCCCAGTCCACCGGCTCCAGCGCGTTCGCCTGGACCAGCGCGGCGATGTTCGTCTCGGACCCGAGCATCACGTCGCTGGCCGCCGCACGACCGGCCTGCAGCTCCTGGATCATTCGGTTCGCCATCTCGGCCATGTTCGGGCCGACGGCCAGATGGACGTCCAGGTTGAGGCCGTATGCTTTGTTGAAGCCGTCCGCCAGGCGCCGCATGTGCGCCGCATCGTCCCAGGCGCTGGAGGTCACCTCCAGGCGGCCCTCCTGGCGCGCGCCGTCCACGAGCGCCTGGAGCGCCGGGGGGAACGCCGGCGCGGCCGTGGCCCGGCCGGCCGGCGCCGCGGGGGCCGGGGCCGCTGGGGCGGCGCAGGCGACGAGCGCCACAAGGACTAGCGCCTCAAGGGCCGCGATCAGGTGCGTGCTGCGCGCTGCCACGGTTACCTCCTCGCTCCGCCGTGGGCCGGCTCAATCAGTCGTCGACCGGGATGCGCCGGTGACGCTTGACGAGGCCCAGGATAGCGCATACACTCACCGCGTTGTAACGCACATGAGGCGGCGATCCAGCGCGCGGCGGAGCCGGTCGGCTTGCGCCCGGCGGCCGGAGAGCCCGGGCGAGTCGTTACCAGGCCGGACTCGGTACGATCCGGCGAGGGAGAGCACGAATGGCTATCAGCAGCGGTCGCTCCCGGAAGCCCACGGCCAATGGCCACCCGTCCGCCACCGAACCAGCAAGCAGGTACACGCCCGCCGACTACCAGGCCTTCCAGCACACCGGCCCGGGCACGCTCGCCGGCCGCTACCTGCGACGCTTCTGGCAGCCGGTGTACTCCGGCTGGCAGCTCAAGCCGGGCCACGCGGTGCCGCTTCGCGTGATGAGCGAGGACTTCACCCTCTATCGCGCCGAGGACGGCTGCCCGCACGTGGTGGCCTTCCGCTGCGCGCACCGAGGGACGCAGCTCTCCACTGGCTGGGTAGAGGGAGACTGTATCCGCTGCTTCTACCACGGCTGGAAGTACGACGCGACGGGGCAGTGCGTCGAGATGCCGGCTGAGGATCCCTCCTTCCCGCCCAAGGTGAAGATCCCGAGCTACCCGACCGCGGAGTACCTGGGCACGATCTTCGCCTACTTCGGGGAAGGCGAGCCGCCGCCGATGTGGCGCTTCCCGGTGATGGAGCAGCCCGGCATCATCCAGGCCTTCATCCGGCGCCGCGAGTGTAACTACTTCCAGAACGTCGAGAACAGCGTGGACGAGGTGCACATCCCGTTCGTTCACCGCAGTCAGGCGTGGGACCCCGCGATCCACGCCCAGAGCATCCCGGAGATCGAGGCGGAGGAGACCGAGTACGGCCTGGCGCAGTACGGCATCCGCCCCGGCCAGGATGTCCGCGTGAGCCCGTTCATCATGCCGAACGTCCTGCACATCAAGGGCGGCTGGGACCCGGACGAGCCCGACGACTGGCTGTTCTGGCGCGTGCCGATCGACGACGAGAGCCACATGAACTGCGCGATCCGCCGCGTGCCGGTGACCGGCGAGGCGGCGCAGCAGTTCCAGGCGCAGATGGCGCAGCGGCGCGCGCGCATGGAGGGCCAGGAAAGCCCCGAGCAGATCGCCCAGCGGGTCCTGCGCGGCGAGCTGCGCGTGCAGGACCTCACGGACCGGCCGGACATCGTGATCATCCAGGATGAGGTGGCCCAGGTCGGCCAGGGGCGCATCCAGGACCACTCTCAAGAGCGCCTCGGCCGCTCCGACCGCGCCGTGATCCTGCTGCGCAAGCTTTGGGCGCGCGAGCTAGAGAAGCTGGCGACGGGCCAGCCGCTCACGCAGTGGCACGTCCCGGACGACCTGGGCGCCACGCTGGGCCTCGATCGCATGGCGCTCAAGAACGTGAGTAACTGGCATCGCCCGGAGCGCGATGCGAAGTAGGGCGGGTCAGGAACTCAGCGGGATCGTCGTGCCGACGCCGCGCCGCGTCGCCCAGTCGAGCGCCCACTGCATAATCGGCACGTCCCAGCCGTACATGGCCGCCAGCTCGTAGACCACCGTCTGGTCGGGGCGCTCGCGCGCCGGGATCGTGCCCGCCATTACGTCGGCGAGCTGCTCATGGGGGTCGGCGTCCAGCGGCCGCCGCTCCGGCGCGCCGCCCGACCCACCGGCCGGGGCGTTGCCGGGGCGTGGCCCGCCGGGGGGCGGCGTGAGCGCCGCCGGCCGCTGCCGGGAGGGAAAGAACAGGCGCGCGGACTCCATGAGCGCCGGCGGGGCCGCGCGGGTCATCGTCACCAGCAGCGCGCCCGGCCGCACCCAGGCCGCCTCCAGCGCCGGGCGGCCGCGCGTGTTGCCCGTGGCCGTGATCACGTCGGCGCCCTGCACGGCGGCCTGGGCGGTCGCGACCGCTTCCACGGGCAGCCCCAACCGCGCACTCCATTCCGCGGCGAAGCGCTCGCGGTTGGCCGCCGTGGGGCTCCACACCCGCACCCGCTCCAGCGCCGGCAGCGCGTGGCGGAAGGTGCAGATGTGGCTGCGGGCCTGCTCGCCGCTCCCCAGGATGCAGAGCACGCGGGCGCTCTCGGGCGCCAAGTACTTTGCGCCCACGCCGGCCGGCACGGAGGTGCGCAGCACGTTCAGGTCGTCGCCGGCCAGCAGGGCCCGGATGCGTCCCGTCGCGTAGTCGAGCAGCACCATCAGGTGCATGTCGGGCGCGGCGAGGCCGCCCACGGCGGGGAAGATGCGGACGGAGGCGCCCGGCGCGGCGGCGGTGGAGTAGACGGTGAAGCTGCCCTCCGCGCCGAACGGCAGGGTGACCTGGCCGACGAAGCCGCCGCGCCCTTGCGCCTGCTCCCACACCGCCGCCTCGATCGCCTGGAAGGCGCCCTCCAGGTTGCTCAGGTCCTCGACCAGCGGCCGGAGATCCGCCTGGGTGAGTAGCAGCGGCACGTGACGCCTCCTCCTGCCCGCCAGCCGGGCCCGCGTATCGCGCCCTAGACGGCGAGCGCGCGCAGCTTCTCGATCTGCTCGGGCGTCCGCAACTCGCCCGTGCGGACCGGCTCGACGAGCCGCTTGAGTGGCTTCGCCGCGTACATCACCAGGTAGGTGGCACGGTCCGCGACGCTCGAGTGCGCGACGCCGCGCGGAACCTTCACGAAGTCGCCCGGCTCCAGCTCCACGCACCCCAGCTCGGTGAGGAGCGTGCGCGTCCCCGCGAGCTGGAACTGCACCTCGTCGAAGTTCAGGTGGCGGCGGTAATCGCTGCCCGTCGCCTGCACCACGCTGCACCAGCCGAGCCAGAAGGTCTGGGCTTTGTAGGCCCACTGGATGCCGGGCGGCTCTTCGGCGCCCGACCGCGGGTGCAGGACTTCCAGGCGCCGCGGGTCGTGCGCCGCGTGCGCCAGCAACAGCCGCTCGTCGCACGGCACGGTGAGCCCGGCACCCGCCGAGATCATCTCCGGCACGATCGCCGGCTCCCAGTCGCGGAACTCGTGCGGTCGCGAGAGGCGGACGGGCTCGAGCTGCCGCGCCACCGGCGCCCTGACGTAGAAGAGGAGGTGGATCTCCTGGCGGCCCCAGTTGTCGTGGGCCACGCCGACCGGGATGTTCACGAAGTCGCCCGGCTCCAGGTCCACGGTGCCAATCTCGGTGATGAGCTGCCGCGGGCCGCTCACCTGGTACGAGATCTCGTCCACGTCCGCGTTCCGGTGGTAGAACGGCTGGCGGCTGTTCATGTCCTGGTGCTCGATGCGGACATCCTCGTTCTCGTACACCCACAGCGGCGGACTGAACCCTCGCGGCTCCCAGGCCACCGGCACGTGGACAACCTCGATGCCCTCGCGGTCGGGGCGCGGCCGGCCCTGGCCGCCGCTCGGCGGACCGTCGCCCGCACGGCTCGCGGGGCCGCTGTTGGCGCCAGCGCCCCCGGCCGGCCCGCCGGGCGCGTCGGGCTTGCCGACGGGCAGGGGCGCGAGCGGCCGGGCCCACGGCCCCTGGAGGAGGAGCGCCTCGTCGCGCTCGATCACGGTGACGTCGTCCACCCGGGGCCACCAGGCGAGGTGCTCTTGGACCGTGCGCATGGGCTCCGCCTCCTTCGGTACCGGGCATCCGGACCAGTGGCGCCAGTGTAGCAGCGCGTGCGGCGGAGCGTCGAACCGGCGGCGCGCTGGGGCGGCCCGCTCAGTCGAGGAGGAGGGCATCCAGCCAGTCGATGACGTCGGCCTTGGAGCGGTCTTCGCGCGGGATGGCGTCCCAGGCGGTTTCGAACGCCAGGTAGAACTGCAGGACGCTCAGCTCGTCCTCGAACAGGATGTGCCCGGGGCCCCAGGTCGGCTCCCTCTGGTGGGCAATCGGCGCGCCGCGCATGATGGCGCGGACGGTGCTCTTCATCTCCAGCTCCAGCGACGGCGTCTCCTCGACCAGCCCGACCTCGTAATGCTCGTAGTCCCGGAGCAGCCTGATCCAGTGCCGCACGTGCTCACGGCGCCGCCGCGTGGAGCGCCGGTAAGGATCGACGCGCTCCCCGCTCACGTAGCGGGCGATGGCGGCCTTGGAGTGGATGCTGCGCTCGCCATGCGTCTCGAGCGTGCGCAGGAACTGCGCGTGGCGGGCCCGCGTGCGGGCGAGGTCGTGGCCGCGCAGCTCCTTGCTCATGATGGTGGGCTCCAGCGCCCGCGGGCTGAGGAGCCAGTCGGGGGGGCTGGTGAGCCTGGACGGCTCGGCCGCCACGAACAGCCGCTGCCCCGGGATGGCCTCCAGCTCGCCCGCCGCATCCACCGCCCCGCTGCGGCCGCGCTCGTCGGCCGAGAACAGGCGCACCGTCGCCGGCTGGCTGCCCATCGGCGCATAGCGGTGGCTCACGACCTCCCGCAGCTGCTCGAGCACCACCGCCCGGAGCGTGTGAGGCGTCGTCGGGCGCGCCGCCGGGACCAGCCGGTAGTAGCGCACCTCCTCATCGGTCAGCGGCTGGCCATCGTACAGCCAGAGGATGGCGTCGATCTGGGCGCGCTCCAGCTCCAGGCCCCAGTGGAGGATGGCCGCGAGCCGCGTGCGGCTCACCCAGCGGTCGCGCTTCTCCAGCGAGACTTCGAGCTGCTCCAAGTCGGAGACGTGCTTCTGGAAGGCGACGCCCCGCGTGCGGTCGGCCACCGCCTTCTGGGTGTTCGCCTCCGCGCTGCGGCGCCCGGGGTCCTTGGCGCGGCAGCGAGCCGGATAGCTGGCGCGGGCCGCCGCGACCAACCGGCTCACCAGTCGATAGCGATCAAGTGGATGCGGGAACATCGCGAGCCTCGTTGAATATTCCGGTCGAATATAGCCGCGGATAATAATCTGCTCAATTCGCTCGCGCGGCGCGAGCCGGTGGCGGCGGATACTGCCGCGCGACTCGGCGGGGTGGGAATGCCCCGTTCACGAGGGCGTGAGCATCGGGCCGGCTTGAATATCCGTGCTGAATATAGCGGCGAATAAAAGCCGCGAGTATATGACACATCGGCTTGCGAGCCGCTCGGCCCTACGCGGCCAGAACCCGCTGCACCCCAGTACGTCAGAGGCCGAGCAACGGTCGTTGCCAGGGTGTGGCCGGGCGAGAGCCGGCGCAGGTCGCGCGCCGTCAGGCTCTCCCACCAGGTGAGGCGCAGCATCTGCCCGTCGTCGGTCGTCGAGCCAAAGACCGTCCCGCCCAGCGCGCGGGGCGCCGGCCGGCGCGCGCTGGATAGCGTCCGTCCGGGCCGGGTCGGCCCCCGCGGGCTCGGCCCGGTAACGGGTGAGGGCGATGAACAGCGCCGCGCGCTGGGACACGATAGGCTATCGGCCGGCGGGCGCTGGCGACGCGGGCCGCGCGATGCGGCCGAGGCCGCCGTACTCGCCCTCCGGCGTGTAGAAACCAGGGTAGTCGCGGCGTTCGCGCGGCAGGGTGATCATCGGCTCGTTCTGCGCCGGGTCGCGGAGGACGGCGAAGGGGTCCGCGCCGCGCTCGATTGCCGCCAGGCTGTCGAGCAGCAGCTTGCGGTAGAGCAGGATGCCCCTGTCCGAGGTGGCCAGGTGCTCCTGCGTGCGGTCCACGAGCGCGCCCTGCTCGACCCAGGCCAGCATGTCCTGCGGCGGCACCGCGTCGGGCGGCCCGATGAACTGCCCCTGGGCGTTGAACCACTCCTCGCGCGTGACCGGCACCTCGCGCTGTGCCGGCACGTCGGGCGCGCGGCGGACGCCCTGGTAGCGGTACTGAATCGTGTGCGTGTCGTCCACCGGCACGCGGATCTGGAACAGCGGCCGCCGCTCGTCGCCAACGGACAGGGTGTTCGGGAAGAGCACCGGGTGGCCGATCTGCCACTCGTCGCAGTCCTCGGACTCGCCCGCCAGCAGGCGCCGCTTGATGATCCCGTAGGCGAACACGTCGAAGGCGATCCGCTCGTGGCGTGGCGGCGTTACCTTCGGCGTCTGGCCCTGCCGGCTCAGCACGTAGTTGCCATAGTAGCCGTGCAGGTGCTCGACGTGGACGGGGTCCAGCGAGTTCTCCATGCACTGGAGCCAGTTGCAGGGTAGCGGCACGATCTGGATGGACTTGTCCAGGTCGTCGCGCACCAACAGATCGTAGCACGGCAGGAGCGGCGCGGGCGCGGGCCCGAGGTAGGCGAAGACCAGCCCGCCCAGCTCCTGCACGGGGTAGGCGGTGATCTTGAGCTGCAGGCAGGCGGGCTCGAACGGCATGTCCACCACCCGCCCCGCGGCGTTGTAGGTCCAGCCGTGGTAGGCGCAGCGCAGGCCGTTCGCCTGGGGCACGCCGAGCGCCAGCGAGAGGCCACGGTGGGCGCAGCGCGGACCCACCAGCCCGTACTCCCCGGCCGGCGTGCGGAACAGCACGAGGTCCTCGCCCAGCAGCCGCACGCGCTGCACCGGCTCGCGCGCCAGCTCGGCGGCCGCGCCCACCGGCTGCCAGTAGCGGCGCAGCAGGTTGCCCATCGGGGTCCCCGGCCCCACGCGCGATAGCTGCTCGTTCTGCTCCTGTGTGATCACGGCTCCCTCCTGTCCGCGCGCCGGTGCTTGACGGCCATCATGCGGGCCGCCCGCTCCGGCAACAATTGGCGCGCCCGCGCGCTGGCTCAGGACGCTCCAGGGGCGGCGCGCTGCCAGGCCGCGGCGCGGGCGCCCACGAACTGGTGGCCCCAGAGGCTGGCCCGGTCGAGCCGCGCCACGGTCCAGGTCGCCTCGTCAATCAACCGGCCGCCCGCCCCGTACTCGATGTCCACGCCGGATGGGCTCTCCAGGTAGAAGGAGAACACCAGGTCGTTGCTGTGCCGGCCGAGCGTCTTGGCGAGCGGCACGCCCCGCGCCCGGCACAGGTCGTAGGTCACGCCCACGTCGTCCGGGTCGCGGACCTCGAGCATGAGATGGTGCAGGCCGATCTTCTGGGTGCCGAGCGCCAGCGAGTGGTGGCGCGCGTTGCAGCGCAGGAACGCCATCCGCAGCCGCGCATTGTCGAACGTGTCGCTCACGCGGAAGCCGAGCACGCCGGTGTAGAAGTCGCGGCAGGCGTCGAGGTCGGCGACGCCGAGGACGACGTGGCCGAGGCCGAGGGCGCCCGCGACGAAGCCGCTGATCGGCCGCGTGGGCGCGAACGGCGCCGCCGCGCGCTCCGGGCCGTTGAACAGCTCGAGCGCGTGGCCGGCCGGGTCGGCGCAGCGCACGAGCGCCTGCACGCCGCGCGCGGCGCACTCGGCCGCGCTGCCCCACGCGGGCGCGCGGCCCGCGGCGGCCAGCGCGCGCCCGGCCGCGTCCAGCGCCGCGGCGCTCGGCACCTCCCAGCCCAGGTAGGCGAGGCCGTTCGTGGCGCCGGGATGGATGGCGAGCCGATATGCCCGCTCGTCCAGGCGGAGCCGCACGCTGCCATCCGGCCCGGGCGCGCCGAGCGGCGTGCCCAGCACGTCCGGCCCGAAGCTGGCCCACGCCCCAGGATCGGTGGCGGTGAGGCCGAGGTAGCCTAGGGCGGTCACCTGCATCGCGTCGTCTCCCGCGTTGTCCACGTTCCGGGCCCGTGATAGACTACGCTGCGCTGGCGGCTGACCGCAACCGGGCGCAACCCCCGGCTGCTCCCGGGAGGGGCGTGGCAGGAGGGTGCAACCAGTCCCCAGCGCCCGGTCGCGGCGAGCCGCCCCACCGGGCTGGGCGCCGGCTCGTAAGCAGCTGATCGTGGAGAGAGCCCCATGCCGGGCCTGAAGAACCAGCAAGAGGAGCACCTGGCGCGAGTGGGCCCGGGCACGCCCTCCGGCGCGGTCTTCCGCCGCTACTGGCTCCCCGTCGAGGTGTCGGCGAACCTGGGGGGCGGCCGCCGCCGCTCGTTCTTCGGGCTGGGCGGCGCCTCGCCCCACGCCCGCAACCCCATCCGCGTGAAGGCGCTGGGCGAGGAGCTGGTGCTGTTCCGCGACGCGAGCGGCCAGCCGATCCTGCTCGGCGAGCACTGCAGCCACCGCGGCACGTCGCTCGTCTACGGCCGGGTCGAGGACGACTGCCTGCGCTGCCTCTACCACGGCTGGGCCTACGACCGCGCGGGCCGCGTGGTGGACATGCCGGCCGAGCCACCCACGAGCCGCTTCAAGAACACGATCAAGCACCCGGCCTACCCGTGCATCGAGGTCGGCGGGCTGATCTTCGCGTATCTGGGGCCGCCCGACAAGCAGCCCATCTTCCCACGCTACGACGTGCTCTACCGCGAGGACGGTGTGCGGGTGGTGGGCGACGGCGGCTACGTCGAGCCCTGCAACGTGTTCCAGGCGATGCACGACAACAACCTGGACACCTGGCACGTGGACATCCAGCACGTCTGGTTCAACAAGGAGGGGCCGCCGTTCCGCCACATGCACTACGGCAAGGACGGCCGTCCGCCGACGCCGATCAAGTACGAGCGCACGCCCTGGGGCACCCGCGACGTCGTGCTCAAGGACGCCGAGACGCCCGGCCAGTACGAGTACTACGAGCTGCACACGGTCTGGCCGTCGATGCGCGTGAACTTCCCGGGCGGCACGTCGATGAAGTGGGCGCTGCCGCTCGACGACTACCACACGCGCTGGTTCGTGGTCGAGGTGTACCCCTTCGATGAGCACGGGCGGGTCACGCCCGCCGCGGAGCGGATCATGAACGCGCCGGGGCCGAGCATGATCCGCTCCGCGGCGGGGCTGCCCCCGAACTGGTACGACCAGGTGGGCGGCTGGTGGGACTTCGGCCACCCCTGGCGGCAGGGCGTGTTCTGGGAGGACCACGTGGCGCAGGTGTCCCAGAACGTCGGGGAGCGGCAGCTCCCGGACTGGGAGAGCTGGCACTTGGGCTCGTCCGACCAGGGGCTGGTGCTGAACCGTCGCGTCTGGCGCGAGCAGGTGCGGCGCGTGCAGGAGGGGCTGGACCCGATCGGCATCAGCCGCAACCCCGCGGACGACCGCCTGATCCACGTACCGTCCGACAACCTGTATGTGGACTGGGACGTGGGCATGCGGCTATTCAGGATGTCGGTCGAAGACCGGCTGCGCGCGCTGGCCGAGGGCAGCATCCCGGGCGCGGCGCCGCACGGGCTAGTCGGCAGCGGGGGCGGCGTGCCACCACGGGCCGCGCGGACCGGCGCCGCGAAGCGCGGCGGTGTCCGCGCGAACGGCAAGGCGCCGCGAGCGCGCCGCGAGGTGGCGCGATGAGCGTGGAGGTGCTGACCGAGGAGAGCACCAGCCGCTACACGCGGGCGGGCGACGTGCGGCTGCACTACCACGAGGCCGGCAGCGGCCCGGCGGTCGTCCTGCTTCACGGCGGCGGCCCCGGCGCCACAGCCTGGGGCAACTACGCGCGCAACGTCGCCGCCTTCGCCGCCGCACATCGCGTGCTCCTGCCCGACCTGCCGCAGTTCGGCAAGTCCGACTCGCCCGTGCTCACCGAGGACCGGCCGCTGGCGAACGCCCGCATCCTCACGGCGTTCTTCGACGCGGTGGGGGTCGAGCGCGCGAGCCTGGTCGGCAACTCGATGGGCGGCGCGACGGCGCTGGAGCTGGCCATCCACTACCCCGAGCGCGTGGACAAGCTGGTGCTGATGGGCTCCGGCGGGGCCGGCCCCAGTCTGTTCGCGGTGGTCCCCACGGAGGGCGACCGGCTGCTGCGCGAGAACTTCCAGCACCCGACGTTCGACAGCATGCGGCGCCTCATCCAGGTCATGGTCTACGACGCCTCGTTCCTGACGGACGAGCTGGTGCAGAAGCGGCTGGAGAGCGCGCTGAACCCCGCCCACCGCGAGGCCCGCCGCCAGTCGTTCCGCAAGCCGGGCGAGCCGCGCGCCGAGCTAGAGCGGGTGCAGGCGCCGACGCTGATCGTGTGGGGGCGCGAGGACCGCGTGAACCCGTTCGACCAGGCGCTCGGCCTCCTCCAGGGCATCCGCGGCGCGCAGCTCCACGTCTACACCGAGTGCGGCCACTGGGCGCAGCTCGAGAAGGCCGACGCGTTCAACCGGCTCGTGCTCGACTTCCTCGACCACTGAGGCCGCCTCGCCGGACGCGATCGCCCGCTCAAGCGCCGCGCCGGCCCGCGTCAGCCGCGCGCCAGGGAGTCAATAATGGACTGCTGCTCTTGGCCGCGCCTCGGCGCGCTGCTGCTCGCGCTCGTGGCGTTGGCTTGCGCGCCGAGCCCCGCCGCGCCATCGGCGGCGAAGCCGGCCGACACGCCATCGGCCAGCGTTCCGGCGGCCGCCGCCCCGCGCGCGCAGGCCGCGCAGCCGACCCAGGCCGCGCCGCTCAGCCCGGCCGTCCCGCTCAGCATGGCCGTCACCGGCCTGACCTCCGAGGCCGGCAGCTACATCGCCTACGACCGCGGCTATTTCCGCGAGGAGGGCCTCGACGTCGACCTCGTGCCGATCCGGACGCTCGCCGAGCGGACGGCGATGCTCGCCACGGGCCAGGTCGGCGTCGGCGCGGCCAGCATCGACTCCAGCCTCTTCAACGCCGTCTTGCGGGGCATCGACGTGAAGATGGTGGCCGCCACGTCCACGATCACGCCCGACTCGACCAACGGCGCCATCGTCGTACGGCAGGACCTGCTGGAGAGCGGGCGCTATCGTGAGCCGAAGGACCTGGGCGGGATGCAGGTCGCCGTCGCCGGGGAGGGCGGGGTCATCCAGTTCTATCTGGAGCGCGTGCTGAACCGCGCCGGCCTGAGCTACGGCGACGTTCGGACGTCGGTGATCCTGTTCCCCGAGGCGCTCACGGCGATGGCGAACAAGGCCGTGGACGCGTCCTACCAGCCAGAGCCCTTCGTCACCTACGGCGAGACGCAGGGCATCGCGAAGCCGGTCGTCTACTCCGGCCAGATCTACCCCGGCAGCACGACTGGGGTGATGCTCGTGAGCCCCGTCTTTGCCCGCGATCAGCCCGAGGCGGCGCGGCGCTTCGTCACGGCCTGGCTGCGCGGCGTCCGCGACTACTACCGCGCGTTCCAGCGGAACGAGGGCGGCAAGGAGGCGGTCATCCAGACCCTCACGCAGCACACGGACGTGAAAGACCCCGCGCTCTACGCGAAGATGGGGCTCCCCACCGTCGAGCCCAACGGCGAGATCGCCGTCTGGTCCATCGACGAGATGCAGGACTACTTCGTGCAGGCCGGCTCGCAGCAGCAGACGGTCGACCTGCAGCAGATGATCGACCGCACCTACCTCGACTACGCGCTCGGGCGGCTCGGCCGGCTCACGCCGTAGCGCCTGCCCGCTGCCCCAGCATGGCCGAGCAAGCGATCGAGCGGGCTGCTGGCGTAGATCGCGGCGCCGCCCCCGGCCTGGTACATGGTGTCCACCGCCTGGACGGCGTTCGCGGCCGCGACGTTGCTGGCGAGCCGCACCCGCGCCCGCTGCTCCAGCGTCGGCTCTGCGCCCGCCGCCACCGTTTCCCACAGCGCCGCGGTCGCCTCGTAGAGGGAGCTGCGGGCTGCCTGGATCAACCCCTGCGTGCGCGCGATCTGGGCCTGGAACCCGCCCTGCTCGCGCGGGAAGAAGAACAGCCGAGTGACGGGGCGGCCCGCGGCGTCGAGGCGGGGCGTGTCGCCATCATAGAGCGGATCGCTGGGACCAGGGCCTGGACGGTCGTGAGCAGGCGGTCGCTTGCCGCGGGGGGCGTGGACGTCGCGCCCTCGTCGCGCACGTCAAGCCCCCGCCGGGAATGCCTTGACTGGCCCGCAGCACGCGGCTACACTGCCCCGTAATTCCACACGCCGCGAGCGACGGGAGCGCAGATGAGCGTTTTCGCGGTCGACAAGTTCCTGCACCAGATGCGGGACTACGCGCGGTTGGCCCGTTTCCGCGACGATCCCCGCGCGGTGCTCGCGGACTACGACCTGACGCCCGCGGAGGCCGCGGCACTCGAAGCGGGCGACCTGGCCGCCCTGCACCGGCTGGGCGCCAACGGCTACCTGCTGCTCGGCTTTGGCCACCAGATGGGTGGCGGCGACTTCCGCGCCGTGATCGCGTCGCTGGGCGAGGCGCCCGCCGCGGCGCGCGGGACAGGAGCGTAAGATGGCGCGCATCGTCGCCGCGATGGCCATGGTCCACGGGCCGCGCATCACGGGCGCACCCGACCTCGCGGGGCCGGACAAGGGCCAGCGCGTGTGGGAGGGCTTCGAGACGCTGCGGCGCGAGCTGGAGGCCGCCTCGCCGGACTGGGCGCTCGTCATCACGAACGAGCACCTGACCAACCCGTTCTACCCTTACGTCTCGCCGCTGACGCTGGGCCTGGCGTCGCGGTTCCGCGCGCCGGCCGAGCGCTCCGCCGGCTTGCCGGAGCTGATCGTCCCGTCCGATGAGGCTATCGGCCGGCAGCTGCTCGACGCCGTCTGGGACGCCGGCGTCGACCTCGGCTACTCGCACGACCTGCTGCTCGACCACGGCACCACCGTGCCGCTGCACTTCCTCACCCCGCACCTCGATCTGCCGATCGTCCACATCCATCAGCTCACGAGCCGCGGCCCGCAGCCGCGGCTGCGCCGCTGCTACGCGCTCGGCCAGGCGCTACGCCAGGTCATCGAGGCGCGCCCGGCCTCGGAGCGCGTGGCGGTCGTCGGTACCGGCGGCCTCTCACACTGGGTCGGCACGCCGCGGATGGGGCAGGTGAACGCCGCCTGGGACCAGCACGTGCTCCAGTTGTTCGCGGAGCGCCGCGACGACGAGCTGCTGGCACTGACCGACGCGGCCATCGAGGCCGAGGCCGGCAACGGTGCGCACGAGATTCGCAACTGGATCACGGTTGCCGGCGTGGTGCCGAACGCGCCCGCCGAGGTCGTCAGCTACGTGGACCACATCCCCGCCTGGGCGCAGCAGAGCGTCCACGTACGCTTCCGCCTGTAGGCGGCCTGGCGGGCCGCGATCGCGCCCGGCGCACGGCGGTCTAGCGCCCGCGCGGAGTCTCCACCCGGCGCGCGGGGTTACTGCTTGGCCAGGATGCGCTGCAGCTCGTCGCGAACCGGACCGAGCCGCTCGTCGTTGTTCTCGTAGAAGGCGATGTCGATGCGGGTGAACTTCAGGCCGGCGTTCAGAAAGCGCTCGAAGTCCTGCGCCGTCTTCGAGCCGGGCACCTCGTGGTTGTCGGCGCCGTCCAGCTCGTACAGCAGGTCCTGCGCCTCGCGCCCCATGACGTAGTTGACCCACAGCTTGGCCGCGTTGGGATGCGCGGCGTTCTTCGGCACCGCGGCGTACAGCGGGACGAGCAGGGGCGCGTCGGCGGGGATGACGAAGTCGAGCGGACCGCCCTTGGCCTTTTCCACCATCGCCCCGTTATGGCTGCAGGCGAGCGCGAGCAGGTCGAACTCGCCGCTCGTCAGGCGCTGCATCTCGTTGCAGCGGATGAGCCCCGCGATCTGGTCGGCGAGCTGGCGCACGTAAGCGAAGGTGCGCTCCTCGCCCCAGACCTCCGGGGCGGCCACCTGGTCGAACGAGGCCGCGTACGGCGTGGAGGCGATGCGCCCCTTGTACTGTGGCTTGAGCAGGTCCTGCAGCGTGCGCGGCACCTCGTCGGCGCGCACGCGCTGCGTGTTGTAGGCGATGCCCGGCCAGCTCGACTGGTAGGCCACGGCGGCGCCGCCGCCCGCGATCAGCTCGGGGCGCTGGACGTTCGGAGCCCAGCTCGCCCAGTCCACCGGCTCGATTGCGTCCGCGTGCATCGCGGCCATGATGTGATTCGCGTAACCCACCTGGACGTCGGTCGCCGACGGCCGCCCGGCCTGGTACTCCTCCGCGATCCGCGCCGCCACGCTGGGCATGCTGGGACCTGGCGTAAACTTCACGTCCAGGTTCAGTCCATATTGCCGGTTGAAGCCTTCGGCCAGACGACGAATGCCGTCGCTCCCGCCCATCGTGCCCTCGCCCCAGATGAGCGACAGCGCACCCTCGCGGCGGGCTCCATCGACGAGCGGCTGGAGCCGCGAATCGGCGGCCGGCGCGGCCCCCTGCACGGACGCTGGCTCCTGTGGCGGCGGGCGCCCTGCCCCCGATCCGCAGCCCGCCAGCGCGAGCAGCACGGCGAGCCCGAGGGCGCGCGTGAGTAGTCGGTAGATGAATGGCATCTGTTCTCCTCCACAGGCGGCCGCAGGCCCGCGCTCGGCTGGCCACGAGCTACTGTTGCGCCGCGTGCGGCTGGCGGCCAGCGTCTCGGGTGCCGGCGCCCGCCGCGGCTCAGACCCCGCTGGTGGCCTCCAGGCGCGCGGGGCGCGTCCAGGCCTTGAGTGGCCGCCCCTCGCGCAGCGCGCGTAGCTCGCGCTGGTAGATCTTGCGGAGCAAGATGATCGCGACGTCCGAGCGCCCCAGGCGCTCGTTGACGCGGTCGGCGATGGCGCCCTGCCCCTCCTGAGCGACGTGGTCCTGAATGTTCACCTCGTCCACGCGCCCCTCGACGTCCACGAGCCGCAGCCGCCCCGCCAGAATCGCGTCGGCCATCTCGCGCGCCGACGGCACGTTGGCGAGCGTCTCGCGGCGCGCCTGCATCTGCGCCAGATAGCGCTCGGCCGCCGCGCCCTCGATGTGGACCAGCCGCGCGTTGAAGCTCTGGTGCCGGTAGTCGTCCAGCGGCACCCGCCAGGCGACCTGGTCGGCCCAACCGCTCTCCGCGTCGTCCGGCGAGCCCTTGATGTACAGGATGTTCGGCATCACGAACGGCGTGACGCGCACCACCCCATTGGCGCGGCGGCCATACTGGCAGAGGCCGTACTCCGTCTCCTCGGCCGAGACTAGCGGTACGTCCCAGTTCAGCCCAAAGTCGGTAAAGCCCGACGAGCGGTGCGTGAAGTTGACGTGCACCTCGTCGATGCCGTTCTCGAGGCTGTTGAAGTAACTGCAGTGCCGCACGTAGGTACTGGTCTCCAGCACGCCGGGCGCCTCGAACTCGGGCCAGCGGGGCAGCGGCGGCGCCTCCTCCTCACCGAGGTAGGCGAATATCAAGCCAAGATATTCTTCCGTTGGGTAGCTCTTGATCCGCACCTTGGGGGGGAAGGAGGGGTCCTCGGCGGGCATCTCGACACACTGGCCGGAGGCGTCGTACGTCCAGCCATGATAGAAGCAGCGGAGGCAGTCGCCCTCCACCCAGCCGGTCGAGAGCTGCGTCCCCCGGTGCGCGCAGCGCGGTGCCACCACCTGCGGCCGCCCGTCCTCGCCGCGGTAGAGCGTAAAGTCCTCGCCCAGGATGCGGAGGGGTTTCGCGTGGCCGGGCAGCAAGTCGGCGGCCATGTACACGGGATGCCAGAAGCGGCGTAAGTAGCGCCCCCCGAGAGTATCGGGACCAACGTGTACGTAGTCAGGCTGAGCGTGGGCACCCGAGGTGGTGGGTCCGATTGTGGTGTTCACGGCATTCCTCCGAGCTGTCACGTAGATACATGGCACGGGCGAGTCCGGGCGATGGCCGAAACATCCACTCGGCGGTCAGGCGGCGCCGACGCGAGCGCGCGTAGGCCCAATCGGCCCGCAGGATATCGGGGCGCGCGGTGTGCAGGCGCGTCAGCTCGGACCGGCCACGCGACGCCATGCCGAGCGTGAGCAGCCCCTCGGTGCGCGGGCCGATCCACTCGCGCTGCACGCGCGCCAGGTCGGCGCGATCCATTGGCAGGTCGGGATCGAGGCCGTGGGGCGTGCCGTAGGAGAAGCGGGCGCGAATCCCCGTGTCCGCCAGCGCTTGCAGATCGGCGTCGGCGTCGGCCGGTGAGCGGACGTTGTGCGCCCAGTCGTGCACCGTCGTCACGCCCGAGAGGATCGCCTCCGTGGCGCCGAGCCGCACGCCGCGGTACGTGTCGTCCGGGCGGTAGGCCACGCCGAGCCGCATCGCCCAGGCGAAATAGCCCAGCTCCGGCCCCTCGTCGACCAGGTTGCGCAGCTGGCTGTTCCAGAGGTGCCAGTGCGTGTCGATGAGGCCCGGCAGGGCGATCATGTCGCGGCCGTCGAGCACCTCCGCGCCCGGCGCCGCGACGCTCGCGCCGACGGCCACGATCTCGCCGTTGCGCACGTGCACGTCGCCCTGCTCGAAGTCGCCGAGCGCCGGGTCCACGGTGAGCACGTACGCGCCCCGCACAACGAACTCGCCACGCCCGGGGATCTGCCCGGCTGGCTGCGCCTGGGGCGCGCGCTGCCCTGCTGGCGCGGGCGTAGCGGCCCGCACCGCCGCCGCGCGGGCCGCTACGCCCGCGGCCCCCAGCGCCGCCATGCTCCGCAGCAGACCCCGTCGGCTTATCGTGCCCCACCCGCTCATCGGCCCCCCTCTACCCTGCGGCGGCGCGAGCGCGCTGGGCCGCTGGTCTCGGAAGTGCGCGTAATATAGCACGGACGGCGTCGGGGCGGGCCGCGTAGGTGTTCAAAAAGCAGCGGCTGTCCTCGTGCGGCGCTGCGGCGCGCGAGGACGCCGCTGCCAGAGTCCGTACTGCTACGCGCTGAGGGCGCGGCGTGGTCTCGCTGGCTGGCAGGGTGGATAATGAGCCGACCGAGCGCAGGAGGAGTTCATGCCTGACTTTCCGCTAGTCCTCGGCCGATCCGCGCTGCTCGTCAACGACTTCATGCAGTGGATGATCGAGCCGTCCTCGCCCACCTACACGCCCGCGGGCCCCGCCGCCATCGAGCGCCTGATGCCGCTGCTCACGTTCTGCCGCGAGCAGGACGTCCCGACCGTGTTCGGCGTGCTGCCCGCCGGCGTCAACCGCCTCGCGACCCCTGACGGGCGCCCGCTGGGCGCCGCGCTCTACCGCGTCGCCAACACGCTCGGCCAGCACCCGAACGACTTCGTATTCGTGAAGCCGATGCTCCCCTCGGGCGATCTCCCCGTCTCGGGCATGTGGCAGAACACGCCACTCGAGGCGTACCTGCGGGAGCGCGGCCGCGATACGGTGCTGGTCGCAGGCGCCACGACGCAGTGGGGCACCGATACGACGGTGCGCGAGGGCGCGAACCGCGGCTACCAGGTGGTGGCGCTACGCGACTGCTGCGTCACCCGACCCATGGCAGACCGCGGCTGGGGCGCCTTCGAGCCCGAGGCGATCGAATCCGTCTTCTTCACCGCCTGGACCTACTGGTTCGCCCGCGTCGTCACCGCCGCGGAGGCCCTCGCCGAGCTGCGCGGTCAGGTAGCTTAGCGGTACGGCCCGAGCTGTGCCACGGCGTAGTCGCAGAACCGGTGGTCCACCAGCACGTCGAGCGGCACGAGCTGCGCGATGCTGCCCCAGGCGAGCAACTGCCGCTGGTCGGCGTCGATGGAGTCGAGGTTCAAGTAGCCATCCGGGTTCACCGGGATCCAGCGCACGCGGGTGACGACCTCCAGCGGCAGCCGCGTGTACTCGGCCAGGATCGCGGCCGTGGCGTCCGCCGGCTGGCCCCCGCGCGTCCAGTCGTTCAGGTCGCGAATTCCCCGCAAGAGCGCGACCGTCCAGCGCCGCGCCACGTCTGGGCGCTCCGCTACCAACTGCTCGCTGAACACAAGCCCCCCCGACTGTTGGCCGGGGTAGTAGTCGGCCAGGTTCTGCCAGAGAGCCAGCGCGACGCGCTGCGAGGCCAGCGTGAAGAACGGCTCGATGATGACCGCGCCGTCTACGGCCCGATTTGCGAGCGCCTCGGTCATGCTCGCGAACGGCAGCACCTGCCAGTCCACGTCGTCAATGCCTAGCCCGGCGGCAGCGAGCATCTTCACGACCGGGAAGGTCAAGCCGCCTTGCTTCATCGGCGTGGGCGTGGCGACGGCGCGGCCCTGGATCGCTGCCAGGGGCAGCGTGCCGTCCGCCGGCAGCACGTCCTGCCGCAGCGCCACGAGCGCGCTCGGCACACCCCGCTCCAGGTGGCCGTTGTCGACGACCCACCGCTGCTGCACGCCGCGGCTCACCGCGTTGTATAGCCCCGCCTGGCTGCTGCTCGTGCCGACGTCGAGCTGTCCCGAGGCGAGGAGCGGCGTCTGCTCGGCCCCCGAGGCGAACACCTGGTGCTGGTTGTCGATGCCTAGGTCGCGGAAGTACCCGCGCGCCTGCGCGATCGCCGCGCCCGGGACGATACTGGTCAGGTCGCCCTGGCGCACGACGTCCAGCGAACGCGTTGCAGTCGGCGCGGCCAAGGGGGTTGCGGGCGCGGCGGCCGGCGCAGCCGGGGCGGCGGGCAGGGGCGAGCCGGCCGGGGCACAAGCCGCCAGGGGCGCCAGTGCCGCTGCGCGCAGCACCGCGCGCCGCGTCCACCGCCGCGGGCCCTGGCACGAGGCTGCCGCCTGGTTGGCCGGCCCGCCCGCTCGCGCTGGTCCCGTCCGAGATGCAACCGCGGAGTGGCGCGCGTACAGCAAGGCGCCTCCGTCCATTTCCTGAGCCTCAGCGCGCGGCAAATGGGCCGGCCGCCCGCCTCGCCCGCTCGCTCTCTGTCGGCGCTGCATCATAACTGACCTGCACAACTCTGACCAGATACCCCGTCGCTTGCAGTACCCCGCTTTGTGGTCGACGACACTCGCGGCATGACGATCGGCCCAAGGGGCGATAGTTGGCCTCGGCCCCGGCGCGGGGCGCTGGGCCTCGGTCGCCGCTGACAGGCAGCCACTATATGCCCCGGCCTACAAATCGGGTACCGCAAGCCCCCCGCCGTTGATGCGCTCGACAAGCTACCGTCGTGCTGCTAGGATGGGCACGCGCCGCCAGCGCAGAGATGCGCGCCGGAGCAGTACTGGCTCGGCGCCCGATCCCGCGTCAGCGACGGCTCGCGCAAGGAGGGAACGATGGCCTTGACAGCACCGGGAGCAGCCACGGGTGAGTCCGCCACGCGCGCCGAGCGCGACTGGCGCTGGGGCCGCGTGCGCGAGCTCATGGACGCGCGCGGGCTGGACGGCCTGCTGGTGTTCGGCTCGCGCGACCGCCCGTTCGCGGACCACTACCTGACGAACGAGCGCTGCGGCCTCACTGTGGTGTTCCCGCGCGAGGGCGAGATCGCGGCCGTGGGCGGCATGGGGCCGATCACGAACTACGCGGGCAGCTACCTCGTGAGCGCCGAGCGCGGCGAGGACACCTGGCTCGCCGACATTCGCTTCGGCCCGGGCGTGCCTACCGTCGTGCAGGTGCTCAAGGATCGCGGGCTCCTGGGCAAGAAGCTGGGAATCGTCGGCACCGGCTACGCCGGCGTGCTCCAGCCCGGCGGCTGGGTCGGCTACGGCATGTGGACGGCGTTGCAGAAGGCGCTGGAGGGCACGGAGCTAGTCGACGTGACCTGGGACTATCTCGTGCTCATGCTGGAGAAGAGCGCCTGGGACGTGGCGCACGTGCGCCGCGCGGCCGCGGCGGGCGAAGAAGCGTGTAGGGCGATGGTCGCGGCCTGCCGGCCCGGCGCCAGCGAGGCCGACGTGTTCGCCGAGGGCATGTACGCGCTGCACAAACGCGGCATCCGCGCCACCTGGATGATCCTGCAGAGCGGCCACGACAACATCGGCTGGACCGAGGCCGTCTGGCAGACGCGCGACCAGGAGCCGCGGCGGCTGGCGGCCGGCGACATCCTGGAGGCCGAGCTGTTCCCCCACTACGCCACCCAGGAGGCGCAGCTCCAGCTCTGCGTCGCCATCGGCGACCTCTCGCCCGAGCACGAGCGGTGCGCCCAGGTCGCCCGGCAGGCGTACGAGGTCGGGCTCGCGGCGCTTCGGCCCGGCATCACGTTCGCCGACCTCTGCGCGGTGATGGAGCAGCCGGTGCGCGAGCTGGGCGGCTGGCACCTCACGCCGATGGTCCACTCGCTCAACCCGCTGATCTGCGTCAGCTCGTTTGGGCGCGGCATCGGCGAGCACGTGCCGGCGTTCGCGCGCCGCTTCCCCGGCCTGGACGGTCGCGAGATGACGGGCCGCGACGTGGTGATTCGGCCGGGCATGACGTTCGCCTTCGAGCCGAACGCTCACCTTGGCCGCACGCGCATCAACGTGGGCGGCACCGTCGTCGTGACCGAGACCGGCTGCGAGGAGCTGAACGCGTACTCGAACCGGCTGATCCGCGTGGCCGCGAGCAGCTAAGGGCGAACGCCACCGGACCGTAGCGCGGGGGCTCGTCTCCCGCCCGATCGGCGATGCCTGAGCGCATTCGCTCGCGCACCGCCCTCGCGCGTAGAGGAAAGCCGAATCGTAGAGGAAAGCCGAATATGGAAGGTAACGCGCACCGGGCCTGGAGGGCGTCGACGAGCCACCGGCCGATCGTCTGCGGGTATCGCATCCTGAGCGCGCTCGTCGCGCTGGCCGTGCTCCTGGCGGGGCTGGGCGCCCTGCCCGGTTATGGCGCGGCCGCGCCGGCCCCGCAGGGGCGCAGCCTGCCGCTCCTGGGCTTCCTGTCGGAGGGCAACCCCGGCCCCAACCCGCTGAACGATGCCTTCTGGGACGGCATGCACGCGCTCGGCTGGCAAGAGGGCGAGACGATCGCCGTGGAGACCCGCTACGCCGCGCAGAGCTATGAGCGGCTGCACGAGGCGGCGGAACAGCTCGTCGCGCTCCAGCCCGACGTGATCTTCGGCTCGCGCTCGCACGAGGCCGAGGGGCCGCTGGTGCTGACCGACACGATCCCCATCGTGACGGCCGGGAGCAGCGACCCCGTCGGCCTGCGGCTCGTGCGCAGCCTGGAGCGGCCGGGCGGCAACGTCACGGGGCTGTACCTGCTCGCGCCGGAGGGGGCGCAGCGGCGCCTGGAGCTGCTGCAGCAGCTGCTGCCCAACATGACCCGCTTCGCGCTCATCTGGGACGTGCTCGACCAGGAGCGGCCGCTGGAGTACCGGCAGCTCCGTGATGCGGCCGACGCCCTGGGCCTGGACCTGCTGTCGCAGGAAGTGCGCGGGCCGCAGGACCTGGAGCGCGCCTTCCAGGGCGCCGCCGACGCGCGCGCGGACGCTATCGTCCTGCTCGGCGGGCTGTCGATCACGCTGAACCGGCCGCGCGTCTCCGCGCTGGTGGCGCAGACCGGGCTACCGGTGCTGGCTCCGGACGCGCGCTACGTGCAGGATGGCGCGCTGCTGACCTACACGCCGAACCAGCCGGATCAGTGGCGGCGGGCCGCGGGCTACGCCGACCGCATTCTGAAGGGCGCGAACCCGGCCGAGCTGCCGATGGCGGGCCCGGAGAAGTACGACCTCGTCGTGAACCTGCGGACGGCGCAGGCGCTAGGCGTCACCATTCCGCCCGAGGTGCTGGCGCAGGCGACGGAGGTAATCCGATGACCGGGCACGGGCGCCCGCGGCGATCGGCGCCCATCCGGCTGCTGCTCGTCGCGCTGGCGCTGGCGGCCTGCCAGGCGCCCACGGCCGGGGCCCCGGCGCCCGCCCGGGCAGAGCCCCCGGCGCCGGCCACCGCGCCCACAGCCGGCGCCCCGGCCGTCAGTGCCGCGACCGGGACGCCATCGGCGCCCGCGTGGATCACCGCGCGCCTGCCCGAGAAGACGCACGTGATTTACGGCGGGCCGTCCGGGGCGCTCTGGGCCGTCGGCATCGCGCTGGAGCGCGGCTACTTCGCCGACGTGAACCTCGACCTGGACATCGAAGAAGTTACCAACTCGGCCCAGATCGCGCCGAGCCTGACGACTGGCCAGATCGACGTGGGCCACAGCGCGGCCTCGCCGGCCGTGTTCAACGCCCTGCTGCGTAGGCTGCCGATCAAGGCCATTCTCGATATTAGCCACTACTCCCCGACCGGCAAGAGCCACCTGATCGTCGTACGGCAGGACCTCTACGACAGCGGCGAGCTGAATCGGCTGGAGCAGCTCAAGGGGCGGCGGGTCGCGGCGAACGGCGGCCTCGGCGCCACGAGCATCGACGTGGACCGGGCGCTCAAGCCGCTGGGGCTCAGCATCGACGACGTGGACCAGGTGGCGATTCCCTTCCCCGAGCAGCCGACGGCGCTCGCCAACCGCTCGGTGGACGGCGCGATCACCGTCGAGCCCTACGGCTCGCGGGCGGTCGAGGTAGGGCCGGGCCGCGTGCTGCGCTACCTGAACGAGGACTACCCCAACCACCAGGTGAGTTTCGCGCTGATCAGCAACCGCCTCATGGAGCATCCCGAGATCGCGCGCGCGTTCGCCGTCGGCTTCCTGCGGGGCGTCCGCGACTACGAGCGCGCGCGGCAGTACGGCGAGGACGTGGACGGGGTCATCGCGGACATCGTCAAGCACAACCGCGTGCCGCCCGAGCTGCTGCAGGCGCTGTTCCGCAACGGCGCGAACACCGCGATGGACCCGGACGGCAAGCTGAACGTCGCCAGCCTGGACTACGACCTGAACTGGTACCGCGACCACGGCGCGATCCAGGGCGAGCTGACCACCGCGGACTTCGTCGACGCACAGTACGCCGCGTACGCCGCGCGCCTGCTCGGGCCGTTCGGCAAGAACTAGCCTGCGCTCGCCGGCCGGGCTGCAAGCGGCCCGGCCGGACGCTCCACCTGGAGCTCGAGATGGCTCGCTACACGACCTGCCGCCGCCTGGCGGCCGCGCTCGCCGCCGTCATGCTTGGTGCCTGCGCCGCGCCTGGCTCCGCGCCCTCCGGGCAGCCGGCGGGCGGAGCGGCGCCCGCGCCAGCGGCCGGCACGCCGGCGCAAGCGGCCGCTCCCGAGCTGCAAGCGCTCACCCAGGCCGCGCGCCAGGAGGGCCAGCTCACGCTCGTCATGAGTGGGCTCGACCAGCAGGACGAGCTGCAGCGGCTCACCGACGGCTACAACCGCGCCTACGGGCTCGACGCGAAGGTGCAGTTCACGCCGAACCCGAACATGCCCGAGATCGCGAACAAGCTCGTGCAGGAGTACCACGCGGGCCGGCCGGCGTCCACGGATCTCTTCATCGGCACCGAGTCCCACGTGATGCAGCTCATGCGGGCGGATGCGCTGCTGCCGGTGGACTGGCAGAGCTGGGCGCCGAACGTCCAGAACCCGAGCCTGATCGCCCCGCGGGGCGTCGCGGTCGAGCTGGTCACGCGCACGCCCGGCATGACGTACAACACCAGCCGCCTGCGCGGCGCCGACGTGCCCACCAGCCTGCAAGAGCTGCTGAAGCCACAGTACAAGGGCCGCGTCGCCTCGACGCCGTACGCCGGCGCGTTCACCAATCTCGCCGCGCCCGAGCTGTGGGGCGAGGCCCGGACGCTGGAGTTCGTGCGGCAGTTCTCGGCACAGCTTGGCGGCATCATGGGCTGCGGCGAGGGCGAGCGCGTGGCCTACGGCGAGTTCGACGTCTTCGCCATCGACTGCGGCACCGAGTCGTTGCGCCTCCAGGCGCAAGGCGCGTCGGTCGACCACGCGATTCTCTCCGACGTAGCGATCCTGGTGTACTGGTTCGTCGCGGTGCCCGCCAACGCGCCGCACCCCAACAGCGCGAAGCTGTTCGTCAACTACCTGCTCGGCCGCGAAGCGCAGGACCTCATCTATCAGTACGAGTTCTTCGACCACCACCTGGTCCCCGGCTCGAAGACCGCCCCGGCCGTCGAGCAGCTCCAGGCCCGCGGCGTCCAGTTCACGGAGATCGACGTCGAGTGGTCGCAGCGCCACGAGGAGCAGGTCGTGCGCCTGCGCAACGAGATCCAGAACATTCTGCAGCAGCGGCGCTAGTACGCTGTCACGCGTGATGTGATGGCATCCCAACGCCGCCGTGAACGGCGGGCCAGATCGGATGGCTAGGTGGCCCGCCGTTCACGGCGGCGCGGGCGACATCTCAGATGAGGTGTGACAGACTACTAGCGCTGATACGGGCCGAATCGCTGCACCGCGGCGTCCGCGAAGCTCGTGTCCACGATGCGGTCCACGTCGACCGGCGTCTGCACGAACCCCTGCCGCACGAACCAGTCCTGGTTGTCCTTCAGGCTCGCCACGTCGACCCGCCCGTCCGGGTCGATGGCCGCGGGGTACACCTTCGCCATGATGGCGGGGTCGATGCCGACGTTGCGGGCGATTGTGGCGAGCACCGCCTCGCGGTCGCGGTTCTTGAGGAAGGCGTCGTTGTAGTCGCGCGTGCCGCGCAGATACGCATCCACGAAGCGCTGCGCGGCCTCGCGCTGGGCATCGATGAACGCGGGCGAGTAGAGCAGCACGCCGCCCGGGATGCTCGCCGCGATCTCGTCCGAGCGCTTCCAGCGCACGAGCACGCCCTGCTCCTCGCCCACGGTCGCGTAGGGCTCGAACAGCGCCGCAGCGTCGATCGCGTGGTTGGCGAAGGCCGACAGCATGTCGGGCGGCGACAGGATGGGCATTTCGATATCCGCGAGCGTCAGGCCCCCGCGCGCAAGCGCCAGGTCAATGCCGCGGTGCAGCCCGTTGCCCTGTCCGGTGTTCGCGATCCGCAGGCCGCGCAGGTCTGCCCAGTCGCGCACCGCGCCGCTGTCGACGAGGTCCTTGCGCACGGCGAGGACGTAGTGTGGGAAACCCGGCAGCGTGCCGCCGACCTCCAGGACGATGCGCACGTCGGCGCCGCGCGCGACGGCGTTGTAGAGCGCGGCGGCCGCGGCGCCGGACGCCACCTCGAGCCCGCCCGTGGCAAGCAGCGGGATCGCCTCGGCTGCCGCCTGGATGCGGATCGGCTCGACGTCGAGCCCCTCTTCCGCGAAATAGCCGCGCTCGACGGCGAGATACACTGGCGCGTCGGTGAGCAGGTACTGGAAGGCGAAGCGCACCTTCACGGGCGGCTGCAGTGGGGCGGGCGCGCTGGACGCAGGCGCTGCCGTGGGGGCGCTCGCCGCCGGAGCAGCCGTCTGCGGTGGGCGCGCGGCGGCCGCGGTGGGCGCGGGGGCAGGCGGCGCGGCGGCCGGGCCGGACGCGCACGCCAGTAGCAGGAGCGCGCCCCCGACGAGGGCCGCCAGGCGCCGCCCCGCGCTCACGAGCCCTGGCCCGGGAGCGGGAGGCGGAAGACCTTCGCCGCCGTGCCCCGCATCGTCGTGTCCAGCACGTCGTCCGACAGGCCGATGGTGCGATACTTCACCAGCTCCGTGGGGATGTTCGGCAGCAGGTCGCTGCCGAACATCACCCGCTCTGGGCCCAGCCGGCGGATGACCATCCCGATCATCGGCGGCCCGATCCACGACGTCTCCAGGTAGATGTTGTCGGCCATCTCGGCCGTCACCATCGCCTCCTGCGTGTAGATCAGCGCGCCAGCGTGGGCGAGCACCACCGGCGTGTCCGGGTACTTCTTCGCGCCGCGGAGCGTGAGCGAGGGGAGCGCGAACGGGATGCCCGGGCCGGTGTGGACCATCACCGGCACGCCAAGCGCCGCGGCGGTGGCGAAGACCAGCTCGCCGTCGCGGTGGAGCGGGTTCACGGCGTGGCCGACCGTGTGCAGCTTCACCGCCACGAACCCCAGGTCACGCACGCAGCGCTCGACCTCCTTGTAGTACACGTCCTGGTCGCAGTGCGGGCTGAGGCTCGCCAGCCCGAAGATGCGCCCCGGGTGCTTCGCGGCCAGGTTCGCGATGCGGTCGTGAACGGCGCGCGGGTCGGGGGCGCCCGGGAACGGCTGCACGATCGCCGCGTCGACCTGGTTGCGGTCGAGCGCGTCCATGAGCGCCTGCTCGGTCACGTCGTTGTCGAAGATGCGGCACTCGCCTAGGTGCATGTGCGCGTCGATGATCATCGCGGCTCCTCTCCCCTCACGCGCCCGGCGCGGCGGCCCAGCGCGCACCGCTGCGCTCCAGCAGCGCGGCCGCCTGGCTCGGGTACCAGACGCTTGCCCAGCTCGGTAGCAGCCCCTCCGCGACGAGGTCGCTCGCGGCGGCGCTGAGACAGGTCGCATAGCGCTCGGGCGTAAACGGCTGGCCGGCAGGCAGCAGGCCCAGGCGCTGCCAGGCCGCGTCCACCGTCTCCCGCAGGTCCTGCAAGCGATTGTCGTTCATGTCGATGAAAGCGCCCGTATCCGCGTTCACCGGCTCCAGGCTGGCGCCGTCGTACGCCGCGAACGCGGTGCGCTGGGCGGCGGCGTTGCCGCTGAAGCCGGCGGGGCCGGCGTAGTACTCCCCGAGCGGGCACGCGACCTCCGGCAGCGCCAGGGCCGGGTCGAAGCCGGGCGCGTCGGCCTTCGAGGCGGGCGGCGCCTCGCCGCGCTCCACCCAGGCGTCCAGCCGCTCGGCGAGCGCGTAGATGAGCGGCCCCAGGTCCAGCACGTCTTGCGAGCCCGCCAGGTCGAGCTGGCCGGCGTCGAAGTGGCTCACGCCGCGCACCTCGTACAGGCGGTGCTTCTCGCCCAGCCCCTTCTCGCGCAGCAGCTCGGCGTTCAGGCGCTTCGCCGGGAGATAGCTCAGCGGGTTGTAGAGCTGGCGCGTAACGTCGATCTGGGGCACCAGGCGCGCGCGCTCGGCCGCGTCGCGGAAGAGCACGTCCTGGCCGCCCTCGAAAGCGATGGGCAAGTAGAGCCCGTTGCCCGCGTCGTCGGCGATGAAGCCGTCGATCACCGGCCGGCCGTCGTGGCCCACGTTCGCGCCGGAGTAGTTGGTGATGCGGGCCGCGATGCCGCCGCCCGAGTGGCCGTAGTAGTAGGTGCGGCGCGGCGGCTGCCCCATCGCCTGCGCGACGTAGCGCTGGGCGAACTCGGCCATCGCCACCATGATCCCGGCGTGTCCGACGAACGTCGTGCGCAGCGTCGTCCCGTCGCGTAGCACCGCCTCAGAGGCGCCGAGCGGCGGCCGCACGCCGTCCTTGCGGAGATAGGCCACCGCGTAGCCCTGGTCCATCATCGCCGGGGCGAAGAGCGGGCGGCCGATGCCGGCCGGCAGCGGCGCGTCGGGCGTCGGCTCGGTGAGCGCCTCCATCGGCGTGTACATCCCCGAGCCGTGCTGGAGCAGGAACAGCTTGCCGTTCCACGGCGTGCCCGCGGTCGGCAGCAGTACCGTCATGCCGGCGCCGTCGGCGGCGCGGAAGGCGGCCCGCGCGTAGTAGCGCGGGCTGGTGTTGCCGTCGCCGGCGCGGATCGGCAAGGGATACGGCTTCGTGCGGTCCACGCTGAGCAGGTGCTCCTGCGGCAGCGCGATGTCGGGCGCGTCGTATAGCCAGCTATACGGCTCGCGCGTCATCATCTGGAGCGGGCCGCCCTTCGTCACGCAGCCGTCCACGGTGCCGCTGAAGCCCACGTCGATCCTGGTGAAAGGCTGGCCGCGCGAGTCGGTCGCCGCGCTGGTCTCCTCGTGGTCGATGGTCATCGACGCCAGCGTCGCGTCGATGCGCTCGCGGAAGGGCGCCAGTGCGCAGTCGCCCTGGGCACCGGCCGGGCGGGTAGGCTGCGTCGCCATCGTCAGCGTCAGGCCGAGGAGCGCCGCGGCCCAGCGGTGCCAGGGGCGTGGTCCGGCGAGAGCGAGTGGTCGCATGGCCGCCTCCTTCCATGCGCGTAGCTGCGTACGCTGCCCAGCGGCGGCCCGGGTAATCGGATGGTCGCCGTCGTGCCTGCCGGCGCGGGATAGGCTGCCTGGCTAGCCCAAGCTGGCTAGAGTGCGTTGCGCTCGGCGCCCATGTACTGGCGCCAGGCCGCCCAGAACTGGCGTAGGCGGTTGTCGTCGCCGCGCGTGCCGGTGGTCGCGTCCGCGCCGCGGCCGATGAAACTGTGCCGCACGCCCTTGCCGTGCAGCCCGCGCTGCTGCAGCTCGAAGATCGGGTGGTCCTCCGTGGAGAGCGGCCCGTTGATCCACGCCTCCCAGCTCAGCCGTCGCAGCGCGCGCACCTCGTCCGTGTCGCCGCGCAGGCCGAGCACGCGGCTCTCCAAAATAGACTCCTCGACAGCTACAGGAACCTGGCTCTCGATGGACACCATGTTACTGTGCAGCGTGATCCCCGTGTCCGGGAAGATCATCAGGATGAAGCCCTCGCCCGGCGCCACGCCCGGCAGCGGGCACGCCAGCAGCTTCGCCGCGTAGTCGGGCTCCAGCTCGTCGAGCTTCATGCCGAGGTACTGGACGGCGTGGCCATTCGGCAGGAGATGATAGGCCTCCGGCGGGCTGGCCTTGAGGAAGAAGGGATGGACGAACGGCACGTGGTAGCCGTCGCGGGCGTTCTCGGCCCAGCCCTTCCAGTTCGCCTTGACCGGCAGCGTGCGCTGGTGGAACACCTCCAGCTCGCCACCGCCCAGCGCCTTGCCCAGCACCGCGATCACGTCGGGCCCCAGGAACTCTTCGAGCGGGGGGGCGTCGGGGTCGAGACAGACGAAGACGAGCCCGTACACGCTGCCCACCCGCACCGGCGCGAGGCCGTAGTCCTCCTTGCGCCAGGCGGAAGGCTCGTAGGCCTCGGGCCCCGGCACGCTGAGCAGGTCGCCGTCGAGCGAGTAGGTCCACCAGTGGTAGCGGCAGCGCAGCGTCGCGGCGCGCCCACGTGGCTGGTCGGCCACCATGGCGCCCCGGTGGCGGCACGTGTTGTAGAAGGCGCGCAGCTCCCCGTGCGCGTTGCGCACGACGACGACCGGGCTCCCTGCCACGTCCCGGGCGAGGTATTGACCGGGCAGCGCCACCTCGCTCTCGTGACAGTAGAAGACCCACACCCGCTCGAAGATGCGCTCCCGCTCCAGTTCGAAAGCGCGGGGATCGGTGTACAGCCGGTTGTCGACGAAGTGGGTCTGATCCGTCCGGGTTCGCCGCTCCGCCGCCAGCATGTCGCCACCTCCCCACCGCGCGAACCACCGCCCCGTCGCGCTCTATTGTCGTGGAGGCAGTGTGGCCGGCGTCAAGGGAGGCCGCGGCCGCGACGGGCTGACCGCGGTGTCCGGTGGTCGCGACACCGCGCGGTAGGCTATGCTGGGCCGTGGCTTCCGATACCCCGCCAGCCGGAAACGAGGAGTGGCTACCCGTCATGGCGACGCTGACCTGTATCGCCTGTCTCCGCGACTGCGGGGCCGCCGCCCCGGGCGAGTATCAGCGGCTCGTCTACTTCGACGACCTGTGCATCTGCCGTGAGTGCCTGGAAGAGGCGCGCAGCGGCGCCGCGCGTCTGGCGGGCAATGCCGCTCGGCCGGTGGACGCTGCCGGCGACTGAGCGGCAGCTAATCGCCGTGACTCCCTGGCCGTGCTGCCAATTCCGCGCGAGGATCGGGTGCTCCGGTGCAGCCAGTCGATCTGACCATCGAGAACGGCTACGTCATCACCATGGACGAGCAGCGCCGCCTGCTCGATCGGGGCACGGTCGTCGTGGACGGGACGCGCATCGTGGACGTGGGCCCTGCCGCCGAGCTGGCGGGCCGCTACGCGCCGCGCACGCGGATCGACGCCACGCACAAGGCGGTGCTGCCCGGGCTCATCGACACCCACGCGCACGCCGGCATCGCCTGGTTCAAGGACCTGATGCACCTGCCCGGGCGCAAGATCCGCGAGCTGGTGGACCACGTCGTGTTCCGCGCCACCGGGCCGGAGTTCTGGTACGCTGAGGGGCTGCTGACGGGGCTGGAGCGGCTGAAAGCCGGCACGACGCTCGGGCTGTTCTTCTGCGGCGGGGCGCCGCGCGCCGACCGCCCCGAGCCGTTCGAGCGCTTCATGGACGGCAGCGTCGAGGTCGGCGTGCGCAGTGCGCTCGCGGTCGGCCCGGCGCGGCCGCCGTGGCCCCGGACCTTCTCGTGGTGGGAGGACGGCAAGCGCACCGATTACCCGGTGACGATGGAGGGCACCTTTCGCGTCGTGGGCGATCTGGCCCGCCGCCGGCAGGGCGACGCCGACGGCCTGGTCAGCGTCTGGCTGGGCGCGTCGCGGCTGCTCGGCCCGTCGCCGTTCGACGTGATGTTCACGCCCGAGCACGCCCGCCTGGCGATCGCGCAAGCGCGCCGCCTCGACCGCGCCGCGAAGGAGTACGGCCTGCGGTTCCACACCCACGGCTACGGCGGAGCCATCGCGTTCGTGCAGCGGGAGGTGAGCCTGCTCGGCTCGCACGTCTGCCTGGCGCACGCGCAGGGGCTCAGCGACGACGAGGTGCGCCAGTTCGCCGACACGGGCGCGAGCATCGCCTACTGCCCGGCGGCGCCGCGCAACTACCTGTTCGCCCCGGCGCGCTGCCCCGTGCCGGAGTGTCTGGCGGCGGGCGTGACCGTGGCGATCGCCTCCGACGGCCCCGCGCCCTACGGCAACTTGGAGCTCTTCAGCCAGCTGCGCAGCGCGCTCACACACCAGCGCTACGCGCTGCGCGCCCCGCGGGCGCTGACGGAGGGTCAGGCGCTGGAGATGGTGACGCTCCACGCCGCGCGGGCGATGGGCGTGGAGCGGGAGCTGGGCTCGCTCACGGTCGGCAAGCGCGCCGACGTCATCACGATTGATCTGCGCTCGCCGCGCCTGCTGCCCCGCCACCTGGTGCCGCTGCGCGTGGTGAGCCGGGCCGAGAGCGGCGACGTGCTCGACGTGGTGGTGAACGGGCGGCTGCTGATGGCCGACCGGCGCGTGCTGAGCGTGGACGAGGCGCGCGTGCTGGCCTTCGCCGAGGCGCAGGAGGCGCTCGCCGTGGAGCGCAGCGGCATCGCGCCGTTCCTGGAGCTGCCCACGAGCTTCTGGCCGGCCGCACCCGCGGCGTCGTCACCGGCGTAACTGCGCAAGGAGGCGACCGGATGTGGCAGCTTCGCCGTCTGGGCCGCGCAGCTCTGGTCATCGTGCTCGTTCTGGCCTCGGCGCTCGCGGCCTGCGCGCCGAGCAGCGCCGGGCCGCCGGCCGCGCCCACCGTGGCCGCGCTCGCGCCGACGGGCGCCCCGCAGTCGCCGGCTGCGGGCGGGCCCGCGGCCCGCCCCGCGACCGAGCCGCCTATGCCGCCGACCCGCACCGCGGTGAAGGTGCGCGTCCACGGGCGGCCGGAGCAGGCGCAGTTCGAGATCGCCTACCGGCGCGGCTACTTCGACCGTCTGGGTCTCGACGTAGACCCGGTCCCGCTCGGGGTCGGCGCGGAGGTTACGCAGTCGCTCGCGACGAACCAGATCCAGGTCGGCTCCGTCACGCCGAACGCGGCGCTGTTCAACGCCTTCAACCGCGGCATCGACGTGCGCCTCGTGGCTGACTGGGCGCACGTCGGCAGCGCGGCGGACACGACCATCGCTATCCTGGTGCGGGACGACCTCGCCGGCCAGGCCGCGTCGCTCGCCGCGCTCAAGGGAACGACCTTCGCCAACGGGGGCGCCCCGGGCAGCATCGGCGACCTGCTCTTGCAGCGGGCGCTCGACAAGGACGGCCTCGCCTGGTCGGACCTGGACGTGGTCTACCTGCCGATTGCAGACATCACCGCGGGCCTCGCCAACCGTAAGGTAGCGGCCGGCATGCTCGCGGAGCCGGCGGTCACACAGGCGGAACAGGACGGGATCGCGCGCGTGCTGTACCCCGCGGGCGCACTTATCCCCGGCGCGCAGGTCTCGGTGCTGGCGTTCTCGCCCGAGTTCGCGGCCCAGACCGACGCCGCGACACGCTTCCTGGTCGGCTACCTGCAAGGCGTCCGCGACTACTCCGACGCCTTCCACCTGCACAAGGACCGCGACGCCGTGATCGCGCTCCTGACCCAATACCTGTCGCTGAAAGACGCCAAGACGTGGGAGGCGTTCGGCCCGGCCTTCGTCGATCTGAACGGCCAGATCGACGTCGCGGACCTGCAAGCCCAAGCCGCCTTCCATGCGGCGCGCGGCGCGCTCACCGGGCCCGCGCCCGATGTGGCGAAGTTCGTGGACCCTGGGTTCGCCGAGGCGGCGGTCCGACAATTGGGGCGCCGCTAGCGTCGCCGGGCCGTGCCGTGCGAGGGCAGGAGGGAAGGCGGGCGATGGACGGCGGGCCGATCGCGGTGGTGCGCGCGCTGTACGACGCCTACAACCGTCGCAATTGGGCGGCGGCGCTGCCCTGCATCGCGGACGGGTGCGAGTGGCAGAACATGGCCACGGGCTGGACCTACCGCAGCGGGGCGGAAGTCGTCGCGGGCATGCAGCGCTTCACCACCGCCTTCCCGGACCTGCGGGTGGAGCTGACCAACGTCATTCGGCAAGGCGACGCGCTCGCCTTCGAGTGGCGCGGCCAGGGCACGCTCCAGCAGCCGCTCCACCGCCCCGAAGGCTGGTACGCGCCCACCGGACGCAGCTTCACCCAGTATGGGTGCTGCGTGGCGGAGGTGCGGGATAGTCGGATCGTCCGCTGCCGCGACTACTTCGACGGCGAGTCGCTTCGCCACCAGCTCGGCTTGTCGGCGCCGCGCCCGGCGCCACCAGCCGTCGGCTGACTGCATGAGAGAAGGGAGGACCGCGCGTTGAGCGAACCCGCGAGCGTCTGGCACACGGCGACCTGGCCACGGCGGATAGCGCCTCTGCTGACGCTTGTTATCCTCGCCACTACGGGCGAGGCGAGTCCGCGCGCGGCCGCCCAGCCGGCTGGCGACTGCGCGCTGGCGCCTTGGCGCGAGCGGATCGACGCCGCAGTGGCCTCGATTACTGTCGAGCACGAGGACCGGGTCGGGCGGGCCGCGAATCTCCAGGGCCAGCCCTACAAGATCGTCGACGTCGGCCTGAGCGGCACGGTGGATGGCTGCGTGGTGAAGAGCGGTCCGATCCCCGCGCTCGCGCCGGACGGTTATAGCTGGCTCTACGACGCGCCCGACATCAGCCTGCCCGAGGAGCACGTGACGGCCGCGCCGAGCGATGTCCATCCCCTGCCGTACACGGCGACCAGTGGCAACACCAGCCAGCGCTACTACGCGCGCGGCACCTTCCGGGCCGCGGATGGCGCGGGCATCACGTTCTTCCTGCCTGCCGCGGGCACACTGTGGAACGGCAAGCTGTACGTGGTCGAGCGCGGCTCGGGCATCGCGGTGCGCCAGCACCCACCGACAACCTGGACCTGGGCGCGCTCATGGCCGCGCTGATCGACGCGCTCGACGCCTGGGTCGACCGCGGCGTCGCGCCTGCCCCGTCGAAGTCCGATGCGCCGGGCTACGAGCCGGCCCTCGCGCTTCCCGAGGTGGCCTGCCCGCTCGGGGTGTACTACGCCGGGCCGCCGCAGTTTCCCGGCCCGCCCGGCACGCAGCGCACCGCGTTCGCGGCGTTCGACGGCGCGAGCCCCGAGCCGGTCGACTCGGTGCTGCGTCAGCTCGTCGACATGAACGGCAACGGCGTCGCGGACACACGGGAGACCGTCGAGGCGGCCTGGCGCCGCTTAGGTCTGCTGCGTCCGGACGAGACGTTCGACGGGCAGGTGTACGCGGCCTGCCTGGCGGACGCGGCGCGCGACCTCGTCCAGCAGGGGCTGCTGCCGCCCGACACGACGGCCTGGTACGCGCGCGAGGCGCCCCGGCTGCTGGCCGACAGCGGCGCCGCCTGGGGCAAGCGATGAACCCGTCCGCCGCACCCCGCCGGCCGCCGCGCTGGCTGTTCCGCCTGCTGAACCCGCTGTTCACGGCGCTGCTGCGCTCCCCACTCCACGGCCTGCTGAGCGGGCGCCTGCTGCTCCTCACGTTTCGTGGGCGTCGCTCGGGCAAGCTGTACACGATCCCGGTAGGATACGCGCAAGTGGACGACCGACACCTGCTGCTCGGCACCGAGAGCGCCTGGAAAGCGAACCTGCGCGGCGGGGCGCGCGTACGCCTGCGCCTACGCGGCCACGGGCGCTATGGGGCCGCGCGCGTGATCGACGATGCCGCTGGCATGGCCGCCGCCTACCGCCAGATGCTCGAAGCAGCGCCCGGCTACGGCCGCGCCATCGGCATCACGCTCGGGCCGGACGGTGAGCCAGACCCCACGGACGTCGCCCGCGCCCGAGCGGCCGGCCACGTCGTGGTCGAGATTGTGTTGGAGTAGCAGCGGCGCTGGCTGTTCCGCGCGCTCACCCCGCCGCTTACCGGGCCGTGGCGCTTGCGCCGATAAGCGCTTACAGGCGGGGCGGAGAGCGGGGCGGTCGCAAAGGGGCTGGGCCGTGCGGGGCTTCAGGGCAAGACGCGGCCAGCGAGGTCCCAGCAAGCCACGCCCATGCCCATGATAGCTCGATAGAAGGGCTCGTAGACGACCAGCTCGGGGCGCACGTCGCCGATGACGCCGAGCAGGGCGATCCAGGCCCGCAGCTCGATCTCGCCGTGGTCGAGCAGGTCCGTGGACGTCAGCGCCGCCAACGCGCGCCCGTCTCCGGTCGCCAGCCGTTCCAGGAGCCAGCGGTCAAAGGTCTCGTCGATCGCGCCGTAGCCGTGGGGCCCTAGGTAGTGGGCCCAGGGATAGCCGCCGGTAAAGTGTGAGAGCCCCCCACTGGCATAGAGGGCGACACGCCCAACGCCCGTGTAGGCCCGCACGATCCGACCGAGGACCTGGCCCAGGTAGTAACACCGCGCGGGCGAGGGCGCGGGCACGTGGATGGCGTTGACGAACACCGGGATCACGGGCACCCGCGCCTCGGGGTCGACGACACGCAGGACCGGGCCGAAGGCGTGGGCGCATAGCAGGTCGTTCGGAAACGAGCGAACCGACGCCATGTCGATGTCCGCCTCGACGCACCCGGTCAGGATCGCCTCGGCCAGGTCCGGCCGGGAGCGGTAGTGCGGCCCCTCCGTGTCTCCGCGCCGGCCGACCATGAAGCCATCGCCCACGTAGATGGCGAGCTGCGGGAGGTTGGCGTCGGTGAAGTTCTCGTTCTGGTCGTCGGCCACCATGATGAGCACGTCGGGCCGCGCGGCCGCGAGCTTGCGGCGCAGGAAGGCGAAGGCTTCCCGCACGTGGGCGTAGCGGGCGGCGACCACCTCGTCAGTTTCCGGGACGATACCTGGCTGCTCGGGCGGCTCCACCCCCATGCGCCCAACATAGACGGCCCGGTTGCGGGCGCGGTCCGCATCCCAGCGCGCGGGATCGGTCACGGCGAAGGCGTGCGACGAGGCCATCGCCACGGTCCACTGAGCCATACTGCTCCCCGGGTGCTGCCGCGGACGGCGGGCGGGCCTGCCCGTGGCGGTCCAAGCCGCCCGCATCGCGGGCGTGCGCCTCAAGCCAGGTCGTGCCGGCTCGAGTGCCGGCGTTGCCTCTCGCGCGGTGGAGCAGCCGCCCCGCCCTGCAGCGGGTGCCGCCCGGACCGAGCTCCGGTGAGTGCTCGCGGGGCCCCGGCCGGGCAGGGCGGGGGACGCCGGGGCCGCTTACGTGCCGGCCCCGGCCCCAACCGAGGCCCCGAAGGCCTCCAGGAGCAAGCGGTTGCACTCCTCGGGCTTGTCGTTCTGCACCTGGTGGCCCGAGCCCTCGACCATGTGGAACGGCACGTTCGGGAACATCTCGTGCATCCCGAGCCCCAGGGGATCGAGCGGCGCGGACCGATCGTCGCCGCCCCAAATCATGCACCAGGGGATCGTGAGCAGCGGCAGCCGCGCCCGCACGTCGTACACCTGCCGGTAGCTGGAGTCGCTCGCCATCAGCTTGCGGTACGCGGCGATGGAGTCCATCATCTCGCGGTGGCCCGGCAGGGAGGCCACGGCGAAGCGGCTGTCGATCAACTCGTCCGTAAGCTTGGCCGGGTCGTTGACGATGATCTGCATGAACCGGCGCAGCGACTCCTTCGTGCCGTCGAAGCGCGGCAGCTCGACCACCCCGCGCCCGGTATCTCGCAGGCCACACGCCCCCGCGAGCGTCCCCGTGCTGATGAGCGCGACGCGCTGCACGCGGCCCGGGTTGTCGAGCACGTACTTCATGGCGACGTAGGCGCCCTGCGAGTTACCGCAGATCCGGATGTTGTTCAGGTTCAGCGCATCCACGAAGCCGGCGACGTGCTCGACGTAGGTCTGGAACGAGTAGTCGACGAGCGGCTTGTCGGTGTGGCCGAACCCGATGAGATCGATGGCGTAGACGTGGTAGTGCTCGGCAAGCACCGGAATGGTGTTCGACCAGCCGCTGGCGCCGCTCGCCCCCGGGCCGCCGCCGTGGACCAGGACGACAGGCTCGCCCTCGCCGGCGTGCACGTAGTGCGTCTTCACGCCGTACACGGTCTCGCGCAGCCCCCGCACCGTCGGGACAACCACCCATCCGTCCTGCCATGCTTGCTTGGCCATGCCTCGCTCTCCTCCCACCCGACGGACGCAGAGTGCCCGTCCCAGACGCGTGCGTGGTAACACGCCGAGAGCGCGTGCCTGCATGCTCCCTAGTGCCCGGCCACGACACGATAGCGCCGCCCGGGAGCCTTGTCAAGCGCGGTTCCTTGCTTGACAAGCCCCGCAGTGGGCACTAGCATAGGCCCATCATCGCCGCGAATGGGCGGCGGCTGGCGGTGAGCCGAGCCGCGCCCGGGCGCGCGAGCCGCCGCGGGAGCGCCGACCGCTGCGCGCGGCAGTACCGCGCCTGGGCGGGGCACTGCGGGCACACGGGCGCCGCGGCGAGCGAGCGGCTGCGCCAGCCTAGCTCGGGGATCACCGCCGGAGAGCGGCCAGCCTGCCGCATGCCGGGTGCCCCGATTGGGGACGTCCGCGCCGGCGGAGAGGGGGCCCGCGCATGAACAGCAGTGGGTGGCCCAGCCCGGCGGCAGCCTTGCTAGCGGCCACTATGTTGGCGCTCGCCGCCTGCACCCCCGCCAGCTCAAGCGCGCCACCGTCGGCGGCCCGGTCGACCGGCCCGGCGACGAGCCCCAGCAGTGAGCAGCCCGCCACGGGCGGCCAGACCCCCGAGCCCCCGCGCACCTCCTCCAGCTCGGACTGGAGCGCGGTCGTCGAAGCCGCGCGCCGTGAAGGGGTGGTCCAGTGCGCGTGCCCGCCCCGCCCGGACTACACGAAACTGCTCAAAGACAACTTCGAGCAGGCTAATCCTGGCATCCGGCTCGACGCGTCGCCGGCCACCCTGCCCGACATCTGGGCGCGCGTCGAGAAGGAGCAGGAGGCGGGCCAGTACCTCTGGGACGTCTACATGTTTGGGCCTACTGTCGAGATGTTCGGGCTCAAGAACAAGGGGGGCTTCGACTCGTTCCGCGACTACATGGTGGGCCCGGACGTCGGCGACGAGTCCGTCTGGGACGGCGGCTGGAACGCCGCGTTCCTCGACAACGAGAAGCGCTACATCTTCGCCTTCTGGCGCAACGTCACGTCCAACATCACCATCAACCGGGACCTGCTGCCGAGCGCGCAGGTTCACACCCTGGACGACCTGCTCAAGCCCGATTACCGGGGAAAGCTGGTGTGGCAGGACCCGCGTGGGGGCGGGATCGGCGTGAGCTTCCTGACCGGCGCTTATCATTACCGGGGCCCGGACGTGGTCAAGCAGCTACTTGTCGACCAGCAACCGATGCTCGTACGCGGGAACGTCGAGATGGCGGAGCAAGTCATTCGCGGCGGCCGGCAGCTCTCGATCGGCGCGCTGAGCGCCGACACGCTGGTGGAGTACCAGCAAGCCGGCATCCCGCTCAAGCTCGAGGACGTCGACCTCGACGACATCCCCAGCGTGAGCAACTCGGGCCTGGCGCCGGCCATTTTCAAGAACGCCCCGCATCCCAACGCGACGAAAGTCTTCGTCAACTGGCTGCTGAGCGAGCCCGCACAGGAACTGCTCCAGCGCGAACAGCACAACAACAGCACCCGCAAGGACGTGCCGCCGTCGGACAGCAGCAACAAGCCCAAGGCGGGCGTCCAGTACTTCCACACCCAAACCGAGGACGCGATGACTCAGGTGACCCCGGCCGCGCAGCGGCTCGCCCGCGAGCTGGTGCCGTAGCGCCGGCAGGGCCTGTCGCGGCCGCTCCCCGGCCGGACCGGATAGCCTCGGTGGGTGCGCAGGTCGGTGCAGCCAGACATACACACCCACCGGTCCCAGGTGCATAGAGTGAGGCGATGACAGGCACCATCCTACGCCTGAGCGGCGTCAGCAAGGTCTTCGGCAAACGGGTGCAGGCGGTCGCCGACCTGAGCCTGGAGGTCGAAGAGGGCGAGTTCTTCGGCCTGCTAGGCCCGAGCGGCTGCGGCAAGACGACCACGCTGCGGCTCATCGCGGGCCTCGAGGTGCCGGACGCGGGCGAGATCGTCTACCAGGACCGAACGGTGGCGTCCCAGCGGACGGGCGTCTGGGTGCCGCCCGAGAAGCGCCAGATGGGCATGGTGTTCCAGTCCTACGCTATCTGGCCGCACCTGACAGTGTTCGAGAACGTCGCGTATCCCCTCCGAGTTCGTCGGCTGAAGCCCCAGGTCATCCGCGCGAAGGTCAACGCCGTGCTAGAGATGCTGGGCCTCGACGGGCTGGGCGACCGCCCGGCGCCCCAGCTCTCGGGCGGTCAGCAGCAGCGCGTGGCGCTGGCGCGGGCGCTGGTCCACGAGCCGCGCCTGCTGCTGCTGGACGAGCCGTTCAGCAACCTGGACGCGGGCCTGCGGGAGCAGACGCGCATCGAGATGAAGCTCCTCCAGAAGCGGCTGGGCGTGACAGTGATCCTGGTAACACATGACCAGAGCGAGGCGTTGAGCGTGTGCGACCGCATCGCCGTGCTGCGTGCCGGGCGCTGTGAGCAGGTCGGCCCGCCGCGCGCGCTCTATACAGGGCCGGCCACTCCCTACGTCCGCGACTTCCTGGGCCGGGTCGCGGTGCTGGATGGCACCGTCGAGGCATGCGATAGCGACGGATGGGTTGCCGTGCGCCTGCGCGACGGCGACGCCGTGATGATCAGTCGGGCGCTGCCCGACGGCGTGCGGCCTCAGGTGGCCGACAGGGCTACCCTCACGATCCGCCCCGAGCACCTCCGGCTGAGCGCGCCCAGGAATGGTCATCGCCCGGCCAACACCCTCGCGGGCGAGGTGGAGGCGCTGCTCTTCATGGGGCACCTCACAGAGGCGCGGGTCAAGCTCCACGCCGGGCCGAGCATCCTTGTCCCGCTGTCCGCGCTCCACGACTTCCAGGAAGGGCAGGCGATCGCCGTCGAGTTCCCGCCGGAGCATCTGAGGCTATGGCGACCATAAGCCTCGCCGCAGGCGAGCTGATCCCGCGCCGGCTGCGTCGGCTGGAGCTGGGCGTCCTGGCCTGCACGCTTTTCCTCGGCGTTCTCGCGCTCGTCGTGCTCTATCCGCTCGTGCTCGTGCTCATCGATAGCTTCGAGGTGGCGACGCCACGAGGCGCGACCTACGGCCTGGGCAACTGGCAGGCCGCGTTCACGGAGCCTGGCCTCACCACGGCGCTCGTGAACACGGTCAAGGTGGCCGTGGTGGTCCAGGCGATCTCGCTGCCGCTCGCCATCGTGCTCGCCTGGGTGATCGCGCGTACGGACATGCCCGGCGCCGACCACGTCGAGTTTCTGTTCTGGGTGTCGTTCTTCCTGCCGACGCTGGTGAACACCGCCGGGTGGATCCTGCTGGCCGACCCGAACTACGGAGTGCTGAACCAGTTGCTCATGAAGCTACCGTTTTTCGCGAAGGGGCCGCTCAACATCTACTCCTTCTGGGGCATCGTGTTCGTGCACCTCACCGGGCTGGGCTTCGCCGCCAAGATCATGCTGCTGGTACCCTCTTTCCGGAACGTGGACGCAACGCTGGAAGAGGCGTCCCGCATGGCAGGCGTTGGGCCGCTCGGGACCCTCGTCCGCATCGTGATCCCAGCCGTCACCCCCGCGATCCTGGTGGTGTTTCTCGCCTCGCTCATCCGCTCCTTCGAGGCGTTCGAGGTGGAGCTGGTGCTGGGCACCCCGATCCAGTTCTCGGTGTACAGCACAAAGATCTACGGGCTCATCAACCAGTCGCCGGTCAACTACGGTGGGGCCACGGCGCTCAGCATGATCATCCTGCTGGCGGCCCTGCCCCTCGTGCTGCTCCAGCTTTGGGTCACGCGGCGCCGCAGCTACACCACGGTCACCGGACACGCAAAAGCGACGCGCGTTGCGCTGCGGCGCTGGCGGTGGCCGGTCGCGGCCGCCGCGTTCCTGCTCGCGCTGCTGTGCACGGTCATCCCTGTAAGCTTCATGATGATGGGCAGCCTAATGGGGCTGTTCGGCTACTTCGGGACGCGCGAGACGTGGACGCTCCGCCACTGGCTCACCGTGCTGGCCGAGCCACGGTTCCTGGGGGCGCTAACCAACACGCTGATCCTCGGCGTAGGTACCGCCGTGGTGGGCGTGCTGCTGTACAGCTTGATGGCCTACGTTGCCGTGCGCACGCGGTATGGCGCGCGCTGGGCGTTCGACGTGCTCACGTGGGTACCGTTCACTATCCCCGGCATCATTCTCGGGCTGGCCTATTTGCTGTTCGTGCTCCAGACCCCAGCGCTGCGCCCCTTCTACGGTAGTACCGCGCTGCTCGTGCTGGTCTCCACCCTATCGGTGATGACGGTGACCATGCAGTTGCTGAAGAGTAGCATGCTACAACTCAGCTTCGATCTCGAGGAGGCGTCGCGCACCCTGGGCGGAAGCTGGTGGTACACGTTCCGGCGCGTGGTCGTGCCGCTGGTGATGCCGGCGGTAATGGTAGCCGGCATCATGGCCTTCGCCACGGCGGCGCGGCAGGTCGCCGTCATCGTACCCTTGACGACGAGCCAGACCGAGCCCCTCGCCGTGCTGCAGCTCGGCTACCTGATGGCCGAGAACCGCTCGGCGGCGTCCGTCGTCGGCACGGTCATCGTGGTGCTCACCATCAGCGCGGCGGCGCTCGTCCGCTGGCTGGGCGGGCGGGCCGGGGTGCGCACCTAGCGGGGGCGGTCCCCGTCTAGATCCCCGCCCCTGTTGGCACCGCGCCTTCAGGAGCCGCGACCGCGACGCCGGCCTCGTCAAGCGCACTCGGGGCCGCGGCCGGCTGGGCGCTGGCCCCATTCCCGTTGCTCTCCGCGGGCCGCCCGTGGTTGTAGCCGCGTGCGTTCTCCACGGCGAACTTGCGCCAGCGGATGATGTCCTGGTCCCACGCCGACAGTCGCTCGGACCCGAGCTTCGTCTCGCGCAGCACCCGATGGTCCTGGCCGATGAACAGGGTGTCGTGCGTCACGCAGAAGATCGGGTAGTAGAACGTCCACCAGCGCTTGCTGCCCTTGGTGTGCTTCCCGCTCATGGCGCACATGTTGTACAGGTGGTCCCGGTCGATCGGAATGATGAACTGGGTGAAGTACTGGTCCTCGTGCACAGTATGGATCCATGAGGGGAGCCCGTGCAGGAACGAGCGCGGCCGGAACCCGGGCACGAAGTTCTCGGTAGGCGAGCGGCGCGGCGGCTTCACTCGCCACCACTTGCGGCGCGGGAATTTGCCGAGCCCGGGGAACTCCGCCTGATCGGTCCGCACCTCGCCCGGCTTACGGTCATGCGGGGCCTCGAGCACCCGACCATCGTGCTCGATGGAGTCGAAGTAAGGGTCCACCCCGATGGTGCGGTAGGGGAGCTGGGTGAGCAGAAACTGCGGCGACGCGCGATGCACGTAGGGCGCATGCAGCCCGTCGATGAAGTTGTCGAACAAGAGGCACCAGTTGGTGCGCCAGACCGGGGTGAAGTGAATGAAGTTGTGGACGCCCGGCACCGTCATCGCCACCGGCAGGTCTTCCTCCACCGGCACCGGATCTCTGTCGCCGATCCACACCCACACGACTCCCAGGCGCTCCTCGACGGGGTAGGCTTTCGTCCGCACCCGGCCGACCATCCGCGAGCCCGGTCCCTCTTGGATGCAGGCGCGGAGGTTGCCTTGCCCATCGAACGTCCAGCCATGATAGGGGCAACTGATGGTGCCGGAGCCGGGGAATCGGACGTGCCCGCCCGCCAGACTCGCCCCTCGGTGCGGGCAGCGGTCGGCGAGCGCGTGCGGAGCGCCCGCATCGCGCCAAAACACGATGTCCTCGCCGAGCAGCCGCCGCTTCTGTGGGCGGCTCGTGAGGTGGCGGGAGAGCATGACGGGATACCAGTAGTTGCGGAAACCGGTCTCGGGTAGCCGCCACTTCCGGTAGTAGGCGGCCTCCTCCGCGCTCAGTGGGGCCCCAGGCGGGCGGCCGTTGATCTCGCCCGCGAACAGCGCCTCGTGGCTGCCGCCCTGCGTGAGGAGCGTGGTCACCTCGTTGCGCCACAGCCGACGGAGACCCCGTGCGATGGTCATGGTCGCGCCCCTTTCTCTGTACCACGCCAAGCCCACCGGGGCTAGCTCCCATCTCGGCCGCTCGGTCCCCGCCGGGATTGGACCTAATCCTAGGCGCATCGGTCGCGCCTGTCAAGCGGTCGTCAGGCCACGAGCCTCCAGCCCGCCGCGTCGCCTGTGCTTCTTCGTCTGCGGCTGAGGAGGGGGAATGAGCCGGCTTAACCCACGCTCATGGTCAGGCCGAGGCGGCGGGCGATGAGCGCGACCCCGAGCGCCAGCACGGTGATGATCAGGCCCACGATCGCCGCCGACTCCAGGTTGCCGGCCATCGACAGCTCGAACATCAGGAGCGACAGCGTGCGCGTGCCGGGCGTGGCGAGCAGCACGGTCGTGCTGATGTCGCGCAGCGCGCCGATGAAGGTGATGGCGAACAGGCCCACGAGGGTGGGCGCAATAAGCGGCAGCAGGACGCGCCGGTAGGTCGTCCACCAGCCGGCGCCGCACATGCGCGCCGCCTCTTCCAGCTCGGTCGAGATCTGCAGAAAGGCGACGCTGCTCAGGTTCACGCCGAGCGGCAGCTCCTTGACGATCAGCGCGAAGAGCAGGGCGCCGATCCCCCCGTACAGCCAGCCCAGCACCGGCAACGAGAGCAGCAGCCACAGCAGCGCGATGCCGAGCAGCATCCCCGGGATGGCCCAGGGCAGCCAGGCCATGATCGCGATCAGCCGACGGCCCGTGAGCCGCGAGCGGGCGATCACGTAGCCCAGCAGCGCGTAGACCACTAGTCCCAGCCCCGCCGTACCCAGCCCCGTAAGCAGCGCGTTGCGCAGCGCGAGCCCGAACGCGGGGCTCCCGAGCACCTGCTGCCAGTGGTCCGTGGTAAACGGGTCGGCGATGAAGAAGAAACCAAACAGCTTCATGAATGAGCCCAGGATGAGCAGCCCGAGCGGCAGCACGATGCCCACGCCGATGTACGCGCATAGCAGGGCCGACGCGACGTAGCGCCAGCGCCCCGCCTGGACCCGGCGGCGGGCCATGCCGCGACTGGCGACGGTGGCGTAGCTCCGCGACGCGATGAAGCGCTGGTAGCACAGCGCCAGCACGAACAGGATGCCCAGGAACAGGGTGCTGAGCGCCATCGCCTGCGGGAACTGCGGCGGTTCGTAGTTGATAAGGTCGTAGATACGCGTTGCGTAGACGTAGATGCCCGCGCGCGTGCCGAGGAGCTGCTCGATCTCGAACGCCTCCAGGCTGCGAATGAGCCCGGCCAGCAGCGCCGTGAGGATCGCGGGCCCGAGTAGCGGCAGCGTCACGCGGCGCAGGAGCTGCCATTGGGAGGCGCCGCACATCCGCGCCACCTCGTCCAGCGAGCCGTCGAGCATGCGAAACGCCGGCGCCAGCAGCATCGTCATGACGGGGATCGTGGACAGGCTCAGGTGGACCCACAGGATACCCAGCACCGACTGGATGTTCAGCGGCCCGAGCGGCACCGGCAGCGCCTTGAGCCCCACGTTGATCAGGCCGTAGTTCTGGTCGAGCAGCAGCAGCCAGGCGAGTGTCATCGGCAGCGGCGGCAGGAAGAAGGCCGCCCAGAGCGCCACCTCGATGAAGCGGTGGCCGGGGACCTGGACGCGGATCAGCAGCCAGGCGATGAAGAACGCCGCGGCCACGGCGATGGGGGCGCGCAGCGCGAGCACGGCGCTATAGCCGATCGCGGCGATGGTGCGCGGGCTGCCGAACAGCGCGTCCCGCCAGCCGTCGAGCCCCGGCGTCCAGGCCTGGCCCGGTCGGGCGACGTTGAAGCTGTTCACAACGACGAAGGCGATCGGCAGCACGGTGACGGCCGCCACCGCCAGCACGAGCGCCACGCCCAGCCAGTGGTCGCGGGTCCAGCCGGCCAGTCGGGCGCGCCGGCTGGCTAGTGGCAGCGGCGTGGGCAGCGTGGTGAGCGCCGAGCCCTCGGTGACCGTACTCATCCCTGTGCCCTAGCCTCCATCAAGGGTGATTGGCCAGGGGGTGGTGGTAGTTGCCGCCCCCTGGCTTGCGACCACCGACGGACCATCAGACTCCGCTCGTCGCGGCGAGCCGGGCGGGGCGGCGCCACTGCTTGAGCGGCTGCCCCGTGGCGAGCGCTTCCAGCTCGCGCGCCCAGATCCGCCGCAGCAGGATCACGCCGACGTCGGAGCGGCCCAGCCGCTCGTGTGCCCGGTCCGCGATGACGCCCTGCCCGCACTGCGCCACGTAGTCCTGCACCTGCACGAGGTCCGGGCGCGCCCCCACGTCCTGAATGCGCAGCCGCCCCGCTAGCACTGCCTCCGCGACCTTGCTCGTCGGCCCGAACGCGGCCGCGCGCTCGCGGCGCCGCGCCTGGTCCGCGCGGTAGCACTCGGCCAGCTCGCCGGTCACCCGCGCCAGGTAGACCCGGAAGCCCGTGTGGTGGCCGTCGTCGACGGGCACGCGCCAGCCGAGCGCGTCCAGCCAGCCAAAGGCCGGATCGGCAGCCGGCGTAGTGAAGTACAGAATGTTCGGCATCAGGAACGGCGTGACGCGCACCACGCCATCGGAGCGCGTGCCATACTGCACGAGCCCATACGGCGTCTCCTCCGCGGTGATTCGCGGCACTTCGGCGATCGCCCCGAGCGCCGTGTCGCGGTGCACGAAGCAGACATGCACCTCGTCGGGGCCGTTGTCCAGGTTGTTGAAGTAGTTGCAGGGCATCGTATAGACCTGCACCGTGAGCACGCCCGGCTCCTCGAACTCCGGGTAGCGCGGCAGGGGCGGCGGCGCGTCGTCCCCGAGGTACGCGAAGATCAGCCCCAGGTACTCTTCGGTCGGGTAGCTCTTGATCCTGACCTTGGGGGGGAAGGAGGGGTCCTCGGCGGGCATCTCGACGCACTGGCCGGAGGCATCGTACTTCCAGCCGTGGTAGAAGCAGCGGATACAGTCTCCCTCCACCCAGCCAGTCGAGAGCTGCGTCCCCCGGTGCGCGCAGCGGAAGGCGACCACGTGCGGCGCCCCGTCCTCGCCGCGGTACAGCGTGAAGTCTTCGCTCATGATGCGAATCGGCTTGGCGTGGCCGGCGGGCAGGTCCTCGGCGCGCAGCACCGGCTGCCAAAAGCGGCGCAGGTAGCGGCCGGCGAGGGTGCCGGGGCCGGTGTGCGCGAAGTCCGTGTGGTCCATCGTGGCAAGGGCCGCGGCTGGGTCGCGCGCTACGACCATGGCGCTCCTCTCGGGATGTGGATGAATCCGGCCCGCCGGGCCGGCAAGGTTAGCGTACCAGCAGATCCTCGATCTGCTTGAGCAGCCCGGGCGCAATGTTCGTGTAGTAGTCTTCCTGGTACTGGTTGCGGTACTGCACGCCCGGCTTCGGCTTGATGTAGTCGGGGACCTCCGGCACATTCACGTCGAGGCGCCGGCTGGGCTCCAGAGAGAGCTGAGAATAGATCTCCTGACCCTGCTGCGAGGCATACCAATTGATGAACACGGCCGCGGCGCTGGGGTGCGGCGCGTCCTTGATGAGCTTCACCACGCTGTTGCCCGCGCTTACGGCCGGCGCGCCGTCGTCCGGGAAGACCCGCTCCAGACGGAAGCCCTGCTTGCGGAACTCCTCGGCCTGCGCGGGCAGGATCGCGAGCCCGATCGGCTGAGTGCCGCGCGCCATGCCCTGCACGACCTCCCGCGCGTCGCGGGTCACGACCGGCTGCTGGTCCTGGTAGAGCGCCTTGATGTAGTCCGGGCCGAACGCCTCGAGGAGCGAGCGCGCCGTCGCCCCGCCCGCACCCACGTGCGGGTCCTGGATGATGATCTTGCCGCGGTACTCCGGCTTCAGCAGATCACGCCACGAGGTGATTGTCTTGGGATCGATGACGCTGGCGTTCACCATCAGGTCGATGTGGACCCACTCGCTACCCGCCAACATGTATTGCTGCGCGTCGTCCACCCATTCGAGGTGGTTGTTCAGCCACTTGGTAGAATCGGTCACCTCGGGGAGCAGGAGCTTCGGGGCGATGGGGGCCAGCAGGCCCGCCGGATAGATCGTGATCAACTCGCTCGCACCGCCGAAGAGCACGTCGGTCGTCTGGCGCCCCGCGCCCGCCTCCTGCTCGATGCGCACGCGGGCGGTCGTGGATAGCTCGCTCGTGCTGTCAACCTTGATGCCATACTGCTCTTCGAAGGCTTTGGCGAACGCCTCGCCGAGACCCGGCACCCCAGCCGGCACGGAGATGCGGACGCTGCCCTCCCGTTTCGCCTCCGCCAGCAGCCGGTCCCACTCGGGCGAGGACGCGCCCCCGCCGGCGGCGGCCGGCTGCGCGCCCGTCGCGGCCGGGCCGACGGTGGGAGCCGCCGCAGGGGCGGCCGCCTTGCTCGCGGCGGGCGGCGCCGACTGACAGCCAGCCAGAGTGACCGCGAGCAGCGCCAGCACGCCGAGCACGTAGCACGGGAAGCCGGCGCGCGGGCGATGGTCCTTCATCAACGGCTCCTTCTTCGAGATCGCTGCGGCGTCCACATGCTGCGCTGCGCCGCGGCGGCGCCGCCACCTCGCCTGGCTGGCCACGGTGGCTGAGCACCCGACGGGCGATGGTGGGTCCGTTTGGTGGAGCGATACGTACCACCAGCTCTGGGCCGCCAGCTTAGACGCCCGTGGTCGCGGCCAGGCCACGCGGGACCGACCAGGCTTTGAGGGGCCGGCCCTCGGCGAGCGCGCGCAGCTCGCGCTCCCAGATCTTGCGGAGCAGGATCACGCCGACGTCGGAGCGGCCCAGCCGCTCGTGCGCTCGGTCGGCGATCGGCCCCTGGCCTACCTGCGAGATGTAGTCCTGAATCGTGATGATGTCAGGCCGTCCCGTGATGTCCTGGGCCCGTATCTCGCCCCGCAACACGGCCTCGCCGATCTCGGCGTGCGACGGCAGCGCGCGCAGTTGCTCGGCGATGGCGCGCTGGCGGTCGAGGTACTGGCGGCGTCCCTCCTCGCTCACGTCGGCTACGCGCACCAGGAAGCTCGTGTGGTGCTCGTCGTCCACGGGGATGCGCCAGGCCAGCGTCTCGATCCAGCCGATCTCCGGCATCGCGGGGTCGTTGCGGTAGGTCGTGAAGTACAGGATGTTCGGCATCAAGAACGGCGTCTCGCGGACGACGCCGTTCGCCCGCGTGCCGTACTGCATCAGACCGAACTCCGTCTCCTCCGCCGTGATCTGCGGCAGGTCCGCCACGATGGACAGCGAGGAGTCGCGATGGACGAAGCTGACGTGCACCTCGTCCGGGCCGTTCTCGACGTTCTGGAAAAAGTTGCTGGGCCAGGTGTACGTCGCCACGTCGAGCAGGCGCTTGGAGTCGAAGTCCGGGTAGCGCGGCAAGGGCGGCGGCGTGCCTTCCCCAAGATACGTGAATATCAAGCCCAAATATTCTTCGGTGGGGTAGCTCGGGATGCGTACCTTGGGTGGGAAGGAGGAGTCCTCGGCCGGCATCTCGACGCACTGGCCGGAGGCGTCGTACTTCCAGCCGTGATAGAAGCAGCGAATACAGTCTCCCTCTACCCAGCCGGTCGAGAGCTGCGTCCCCCGGTGCGCGCAGCGAAAGGCCACGACGTGCGGCATGCCGTCCTCGCCCCGGTAGAGCGTGAAGTCCTCGCTCATGACACGGATCGGTTTGGCGCGGCCGGCGGGCAGATCCTCGGCCCGGAGGACGGGCTGCCAGAAGCGGCGCAGGTAGCGGCCGGCGAGCGTCCCCGGCCCGGTGTGCGCGAAGTCCGTGGAGTCCGCCGCCGTGTGCTCGTTCACGGCCCCGTTAGTGGCAGTCACCTTTCCGGCCTCCGTATAGCGCTTTCGCGCGTGCTGCGCGTGTCGCACGCCAATACCCCGCTGACCTGCCTGTCCAGGTCAGCGGGCAGCGTCTCAACGGCGCCCCCCGGCGGACGGGGGGCGCCGGGGGGAGGTCCCCGAGTGGCTCTTGGACCGTCCGAGGCTTCTACTACGTGTAGTTGGCGACGAAAGCGCCCTTCTCGGTGCGGTCCCAGTAGAAGATGCCCTGCCACAGCTTGTCCGCCGTCCAGGTGATCGGCTCCATCTTCGGGTCGGCCCAGTAGCCGCCGGTGAACACCTCGTTCCGGTTGCCCGACGGGTCGAAGAAGTAGATCGTGTGCCCGCGCGTGATGCCGTGGCGGGTAGGCCCGGCGTCGATCGTCGAGCCGCCGCGCACGATCACATCCGCCGCGCGGCCGATCTCCGCCCAGTCGTCCAGCCAGAAGGCGAAATGGTGCATGCCGCCCGGGTTGCCAGGGATAAAAGCCAGGTCGTGGGGCGTGTGCGTGCGCTCCAGCCAGCAGGCGATCGGCGTGCCGTCGGGCGCCACGACCTGCTCGGTGAGGCGGAAGCCCATGATCTCGTTCCAGAAGTGGAACGAGGCCGGCGTGTCGGGCGTGGTGAGGAGCGTGTGGTCCATGCGCGGCGGGTGAATGCCCACAAGTCCGTCGGGATAGGGATCAGGGTTGGTGGTCGGGAGCCCATTGCCCACCACGCGCATGTCGTAGTACAGCTCGACCCGGTGCTCGCTGGGGGCCGTGAAGCGAATCGCCTCGCCGAGCGCGTGCTCGTCGCCCGCCGAGACGCGCCGCACGCGGTACTCGTTGCGCTCGAGCTTGTCCTCGAACCGCTCAAGGTCGTCCGGGTCCTCCAGCCGGAAGGCCATGTAGTTCATGCCGGGGGTGGCGTCCTCGACCAGCACGAGCTGGTGATGCTCGTGCTCGTCCCAGGCCTTGAGGTACACTTTGCCGTTGACCCGATCGGTCTCCTGGAGCCCGACCACCTGCGTGTAGTACTGGGTTGCCACCGCTAGGTCCTTCACCCGCACTTCGAGATAGCCCAACTTCAGAACACCCATGCTGCCTCCCTTCGCCGCGCGATACGGCTCCTTCTGTCCCCAAACGCTGGCGGACCGGCCGCGGCGCGATCAACCGCGTGCGCCGACAGTTCCCGGCCGGTCGCGTCATCCCTCCGGTGGATACTGCCTATCGAGCGCCTCGAACGCGTTGGTCCGCACGACCGGGGGCACCCGCCCGGCCGGGGGTGCGGCTGATCGCCCCCCCGCCGCGTGCGCGCAGATGGCGTCCACGTCGGCCGGCGTCACGCTCTCGTACCAGGTACGGTCGCGGTGCACCACGACGTTCGGGCCGTGGCTGCAGCCGTTGAAGCAGTAGTACGGCTCAACGGCCACCCCGGCGCAGCCGGCTAGCCGCGCCCTCAGCACGCCCAGCAGTTGCCCCGACCCGCGGGCGCTGCAGAACAGGCCCTGGCACACAAACACACGGCGCGTGGGCGCTTCGGGCACTGCTGCTCCGCTCCTTCGCCAACAACTCGGCCCCACGATCGGACGGCCGCCGGTCGATCCAGGCCCTTATGTTACCATCGTGGCCTGAGCCGTGGTGCAAAACCATCGCGGCCGGGCATGCACGATGCACGCACTGCGCAGCGCGCGCTCCGGCGCACGCTTCTACCGCCCCACAGACTGGGAGGGGCACGTCAAACGCGGGGAAGTGCCGCGCTTGGGCCGGTACGGTGAACGAGCGGGGTCGAGGCGCGATCGCTGTCTCGCGCCACCAAGGCATAGCATCTGCGGCTCGCCGTTGGTACAATGCTGCCGCCGTACGCGCCCGCCAGCACGCGACGCGCGTGTATTCGATCGTCCATGCCGGCTGGGCCGGGACACCGTCCTTTGCCGACTCGCGCGAGCACGGGGGTGAGGCCGCGATGTGGCTAGCCGACGAGGCTGTGAAGCACGTTGATCGCGATGAACTGGTCGAGTTGGCGTTGCGCATCTGCAACATCGACAGTGCTGGGCCCCACGAGGCCGCGGCGGGCGAATACGTCTACGCATGGCTGCGGGCCGAGGGCTTCCAGGCTCGCAAGACCGGCCTGCTGGCCGACCGCTTCAACCTCATCGGCCGCCTGCCGGGCACCGGCGGCGGCTACAGCCTGCTGTTCAATAGCCACCTGGACACCGCGGTGCAGGCCAGCGATACCTGGGTGGTCAAGGACGCCGACGCCGACGTGTACCACAAGGCCTGGGTCGAGGGGGACCAGCTCGTCGGCGAGGGGATCGTCAACGACAAGGGACCGATGGCCGCCTTTCTCATCGCCGCGAAGGCCGTGAAGGCGACAGGCATGCCGCTCAAGGGCGACCTGCTGCTCACGGCCGTCGTCGGCGAGACGAGCCACGAGCCGGCCGACGACCCGCCCGGCGCACTGCTCGAGACGGGCGACCTGGGCGTCCGCTGGCTCGTTACCCACGGCGGCGTGGCCGACTACGCGCTCGTCGCGGAGGGGACGGGCTTCAGCCTGGTCGCCGTCGAGGCCGGCATGGCCTGGTTCAAGGTCACCTGGGTCTCGGACCAGCCGGCGTACTACGTGCCCTACCTGCCCGACCGCACGACGCTGGCCGAGAGCCCCAACATGATCGTGCGCGCGGCGGCGGGCATCGCGGCGCTGGAGGGCTGGGCCGCCGACTACCAGCGACGCTACGCGTACGAGTCGCCCGGCGGCCCGGTCGTGCCCAAGGCGCAGGTCGGCGGCATCCGGGGCGGGGACGCGACGCGGCCGATCATGGCGCCGCAAGTCTGTAGCATCTATGTCATGGTGTTCACGCCGCCCGGCCTGCCTCCGCTGGTGCTCCAGGATGAGCTTGCGGCGGCGCTGCGCGCGGCCGGCGTCCCGGCGACGGCAATCGAGCTGTACCTGTTTCGGCGCGGCTACGAGTGCCGGAACGTCGAGCGGCTGCGCGACGCGCTCCTGGCCGCGCACCTCGCCACGTTCGGCACGCCGCCCCCGCCGCCGAACCCGGCGACGTGCAGCATGTGGCGCGACATCAACGTCTTCAGTGAGGTGGGGATTCCGGCGATCACGTACGGTCCGCGCTCCGAGACGCACTCCTTCAAGCGCTCGTTCCCCGTCGGGGCGCTGTACCAGGCGGCCTGCGTGTACGCACGCCTGATCGTGGACCTCTGCAACCAGGAGAAGAGGCTGCCATCAGCGACCGCTGCCGTCAGCCAGTAGCCGCGGTCCAAGCATCCCGTGGAGTCTGGCTCAGGCGGCGGGCGCCATCGGCCGTCACGACGACCGGATCGCCCAGCCGCACACCGCGCCGCAGGTCGCGCGTCACGTGCGGCTGCAGTGCGAGCACCATGCCCTCGCGGAGAGCCAGATCGAGTTCCCGCTCGCGCGCCGCGCGGCCCGCGGCATCCTCCTCGGTGACCCGGCGCGGCGCGCGCACGAGCGGCTCCTCCCAGGGGCCGTGACCAGTGCCCTGCGCCAGCACGTGCAGGCTAGTGCAGCCCGCCTCGCGAATCGGCGCCAGCAGCGCCTCGCCCAACTGGCGGAGCGTGAGCCCCGGGCGGATGGCGCGGTAGCCGTTCTCGAACGCGGCCCGCGCGATCGCGAACAGCTCGCGGTACTCCGGCGTCGGGCGGCCCACCACGGCGGGCGCCTGGAAGTTGGCCCAGTAGCCGAAGTAGCGCGGGCAGAGCTCCGTCAGGATGACATCACCGGCGGCGAGCGTGCGGCGGGCCGGCAGCCGCTTGCCGTGACTCACGGCCGGCCCGCTGTCCCAGAACACGACAACCGGCTGCTCGGAGCCCTGCTCGAGCAGCGTAGCGAACGTCCGCGCAAACACCTGGTACTCGCTCGCGCCGGGCACCGCCTGGCGGCGCAGGGTCGCCCACGCCGCGTCGCCGATGGCCACGGCCGCCTGGATGAACTCCAACTCCGCCGGGCTCTTCACGAGCCGCATCTCCTCCAGGATGGCAGTGGCGTTCACCAGTTCGGCCTTCGGCAGCCCGGCCTGCAGCCGCTCGTAGGTGACGTGGGGGATGATGCCCTCGGCGTCGAGCTGGCCCGACAGGCCCACCAGCCCGATGCGCCCCCGGGCGAGGTCTAGCTCGCGTACGTGCGCCGCCAGCGGGCCCGACCAGCGCGCGCCCGGACAGGGCCGCAGGTCGTCCACCCAGACGCCGCGCTCGCGCCACTCGTCGAGCATGCTGCCGCCCGACCAGACGAAGGCCGTGGGCGGGCCATCGCGCGGAAACGCTAGCCAGCCCTCCTCGCCGTTGCCGCCGATGAGCGACAGGTAGTACAGGTTCAGCGTCCGCACGTCGGACATGCCGCTCTCGCCGAAGACGAGCAATAGGTCCAGCCCGGCGTCGGCCATGCGGTGGCGCAGCGCGGCCCAGCGGCGGTCGCGCTCGGCGAGCGGCATGCGGGGCAGCTGCGCGCGCTCTAGTGACATGGCTCTCACTTGCAGATGGGGTCCGGCCTGCGCACGCTATTGCTTGGCGAGGATGCGCGCCAGCTCGCGCTCGTACTTCGCCGACTCGTCGGCGTACTTGCTCATCTGCACCATGCCGTCCTCGCCCATGAGCCGGTTGCCCTGGTCGAGCAGCGGCTTGATGAGCGCCGCCGTGCCCGAGCCCGGCAGCAGGTCCAGGTCCAGGAAGTCGGCCTGGTACGACAGGCGCTGCCCCTCCTCGGTCAGCATGAACAGCGCGAACAGCGTGGCCGTGTTCGGGTGCGCCGAGCCCTTCGGCACCGCGAACGTGTAGTAGCTGGCGTGGATCGCGTCCGCGGGGATGACGAAGCCGATTGGCTTCCCGTCGGCGTGCTGCTGCTGATCGACGTTCACGCCGCAGTTCAGCGCGTGCAGCAGGAACTCGCCGCTCAGGATGCGCTCGTACTCGCCGCAGCGGATGAGCCCGCCCACCTGGTCGGCAAGCTGCTGCACGTAGGCCGTCGTGGCGTCGCCGCCCCACTCGTTCGAGAGCGCCAGGCGGTAGAACCCCGCGGCATAGGGCGTCGAGGCGACCAGCCCCTTCCACCTCGGGTCGAGCACGTCCTTCAGCGTGCGCGGCACGTCGCTCGCCGGCACGAGCTGCTCGTTGTACGTGATCCCCGGGAACCAGGTGCCGTAGGCCACCGCTACGTTCTTCTCGGCCACGGCCTCGGCGGGGATGCGCGGGTCAAGCGCACGCCAATCGACCGGCTGTAGGACGTCGGCCGCGAGCATCATCGCGATGTGCTCGTCGGAGCCGTGGTACAGGTCGGTGGAAGGGGGCTTGCCCGCCTGCGCCTCCTGAATGAGGCGCGCGGCCATCTGCGGCATCGAGGGGCCGACCGTGCGGTTGATGCGCGTGTTCAGGCCGTAGTAGGCGTTGAATGCCTGCACGATCTCCGGCAGCGCGTCGCCGCCGTGGAAAAAGCTTGAGCTCCAGATGACGTTCAGCTCCCCCTCGCCGCGGGCGCCGTCGATCAGCTGCTGCACCGCCGCGTTGTGCATGGGCGCCGCCTGGCTCGCGCTGGCAGCCGGGGCCGCGGCGGCGGCTGGCGCCGGGGCGCCACTGCCCGCCGGCGGGACGCCGCTGGCACGCTGGGCGCCGCCCGCGCAGCTCACGAGCGCGAGACAGAGGATCGCCGCGATGCGGGCCTGGTGCGTGCCCCTGGGCCTCATGCTGCCCTCCCGCTTCTCGTGTGAGCCTCCGAGTCCGGCAGCCCATCACACCCCGCTCGTGGTCTCCAGCCGTTCGGGGTAGACCCACTGCCGCAGCGGCCGCCCCTCGGCCAGCGCTCGCAGCTCGCGCTCCCACAGCTTGCGGACGAGGATCACGCCGACGTCGGAACGACCGAGCCGCTCGTGCTGGCGGTCGGCGATGGCTCCTTGCCCGACCTGCGCCACGGTGTCCTGCACGTTGAGAAGAGACGGATAATCCGCGAGGTCGTGGACGCGCAACTCGCCTCGTAGGATCCGCGCCGCCACCTCGTCCACCGACGGCACGTCGGGCGGCGGTACCTCGCGGCGCCGGCGGTACGCCTCGGCCTCCGCGCCCGTCACGTGCACGAGTTGGGCGGTGAACGTGGCGTGCGTCTGGTCGTCGACGGGCACGCGCCAGGAGACGTAATCGCGCCAATCGCTGTGGGGCGCTTCGGCCGGCGGCGGGATCTTGATGCGCAGGATGTTCGGCATCTCGACGTGCGTCACGCGCACCGGCTGGCCGGGCCGATGGCCGTACTGCACCAGCCCATACTCCGTCTCCTCGACCTCGACGCGCGGCACGACCGGCAGACCATGCGTGTCGTGGTGCACGAACGCCAGATGCACCTCGTCGGGGCCGTTCTCGATGTTCTGAAAGTAGTTGCAGGGGCGGTAGTAGACCTCCGTCTCCAGCACGCCGTCGTCTTCGAGCACGCGGTGGCGTGGTAACGGCGGCGCCTCGCCGTCACCGAGGTAAGCAAATATGAGCCCGATGTACTCCTGCGCCGGGTAGCTCTTGATCCGGACTTTGGGCGGGAAGGAGGGGTCTTCGGCGGGCATCTCGACGCACTGGCCGGCAGCGTCGTATTTCCAGCCGTGGTAGAAGCAGCGAATACAATCGCCCTCCACCCAGCCGGTCGAGAGCTGCGTCCCCCGGTGCGCGCAGCGGAACGCCACCACGTGGGGCGTGCCGCCCTCGCCGCGGTAGAGCGTGAAGTCCTCGCCCATAATGTGGATCGGCTTGGCATGGCCGGGCGGGAGGTCGATCGCGCGGTAGACGGGCTGCCAGAACCGCCGCAGGTACTCGCCGGCCAGTGTGCCAGGGCCCGCGTGGGCGAAGTCGGTGTAGTCCGACTGGCTATAATGCCCGGTCGTCGTGCCGTTCAGCATGACCATCCTGCCCCTCCCAGCCCATCACGGACTCGCTGCCCCCATATGCCGGACCTCAGACGGACCATACGATGGCACACCCACCTGACAGCGTCAAGGGCACTCGGCGACAGTAGGGCTCTTCGGTCATCGGTGCTGGCCCGGAGCGGGCCACGGGAGTATGATCGTCCCGAGCGAGTCCGGCTAGGAGAGGGAAGGGAGCCTGCATGACTACGCTGTCGGCGTGGCGCCTGTTCCTGCTTGCCAACCTGGTGCTTACGCTCGCCTGCACGGGCGGCAGCCCGCCGGTCCAGCCCACGCGCGGGCCGGCGGCCGTGGCGCCGACGAATGCACCCGCCGCGTCCGCCGCGCCGTCTGCAGCGCCGGCCGCGAGCGCCCAGACTGCACCCGCGCGCCCGGCCAGCACGACTACCGTTGCCGTTGCGCTGCCCGTGCCGTCGCAGTCGTTCTTTCCGATCTATCTGGCGCGCGAGAAGGGCTACTACGCGGAAGAGGGGATCGACGCGGACATCCAGGTCGTCGCGCCCCAGCTTGGCGTGCAGGGTGTCGTGGCGGGCAACTACGGCTTCTCCGGCGCGGTCTCGCAGGCGGCCATCGCGGGGCTGACCGGCGCGCCCGTGCGGGTGGTGTTCAACACGCACAGCATCACCTGGTGGCTCATGGCGAACCAGGCCTCGGGCGTGCGCGCGATCAACGATCTCAAAGGGAAGACCATCGGCATCGAGGGCCCCGGCACGCTCAGCGCCACCTTCACCCGTGTGCTCTTGAGCAAGCACGGCCTGAACCCCGACGCCGACGTGCAGTACGCCAGCCTGGGCCCCGTGCCCAACTGGCTGCAAGGCGCCATCGGCGGGGCCGTGGATGCGGCGATCGCCGGGGACGTGGACCTGCGGCTGCTCGGCGAGGGGCAGGGGCTGACGGAGGTCGCTTGGTACGGCGATGACGTGCGAGGCTCGCTGATCGGCCTGGCCACGAGCGAAAGCATGCTGCGCGGCAACGCCGACCTCACGCGTCGCTTCCTGCGGGCGGTGACCCGCGCGCTGGGCAGCTACCGCGCGAACAAGGATGAGACGGTAGCGCTGGCCGCGCGGGTGCTCGACCAGCCCGCGGACTTCGTCGCCCGGGCGTACGATCTCAGTGCATCCCTGCTGCTCAACCCGCCGATGCTTACGCCCGAGGTGCAGCGCGAGTTCCTCGACCTGGCCAAGGAGACGCTGAGCATCGACCGCGCCGTGGACCCCAGCGAGGTCTTCGACTACGGCATCACGCGGCAGGTCGTGCAGGAAGTGGGGGCACCGCCGGCGAGCCCCTGATGGCCCGCACGGCCGAATTAAGCGGGGTGGCGCCCCACGTAGAACCCCTCGTCATCGGGCGGCAGGTCGTAGCCCGAGGCCTGGAGGCCCTGGCGCAGCGCGCGCATCTGGTTGGGCAGCAGCCGCATCTGCGGCATCGGCAGCAGCCCCCCGTTGAACCCGTGCAGCCAGTTCAGGTACTTCCAGCCGTTGCGGTGGATCAGGTTCGC